>NZ_JAMXXK010000046.1 GCF_024129735.1 Acinetobacter lwoffii | reverse complement strand
TTCCCGAACTCAGAAGTGAAACCTCTTAGCGCTGATGGTAGTGTGGGGTTACCCATGTGAGAGTAAGTCATCGCCAGCTCATTATTCGAAAATCCCCCTCCGCCAAGGCAGAGGGGGATTTTTTTTATGCGTGGAATTTAGTCAAATAAATGTTATTTATGTGCTATTTCGACTGAAACATCACATAAAAATAAAATTGAGAGGCGTATACTGAACCGGTCTATGGAGCGGATATGTCCTCAAATTCATCTTCAAGCCATATTGAATATGGCTCTTCTGCTTTTAAAGCAGTGCTTTTTTCCTTATTCCTTGCTGGCTTTGCCATTTTTTCATCACTGTATTGCGTACAGCCGATGATGCCGATTCTGGCTGATTATTTCCAGGTCAGCCCGACTCAAAGCAGTTTCCCTTTATCTTTTTCTACCATTGCCTTGGCAGTTGGCCTGATTTTTACTGGACTAATATCAGACCGATTCGGTCGTAAGCCGATTATGGTCTGGTCTCTATTTTCAGTCTCAGTATTATTACTATTAAGTGCAATATTGCCGATCTGGTCCGTGTTTCTGACCACACGAGTAATGATTGGATTGACAGTCAGTGGTGTCGCTGCGGTCGCGATGACTTATATCGGAGAAGAAATTGCAGAAAAAGATATCGGTTTTGCCATGGGCTTATATATTTCTGGCACAGCGATAGGTGGTATGGGAGGGCGTTTAATTGCCGGAGTTTTAGTGGATTTTATCTCCTGGCAATCTGCCACTTTGATTATCGGTATCTTAAATCTTTGTATCGCTGGATTATTTTCTTACCTATTACCCGCTTCGCAACATTTTAAAGCCTATCCAATCAAGCTGAATCGTTTTAAAAACTCATTTAGGCAGAATCTCGCTGATCCAAAACTTCGGGTTTTATTCCTGCAAGGTTTTATCTTGATGGGCTGCTTTGTCTCGGTATTTAATTATCTGAGTTATCGCTTGATCCAAGCGCCATTTGAATTATCTCATGTCTGGATTGGCGTGATTTCGATTACTTATTTGGCTGGTATTTATAGCTCCCCTCGAGCAGCACACTGGGGATGGCATTATGGCAAATTCAGAATATTGGCAGCCATGATCCTGATGATGCTTGTGGGCTTGGCGCTGATGCTGATTAATCAGTTGGTTGTTGTTTTTATCGGATTGCTGATTTTTACTTTTTCTTTCTTCGCTGCCCATTCGACTGCCAGTAGCTGGGTGTCGATCCAGTCGTTACAGTATCGGGCAGTCGGTTCGTCGCTGTATTTATTTTGCTATTACCTGGGTTCAAGCGTGTTGGGGAGCTCAAGCGGATTGGTATGGGAAAATTATGGCTGGATAGGATTAACTGTGTTTATCACAGCGTTATTACTGACAGGTTTGGCATTTAGTTTAAGACTCCGTTCAAATTAGAGATTCTGTCCAAGCTTTCCTCCTCATAAATAAGATAAATTTCTTTTTTGATATATTTAAACTTTAGATTCAAGTGACAAATAGAAAGTGGTTCAGTTAGTCTCTGATTTTGTATAAATTATAATCAAGCAAGCTAGACCTGATTCATGGTAAAATAATCGGCTTTCATCTTTGATCTTATTTTTAGATCTCCTATCATCTGCCAGCCGAGAATTGCTAGCCATGTCTACTGCTTATACCATGCAGACTGCGCCAAAAGCGTTGTTTGATTACGACAAATATTGGGCGTCTTGTTTTGACCCTGCGCCATTTTTGCCGATGTCACGCGAGGAAATGGATCAACTCGGCTGGGACAGCTGTGATTTTATTTTAGTTTGTGGTGATGCTTATATCGATCATCCATCTTTCTGTTCAGGCATTATTGGCCGTACCCTGGAAGCACAAGGCTTCCGTGTCGGTATTATTGCACAGCCAGACTGGACCAGCGTGGATGCGTTCCGCGTTTTGGGTAAACCAAATATTGCCTGGGGTGTAACAGCAGGGAATATGGATTCCATGATCAACCGTTATACGGCTGACCGTAAAATCCGTTCTGATGATGCCTATTCACCAGACAATCAGCCAAACAAACGTCCAGACCGTGCGGCAACTGTGTATTGCCAGCGTGTTCGTGAAGCTTATCCGGATGTACCAGTATTGCTCGGCGGTATTGAAGCGTCGTTACGTCGTATTGCACATTATGATTACTGGTCAGACAAAGTCCGTCGTTCAGTCTTGATGGATTCAAAAGCCGATCTTTTAATGTACGGTAATGGCGAACGCTCAATCACTGAAATCATGCATCGCTTGGCGCGTGGCGAGAAAATTCACGAGATTACTGATGTTCGCGGTACAGCGTTTATTGTGAATAAACACAACCGTGCCTCTAAAGCCAAGTTTGTGGAAATTGCATCGAATGATGTCGATGCCATTGGCCGTGTTGATCCAATTATTAACCCGTATGTCATGACTGAAGATATCGAGGGTTGTGAGATTGAACAAGGCAAGGATTCTAGCCAGTACCAAGGTTTTCAAAAAGAACATGTCGCTAACCCGATTGTGCGAGCAGGGGATGACTTAGATCCTGATACACAAATTGTGCAACTGCAACCGGCTTCTAAAGCGATTAAACATAAGTTACCGCCGCGCGAATTGGCCGTAATTCGTTTGCCTGCTTTTGAAGAAGTGGCTGCAGATCCAGTGCTCTACGCACATGCCAACCGTATTCTGCATCTGGAAACCAATCCGGGGAATGCGCGTGCCATGGTGCAAAAGCATGGTGAACGTGATGTCTGGTTGAATGCACCGCCAATTCCGTTGACTACCGAAGAAATGGACTATGTGTTTGACCTGCCTTATGCACGTCTGCCGCATCCTGCTTATGGCAATGCACGTTTCCCGGCATTCGACATGATCAAGTTCTCTGTGAATATCATGCGTGGCTGTTTCGGTGGTTGTACCTTCTGTTCAATTACGGAACATGAAGGTCGTATTATTCAGAACCGTTCTGAAGAATCGATTCTGCGTGAAGTGGAAAAAATCCGTGATACCGCACCGGGCTTCACGGGTATTATCTCGGACTTGGGTGGCCCAACAGCCAATATGTATCGTTTGGCCTGTAAAGATCCTGAGATTGAAAAGAACTGTCGTAAACCGTCATGTGTATTCCCGGGCGTTTGTCAGAATTTGCATACGGATCATGCTCCATTGACGCAGTTATACCGTAAAGCGCGTTCTTTACCAGGCATTAAAAAGATTCTGATTGGTTCAGGCCTACGTTATGACCTTGCGGTTTTAAACCCTGAATATGTCAAAGAACTTGTCACCCATCATGTCGGTGGTTACTTAAAAATTGCGCCTGAACATACCGAAAAAGGCCCACTCAATAAAATGATGAAGCCGGGTATTGGGACTTATGACCGCTTCAAGCAAATGTTTGATCGTTATAGTAAGGAAGCAGGCAAGGAACAATACTTAATTCCTTACTTCATCGCGGCGCATCCGGGAACTACCGATTACGACATGATGAATTTGGCGATTTGGTTGAAGAAGAATGGTTTCCGTGCCGATCAGGTACAGACCTTCTATCCTTCACCAATGGCGACTGCAACTACCATGTACTACACTGGTAAAAACCCGCTGGCGAAAGTGGCGCGTTATACTGAAAATGTCGACATTGTGAAAGGTGAGAAGCGTCGTCGTTTGCACAAAGCTTTCTTGCGTTATCATGATTCAAACAACTGGCCGTTATTGCGTGAAGCCCTGAAAGAAATGGGTCGTCAGGATTTGATTGGTAACTCGAAACAGCATTTGATTCCGACTTATCAGCCTGTAGGCAGTGCAGACGGTCAGTATCAATCGGCGCGTAAGAAAAACTCGACGGTTGCCGGTGATTCGCAAAAACGTACTGGTGAGCAAGGGAATCGTAGCAAGGCTGCACAAGCTCAGTCTCGTCCTTCAAATACCAAGAAGCGTCCTGAACGTGGGCAAATTCTGACCCAGCACACAGGTTTGCCGCCGCGTGAAACAGGCGATGCCAAAAAACCGTTTGGTGGGCCAAAGCCTAAAGCGAAGCCCAAATCACGTGCATAATTAAGTTAATAAAAAGACACTTCGGTGTCTTTTTTTAGCTCTTGGGTAAAGTAACGTAGCCTGAGCTTGTTCGTTGAAAGTGTAAAAGAATATATTATTTGCATTAAGTTCTTTAAAAAAGTGATATAAAAATAACACTTTGTCGGAATTGTCCTACAGTTGGGCAGATATGTATTGCGATCAATTCCATGGATGTTTTAGAGTGCATTATCAGTACTTTAAATCCACTTTCATTGGCATCTAGAGAGATGTCACTTTAGGTAACATAGAATCGAGTTTTGATACCAGTTGTATGGGTATTTAAACAGATTGGTTGTTAGCTCTATTTAAAATAAAGCGTGGGTTTATACTGCACAACAATAAAACAAAAATGATTATAAGAATGCAAGGATTTAGGCATGACCACCTATATTATGATTGGGAGTTTCCTGCTCTTCTGTGTCGTGCTCATGGCATGGAAAAAGCTCGGAAATAATTCCAAACCACAAGACAGTGCGTTAAAGCAACGTGCTATTTTTAACCTGAATGAGCAATTGACCTTCACTCGCCTGAGAGAAGTCTTACCTGAATACATTATTCTGGCACATGTTTCCTATGATGCCTTAATGACGACTAAATTTAACCGGACTCGACATAAGTACCGCAACCTGACTGCAGATTTTGTAATTCTGGATCAGCAGCACCAGATTTTAGCCGTGGTGGGAGTGGATGATCCCTTAATCTTAAAGCGTCCCCAGCAGACGGGTTTTCAGGATGCATTACTAACCATGGCCGGTTATCGGGTGATTCGCTACGAGGATGTGCCGGAATATTATCAGTTGCGCCAGGACTTCTTGCAGGAGCAAGCGCAAATGCAGAAAATGCCCAAATATACAGTTAGCAATGATCTGAAAAAATATTATTTATATTCGGATTTAGAGCGCAGTAAAATTAAAGCAGTCGGTTAAAACAAAAAAGCATGCCAGAAGCATGCTTTTTTTTTATGAGTATCGATCTTGAAACATTATTCCGGTTTAACCGCCACGACGGTCAGCTCGACCAATACCCGTGGATCATAGAGTTTTGCTTCGACACAGGTACGAGGCAGGGCTTCGATATCAGCGACCCAGGCATCCCAGACTTCATTGAAGGCTGCATAATCCTTTTCAATATCTTTCAAATAGATAGTTACCGACATGATGTGACTTTTGTCTGTGCCGGCATCTGCCAGAAACTGGTCAATAATATCTAAAGTCTGTTGGGTTTGCCCTTTAATATCCAGTTCGACATCTGTGGCCAGCTGGCCGGCAAGATGCACCAGATTACCGGCAATAGCAATTTCCGAAAAGCGTTTCGATACGTGTAAACGTTCAACTGTCATGTTGTTCATCCTGAGTTTTGGGCATCAGGGCTGCGACCAGTGCAGTCAGCAGACAACCCACCGCCAGATAGATGGCTACATAATGCCATGAACCATCCGCCCAAATCACCAGTGCCGCTGCAATAAATGGGGTAAAACCACCCCCAATGATGCTCGCCACCTGATAGCCAACTCCGGCACCGCTGTAGCGGTATTCTGTGCCAAACAGGGAGGTGAAAATCGGTTGATGGACACTGACCACCATATCGTGTGCGACGTTCGCCAGTAAAATTGCCCCCATAATGATCATCCAGGTGTTTTGTGCATCGAGCGCCATAAAAAATGGAAAGGCTGAAAGCGCACCAATCAAACCGCCCCAGACACACATTTTCTGATGATTGAATTTATCCGCCAGCCAAGCAAAAAATGGAATACTGAAACAGCTAATTACCCCGACCATCAGCGTGATATTCAGGAAGAACTGTTTGTCCATGCCTAGGTTGCTGGTGGAATAGTTCAGGGCAAAGTTGGTGACCAGATACATGGTCAGCAATTCAGTCAGACGTAAGGCAATGATATAGAAGAAAGCTTTTGGATGTTTGCTGATGGCTTGCAAGATTGGCAGCTTTTCTGGATGATGGTCTGCTTTCACCACCTTTTCCACAAACTCTTGAGATTCATCCTGATCACGGCGGATCCACATCGCCACAGCTAACAGTACGATGCTGGCCAGAAAGGGAATACGCCATGCCCACTCGGCAAAGGCTTCTTCACCCAGTGTCGCAAGTATAATCGACACTGCACCCGTCGCCAGAACCAGACCGACGCCGTAACCGACCTGAACTCCACTGCTATAAAAGGCCTTTTTTCCTTTTGGTGCATTTTCTACGGCCATGAGGGCTGCGCCGCCCCATTCACCCCCGACAGCAAAGCCTTGCAAGGCACGGCAAAACACCAGCAGCACCGGAGCCCACCAGCCAATTGCTTCAAAATTTGGCAGCAGGCCAATCCCGACCGTGGAAATTCCCATCAGGATTACCGTAAGTACCAGCATTTTTTTACGGCCAAGCTTGTCACCAAAGTGACCAAATACCACACCGCCTAAAGGACGAAACAGGAAGCCGACCCCAAAGGTGGCCAGTGCCGCCAGGGTGCCCATATTCTCGCCAATACTGGGAAAAAACTGATCTTTAAAAATTAAGGCTGCAACAATGCCGTAAAGGAGAAAATCATACCAATCGACAACAGCACCAACAAAACTAGATAGCGCAGCTTTACGTGCGCGTTGTTCTTGAACAACAGAAGAATTTACAGAAGACATGCAGGAGGGAATTCCATGAGTTACATCAGAGTTGCCCTGCAATATTCGGATTTGATCGTCACGCTAATCACAGGACAGCATGCTGAAAGTAAAGGTGATTTTCAGCATCTCAGCACATACATGGATAATGCATTGCGCAGATAGAGTACTCTAAAAAATCAAAATGTAAAAACAAAGTTGCCGTATTTTTAAACTAATGCCTAAAACGTGATCAAAAACAGTTTAAAGCAGCAATAACTGAGTTTCAGTCTCGGGGACGCTGAGCTGATACACGCCGACGCCGATCAGCCGAAATTGCATCTGTGGGGCAATATGCAGCTCGTCGAGCAGTAAGTCCAAGGCTTGGGCTAATTCCTGTGGACTACGCAGCACCTGTTTAAAACTTTTACTGTGTTGCATCACCTGAAAGTTCTTGAGTTTTAATTTGACCGTAACGCCGCGAGCCGAAAGCTGTTTTTTTTGCAGGCTTTGCCATACTTGTCCAAGTAAAGGCTCCCAATAGGGGCGACATTGGTTCAGATGCAGGTCATCATCAAAAGTGGTTTCTTTGGAAATTTGCTGGCGTTCCCGTTCCACTTCGACCGGTCGTTCATCAATGCCTTGAGCATACAAAAATAGCCGCCGGCCATATTTGCCAAATTGCTGAATCAGTAAGGCTTCATCAATTTGCTGTAAATCGCCTAAAGTTTCTAGATTCAGGCTTTTCAGTTTTTCCTGAGTGACTTTACCGACGCCGGGAATTTTTTTCAGTGGCAAATCCTGGATAAAACGCTGTACTTGTGACGGCTTAATCACACAGATGCCATTCGGTTTGTGCCAGTCCGAAGCAATTTTAGCGAGAAACTTGTTGGGCGCTACACCAGCAGAAGCAGTTAATCCGGTGGCTTGAAAAATATCCTCGCGAATTCGCATGGCGACTTCGGTAGCACTTGGGATTTGTTTTAAATTTTCTGTGACATCCAGAAAGGCTTCATCTAGAGACAGTGGTTCAATCAGGGAAGTATATTGTTGGAAGATCTGATGAATCTGTGCCGATACCTGCCGGTATTTGGCAAAATCTGGCTCAATCACGATAACTTGAGGACACAGTTTGCGCGCCTGCCCCATGGACATGGCAGAACGCAGGCCATAAACCCGTGCCGGATAGGAGGCAGCCGCGACCACCGCCCGAGGATGATGCGAGGCTATCACCACAGGTAAGTCTTTCAGTTCTGGACGTTCACGCAGCTCAACCGAGGCATAAAACGCATCCATATCGATATGAATAATTTTGCGCATGTACGCTATCTTAAGGGGCTTTAATCGGATTGGGAAGCGAAGGCTGAGTTGAGTAAATAGGGCTGCGGTTCGCTGAGCAGGACGACTTTTGTCCCTTGTCTCTCGGCAGCCTGAATCAGAAGTTGCAAACTTTTTGGGGTGTCATCGGCAAGACGGGGTAAAAATTGCAGCGGCTGGTTTAAAGGCTGAAAAAAATCATCCCAATGCACCGGAATCACCACTTTGGGCTTGAGCAGGTTCAGGGTTTCAGCCAGATATTGCTGCTGATAGGCATCGGATTGTCTGGAAAGCTGGGCAATGCCTAAAAATAAAGTATCGACCTGTAGGTTTTTAAATTGATCCGGGATAAATCCGGTACTGGCCTTGACCAGAATTTTATATCCCACATGCTCAATCAGGTAATCGAAACTGCCACCTTCCTTAAATTCGGAAAATTTAGCCGGAAGGGTGAAAGGCTGCAGCAGCTCTTCGCCTAAATCATCATTTACCGCTGTAGGCGGGGTATGTTGTGAGGGAATGGCAGTGATCTGGAAATGGCCCCATTGCTGTATTTGCCAAGGCTTAACCAGCTGTAATTGCTGTGGAGTAACTTTGGGATTTGCCCGGGCGATATTCAGTGTGCTCGGTGAACCGACGATAGCAGTTTTGGGAAGCATCTCCAGTAAGGCCGGTATATCCAGAACATGATCATAATACGAGTGACTGACCAGAATGGCTTGGGTTCGGCTCAATTCATGGTGTTGCATCAGTTGTTCAATGAGTAGCCTGTCACTTTGAATAGGGCGGTTAAGTACTTGCCACAAAGATGGCCGGCCAAAGAAACCATCGATCAGGATCTGATCGTGGCCATCATCGAGTAACAGGGTGGACACACCAAAAAATTTGACTGTAAGCCCGTGAACGGATATACCGGTTTGCGGCTGCCACGCTTTAAAGTCACTAACCTTGCCCGAAGCTTGCAACAGATAAGCCAGCATACCCGCGATGAGTAGGAGTAGAATCACCAGACCGAGTAAAACGCCTTTTATCCATTTCAATCTTTTTATTTCCTTGTTGTTTTTATAAAGAACTTGTTTTCAGGCGATCAGCTTTATTTCGCTTTATTCTCAGATGAAGGTACTACAATCGCATTCTTTTTGAGAAAATCCAGCCATTGCTGTTCTGAGCCATAAAAAACATTCAGGTCTACCGGTGTGGTAATACCGGGAATTTTCCCCTGACTGGTATGTTGCCAAAACGTCCATTTAGGCTGATCTTTTAAATCAGGCAGACCTTTGTATTCACGTACCCAGAGTGGTACGTTAGGAAAGTGTCCTGCCAGTACAATATTATAAAAAGCTTTAGAAATATAGAAAATCGGCTGCTTGCCATAATGCTTTTTCAGGGCATCGTGCATCACCTGAATTTCGTTTAAAAGCTGCTCTTTAGAATAGGTATTGATGCATTTGCTGTCATATTCCAGATCAATTACTGGCGGTAAGGCATCCGGTTTATTGGGTACGGAGTCAATAAAATTCTGGGCTTGAATGCTGCCATCGCGGCAGAGCCGGTAAAAATGATAGGCACCGACCAAAAAGCCGCGTTCACGTGCTTTCAACCAATTTTCCTGAAAACGGGTATCTTTAAAGTCGCCGCCTTCAGTGGCTTTCAGATAAACAAAACGGTATTTTTCAGGCGAAATCTGCTGCCACTGAATCTCTTTTTGATGATGCGATACATCAAAACCCTGAATAGGATAATCGGCTGCATGGGCAGACGGTGCTTTCATCAGGCAGAGATAGACCATGGCGATCGTGATCACAGTGATCAGCACGCCCAGCCCAATCAAGAGCGATTTATTAACTCTGTTCGGAGCCTGATTTTTTTGCATTTTCAGTCCTTGCCTATATGTGATTTAGCCTAAAACTTACAATCAGCCCAAAGTGAATATAGCGCATCAAACCGGGGTATTTTTAGGAATATGCCAGAAAATATAGGCCGCAATAATATTGATGCAGCCTAAACAGATCAGTGATACATGAAAAGCAGCCACCAGATTGTCAGCGCCGTAATAGGCACTCAGCATGTTCACCAGTGTTCCTGCCAGTGCCACCCCGATACTCATTGACAGCATCATGATCATCGACAGGAAACTGTTGCCGCTACTGGCATCCTGCTGGCTTAAGTCCTTTAAGGTCAGGGTATTCATCGACACGAATTGCAGTGAATTTAAAATGCCGAAGATAAAGAAATGAATCGCACGGAGCCAGATTGGGGTTTCCGCCGTGGTCAGGGCAAAACTGGCAATACATAGACCTACCAGTAAGGTATTGACCAGCAAGACCCGACGGTAGCCAAAACGCTGAATGATGTTGCGGATAATCGGTTTGGAGGCCAGCGAACCAAGCACAGTCGGAATCATCAATAAACCGGTAATAAAGGGTTCAAAACCGAATGCGACTTGCAACATGAGGGGGAGTAAAAATGGAATCGAGTTGCCGCCAAGACGGGCAAAGAAATTACCCAAAATGCCAATCGCATAAATTTTATTTTTAAACAGCCGGCTGCGAAACAGGGCATTGCTATGGGTATGTGAATGATAGGCATAAATCAGGGTGGCCAACAAACCGGCCAGAATCAGGCTGAGGCTCCACCACAGCGAGTTTTGTGGACTGGCAAAATTTTCAATTCCCAGACAGAGACCTACCATCGCCACGACCAGCAAGATAAAACCCCAATAATCAAAACGGGCGACTGTAGGTTCAAGTACATTCGGCATAGCCTTAAAGGTAATTAGTGCGCCCAGCAAGCCAATCGGCAGATTGATCAGGAAAATCCAGTGCCAGGACAGATATTCCACCATCCAGCCTCCTAAGGTCGGCCCAATTAAGGGTCCAATCAGGCCGGCCAGACTCATCAGACTCATGGCGGCCAGAAACTGGGTACGTGGAATGATCTTTAGCATGGCCAGCCGGCCGACCGGCAGCAATAATGCACCACCGATCCCTTGAAAGATCCGGTACACCAACAATTCGTTCAGGCTACTTGACCAGGCACAGCCCAAAGAAGCCAAAGAGAAAATAATAATCGCAGCAAAATAGGTATTTCTGACCCCGAAACGGTCAGCTAGCCAGCCACTTAAGGGAATGCAGGCCGCTACAGACAGTACATAAGCGACAACCACACTGTGCATGCGTAGCGGATCTTCCTGCAAATTTTGGGCAATTGCAGGTAGGGCGGTATTAATAATGGTGGTATCCAGCCCCTGCATGAAAAAGCCAATCGAGACCAACAAGACCAGTAGTCTGAACTCGGGATCTAAGGCTTGATGCGTAGGCGTGGCATTCATAATTCTGGAAAACTGAAAATTTTGAATAGTTTAAAGGAATCAGCCGAGTCTGTCGTATATAAAGCGTTTCAACTTTTATGCGGTGTTGTGTCAAGGAACTGCAACCGATCTGTCATGGCACTGCAATGCTCTGGTTATAAATTGGTCACGAATTCTTCATGATAGATCAACAAAAAAATGAAATTAAAATTAAAGTCTTTGATAGTGGCCATGCTGGCTGTGGGGATGGTGGCATGTGGAAGTGAGAATGAAAATGAAACACCGGTTCCAATCGTCGAGGCTACACCGAACTCGATCGAGTTAAGCAAATTGTCGGCTTATGAATCGGGTGTGTTTGCGCAAAGTGCAGCAGAAATTCCAGCCTTTGATGCCGAGAGTCAACGCCTATTCGTGGTCAATGCCAAAGAAGGCGTATTAGATGTGCTGGATTTAAGTCAGCCTGATCAGCCGAAAAAAATAAGTTCCATCAAGGTCGATGACATTGCGCCAGAGGCTGAGGTCAACAGTGTCGCAGTACATAATGGCATCGTCGCCATTGCGATTCAGGCTGCTGTGAAAACTGACCCGGGCTATATTGCTTTATATCAGGCCAAAGACCTGAGCAAGTTGGCCCACGTACAGGTGGGTGCCTTGCCGGACATGCTGACTTTCACACCGGATGGTCAAACTTTGCTGGTGGCCAATGAAGGCGAGCCTTCTGATGATTATCAGGTTGACCCTGAAGGGTCGGTGTCTGTCATTAATCTGGCCAATTTAAAAGCCCCGATCGTTCGTACAGCAGACTTTAAGGCCTTTAACGGACGGGAAGCAGCATTGCGTGAACAGGGCATCCGCATTTTCGGACCAAAGGCCAGCGCAGCGCAGGATTTTGAACCTGAGTACATCACTGTTTCAAAAGATGGAAAAACCGCCTGGGTTGCCTTACAGGAAAACAATGCCTTGGCCAAAATTGATGTGGCTTCTGCCAAAGTACTTGCTGTTTATCCATTTGGCTTCAAAGATCATGGCATGAAGGGTCATGGCATGGATATCAGCGATGCGGATGGTATCGACGGTAAAGGCAAAATCAATATTCAAACTTGGGCCAATGTCCGAGGCTTATATATGCCAGATGCGATTGCAAGTTTCGAGGTCGCGGGCAAAACCTATATTGTGTCTGCCAATGAAGGCGATGCCCGTGCCTGGGGTGAAAACAATCCTGCATATTTCAATAACGATACCAGCCAGGGCTTTGTAGAAGAATGGCGGGTGAAACACTTGTTCCATACCAAAGGTTTTGACCGCCGTCTGGGTGATGATTTGCCAGCTCATCTTCGTGTATTGGCCAAAGGAGCAGAACTCAATCCGAATAATTTTGCGTATTGTGGCGCGGTGGCAGGGGATGCCAAAGACTGCCGTGAAGATCATCTGCTGGGACGTTTAAATATTACGTGGACTGAAGGCTATCAAAAAAATGCCGATGGTACAGCCAAACTGAATGAACGGGGCAATCTGGTCTATGATCATTTATATAGCTTTGGTACACGCTCGGTCAGTATCTGGGTGGAAAATGATCAGCAGACCGGTTTAGAACTGGTATGGGATTCGGGCGATCAGTTTGAGCAGTATATTGCCAAACATCATCCTGAGATTTTCAACTTTAATCATGAAGAAGCCGGACTGGATAATCGCAGTGACAATAAAGGGCCGGAACCTGAAGGGGTGACCTTGGGGCAGATTGGTCAAAAAACCTTTGCCTTTATTGGGTTGGAGCGTGTCGGTGGCATCATGGTCTATGATGTGTCTACACCTGCATCACCAATCTTCGTGCAATATATTAATTCACGTGATTTTAAAGCAACCACAGCGCAGATTGAAATGGGACAAGCCGGTGATTTAGGACCGGAAGGTTTGGTATTTATCCCCGCCAAAGACTCCCCGAATAAGAAACCACTCTTGGTGGTCGGCCATGAAGTCAGTGGCAGCACCACGATTTATCAATTAAATCTCAAGTAACCAAAAGCTTTTAGACTCAGGGCACTTCGGTGCTCTTTTTTGTAAGGTGACCGCATATATGACATTTTTGTCATTAAAATGAAATAAAACCGTCATAATCTTGGGCCAACTTTTCAGCAATGCTGAAATCTCCTCGCGTATAGGTTTGTTTTTATGACAATCGAGATTTTGATGGTGATCGGCTTTTGTTTAGCCGCTTACTCTATTGTCGGAAATGATGTACCTCAAACCCTAGGGACATTTATTTCTTCGAATTCACATCGCCCATGGTGGGTGTTGTGGATTTATATCAGCTCAATTTTAATTGTCGTATTGGTCTATGGTTGGTATGCATCTGGGGTGGGTGATGCCTCATACGGTCGTTTAGAAACGATTCCTTTCCCTGAAGGTGGTATTACCTGGCTGTATATTGTGCCGCCAATTCTCCTGTTACTACTAACCAGATACGGGATTCCAGTCAGTACCACCTTCCTGGTGCTTACGATTTTCTCTCCTGCCAGCTTAGGCTCGATGATGGTCAAATCGATGATGGGCTACGCCGTGGCCTTTATTGTAGCGATTGTCATCTATCGTTTTGTGGTCAAGCAGCTGGCACGGCATTTTGCCAAGACACGTCATCAGGAGCACTCCAAGGTCTGGATGGGCTTGCAGTGGGTATCTACCGGTTTCCTGTGGAGCCAATGGCTGATTCAGGATCTGGCCAACATCTTCGTGTATGTGCCGCGTCAGGTACCGTTTGAATTCCTGATGTTTGCGATTGCGGTATTCGTAGTGTTGCTGGGCGTGATTCTGTATCAACGTGGTGGGGCCATCCAGAAAATTGTCGATACCAAAACCGGTGTGACCGACATTCGTGCTGCGACGATTATCGACTTCCTGTATGCCATTATCCTGTTGATCTTCAAAGAGTGGAGCAATATTCCAATGAGTACCACTTGGGTATTCCTGGGATTACTTGCAGGTCGTGAATTTGCCATGTCGATGATTCTGGATGAAGTCAATAAACATCGTACGTCACGCAATGTCAGTGCAGATGCCATGAAACTGATGTTCGGTCTGGCTATGTCGGTCATTCTGGCAACGACTTTGCCGATGTTTTATGAGTTTGTGACGAATTATGGTCAATAAGACCTGATATTAAAAATCCAATAAAAAAGCGAGCCAGGTGCTCGCTTTTTTCTTAATTGGAACGGTTTAAACCACAAATCTTTGCGGATGGCCTAAATTGGTTAAAGTTGTATAAATTTCTTCTTCGTGTTCGCAAATGATCAGTTTGGCACGATGCTGTGGCGGTAAAAAACCATCTTCGACCGCACGGTCCAGCTGTGCAATCAAGGCATCATAGAAACCATTCACGTTATACAGCATCATCGGTTTCTGGTGCTGGTTCAGCTGCCCCCAGGTGGCAATTTCCAGAATTTCCTCAAACGTGCCCAGTCCACCCGGTAGTGCTACAAAGGCACAGGCCCGCTCAGCCATCATAGCCTTGCGTTGATGCATGCTGGTCACCACATGTAATTCAGTGAGCTGGTTATGGGCAATTTCATAATCCAGCATAAATTCGGGAATCACCCCAACGGCTTCACCGCCGTGCTGGATCATGGCATCCGCGACCTGTCCCATCAGGCCGATACTGGCGCCACCATAGACCAGTCCGAAACCATGTTCTGCCAGTCCTTGCGAGAGATGAATGGCTTTTTCTAAATAAACCGGTTTGTTGCCTGCACGTGAACCACAATAGAGTGCCACTAGAGGGCGAGTTGTTTTTGGGGAGTTGTCTTTAAAATAATCTGTCATTTGAATTACGCTTTGCATTTATTTTCTTCACCTTATCATTTTTCTTTCTTGTGACTCTAGCTTAATTAATAAATATGACAATTCTGTGAGCAGCTGCATTTTCACTGCATTACAGCCAGGCAAAATTCATCGATAAACAGCCATGAAAAAGGGTGAATTTCGATTTGATCTTGCTATACTAAAAATTGGTTTCACAACAATAGAACGAAAATGGGTAGTGGTAGTTGGCCGTGTAACTCTATAAATCGCCGTCAAGTAATTGGTATTGTTCAATATCAAAAATATTATGCTGTTTCATTACAGTCTCGGTTCATTCAATGCTGCAGTCCTGAGTTTCAGGGGCCAAGCGTATGATCTTTGAATGGATGTCGGACCCTTCAGCCTGGGTCGGTTTACTCACATTAATTGTTCTTGAGATTGTACTCGGGATCGACAATCTGGTTTTTATTGCCATTTTGGCGGAGAAACTGCCACCCGAACAGCGTAATGCAGCGCGGATTGTGGGCTTAATGCTGGCCTTGGTAATGCGTTTGATCTTGCTGGCCTCGATTGCCTGGGTGGTCACTCTGACTGATCCACTGTTCCACATCTTTGATCATGCTTTCTCGGGCCGCGATCTAATCCTATTGTTTGGTGGGGTGTTCCTGCTGTTTAAAGGCACCATGGAACTGCATGAGCGTCTAGAAGCCAAACCGGTCATCAAAGAAGAAAATCCGGTCCATGCGGTATTCTGGATGGTGATTGTCCAGATCGTGGTGTTGGATGCCGTTTTCTCATTGGACAGTGTGATTACTGCGGTTGGCATGGTCAAAGACCTGTCAGTGATGATGATTGCCGTGATTATTGCCATCGGGATTATGCTCTGGGCCTCCAAAGCCCTGATGGATTTTGTCAACAAGCATCCGACCGTGGTGATTCTGTGTCTGGGCTTTCTGATGATGATCGGTTTCTCGCTGGTGGTCGAAGGCTTCGGTTTCCATATTCCGAAAGGCTATCTATATGCTGCGATTGGTTTCTCGGTCATTGTCGAATTTATCAACCAGACCATGAAACGCAATCAGGAAAAAATGGTGACCACCACCGACATGCGCTACCGTACTGCTTCTGCCGTAATGCGGATGCTGGGTGGTAAACCTGCTCAGGACAATGATTCGTCTGAACCGGAAGATGTTCTGGCCACGCGTGCCTTTGCCGATGAAGTCTTTAATGATGAAAACGGTATTTATCACAGTGTCATGGTGCAGGGGGTACTGGGTCTGTCTGAACGTCCGGTCAAGTCGGTAATGACGCCACGTCCTGAACTGGAATGGATTGATCTGGACAATGACGCTGACAGTATCAAAGAACAGTTATTGCAGATGAGCCACTCGCGTCTGATTATCGCCCGGGGTGAACTGGATAATATTGCCGGTGTGGTACTGACCCATAAAGTCCTCAACGAATACATTGAAACCGGGGTGCTGGATTTTGAAAAGCACTTACGTGAACCGGTGATTGTGCATGAAAATGCCCAGGTCTTGATGGTGATGGAACAGTTGCGTCAGGCTCCATTGCAGATGGCAATTGTCCTGAATGAATATGGTTCAATTGAAGGGATTGCCACCCCAATTGATATTCTTGAAGCAATTGCCGGTGAATTCCCGGATGAAGATGAGTTGCAAGCCGCCGCGGAAAGCCTGGAAGATGGCAGCCTGATTCTGGATGGTTCCACCGATATTCGTCATGTTTCCTTGCTGCTGGATCGTGATCTGGTCAATGAAACCGAAGAATATTCGACTTTATCTGGTTATGTATTGTTCCATATGGCACGTTTACCACATAGCGGTGAAAAGTTTGAAGCAGATGGGCATATCTTTGAGGTCGTGACGATGGACGGTCATAAGATCGATAAAGTGCATATCATTCCGCAGCTTCCTGCACAGGACTAGATTCTAGCCAATGTTTGGCCTGTAAAGTTTGCTAAAATAGCCCGCATTGTCGGGCTATTTTTATGGAACTGAAATGTCAGAAGCATGTCCATGTGGACAAGGCGAATATCACAGTTGTTGTCAGCCACTGCATGTAGGGCAAAAGGTCGCAGAGACTGCACAGCAACTCATGCGTTCCCGTTACAGTGCCTTCGCCAAGCATGAAATCGATTACATCAAAACCACGACTGCGCTGGGTCAGCAACAAGCGCTGGACCTGCAGGCAATTAGTGAATGGAGTAAAGCCAATCAATGGTTAAAGCTTGAAATTGTTCAAGCCAATGAAAAACTAGATAAAAATCATGCCTTGGTCGAGTTTAAGGCACATTATCATGATGGCAAGCAGGCACAGGTGCATCATGAAGCTTCGCATTTTGTGAAGTTTGAAGGTCGCTGGTATTTTCTGGATCCGACTACAGACCATAACATCACCATGAAACAGGCCTGCATTTGTGGTTCGGGGAAAAAATTTAAGCAATGTTGTGCCGGATTCTTATAACTTTCACACAGATTTAGCTTAGAATAGCCGCCATCTCATAGCCTCAGGTGGAAGCAGGGCGATGTTACTGACCGTCATCTATATTATTGCAATTACCGCTGAAGCCATGACCGGGGCACTGTCCGCTGGCCGGCGCAGCATGGACTGGTTTGGCGTGATGATTATTGCCTGTGTCACGGCACTGGGCGGTGGTTCGGTCCGTGATGTTCTGCTCGGACATTATCCCTTGACTTGGGTCAAACATCCCGAATATCTGGTGCTGACCTGTTGCGCCGCCTTCGTCACCATCCTGATTGCCAAATGGATGCGACAGTTACGTAATGTCTTCCTGGTACTGGATGCCTTGGGGCTCATTGGCTTTACCATTATTGGCTGTCAGATTGCCCTGGAAATGGGACATGGTTTTGTGGTCAGCGCCGTTGCGGGTGTCTTGACCGGTGTGTCTGGCGGGATTTTGCGTGATATTTTATGTAATGACGTACCGCTGGTGTTCCGCCGTGAACTGTATGCCAGTATTGCCTTTGTTTCAGTGATCTTTTACTGGCTCTGTAGTCACTACGGCTTGTCGCAGGATCTGACCATTCTGTCTACCCTGATCTTTGGTTTTAGCTTACGTTTGATCGCCATCTATTTTGGTCTGGAAATGCCAAAATTCATTTATAAAGATGATGATGAGCACTCGGCATCTTCCAAAGACGAATCTTAATTTTTAAATGTATGAAGTGCGGCAATAAAAATAGCCGCATTCAACTCAATTCGTAGTATAAAAAATATAAAGCAGCCCACCTGTTGAGAAAGCAGCATCTCCCGTTCCACCTGATCAGAGATTTTTGTTATGGATTTAGTTTCTCGCATACAACGCTTACCGATTGGTAGGTTTCACTACACCTTGCTGGTGGTGATTGGACTGGGCTGGATGTTTGATGCGATGGATACCGGATTGATTTCCTTTATCCTGGCCAAAATGGCTGAAGACTGGCAGATGACTGCGGATCAAAAAAGCTGGGTAGTGTCGATCGGTTTTGTCGGCATGGCGATCGGGGCGATTTGTTCAGGTGGCCTGGCAGACCGTTTTGGCCGTAAAACAGTCTTTGCTGCGACTCTGGTCATTTATAGCTTGGCCACGGCAGCCTGCGCTTTTGCACCGAATCTGACTTGGCTACTAGTATTCCGTTTTATTGTCGGTTTAGGCTTGGGTGGTCAGTTACCCGTGGCCGTAACGCTGGTCAGTGAATATATTCCTGCACATGTGCGTGGCCGTTTTATTGTCTTGCTGGAAAGTTTTTGGGGGCTAGGCTGGCTGGTTGCGGCGCTGGTATCGCGCTTTGTTATTCCTGATTTTGGTTGGCAAACTGCTTTCATGATTGGTGGCCTGCCTGCGCTGTATGCCATTGTAATCTGGAAAATGGTACCGGAATCTATTCCATTCCTGATTAACCGTGGTCGTATAGAGGAAGCTTCGGCACTGGTCAAAAAGATTGAGCGTCAATGTGGCGTTCAAGTCTATGAAATTTTTGAAGTGAAACCCGTTGCAGAGAAGCAGAATATTTCATTTTCACAGTTATGGTCGGGTATTTTTGCACGCCGTACGCTTATGCTATGGCTGATCTGGTTCGGTATTATTTTCTCTTATTATGGCATTTTTACCTGGTTACCAAGTTTACTGGTCAAAGAAGGTTATAGCATTGTCCAGTCATTTGAATATGTGCTGATTATGATTCTGGCGCAGTTGCCCGGTTATCTGGTGGCGGCATGGCTGGTCGAAAAGCTGGGTCGTAAGCCGACTCTGGCCGGCTTTATCGGTATGTGCGCGATCTCGGCCTATTTCTTTGGCCAGTCGGGTAGTGTTACTGAAATCGTGATTTGGGGCTGTCTGATGTCCTTCTTTAATCTGGGTGCCTGGGGCGTGCTCTACACTTATACCCCGGAACAATATCCGACCAATATCCGTGCCTTTGGTTCAGGCTGGGCTGGTGCAGTAGGCCGGATTGGCGGTATCGCGGCACCTTTTGCAGTAACCCATCTGATGGGCATGCCAAACGGTTTCAGCTATGTCTTTACCATGTTTACGGCAGTTTTGGTCGCTGTCGCGATTGTGATTCTGGTCCTGGGTGAAGAAACCAAAGGCAAGACCCTGGAATCGATGGGCTTATAAAGGGAATGATTTTTTAGTTGCTTAGGGCCTATAAAGTGGATATTTTTAGGCCATAAGACACAAATTGTCGCGCTGAACGATTTGATGCCCTTGTGTCATCTACAGCCACGACTTAGCATAAGAAACATTGATACAAAAACGAATTATTTAGGACTATAGGTTGTTATGACAAGCCTTGCGCATCATGCGACAGAAAACCGCTCCGTAGCAGAATTTACCGAACAAGCTTATCTGAATTACGCCATGTACGTGATTATGGATCGGGCACTCCCTCATATTAGCGATGGCCTGAAACCGGTACAGCGCCGGATTGTCTATGCCATGAGTGAACTGGGCCTGAAATGGACCAGCAAACCGAAGAAATCGGCACGTACGGTCGGTGACGTACTGGGTAAATACCATCCACATGGTGACTCAGCCTGTTATGAAGCCATGGTGCTGATGGCGCAGCCCTTTAGTTATCGTTACCCGTTTATTGAAGGACAGGGCAACTGGGGTTCTCCGGATGATCCGAAGTCTTTCGCAGCGATGCGTTATACCGAAGCCAAGCTTTCCCAGTACAGTGAACTGTTGCTGTCTGAGCTAGGTCAGGGTACCTGTGAATGGCAGGACAACTTTGATGGTTCGATGAAAGAACCGGTGAACTTGCCAGCACGTGTACCGAATATCTTGCTCAATGGTACCACTGGCATTGCAGTTGGTATGGCTACTGACATTCCGCCGCATAATTTGCGTGAAGTAGTCAAAGGTACCATTGCCCTGATTCGTAATCCGAACCTGACCGATGAAAAAATCGCAGAATATATTCCTGCGCCAGACTTGCCGACCAAAGCTGAAATTATCACCCCGCCTGCTGAACTGTTAAAAATTCAGACCACAGGTCGTGGCAGCTACCGCATGCGTGCGGTCTATAGCGTCGATAAAAACGAAATTATTATCACTGAATTGCCATATCAGGTCTCAGGTTCCAAAATTATCACTCAGATTGCCGATCAGATGCAGGCCAAAAAACTGCCATTGGTCAGTGATGTACGGGATGAATCGGATCATGCCAATCCAACCCGTTTAGTGATTGTATTGCGTTCGAATCGTATTGATGCCGAATCGGTGATGAGTCACTTATTTGCTACGACTGATCTGGAATCCAGCTACCGCGTCAACATGAACATGATTGGTGCGGATGGTCGTCCACAGGTGAAATCGATTCGTCGTATTTTGCTGGAATGGATTGAGATCCGTAAAACCACGGTAACGCGTCGTCTACAATATCATCTGAACAAGATCGAAAAACGTCTGCATATTCTCGGTGGTCTGATCATTGCTTATCTGAATATTGATGAAGTGATTCAGATTATCCGTGAAGAAGATCAGCCAAAGCCGGTACTGATGCAGCGTTTTAATATTGACGAGATTCAGGCCGAAGCGATTCTGGAACTAAAATTACGCCATCTGGCCAAGCTTGAAGAAATGGAAATGCGCCGCGAACAGGAAGAACTGGAAGCGAAAGCGGCAGTGATTCGTGAACAACTGGCCAATCCGGAATCTTTAAAAAGCCTAATTATTTCTGAGCTGAAAGACGATGCCAAGAAATTTGGTGATGATCGCCGTTCGCCAATCGTACAACGTGCTGAAGCTGCTGCGATCAATGAAACTGAAATGTTGCCGGCCGATCCGGTGACAGTAGTGTTATCAGAAGCTGGCTGGATTCGCTGTGCCAAAGGTCATGAAGTCGATGCAGAAAATCTGAATTTCCGTGCCGGTGATCAGTACTTGAGTCATGCACAGGGCAAATCCAATCAACGCGTTTATGTATTAGATGACACTGGCCGTAGCTATGCCTTGGCCATCAACACATTGCCATCCGCACGTGGTCTCGGTGAGCCGCTCAGTTCAAAACTGTCTCCTGGCAGTGGGGTAGGTTTTAAACAGGTTCTGGTGGCAGAGGATGAAACTGAAATTCTAGCAGCAAGCAACAAAGGCTATGGCTTTAAAACCCAGGCCAAGCAGCTGGATACCAGTGCCAAAGCCGGGAAAGCTTTCCTGAATTTATCTGAAGGGGCAGAGGTCATGAACCTGCAGCCACTCGATGATGCCACGCATGTTGCACTGCTCAGTTCGGCAGGACGCCTGTTGATTGTCGATTTAGCAGAATTACCTGTATTGAACAAAGGTAAAGGAAATAAATTGATACAACTTGAAGATGGTGATCAAATTTTGTCCATGACAATATTGAAGCTTGATGAAATAATTCAAGTGCTTGCAGGACAACAGCAGTTAAAATTAAAAGGGGATGATTTGCGCAAATATATCGGCAAGCGCGGTGCAAAAGGACAGCTTTTACCACGCGGATATCAAAAAGCAAATAAACTGTTGATTCAAAGATAAGACTAGCATCCATCCTGCGAAATACGTTATATATGAACAACGATTCAACAAGATGGATGCAATATCGCACATATACAAGTCTAAAAATGGCGTGTGATATTGAAAAAAACAGTTGAAATACTAAGGATTATGATTGGAGAGATGGCCATTATGGAAAAAATTTGGTTTGCTGAATACCAAAAAACAGGGATTCCAGAAACAGTAGAATTACCAGCAGAAAATACTTCTCTAGTAGATGTTTTTGAGCGTAATTTCCAAAAATTCGGCTCGCGTGATGCCTTTATCTTTATGGATAAGGCTATGACTTTCAATGAATTGGAAGAGGCGAGCCGCAAGTTTGCAACTTATCTACAAAGCTTGGGGTTGGCAAAAGGTTCACGTGTGGCAGTGATGATGCCAAACGTTCTTCAGTATCCGGTTGTGGCACTTGGGGTGTTCCGCGCAGGTTTGGTACTGGTCAACGTGAATCCACTCTACACATCGCGTGAACTTGAGCATCAATTGAATGACTCAGGCGCTGAAGTATTAGTAATTATCGAGAACTTTGCATCTGTTTACCAAGCGATTATTGGTAAAACACCAGTGAAGCATGTCGTGGTAGCTTCTGTCGGTGACATGCTGGGTGCCTTGAAAGGAACACTGGTGAACTTTGTATTGCGTTCTGTACGCAAGCAAATTCCAGCTTGGGATATTCCAGGCCATGTGAGATTCAATGCGGCCTTGTCTAAAGTCAATCCAAGCAACTATAAACGCCCTGAATTGACCCTTAGCGATACAGCAGTTCTTCAGTACACAGGTGGTACGACGGGTGTATCTAAAGGCGCTGAACTGACGCATCGCAACCTGGTTGCGAACATGTTGCAGTGTGACGGCATCTTCCAGAGTAAATTTGGTGCGCAAGATGGTCAGCCAGATGACCGTATTTTCTGTGCTTTGCCGCTTTATCATATCTTTGCCTTCATGGTATGCGCACTTTACGGTATGTACAAAGGTCAGGCGAATGTCCTGATTCCAAACCCGCGTGATTTACCTGCGGTAATGAAAGAACTACGCAAATATCAACCGACTTTCTTCCCGGCAGTGAACACACTGTTCAATGCACTGGTAAACAATGAAGAGTTCAAGCAACTTGACCATAGCAAACTGAAAATGGCGATGGGCGGCGGTATGGCCGTACTTCCTTCTACTGCAGCAGCATGGAAGAAAGTTACCGGAACCAATATCGTTGAAGGTTATGGCTTGTCTGAAACTTCTCCGGTTGCAACAGCAAACCCACCTGCGTCTGAAGAATTCAGCGGCACTATTGGCATTCCATTACCATTGACTGAAGTGGCTATTCTGGATGATGAAGGCAATGAAGTTCCACTGGGTGAGCAAGGTGAAATTTCAATCCGTGGTCCTCAGGTCATGAAAGGCTACTGGAACCGTCCGGATGAAACTGAAAAAGTCATGGTGAATGGCTTCTTCCGTACCGGTGATATCGGTGTTATGGATTCACGTGGTTATGTGAAAATTGTAGATCGTAAGAAAGACATGATTCTAGTGTCTGGTTTTAACGTCTATCCATCTGAGATTGAAGAGGTTGTAGCAACTCATCCAAAAGTACTGGAAGTGGCTGCGATTGGTGTGCCAGATGAAAAATCAGGTGAAGTGCCAAAACTGTTTGTTGTGAAAAAAGATCCGTCTTTAACCACAGAAGAAGTTTTAGCATTCGCTAAAGAAAACCTGACCGGTTATAAACGTCCACGTTATGTCGAGTTTATGGATGAATTGCCAAAATCCAACGTAGGTAAAATCCTGCGTAAAGATTTACGTAAAACAGCCTAATACCTGTAAGAAAAAAAAGCGCCATCAGGCGCTTTTTTTGATTTGGACTTTTTATTTTTTCATTAACCAGCGATCAAAATAAGGACGACCTACGCCGACTACTCCCAAGAAAATAAACATGGTACCGAACTGGCGGGTAAATCCGGTTTGATTAAAGCTGCCATAACTTAGAATGTTGTCGATCAAGCAATACACCAGAATCGCGACCAGCCAGTGCCAGAGAGGCATACGCTTGATACCTACGAAATAAAAGGCAATCCATAAAATGGCAAAGCTAAAGATTGGCGACCAGATATTCATATTGGCACAAATGACGGCCATCAGAAATGCCACAATCGGCAGGACAATTTTTAATACGCGATCCACTTGACATTGATGCTGGCGTTGTTTCTCGAGGACATCGAACATTTCATTTTGATCAGGCGCGACCATAGTGAATCCTTAACAAGTAATAAAAAGCACTCTATTTAACAAAATTTATTCACGAAATGCCATGCTATGATAGAGATAAAATTTTCATGAGAAAAAACAGATGCACAGCATTAGTGGGGTTATTTATCTCATTTTGGCCGCTTGTCTTTTGCCTTATGTGTTTACATTGATTGCAAAAAAACCAGCAGGCTTCAGCAGCAAAGACAATCAGAATCCACGGGCATTTTTAGAAAAGTCTTCAGGCTTGGCCAGTCGCGCCAATGCTGCCCAGCAGAATAGCTTTGAAAGTTTGCCACTCTTTATTGCTGCGATCTTGATGGCAGAGTACATGGTGATATCACAAGATTTGGTCATGATTTTTGGTGTGGCTTATCTGGTTTTTCGTGTGTTGTACGGAATCTGCTATCTGGCCAACTGGGCGACTTTACGCTCCATTGTATGGTTGCTCTCGATGTTATGTCCGGTGGCTTTATTGCTGCTGATCATCAAGTTGGTTTAAGTCATCAGGTCTACGGACATATTTACAGTTCGATATTTTAAAATCCAAAAAAATCTTTAAAAACCGTTATAATTGTCGCGGTTTTTTAAAAGATATAACTTGTTAAAGAGTGATGCTATGAGCTACAGCAATATCCCAGCGGGTAAAGATGCGCCAAACGATATCTATGTGATCATCGAAATTCCTGCAAATGCAGCACCAATCAAATACGAAATCGATAAAGATTCTGATGCGTTATTTGTAGACCGTTTCATGGGTACAGCAATGTTCTACCCAGCAAACTACGGTTATGTACCAAACACACTATCGCTTGATGGTGACCCATTAGACGTACTGGTTGTAACTCCACATCCAGTAGAGCCAGGTTCAGTCATTCGTTGTCGTCCTGTCGGTAAATTGAACATGGAAGATGACGGTGGTGTTGATGCGAAACTGGTTGCAGTTCCACATGACAAATTGACTCCAATTTACAAAGATGTTCAGGAATATACTGATCTTCCTCCATTGTTGATCAGCCAGATCGAACATTTCTTCCAGCATTACAAAGACCTTGAGCCAGGCAAATGGGTTAAGTTAAGTGGTTGGGAAGGTGCTGATGTTGCGAAACAAGAAGTACTGGACTCAATTGCAGCTTATGCAGAAGCAAACAAGTAATTGCTTTACGGTTTAGGTTTTAAATTTTTAAAGCCTAAAATAAAAAACCTGCACAATGTGCAGGTTTTTTTATGGCTTGAAATTCGAGTGAATTAGAATAATTTCACAGGAATGTCTAAGAATAAACGCCATTCGTTAGTATCTGGCATGTAAACATCATTATAGGCTTGGTCAGCACGGTAATATGAGTGACGTACACGAAGGCTCGCGTCTTTGGCAAAACCAGATTGAACAGTATATTTCACTTGGTTAAAGAATTCACGTTCTTGTGCATCATCAGTTGTAATAGTACGGCCGAGTAGAGCTGAATCACTATCATTTGGGTCTACACGAACAGCACGGCTTGCATCAATATCCCAGCCATATACAAATGCAGAAGTCCAAGATAGGCCAGGAACATTTATTGCACCAAAATCAAAAGTATATTGAAGTTGAACAGATTTTTCATCATTGCCTACGAAGTCAGATAGGTATGAGTTCGGCATATAAATAGTTTGATGACCATCACCTACACCTTGACCTAGACCGTAGTCATAACCTGTATTACCTGTATTTTGTTGGTAAGCAAGCATGACATTGTGTGGGCCTTTATTATAGGTTGTTGAAATCGCCCAGATTGAATTTTTGAATTTATCGTCTACAGAACCGATATATGAATAAAGACTATTATTAGCTTCACGATCCCAGTTCGTATGATAAACACTAAAGTCATGAGTTAAGGTGCTGTCATTAGCAAGTTTATAACTATAGTTGGCATTGACATAATGACGCTCTAGGCGGTCTTTAATGTCTGTACCGTAATAAGAAGCATTAACTGCATCATTAAATTTATATTTCGCACCCCAAACGATTGCGCGATCCAGTTCATTACCATCAGATTTGATCTGGCTTGAACGTTGATTTTCAGTAAATTTACCAGCAACGAGGCTTAAGTTTTCAATTTCATTACTTTCAACTAACACACCTGTGAAGTATTCAGGAACCAAGCGTGCTGTATTACTTGCCAGCACAGGCAAATCTAAAACTTGAGTGCCATAAGTTGCAGTCGTGTTTGAAACACGTGCTTTTACATATGCGCCACCACGTGCCCAATGATCATAAGCATCTACACGACCTTGCGCATCTTGACCACCGTGTGTCGGGATCATGTCATTACCAGCATGTGCATTTTCACCTAGTTTGAAAGATGCATCGCCAATAATACCGGCACCAAAGCCTACGGTACCTTTGGTGAAGCCTGAGTCTAATTTTACAATTGCTGTCTGAGCAAATGAACTGCGATCTGAGCCAGGTGTAGTATCTTTATAGTCACGGCTGATATAACCGGTACGGAACAGCACAGAACCTTCTGCATCTTCTACAAAACCTTTCGATTCACTTTGCTCGCTAGCGAAAGCAGTAGAAACCAAAGCAGCCTGAATCAAAACTGCTAATGTTAATTTTTTTGAATTTTGCATTGGGAAGAGAGCCTTATACAAATTGATCGGAATTTTTTAGGAATTGTATAAGAAATGCTGAAAAAATGTCATTTTTTATTAGATATATTCCACTAAAGTTTAGATTTTTTTAACTCAAATTAAACAATAGTAAGGATTTGAGGTGATTGATTTTCAACCTGTTGGTAAAAAGTGAGTAAAAACATAACTCTATTGACAGGTATAAATGATATTTCTAAAGCGGTGAAATGAATGTGATCAGCTTGTTTATTTTGGAAAGTCCAAAAAATATGATCAAAAATTACGCACTATTTTTTAGCAAAAATTTTAGTCATTCTAAAAATAGAATCAAAATGGGGCAAATTGTAAATGATTATGTATAAGTATTAAAAAAGTGATGAAATACCCTTAAATACATTTATTTAAAAGAAAGCCTAGATAATTCAGTTTTTTATAATTTAAATTTTGAATTAAAAACAATAACTTAAATTTTATTTATCTTTTTGGATTTATTATTTTGGTTCCTTTTAGACAGATTGGCATAGCTCTTGCAAATTTTGAGCTTGAGTTTAATCAATGATCATAAAAACGTCTCAGACGATCTGGGGGGAGCCACACAATGAAATTAACATTAAAAGTATTATCTCTTGCTTTATTGGGCGCTGTATCTTCTTTTACTTTTGCTGAAGAACCTGTTGCTGAACATACGGTATCTGGAAATATCAGCGTACTTTCGAGCTATAACTTGCGTGGTATTACTAACATTCCTGAAAATAGCGGCGCTACCTTACAAGGTGGACTTGATTATAACCATGCGTCTGGCTTCTATGCAGGTTGGTGGGGATCTACGCTAGATTACCCTTTGTCTGAAGAAGGACGTGATGCTTTCGAAAATAACTTCTATGCTGGCTATAGCCATGCAGTCAATGATGACTTAGGTTTAACGATCGGTACGACCTACTATTATTATTATGAATCTGATGTCAATTCTGATGGATTTGAGCTGTTACTGGGTATGAGCTATAAAGATTTGGGCGTTACAGCACAAACTCTTCTTGAAGATACTACTTGGGGCAATGCAGGTGATACCTATTTAAAAGCTACTTATAGCTATGCTTTACCACAAGATTTCAGCTTGGATACAGCTTTAGGCTTATACGCTTATGAAAAATCAGGTGACTTTATTGAAGGAACTACAGAAAGTTTTGGTTTCCGTCATTTTGACATCGGTTTAAGCAAGCCACTTGGTGACACAGGTGTAACTGCAAGCATGAATTATATCTTGGGTGGTTATGATCGTTTTGATGAAAAACAAAAGAATAAAGTCGTATTTGGACTGGGTTATAGCTTCTAATCCTCTTTAGATAAAAAGGCGACCTTAGGTTTAATGCCAGTCAGTTAAGAAATTGACTGGCATTTTCTTGGATATTTTTGTGCTTTAATTTTCACTACTCGCGGACATTGCCTTTGCCTTTT
>NZ_JAMXXK010000045.1 GCF_024129735.1 Acinetobacter lwoffii | reverse complement strand
TACGAGGCATAGCGAATAGTAAAATTGGGTTTGGCGATTTGATTTTACTACTTCGCTATTTTTTTAAGCTAAAAGTGTCAACACACCCTAATATATTAAGCCTAAAAAAACGGCCGAAGCCGTTTTAATTAAAAATCGGATATTGAGCTTAGAAACGCATCCCAATCCCGGCATAGGCCAGAATCGGATTGACTTCGATATCGGCTTTAGAGCGAATCAGTTCACCTAGATTTGCATCTGTCACTGTAATTGTCGTGTCATTTTTTAGATGTGCATAAGAGACTGAACCTACAGCAAACCAGGTGTCATTAAAGTCATAGCTAAAGCCGACCGTGGCCACGGGCGCGAAAGCATCGGATGCTTCCAGATCAACTTTCGGGTTGGCTGAACTTGGCGTGCCATCCAGAGAAGCACCTGCTTTTCCTTCCTTGATATTGGCAATCATATGTCCTGCAGCAATCAGGTCCTGCTCAGTACGTGAGTTAATTTCCAGTTCATTGAAATAGGCATACATCACACCTAAGCCGACATAAGGCCGGAATTTATTCACTCCGGTTTTACCAAAGTGATACTGGAATTCAAAGGCAGGTGTCCAGGCGCGGGCAGAGGCGGCCGGCCCATAAGCTTCCAGATCAGTAATGAGAATATCATTTTTTAACTCAATGCCGGGTAAATCGATCGAACCTAAACTTGGGGTAGCAAGCGCAGAAAAAGGGGCATAAATTTTACCACTGCCTTGCAAGTCTACTTTGGGGGGAATGCCGGCTTTCATTTCAAAAGAAATATTATCGGTAAAATAGTAATTGGTCATAATGCCTAAAGTGGTGACATCATCTGCTTCCAGGCCAGTACCAGGATTATTCCAGCTTTCCAGTCCATAAATTTCAGCTCGTCCACTGAGCGTTGCGGGCAGTGTTTCTGTACCAAGTCGATCGAGAATATTAACAAAAACAGAGGAAAGGTTTGGGTCCATGTCTGGATCAAGATTATTTTTCACAGAGTCAATTGAGATATCACCTACTTGTGATGTTTCACCTTCTTTGACAGCAGTATTCACTTTAAATGGTTGGGCCTTGCCTTGCGGCATCACATGCAATGCACCGACTGATACCGAAAAGCGCTTAAAGCCATCTCCATCTTGCAAGCTAAAATAAGGGGAATCTGCATGCGCGACCATAGGTAAAGTGGCTAGGCCTGCCATACATGCCAGCAATGTTTTCATTGATTTGGAACTCCATGTCCAGTTTGTTTATTCGTTTTTCTAGTTAACTAATTATGTGAATTACATTAAAAAATTCAGTTATAGAACAACAGGTCAAAAGTTAATCGATGGTTAATATTGGTAACTGCTGTATATTTTTTGTTTGTATCTCTTGAGTTTTAAGAAATGCATAGTGTGTAAAAATAATTACTTCTACCTTAAGAGCTTAAGTATAAAAATGAAGGAAATTTGCTCTTGAGAGCGTTAAAATTTCAATCCTATGAATTTTTATCATGGAAGATAGAGAGGAGAGTTTAGGTAAATTTTAGGCTGCATTGATTCAAGCATTTATCATCATGGGATGATTTTTTATTTTTCCAAAACAAGAGCATATGAATTTATCCAAGATCCTGCTACCCAGTCGACTGAGTTTTTTTGTACAATAGCTACATATATTATTGAGTGAATCACATGAGCACCCAAACTCCTCCCAAAAAAAAACCCTTGGTTAATTTACCTTTCCCGATCAAGCAAGCAGAGCAAAATGCTGCAGAAGAAGTTCTGGAAGATTTAAGACCAAGACCGCAGCGTTATGCTGACCGTACTTGGATGCCACCACGTGGCACTCGCCGTTCAATGGGCAAACGCTAATTGATCAGACTCAAAAAGCTATGATAAATCATGGCTTTTTTTATGGAATTTTTTAGGGAGTTAGTGATCAATATTTGCTTTAATTTTCGAACAAAAAGAAATTAAAACTCAGATTTATCCAAATTTTTTTCAATTTTATTCTTAATAAAGCAAACGAAATATTTAAGCTCTCTAAATGCCGACCAAAATAAAATCCACACCTGGTTGATTTCATATTCGACATTTTAGCCGCCCAGAAAAAAAAGCCAATTCAAACATTGGCTTTTTTTGAAAGATATTTTGATAGCACTAACGAATGCTTTTACGCGCTTTATTTTCCGGCTTCGGTGGCGCGATTTCTCTCTCGCCTTGCCAGACATCGATAAAATCTTTCTCGTTAATATTATAAAGTTCCAGTAGCGCTAAAATCACGCCTCCAAACAGCATGGCACCTTCTGAATGGCTCTGAAAGTCGACCAGCTTGGTATTTAGGTTGTGCAGGATATCTTCAATTTCAAAGACACGTTCCCGCCCATTGCTGTCGGTCGGATAGATCTGGGTATTTAAAATAATTCTCGCCAGGCTTTTTTCATTTTCGGTCAAAGGCAGTTCTTCCATCAATTCATCGCTGGCCGGAGTTAAAATGACGGAATCGCGGAATATGGTGTGTAAAAAATTTGCGCTTAATTTTGGCAGGGGCTTTTCGACAAAAGGACGGAAAGATTGCGGGAAAATGACATTGCGTGAGATGCCTTTAAACATCGGTGCAATTTCCTCGACCTTATAACCTGCGATCCCACAGCCTAAGGAAGTAATAAAATATTTATTTTTAGGATGATTTTTGGTGTAAATCTTAAAGTCATCAATATAGTGCTGGATTTGTGAGAGCGGCATTTGTTGTAAATGTTCGTTCATGGTAGGAATGGCATAGCTCTGACCCGCCCAGCCACGACCCACGCCCATGACTGCACCAAAATGTTCAAGTGCCGTTCTGGCAGCTCCACCACCGTGTTGTCCAGCCAGGTTGCTGCCAAAAACAAAAACCGTATTTTCCGGAAGGGATTTAACAATACTTTCATCGTGATAGTGGTAAGTCATAATTGTCGATTCTAGGCCATCCTGATCTTCATGTTGCCCGTGAAATGAAAAGGGGTCAAGGCATTATTCTGCAGCGCTATCCAAACAGATAAGTCAATAATCCACCTATACGCCAAAATACGATGCCGAGTACACCCAAATAAAGCTGCTGGCTGAAAATGCTTGGTTTTTTCTGTATTTATTCCCTTTGTAACTGTATATTTTTTTGATGATTTTTCAAACTAGAGAGTGAGTCAAGCGCTAACAAATAATGAATACTAATATTGTTTTATTTTACCAAACAGAAACCTAAGCAGGGATTGAGTAATTCCAATTTACCCTCATAATAAATCAAATCTATATCCGCAGCGAAGTCAGCGAAAGCTATGAGTGATAAAAAGCCCTTTGAATTAGTGACCAGTTATCAACCAGCAGGCGATCAGCCACAGGCCATTGCAAAGCTGGTCAAAGGCATTGAACAGGGTTTTCATGATCAGCTTTTACTGGGCGTTACCGGGTCGGGTAAGACTTATACCATGGCCAATGTGATTGCACAGACCCAGCGTCCGACCATTGTCATGGCACATAACAAAACGCTGGCTGCACAGCTTTATGGCGAATTTAAAGCATTTTTTCCGAATAACGCCGTCGAGTATTTTGTCAGTTATTATGATTATTATCAGCCGGAAGCTTATGTGCCATCTTCAGATACTTTTATCGAGAAAGATGCCGCAATTAATGACCATATTGACCAGATGCGTCTTTCCGCGACACGATCATTATTAGAACGTCGTGATGCAATTATTGTCGCATCAGTTTCTGCAATTTATGGTTTGGGTGATCCGAATGCCTACATGAGCATGTTGCTGCATGTGGTGGAAGGCGACTGCATTGGTCGTGATGATATTATCCGCCGTCTGGTCGAAATGCAGTATTCGCGCAACGAACTGGAATTCCTGCGCGGTACTTATCGTATTCGTGGCGAAATTATTGATATTTTTCCGGCTGAATCCGATCAGGATGCGATCCGGATTGAACTGTTTGATGATGAAGTTGACTCTATTCGCTGGTTTGATCCGCTGACCGGGAAAATGGTTCGTAAAGTACCTCGCGTGACCATTTATCCTAAAAGCCATTATGTTACGCCGAAAGACAATTTGTCCCGCGCCATCGAAACTATTCGGGAAGAACTTAAAGAGCGCCTGGTGTTCTTCCGGGAAAATGACAAACTGCTGGAAGCCCAGCGCATCGAGCAGCGCACACGCTATGATCTGGAAATGATGCAGCAACTGGGTTATACCAACGGCATTGAAAACTATTCACGGCATTTGTCGGGCCGTCCTGCAGGTGAAGCACCACCGACCTTGTTCGATTATATTCCTGATGATGCCTTGCTGATTATTGATGAATCGCATGTGACGGTGCCGCAGATTGGCGCCATGTATAAGGGTGACCGTTCGCGTAAGGAAAATCTGGTCAATTACGGATTCCGTTTGCCGAGCGCGCTGGATAACCGGCCGATGAAATTTGAGGAATGGGAACGTATTGTGCCGACGACTGTTTATGTCAGCGCAACGCCCGCACGTTACGAGCTGGAAAAATCCCAGCAGATTGTCGAGCAGGTGGTACGTCCGACCGGTCTGATCGATCCTGAAATTGAAATTCGTCCAGTTCTGACTCAGGTCGATGATGTGCTTTCAGAAATTAATTTGCGTAAAGATATTAATGAGCGAGTGCTGGTTACGACCTTGACCAAGCGCATGGCCGAAGACTTAACCTCTTATTTGAAAGAATACGGGATTAAGGTCGCTTATTTACACTCGGATATCGATACGGTTGAGCGGGTCAAAATCATTCATGAACTGCGTACTGGAGTGCATGATGTACTGGTCGGGATTAACCTGCTGCGTGAAGGGCTGGATATGCCGGAAGTGTCACTGGTCGCCATTCTGGACGCGGATAAAGAAGGTTTCCTGCGTTCCGAGCGCTCTCTCATTCAGACCATTGGCCGCGCTGCACGTAACCTGAAAGGTAAGGCGATTCTGTATGCAGACCGAATCACTGATTCGATGCAGAAAGCCATTGATGAGACGGACCGTCGTCGTGCCAAGCAGATTCAATTTAATGAAGAACATGGCATTACCCCGCGGAGTGCAGTGCGTCAGGTGATCAAGGAAATTGATACTGGTGAAGTATTGGATGATGAATCCATTGAATTGAAAGCCTCGGATCAGGCACGTGCGATCAGTGCAGATGAGCGGCATATCATGGCAGATCCGAAAATGTTTGCGAAACACATTAACAAGCTTGAAAAAGAAATGTTGAAAGCGTCAAAAGAGCTGCAGTTTGAGCAGGCTGCGCGTATGCGTGATGAAATTGTACGTTTAAAAGCCCAGATGTTTGATTGATTTTTGTTGCATTAAATCTTATTTAAATGACGTAAAATCAATCACAAACCAAACATAATGTAACAAATTAAGGGCTTTGATAAAGCTATTGTATGAACAGAATTTTTTTAAATAAATATTTTGTGAACATGCAATAGGTATCTTTATGACAACTCAAAAATCTTCACGTACTGGATTAAAGCTGGCAAAAATTGCGGTGGGTAGCGCGGTTCTTCTCGGTTTGGGCGCCGCTACCATGGCTTATGCGAAAGACCAGCCATTACCGACCATTGAGAAAGTTGAACTGGACCGTTATTTGGGGACATGGTACGAAGTAGCACGCAAACCTCTGTATTTTCAAAATAAGTGTGATCGTGATGTTACAGCGACTTATACTTTAAATGAAAATGGCAATATCGTGGTGGATAACCGCTGCATTAAAAAAGATGGTGGACAAACCCAGTCATTGGGCGAGGCATTTGTGCAAAATCCACCGCAGAATACCAAGCTAAAAGTCAGTTTCTTACCAGACTTTATTCGCTGGATTCCGGTCGCTCGTGGCGATTATTGGGTCTTAAAACTGGATGAAAATTATCAAACTGTTCTGGTCGGTGAGCCAAAACGTAAATATATGTGGATACTCTCACGTGATCCGCAATTGGATAAAAATGTGGTGAATGAATATTTACAATATGCACAGTCTGTCGGTTATGACCTGAGTGATGTGATTCATACCAAACAAACGCAAAGATAGAAATATCTTCTTAATCGAAACCATGCTTAGGCATGGTTTTTTATTTTTATGAGCAAAAATATATTTCAAAGTAGGGTAGTGATTTCACTTTAAATAGATGAAGCATCAAGCTTTCTAGTGTACTAATCGTTATAATGCCGGCGAATGAAAGTAGAGTTTGACTATGTATAAAGGCATTGCGTTATCTGTATTGGCCTCGGTGGTTTTCGGGGTGCTCTATGTATTTACGCCTTTCTTACAGCCTTTAGATAGTGAACAGACCTTTGCCTGGCGTATGCTGGCCACGATTCCGTTTTTAACTGCCTTTATGTGGTGGTCGGGTGATCTGCAACATATCAGCAGTATCTTTAAGCGGGTTTTACAGCAACCTGCGTTTTTGATCTGGTTGCTGATCAGCTCTTTGTTATGTACCACACAGTTATGGCTGTTCTTGTGGGGCCCTATTAATGGCCGTGGCCTAGAAGTCTCACTCGGTTATTTTTTGTTGCCTCTGGTGATGGTGCTGGTCGGCTGTATGCTCTATAAAGAGAAATTATCATCATTCCAGATGGTTGCTGTTGCTCTGGCAGTTTTGGGAGTAGGACATGAAATCTGGCGGATCGGTTCAATCGCATGGGAAACTGTTTATGTCGCTTTAGCTTATCCACTTTATTTTTTTATGCGGCGTAAATTCGCGACCGATCATCTTGGTGGATTCTGGTGGGATCTATTTCTGATTTTGCCGGTGGCATTTTATTTGGGCTTTATCTATAGCGATTCCATGCCGCTCATGTTGAATCATTCCCACTTGATCCTGGCAGTTCTTGGATTAGGCTTTTTAAGTGCGCTCGGTTTGGGTAGTTATATTTTGGCTAGCCGATATTTGCCCTTTGTCATCTTTGGACTGTTGAGTTATCTGGAGCCGGTACTGCTGGCTTTTGCCTCGATGGCATTGGGCGAGCGCGTGGAATCAGGTGAATGGTTGACCTATATTTCAATCTGGCTGGCTGTTTTACTGCTGGTTGTGGAAGGAATATTACATTTGCTGAAGCAGCGTAAACAGCAATTAGCCCTTAAGAAAAATCTGGAAAACTATCAGGACCGGCTCAACTCTTAAAATTAAAAAGAGATTGAATGAATAAACAACATTTAACAAATTTGTGCCAGGTACTGAAAAATAGTGGTCTTTAGCATTTTCGAATGCAAAATCATTCAGCTAATTACAACTATTTTTGAAATTTATAGTGAATATACGTTAAAAACTACCCGTCTCAACGAGCTTTTGATTCAAACTTGCGGCCAATTCCATTACAATTGTCGGGTTTAGAAATTTATGCTTAGATTTACAATTAATTAGAGGACGTATCTGTGAGCAAAGACACTATTGTTGCCCTCCATGCAGAACACCAAGGTCGCTGGAAAAACCGTGAAGAACTTGCGGAACGTATGATTGCCCTTGTTGGCCAGTTATATCGTGAAAAAAATATTGTAGCTACAGTTTATGGTCGCTCTTTAATTAACCGTTCTGTGATTCAGATTTTGAAAGCACACCGCCGTACTCGCGTACTGGACGTTGAACTTTCTGTAGTTGATACTTTCCCAATTCTTGAAGCATTGGTTAAAGTAGAAAACATCGGTTCTGCTGAAGTTGATCTGGGTAAACTTGCTGTTGAATTTAAAGAAAAAGGCGGCGACATCGATGCATTTGTTGCGGACGCTGTTAAATCGATCGAAGGCAATGCTGCTGCTGTAGAACATAAAGATGTGGTTCTTTATGGTTTCGGTCGTATCGGTCGTATCCTGGCGCGTTTGATGATTGGTCAATCAGGTCTGGGTCGTGGTCTTAGCCTGAAAGCAATCGTTGTTCGTAAATCATCGGATGGTGATTTGGAAAAACGTGCATCTTTATTGCGTCGTGACTCTATTCACGGTCCATTTGCAGGCACAATTTCTGTAGATGAAGAAAACGAAGCAATCATTGCCAACGGTAACTTCATCAAAGTGATTTATGCTTCTAATCCTTCTGAAGTAGATTACACTGCATACGGTATCAACAATGCACTTGTGATCGACAACACAGGTAAATGGCGTGATGCTGAAGGCCTTGCTCAACACCTTAAATGCCCGGGTGCTGCTCGTGTGATTCTGACTGCACCTGGTAAAGGTGACATGAAGAACGTGGTTTACGGTGTAAACCAAGCGGACATCCTTGATGAAGATACAATCATCTCTGCTGCAAGCTGTACGACTAACGCCATTACACCTACGTTGAAAGTATTGCATGACAAATACACAGTGTTGAATGGTCATGTTGAAACAGTTCACTCGTTCACGAACGACCAGAACTTGATCGATAACTACCATAAAGCAGACCGTCGTGGTCGTGCTGCAACATTGAACATGGTCATTACTGAAACTGGTGCAGCGAAAGCAGTAGCGAAAGCGCTTCCAGCTCTTCAAGGTAAATTGACAGGTAACTCTGTACGTGTACCTACACCAAACGTATCTCTTGCGATTCTTAACCTGACTTTAGGTCAAGACGTTGATCGTGATGAAGTGAATGAATACATTCGTCAGATTTCAATCGGTTCTAGCCTGCAAGGCCAAATCGGTTATACCAACTCGACTGAAGTGGTATCTTCTGACTTTATCGGTTCACGCACTGCAGGTGTATTTGACGCGCAAGCAACGATCACTTCAGGCAACCGTTTAACTGCTTATGTTTGGTACGATAACGAAGTGGGTTATAGCTGCCAGGTATTGCGTATTGCTGAACAGATGGGTGGCGTAAGCTATCCAAAAGTTCCTGCTGAAACTAATGCATAATTAGTATTTAGCTAAAAAAAGAGCCTCATTTGAGGCTCTTTTTTTATGATTTTTTTATTTAAAGTGAACTTTCTTAATCTAATAAGAATCAAAAAATCTGCTTGCTGACGAAATATGAATCTGATAACTTACAAAGAGTAAGTATATTAAAATGAGTAAGTAATAAAAATATGGTGAGAATAGTATGACAAATTATGCAATTAGCCCGTTATTGGGGCAGGTTTTATCAACTGAATGTCCATCACGTGAAATATTGGAACACCTTGCCAATAAATGGTCGGTCTTGGTTTTGCGTTGCTTAAGTGAAGGTGTGCATCGTTTCAGTGAACTGAAACAACGCATTGAGGGGGTAAGTGAAAAAATGCTCTCCCAGACTTTAAAAATGCTTGAACAGGATGGTTTTATTTTGAGAACGGTTTATCCGGTGGTGCCGCCAAAAGTGGAATATCAATTGACGATTACCGGTTCACAAGCGGCTGAAAAAATCATGTATTTAATTGGCTGGATTGAAAAAAGCCTGCCAGATATTTTAGAGCATAAACAAAGTGTTATTAAATAGTTATTATTAAATGGCAGGAATGCAGTGTTTATGAAAATAAAAAATTTGGACTTATCTTAGTTGATATAAAATATAGATTTTAAAAGGTATCCGCATAAGAATATTTTCTTGTGAATAGGGTTTTTGAAAATTTACTCCTCTATAAATTATTTTAAAAATCATCAAGAAATTCACAAAAAGAATTTCCAGAATAGGGAATGGTACTAGGGCAAAAACGCTTCATTTCCTATCACTTCTTTTCAATCTTTTAAGTATTCTTTTTCCAAATCTATGCCTTGAATAGATCAAATAAACTTGGTGAGAAAACGACTAACTAAGATTTATGGGATTGCTGCATAATTCTATTCGAGAAATTCTTTAAAATATGGCAGAATATGGGGTTTTAAAGTTTTTAGAGGATTGGCAATATGCGCTTTGTTGATGAAGCAGTCATTACCGTAGAGGCTGGCGACGGTGGCAATGGCGTAGCCAGTTTTCGCCGTGAAAAATTCGTGCCATTTGGTGGTCCAGATGGTGGTGATGGTGGTCGTGGCGGCAGCATTTATATTCAGGCTGACGACGACACCAGTACGCTAGTTGATTATCGTTATACACGTAAATATCGTGCAGAACGAGCAAAAAATGGCCGTGGGGCGAACTGTGCTGGTCGTGGCGGTGAAGATACCGTATTAAAAGTTCCGGTAGGAACAACAATTGTAGATGTTGAGTCTGGTGACATTATTGGCGACTTGATCGAAGACGGTCAACGCGTGAAAGTTGCAGCAGGCGGTGATGGTGGTTTAGGTAATACCCACTTTAAATCATCGACCAACCGTTCACCACGTAAGTGTACGCATGGTCAAAAAGGTGAATTCCGTGAAATCCGTCTAGAGCTTAAAGTTCTGGCAGATGTCGGCTTGCTAGGTATGCCAAATGCGGGTAAATCAACCTTCATTCGTGCAGTCTCGGCAGCAAAACCAAAAGTTGCAGATTATCCATTTACCACCATGGTGCCAAACCTGGGTGTGGTCGATGCCGATAGTCACCGTTCATTCGTGATGGCGGATATTCCGGGCCTGATCGAAGGCGCATCTGAAGGTGCAGGTCTTGGGATTCGCTTCCTGAAGCACTTGGCGCGTACCCGTATCTTGTTACACATCGTTGACGTACAGCCGATTGATGGCTCAGATCCGGCACATAATGCTAAAGCAATTATGAAAGAGTTAGAAAATTTCTCCCCAACGCTTTCAAAACTGCCGATCGTATTGGTGCTGAACAAAGTCGATCAGTTGGCTGAAGAAACACGTGAAGAATGGTGCACCCATATTCTTGAAGAATTGCAGTGGGAAGGCCCAGTTTTTGAGACTTCTGGCTTAACGGCTGAAGGCACCAAAGACGTAGTTTACTACCTGATGGATCAGATCGAAGAGCAACGTGAACGCGAAGCTGAAGATCAAGAATATGCAGCAGAAATGAAAGCATTCCGTGATCAGCTTGAAGCTGAAACACGTGAACAAACCATCGCTGCAAAAGAAGCGTATCGTGAGATGCGTCGTCAGCAACGTCTTGCCGGTATTCTGGGTGATGACGAAGATGATGAAGATGGCGATGATGATAGTGATGTGGAAGTGTACTACGTACGCTAATCTCTGAGAGAAGAGTCTGAGGACAAGATGATAGAAGTGGTAGATGGGCAGCGTCAGCTCAAGGGTTGTAAACGAATCGTTGTTAAAATCGGATCATCTTTACTCACAGCAAACGGACAAGGTTTAGATTTAGATGCTATCTCGCATTGGGCGGGACAAATCGCAGATCTACACAATGCAGGACATGAGATTATTCTGGTGTCTTCCGGTGCTGTGGCTGAAGGTATGGTGCGAATGAAACTTGAGAATCGACCCACCGATCTACCCAGTCTTCAGGCTTGTGCTGCCATCGGTCAGATGGGTCTGATTCATACCTGGTCAAGCGTACTTGAGAAGCATCAGATTCGAACTGCGCAAGTATTGTTAACCCATGATGATCTGGCAGATCGTCGTCGCTATCTCAATTCATGTGATGCTTTGCAGAACCTGATTGACTGGCGTGTGATTCCGGTGATCAATGAAAATGATACGGTTTCGACTGACGAAATTCGCTTTGGTGATAACGACACACTTGCTGCGATGGTTGCGGGTCAGGTGCATGCAGACCTCCTGATTATCTTAACGGATCAGGAAGGGATGTTTGACTCAGACCCACGTTCGAATCCGGATGCCAAACTGTTCCACACCGTACGTGCGATGGATGAAAGCCTATTTGATATGGCAGGCGGGGGCGGTAAATTTGGTCGTGGTGGCATGCTGACCAAAGTTCGTGCTGCACGTCTGGCTGCAAAGTCCGGCTGTCCGACCTTAATTGCAAGTGGTGATAGTGATGGTGTTCTATCACGTCTAATGTCTGGCGAATTGTTAGGTACCTTGTTTGTGACTGACAAAGACCGGATGACAGCGCATCAGCAATGGTTAGCTGCTCACTTGCAAACCGCAGGTCGTTTAGTGATTGATGATGGTGCAGTAAAAGCCATTAAAGACAATCATCGCAGCTTATTGCCTGTCGGTGTAAAAGCAGTTGAGGGTCATTTCGAACGCGGTGATGTGGTGGAATGTGTCGATACACAAGGTCACCGGATTGCGGTCGGTCGTGTCAACTTCAGTTCGCGTTCAGCAGATATCGTTCGTGGTCTGGCATCAGATAAAGTGCATCAGGTGTTAGGTGAAGCACGTTCACTAGAAATGATCCATCGCAATCATATGGCGATTTACTAAGTTATTCAGATTCAAGTTTAGAGATTCAAAAAGTCCTGCTTTCGAGCGGGATTTTTTATGAGAAAAACAAAAATGGCATATATTTTGATAGTGATAAGAAGAAAAGGGGGGGCGAATATGACAGTCGTTACATATCGATTATTAAACAGCATTGAAGGATATCAATGTGCATTGGCAGACTTATTTCAGCGTTGTGTAAAAGATGGCGCATCACTTGGGTTTTTGCCGCATGAGCCAGCAGAATATTTTCAGCATTATTGGGCAGGTGTTGCTCAGGATATTCAAAAGGAAAAAACTTATCTTTGGGCGACTTTTTTAAATGAAAATTTAGTGGGTACAGTACAGTTAGTGCGTGCAACAAAAGCTAATGCTTTACATCGGGCAGAAATTGAAAAATTGATGGTGCATCCTAAAGCACGGCAGCAGGGCATTGCTTTTACTCTTTTAGAGTTGGTGGAACAATATGCCAAACAGATTGGATTAAGTTTATTAGTACTGGATACGCGCACAGGCGATGTCTCCGAGCAGCTTTATCGTAAATTTGGTTTTGAATATGCAGGTCTGATCCCAAAATTTGCTTTAAGCCATACAGGGAGTTTAGAGGCCACAACATTATTTTATAAAATTCTAAAATAAAAAAAGCGACCTAAATCAGGTCGCTTTAAGTTTTATGGACAATTTACTTAAACTGAATCGAGCCATTGGCACTGACCGTCATTTGCGATTCACCCGCCGCAACTTCCTGCTCAGGAACCGCCATATCAGCCGATGCAGATTTCATCATGGCCATACGCGGTACTGGCTGTGGTGAATAATTGTTAGTATTCAGGTTTAAGTTCACCAGTTGATAACTCGGTTTGTTCCAGGTTTGGGTGAGTGCCTGTGCGCGTTGCTGGAAGTTTTTGGTGGCTTCAATCATCAGCTCGCTTTCAACTTTTTTACGCTTTTCGTCTGATACTTTAAAGTTAATCGACTGGGTCTGGAAGTGCTGTTGTAATTCGGCAATCAGTTGAGACGTTGCTTTAAAATCTTTCGATTCCAGACGAATCTGGGCACGACCACGCCATTCTTTCAATTTGCGGTTGTCATTGTCATAAATAGGGTAAGTGCTTTGTGCACCCGTCTCGATTTTCACAGTTGGATATTTGCGTGCTGTGGCGATCGCCTGATTCATCAGCTGGTTAATTTGAGTGGCCAGTTCAGCCGGCTGTTTGTTGGATTTTTCAATATAAAGCACAGCATGCATTTCATCATTTGAGATTTCACGGCTGGCCTCTGCTGAAAGATTAACCACATTATAATTTAGAGATTCAGCAGGAGCTGCAAATGCGCCTGTGGCGAAGGTGCTGGCAAGGATCAAACTGGTAAGTGCTAAGAGACGCATGAAATTGTCCTGTTTTTCTTAAAATTGGCCATCTAAGCCGTTGTTAAAATATTAAATCTCAATTGTGATCTTTTTACGAAATATTTGTCGTAAGAGTGTTAAATTTTCTTTAATTTTATCTCATTATTTAATTTATATTTATTATTAATAATTAAATACTTAATGAATAATTTTAAGATTGATTACCTGAATGCCGCCTGCGCTACAAAAAAGCATAAAAGAACACGCTTTTCTTTCTGCTGTCACACTGTAAGATGATGATTTAGGGGATGGAGTAGCATGATGTTTTTTTTCGATAAAGATTAGGACAAAATGTGACTGAAAGTTGTTTATTTTCCTGAAAAATTCGGTATCATCCGCCTCCTAGTTATTCGAATACAAAACTGCTAGCTAGAACCTTTATAAAGCGCCGAGTCAAAGGACCAAACGTCACCAGACTTATTTCTTTCACCCATATCAGAGATGGTAATTCGATATGAGCGTTACTTCTGTAAACCCTGCCACCAATTCCACAAACGAATACTACTTGACTCGCCAAAGTCAGATGGAATCGAATGTGCGTAGTTATCCACGTAAATTACCGTTAGCGATAGCGAAAGCACAAGGTTGCTGGGTTACCGATGTTGAAGGTACTGAGTACCTTGATTGTTTAGCTGGGGCAGGGACGTTGGCTTTAGGCCATAATCATCCTGCAGTCATTCAAAGTATCCAGGATACAATTGCAAGCGGTTTACCATTGCATACCCTGGATCTTACTACTCCTTTAAAAGATGCTTTTACTGAAGCACTTCTTTCTTATCTTCCAGGTGGTCAAGAAGAGTACTGCTTGCAGTTCTGTGGTCCATCCGGTGCAGATGCAACTGAAGCCGCGATTAAACTGGCGAAAACCTTTACCGGTCGTAGCTCAGTGATCAGCTTTTCTGGCGGCTACCATGGTATGACTCACGGTGCATTGGCAATGACAGGTAACCTGTCTGCGAAAAATGCAGTGAACGGTTTGATGCCGGGTGTACAGTTCATGCCGTATCCGCATGAATACCGTTGTCCATTGGGTCTTGGTGGTGAAGCCGGTGTTGATGCCCTGACTTACTACTTTGAAAACTTCATTGAAGATGTAGAAAGCGGCGTGACCAAACCTGCAGCTGTGATTCTTGAAGCGATTCAAGGTGAAGGCGGTGTGGTGACTGCGCCAGTAAAATGGTTGCAAAAAATCCGCGAAGTGACTGAAAAACACAATATCGTGTTGATTCTTGATGAAGTTCAGGCTGGTTTTGCACGTTCAGGCAAAATGTTTGCATTCGAACACGCAGGTATCGAACCTGATGTTGTAGTGATGTCTAAAGCCGTAGGTGGTAGCTTACCGCTTGCCGTACTTGGTATTAAACGTAAGTTTGATGCTTGGCAGCCAGCAGGTCATACCGGTACTTTCCGTGGTAACCAATTGGCGATGGGTACAGGTCTTGCAACGATCAATACCATTAAAGAACAGAACCTGGCTCAAAATGCACAAGAGCGTGGTGATTTCCTGCAAGCTGAACTTAAAAAACTGGCTACTGAATTCCCGTGTATCGGTAACGTGCGTGGCCGTGGTCTGATGATCGGCGTTGAAATCGTAGATGAGCGCAAAGATGCGGATCATATGGGTTCTTTACCTGCTGATGGTCAGTTGGCTGCAGCGATCCAAACCGCTTGTTTCAACAATAAATTATTGCTTGAGAAAGGTGGTCGTAACGGTACAGTGATTCGTTTACTTTGCCCGTTGATCATTACTCAAGACGAATGTGTTGAAGTGATTGCTCGTTTCAAAAAATCGGTTGCTGAAGCACTAGTTGCAGTTCGAGGCGCATAATTCATGGTAGATTTCGCAGAACATCGTAAAGCGTTACTCTGCAATGATGCTGCATCCATTGCTGACTATCAGGCTGGCATGGACCAAGCGACCAAAGCGGTTGCGGCATGGTTGCAAAACGACAAAATGTACACGGGCGGCAGTATTAAAGAGCTGCGCAGTGCAATTGCATTTCATCCTTCAAAAGAAGGTTTGGGTGTAGAAAAATCTCTTGAGCGTATGGTTGAGCTATTCCTTAACAAGAGCTTAAAAGTGCATCATCCGCATTCACTTGCGCATCTTCACTGTCCAACGATGGTGACTAGCCAGATCGCGGAAGTGCTGATTAATGCAACCAACCAGTCAATGGACTCATGGGATCAAAGCCCGGCCGGTTCGTTGATGGAAGTTCAGCTGATTGACTGGTTACGTCAAAAAGTCGGCTATGGTGCGGGTCAGGCCGGTGTGTTCACTTCTGGTGGTACGCAGTCTAACTTGATGGGCGTATTGCTTGCGCGTGATGCTTGCATCGCGAAAAACTGGAAAGACGAAAATGGTAATCCGTGGTCGGTTCAGCGCGATGGTATTCCTGCGGATGCGATGCGTAATGTCAAAGTCATCTGTTCTGAAAATGCACATTTCTCTGTGCAAAAGAACATGGCGATGATGGGCATGGGCTTCCAGTCAGTGGTCACTGTTCCTGTGAATGAAAATGCACAGATGGACGTAGATGCACTGGAAAAAACCATGGCGCATCTTCAGTCTGAAGGCAAGATCGTGGCATGTGTGGTGGCAACAGCGGGTACAACGGATGCTGGTGCGATTGATCCATTGAAAGCAATTCGTGAAATCACCAATAAATATGGCGCGTGGATGCACATCGATGCGGCATGGGGTGGTGCACTGATTCTATCCAATGACTATCGTTCTATGCTGGACGGGATTGAGCTGTCGGATTCGATCACGCTTGATTTCCATAAGCATTATTTCCAGACCATTTCTTGTGGTGCGTTCCTGCTCAAAGATGAAGCGAACTACCGTTTCATGCATTATGAAGCTGAGTACCTAAACTCTGCTTATGATGAAGAGCATGGTGTTCCTAACCTGGTGTCGAAGTCGCTACAAACCACGCGTCGTTTTGATGCATTGAAATTGTGGATGACGGTAGAAGCATTGGGCGAAGAGCTTTATGGTTCAATGATCGATCATGGGGTTGGCTTAACGCGTGATGTGGCAGACTACATTAAAGCGACTGACGGTCTCGAACTTCTGCTTGAGCCTCAATTCGCGTCTGTCTTGTTCCGTGTGGTTCCAGCGGGCTATCCGGTTGAATTGCTGGATACGCTCAACCAAAACGTAGCAGACGAACTGTTTGCACGTGGTGAAGCGAACATTGGTGTGACGAAAGTGGGTCAGGTTCAGTCTCTGAAAATGACGACTTTAAGCCCGGTTGCAACGCTTGATAACGTGAAGAACTTGCTGGCATTAGTGCTTGCAGAAGCGGATCGTATCAAAGATTCAATCGCTGACGGTACTTATACGCCACCCATTGCATAAGTGATGGTGGTGTGAAAAAAAGGAGATCGAAATGATCTCCTTTTTTTTGTAGGGTTAAAAACAAAAAAAAGGTCATTTCCCAGATCGAAATTCAAAACAAAAACACGGAAGATCGGACTCCCATTTAGCCTGTTATTTATTTGTCATAGGCTTATGTAAAACTGGGGAGCAAGATTTATCCTGAGTTCAGGTTTGTAAAAATTGTTACATGTCATTGGTCTAAAATTTTTTATTGAAGTGAATGACAAAAAGAACTTAATCATTGAAATCCATAAAAATTTAATCAAGAAAAAACCGCTAGATGAAAAATCACTAAATCGTAATAAAGCTGTAACTTATCTGTCATATTCTAAAATCAAAATGCAGGTATCGAAAGAAGTACAAAACTGAATAAAAAGTGGTGTACTCCAAATTTGCATAAATGAGAGAGATACTAGAATGCGCTTTACAAATATAGCTTTAGCATTAGCAGTAACCGGGGCAACTGCTGTAACGACTGCACACGCAGCACGTGACACCATCCAAATTGCAGGTTCTTCAACTGTACTTCCATATGCCAGTATCGTGGCAGAAGAATTCGGCAATACTTTCCCACAGTTTAAAACACCAGTTGTCGGTTCTGGCGGTTCTTCAGGTGGTTTAAAGCAGTTCTGTAATGGCGTGGGTGATAACACGATTGATATCGCAAACTCTTCTCGTCAAATTAAAAGTACTGAACTGGCAGAATGTAAAAAGAATGGCGTTAACCAAGTCCTAGAAATCAAAATTGGTTATGACGGTATTGTATTTGCATCGAATGCTAACAAAGCGGCTTATAAACTGCGTCCACAACATGTCTTCGCTGCACTTGCTGCACAACTTCCATCAAATGGCAAAATGGTCGCTAACCCGTACACGCGTTGGAACCAAATTGACAAAGCACTTCCAAATGAACCAATCACCCTGGTAATTCCTGCGTCGAATCATGGTACGCGCGAAGTCTTCCAGGAGAAAATGGTGGATGCAGGTTGTGAAACGTACGCTGCAATTAAGTCTTTAGACAAAGATGCTAAGAAAAAAGCCTGTACGACATTCCGTAAAGATGGCCGTGTGGTTGAGATTGCCGGTGACTATACCGAAACATTGGCACGTTTGAAGACTTCTCCAAGTGCTGTGGGTGTGTTTGGCTTAGGTTTCTATGATCAGAACCGTGACCGTCTACGTGTTGCTACGGTGAACAATGTAGCACCTTCTGAAAAGACCATCTTGAATGGTGCTTATCCGGTATCACGCCCATTGTTCTTCTACGTAAAAGGCGAGCACTTGAAATCAATCAAAGGCTTACCGCAGTTCACAGAATACTTCCTGAACAAGAAAGTATCTGGCAAAGGCTCTAAGCTGGAAAAAGCAGGTCTGATTTCAATGTCTGATAAAGAACGCGCGGCAGTTCTGGCAAATTTCAAGGCTGGTAAAGCGGTTGTTGTGAAGTAATAAATGATTTTGAAAACGCTGGTGGTAGGGTCAACCTACCATCGGCTTTTTGCGATAAACAAGTTTTTTCAAACTATGAAAATTGAAAAAACAGTGGAGAATACATGAATCTGCTACTTATAGGTGTGTTATTGGCCATCATGGCCATAGCCTATCAAATCGGATTAAGTAAAAGCCGTAGCTTAGCAGGTAAGGGAAGCAATTCTGCAAACTTACACTCGCGTCCCGGATATTATGGTGCCTTGGTGGCACTATGGTGTGGTATCCCTGCGTTTTTAATTTTGATTGTTTGGAACATGGTGGAACCCACTTTTCTGGAGCAGGTGGTACTCAACCATTTGCCAGAAAATGTTTCGGCCAGTCTGGATCCGGCAAGTCTGAGTGTTGTGATTGATCGCGTTCAGGCACTTGCCTCAGGTTTCGGGGTCAGTGATACACCTGCAGCCTATGAAGTTGCAGCAGCAGAACAGTTGGCTAAATTCTCGACCATTGGTACCTTTGCCAAATTGGCAGTCGTGATTTCGGCTGCGCTGGCCGGTCTGGTCTGGGCCAAGAAACATATTAACCAGGAATTCCGTGCACGTAACCAAGTCGAAAAAATGATTAATATCGGCCTGGCATTGTGTTCAGGTGTGGCGATTCTGACCACTCTCGGGATTGTGATGTCGATGTTTGGCGAGGCAATGCGTTTCTTCAGCTTCGTCAGCCCACTGGATTTCTTCTTTGGTACCCAATGGAACCCGGGATTTAGTACCTCTGGCAGTGCTGAAGGCAGTTATGGTTTATTGCCACTGTTATGGGGCACGCTCATGGTCAGCGGGATCGCACTTTTAGTTGCAGTTCCGGTTGGCCTGATGATTGCGATCTATCTGGCAGAATACGCTTCACCGCGATTCCGCTCTTGGGCAAAACCTACAATTGAAGTGTTGGCGGGTATTCCTACGATTGTCTATGGTGTCTTTGCCTTGATGATCATCGGTCCATTCCTTAAAAGCATGGGTGCCCTGGTCGGACTCGAAATTAATGCGACCAGTGCGCTGACTGCCGGTCTGGTGATGGGCATCATGATTATCCCGTTCGTGTCTTCTTTGTCAGACGACATCATCACTCAGGTGCCGCGTGCCTTACGTGATGGCTCTTTGGGCTTGGGCGCGACCAAATCTGAAACGATCCGTCAGGTGGTTTTACCCGCAGCTCTACCGGGTATTATCGGTGCATTCCTGTTGGCTGCATCACGTGCAATTGGCGAGACTATGATTGTGGTTCTTGCAGCCGGGAACAGCCCGCAGTTGCATGCCAATCCGCTTGAAGCCGTATCCACAGTCACGATTACCATCGTGAATCAGCTAACTGGCGATACTGACTTTGCTAGTCCCCAAGCACTGGTGGCCTTTGCGCTAGGACTGACGCTATTCGTCATTACCTTAGGTTTGAACATTGTTGCACTGATCATCGTGCGTAAATATCGTGAGCAATACGACTAATGAGTACTTCAAATACAACGCCTGTGGATCAGCGTATTGATCCATCCGTCGCTAACGAGCTGCGTGAAAAGCGTAAGAAGACCATTCAAAGCTCTTTAGCAGGACGCCACCGTAAAGAAAAAGCGTTCCGTTTGTTTGGTTTTTCTGCGGTATTGGCCGGTTTATTTTTTGTGGTATTGCTCTTCGGTAGTATTTTGTCCAAAGGTTTACCTGCATTCTGGCAAAGCAGCATGAGTTTACCGATTCATTTCGATCCCGCCATTGTGGATATTGGTCCAAAACCGAAGCCAGCTGCAGGAGAGTCTCCCGCACAGTTTGAAGATCGTTTTATCGCGTGGCAGACTGAAGTCGGAATGGTGGATTGGGATGCGCTGATTATCAACGGCATGATCGCCAAAGATAGCAGGCTGGAAAGCCAGCGTGATGAACTGGGTTCTTTATATACCAGTTCTGAGGCTTACCGTTTACGCGATATGGTCATGAATGATCCGAGTCTCGTCGGTCAAAGCAAGGAAGTGAAAATTCTGGCGGATGCCAATGTCGATGTCTGGCTAGCGGGAAATATTGACCGTGATCTTCCCGATGAACAGCAGCAGCTCAGTCCTGAAGTGCGCCAGGTGGCGGATGAGATGAAAGCCTCTGGTGTGATTGAAAATAGTTTCAATACCAATATTTTCACCAGTCCTGATTCGCGCAGTTCACCAGCAACTTCTGGCTTGGCAGGCGCCTTTATGGGCTCGCTGTTCATGATGATGATTGTGATCTTTATCTCGATTCCAATCGGGGTGGCCTCTGCGATCTATCTGGAAGAGTTTGCACCGAAAAACTGGATTACCGATGTGGTCGAAGTCAATATCAATAATCTGGCAGCCGTACCATCGATTGTCTTCGGTCTATTAGGTGCAGCGATCTTTATTGGCTGGATGCATTTGCCACTGTCAGCACCATTGGTGGGTGGTCTGGTGCTGAGTCTGATGACCTTGCCGACTGTAATCATTACCACACGTGCATCACTCAAAGCGGTTCCACCTTCGATTCGTCAGGCAGCTTTGGGCCTCGGTGCTTCGCGTATCCAGACAGTATTTCATCACGTCTTGCCTTTGGCTTTACCGGGTATTTTGACAGGCGCAATTATCGGGGTTGCACAAGCTTTAGGTGAAACCGCACCATTGTTATTAATCGGGATGAGTGCTTTTGTTGCCAGCGTTCCAGCCACTCCATTTGATCAGTCAACGGCTTTACCGGTGCAGATTTTCTTATGGCAAGGCAATGAATTGCGTAACTTCTTTGAAGGGCGTACTGCAGCAGCAATTATTGTACTTCTGGCCATGATGATCAGCTTAAACAGTCTGGCCATCTGGTTACGTAAGAAATTTGAAGTCCGTTGGTAATAGGGGCAGAATCATGAACACAACTGTTATTCAAAATTCCTTAAAAAAGGATCAAATCGTGAATCCACAACAGACACAATTCACCTCGGATGAGGCGACTCAAAAGCCAGCAACTCCGTTTGTTTCCCAGTTCGATACGCAAAGCAGCAAAAAAGATGCGAAGTCGACGAATGTGAAACTTAGTACCTCTGATGTGCATGTGTACTATGGTGAAGCGGAAGCGATTAAAGGCATTGACCTGAACATTTATGAAAATGAAGTGATTGCTTTTATTGGGCCATCAGGCTGTGGTAAATCAACCTTCCTGCGTACCTTAAACCGCATGAACGATACCATTGATAGCTGCCGTGTAACCGGTAAAGTGATGTTGGATAACCAAGATATTTATGATCCAAATCTTGATGTGGTCTTGCTACGTGCACAGGTTGGTATGGTGTTCCAGAAGCCGAACCCATTTCCAAAATCAATCTTCGATAATGTCTCCTATGGCCCAAAACTGCATGGTTTGGCGCGTGACAAGTACGATCTTGAAGAAATTGTCGAAGGCAGCTTGCGCAAAGCCGGTCTGTGGGAAGAAGTGAAAGATCGTTTGAACCAGCCGGGAACAGGTTTGTCAGGTGGTCAGCAGCAACGTCTGTGTATCGCGCGTACGATTGCAGTCAGTCCAGAAGTCATTTTGATGGATGAACCGTGTTCGGCACTTGATCCCATTGCAACCGCCAAAGTGGAAGAGCTGATTTCTGAGCTATCTACGCAATATACCATCGCGATCGTAACTCACTCCATGCAACAGGCAGCACGTGTATCGGATCGTACTGCGTATTTCCATTTGGGGGATCTGATTGAAGTCAACTCGACCGAAAAAGTCTTTACCCAGCCAGATCATCAGTTGACTGAAGCCTATATTACCGGGCGTTTCGGTTAATCCGATATCTAGAATAAGAGCCGCAAGGCTCTTTTTTTATAGGTGAAATAGATGGTGATAATCGTAATAATTCTCGAAATAAAGTTGAAAAAAACCGAAATTGACCTAATCTAAAGGAATAAATCCGAATTAAATAGAGAATAGATTTTTTATGTTATTTCATACTCCGAAACTGTCCGCTGAAATCCGTATTAGTCATCTCAATGCGCGTATCAATGAACAACGAAAAAAAATAGCGCAAACTACTGGCTCTAAACTGGAACTTTTACAGTTATCACAACAACTGTCAAAAGAAGCGCGTGCGCGTAAGAAAACCAATCAAAAAATCTATGTGCTCGATTTTAAAGGTGATATGGCTGCTTCTGCGGTAGAAGGCTTACGTGAAGAAATCACTCTGATTCTGGCCACAGCCAAAGCAGGTCGTGACCGCGTTGTAGTGCGTCTGGAAAGTCCGGGCGGCATGGTCCATGGTTATGGACTTGCAGCAGCTCAACTGGTACGTTTACGCGAGGCAGGTTTTCATCTGACCATCTGTGTCGATAAAGTAGCCGCTAGTGGCGGTTATATGATGGCGTGTATTGCCAATGAGATTATTTCTGCACCATTCGCGATTGTCGGTTCAATTGGTGTGGTTGCTCAAGTCCCCAACTTTAACCGCCTGCTGAAAGACAATAAAATCGACTTTGAACTCTATACCGCAGGACAGTACAAACGTACCGTGACTATGTTTGGTGAAAATACCGAAGAGGGCAAGGCCAAGTTTGAAGAAGAACTACAGCAAACCCATGCTTTATTCAAACATTTCGTTGAAAAGTATCGCCCACAGCTGAATATTGAAAAAGTGGCCACTGGTGAGCATTGGTATGGTCGGGATGCGCTAGATCTAAATCTGGTGGATAAACTGCAAACCTCAGATGAATATCTGCTCAACTTGTTAACCCAACATGATATCTATTCCATCCAGACCCGAAAAAAACCAACTTTGGGTGAAAAGCTGGGCCTGCAAGCAGCGCAAATTGCTGATTCACTGGTACCCACTGTCATGAATAAAGTCATGGAAAGCTTAAGTAAAGCCAATGCAAACTTGGTACAAATGCGTGATCCAAAACTTTAATTCAGTTGATCTTGAATGAATTTTAAAGCTCACTTCGGTGAGCTTTTTTATTTTTTGAAATCATATTGTTATGATATAAGTGGAGTACTCTGATTGAGTCTAGGCTCATATGCTCACGTTTATTTTGTTGCTTGGTTTTTTTAGTATCGTATTTATTCCGATGTTATGTATGCTTTATTCTGAAGCAAAATTAACTCAGGATAATTCTAAGAAGGTTTTGTTTTGGCTGAGTTTTCTACCCGGCGTTTGTATCTTTCTGCTGTATAGCTTTCTAAAGCCCAATGATCCACCTGTTATTCCATCGAAGGAATGTGGTGTTGTGCAGTTTTATCAGATGCATAAAGTTCGAGGTGGTAATGAATTTGAACGTGTGAGTATTCGCTTTGATGGCGCTCAATATAGTCGGCATTTATTTTTCGATAAGCATCTGGATAAAATTCCTCAAGGCCAAAAGGCCTGTTTTGAATATCTAGATAAGTTCAAATATCCACATTTGTCAGAATCTAAGTTTGTTCAATGGATTGAACCGAATGAAATGTAAACCATCACTGAAACTAATCAGATAAAATAAAGCATATTTTATTGTTAGAGCAGAAACATGGCTATAGCTGAAGCATTTCTTGCGACGCAAAATTGTTATTTTAATTATGAATTTGAAGAACTTTATTTAGAGGATGATTTTCCTGAGGAGTTATCTGTGTCACTGCGTGGCATGATGTTCCGTCATGAGATTCAATATCCTGATGCAATCTATTTCATTTATTACAGTGAGATGTTGACGGATAATGAACTGCAAAAAATGAAAGAGGATTGGATGCGATATTGCCCACATTCATAATTGAAAAATATGAATGTAATTAAATGCGTGATCCAAAACTTTAATTCAATTGATCTTGAATGAATTTTAAAGCTCACTTCAGTGGGATTTTTTGATTTTTCGGTATCAACTGCAGACCGCCTGTTACCGCTGCACCAATCGTAGCAAGCAAGACGTCTTTGTGTGCATCCCACATATCACCTTGTTGTCCATTATAGTTTTCAGCTTCCTCAGGAGATAAACCAATGGCAATCAGCCATTCCAGCCATTCATAGAGCATGCTACTGGCCATCACAAACTGAATCACCAGCAGGAAAATGACCACGGGTTTTTGCTGCGGCAACCAGACCTGAAACAGGCGATAGAAAATTGGATAAAGTAATAATCCATAGGCCAGATGGACAAATCGGTCGAACATATTGCGTGACCAGTGCATCGCTTCATTCAGATTAAAGCCAAAAATCTGTTCAATCCACTGGTTATAAGGCACATAAGAATATAGATAGTGTGCAGCAATCACATGAACAATCAGAAAAAGAATATATAAATTAAAACTTAAAAAATTCAGGCCGATTTTATACAGGCAGATGAGCAGCATGATGGTCATGAAAACTGTGCCTGCCTGATGCAAAAGATAAGCTTCCAGTTCTAAAGGACGAATACTGGCAAGCAAAATCGCCAGAATTAAAATGCTCAGGCTTGTGTAATGTTTGGCGGAAAGTCGATGATCAATCATGTCGTTATTATAAAATATCTTTTTTAGAATAAAACACATTATAAATAAAAAGGCGAAGCCTGAGCTTCGCCTTTTCGTCTTATTGCAAATTAGATTTTAGCAATCAGCTCAGCTACTTGTTTAGCTTGATCAGCAGCATTACCTGTATATGATGCAGGCGTCATTTCCGCTAAACGCGCACGGTCAGCAGTAGGAACAGCTTCCAACTCGTTACCATTTACGAAATCAACCATCATCTCGCGAGTCATGGCTTGACCACGAGTCAGGGCTTTCAGTTTTTCGTACGGTTTTTCAACGTTGTAACGACGCATTACAGTTTGAATAGGCTCAGCCAATACTTCTTGGGCATTATCCAAATCTTCATTAATACGCGCAGCGTTCAACTCAAGTTTGCCAATACCTTTAGAGCAAGCTTCAAAAGCAATTAAGCTTTGCGCAAAACCAACACCCATGTTGCGAAGCACAGTAGAGTCAGTCAGGTCACGCTGCCAGCGAGAAATTGGCAGTTTTTCGCCAAGGTGTGCAAGTACAGCATTGGCAATACCCAAGTTACCTTCAGAGTTTTCAAAGTCAATTGGGTTAACTTTGTGTGGCATGGTTGAAGAACCAACTTCGCCTTCTTTTAGTTTTTGCTTGAAGAAACCAAGAGAGATATAGCCCCAAATGTCACGGTTAAAATCGATCAGAATAGTGTTGAAACGACGTAGCGCATCAAACAGTTCAGCCATATAGTCATGTGGCTCGATTTGAGTGGTGTACGGGTTGAAGTCTAGACCCAGAGACTCTACAAATGCTCGTGAATGCGCAGGCCAGTTGATGTCTGGGTAAGCAGAGTAGTGCGCATTGTAGTTACCGACTGCACCATTGATTTTGCCCAGTAGCTCAACATTTTTAAACTGTTTGATTTGACGTGCAAGACGGTAAGCCACGTTTGCCATTTCTTTACCCAAAGTCGTCGGGCTTGCAGTTTGACCATGAGTACGAGACAACATTGGCTGGTCTGCATGCTTTTCAGAAAGCGCAACGATTGAATCAATGATTTGCTGCATAGATGCAACTAGTACATCACGACCGCTTTTCAGCATCAAGGCATGTGACAGATTGTTAATATCTTCAGACGTACATGCAAAGTGAATGAATTCACCGGCATTTTTAAGTTCTTCGATACCAGCGATTTTTTCTTTCAGGAAATACTCAACCGCTTTAACGTCGTGGTTAGTGGTGCGTTCGATCTCTTTGATGCGATTGGCATCATCTTCAGAAAAATCGCTCACAATCGCATCAAGCGCTGCATTAGTTTCGCCTGAAAACGCCGGTACTTCAGTAATTTCCGGGTGGTTTGCAAGCGCTTGTAACCAACGCACTTCAACAGTCACACGAGCATGGATTAAACCAAACTCAGAAAGAAAGGGACGTAGAGCATCACATTTGCTCGCGTAACGTCCATCTAATGGAGAAAGTGCAGTTAAAGCGTTCATATCGATTCCTTAGATTTTGGAATTAAACGTAAAACAAAACACGTGCAGCATCAGTTAAACCACCTGAAACTGTAAACGCGCTAGATTCTGAATATCTTGTAGCAACTTGCGTTTGCCAAATACCATACCCCAAGAGCTGCCACCGAGCTGACGCCACAGGTGTGCCATTTGCAAACCGGTAAATAAGGACGCACGAATACGATTGGTGTGTCCGGCATCTTTAAAGGCTTCGGCATTGCCACGTACCATAATGCGCGGATTAATCTGTCCGGCGGTATCGACATAGGTTTGAGCGAGATTGGCAATGATGCTGGGGTGCAGGTAATTATTATCGAAGAAGGAGAGCTGTCTGAGAATTTTCTGTTGGGACTGTTCAATAATTTCAACAAATTTGGGGTTGCTATAGACCTTCTTTTCTAACTGAAGAAGTGCCATTGCATAGCTCATGGGAAGTTTGGTGCTGGAAAGTTTTGGAATTCTGGATTTTGGAGAAGTATTGAAGGGTTGAATGATACTGCTTTCTAATGTTTTTAAACCTAAGGAAATATCGGCCAGTTGATTAAAAAAGTCGAGTGTCTGGGCATTCTGATTGCTGCCGGGACGGATATTAAGACTGGCTCTAATCAACTGTTCAAAATAAAAGTTACCACTTTCACCAATGCTTTGCTGACCCGTCAATGCTGTCATATGGGTTAGCTGGGTGGCCTGAAACACACCCGCTAATGCCAAAGCACGATTTTGACGAGTATTCAACGTTGTGGCTGGTTGAAATGGTAACTCCGTCATGCCGAATTCATCCTTTTATAAAATCAGGTTTAGGTGCATTGGTATGATGAATCACACCACCCCCTAAACAAACTTCACCTGAATAGAACACCACGCTTTGACCCGGGGTCACTGCACGTTGAGGTTCATCAAACTCAACACGAACACCATTCGGTGATTCTGAATCCTGGTATACCGTACACGCTTGATCAGTCTGACGGTAACGGGTTTTGGCTGTACAGCGGAAACCTGTTTCAGGAATATCTTGCTCACCTGCCACCCAGTCAATCGCCTCACTCCAAAGTATGGTGCTTTGCATCAGTGGGTGTTCATGGCCTTGGCCGACCACCAGACGATTGCCTTCGATATCTTTATGCAATACGAACCAGGCACCTTCAGCAACGCCTTTCATACCGCCAATACCAATACCACCGCGTTGACCGAGCGTATAGTACATTAAGCCGTGATGATCACCAACCTCTTTACCGTCTTCCAGTACGATTTTTCCGGGTTGAGCAGGTAAATATTGCTTTAAAAAGTCATTAAATCGGCGTTCACCAATAAAACAGATGCCAGTCGAGTCTTTTTTCTTGGCCGTGACCAGATCTAATTCTTCTGCAATTTTACGGACTTGTGGCTTTTCAATTTCACCAACAGGGAACAGGGTCTTATTAATTTCACGACCATGAACCGCATGCAGGAAATAAGTCTGGTCTTTGTTATTGTCCACACCACGCAATAAAGGTGCATATTCTTCACCACGTGAGTTGGTCATGGTTTCACCACGACGGCAATAATGACCTGTTGCAATAAAATCTGCACCCAGGTTCACTGCATGATCGAGAAAGGCACGAAATTTAATTTCTTTATTACATAAAATGTCTGGGTTTGGCGTACGGCCAGCTGCATATTCCGCCAGGAAATGTTCGAATACGCGATCCCAATATTCCATGGCAAAGTTTGCGGTATGCAGTTTAATGCCGATTTTGTCGCAAACGGCTTGTGCATCGGCAAGGTCATCCATCGCCGTGCAATATTCTGTGCCGTCATCTTCTTCCCAGTTTTTCATGAAAAGACCTTCAACCTGATAACCTTGTTGAAGTAAAAGGGCGGCAGAAACAGATGAATCTACACCACCTGACATACCGACGATGACACGTTGTTGCATAGGATTAGGCATCCAAATTTGAAAGTAAGGGAGAATTCTGGTGCTCGTAAATGAGCGATAAAGGATATTTTTGACCTGAAAGCGCATCTTGCACGGCTTTAATCACCAATGGACTACGCGCGCGAGCAGATCCAATCAGTTCATCGAGCGTCATCCAGACTGCGCCGACAATATCTGTATCTAAAGTGGCATTTGGGTCATAGTCAATGGATTTGGCTAAAAAGCAGAAACGAAAATATGTACGATCCGGGAACATCGGTGGGGTATAAGTATATATCCCTAAAAGATGAGTTACTTCAACCGTATGTCCGGTCTCTTCCATGGTTTCACGAATTGCGGCTTCGATAATGGTTTCACCGCATTCCACATGACCTGCTGGCTGATTAAATACCGTGTGTGTCACACCTTCTGTATGTTCTTCTACAAACAAGAATTTTCCGTCTTTTTCAACGATAGTTGCGACAGTGACATGAGCAGTCCAAGCGGTCATAAAGCAGCACCATGGAAAAGGATGCACTATTGTATAAAATTTTAGGGTGTGTGGCTATGTTGAATGGGGAATTCTTTAAAGGAGTTCTTTTAAAGATTAACGGCTTTGTTGCACAAACCTATCTGTAAAGGCTTTTTCAGCGATATAATTTTCAAATGAAGAAGCCTACACACAAAATCTACCGCACAACCA
>NZ_JAMXXK010000044.1 GCF_024129735.1 Acinetobacter lwoffii | reverse complement strand
ACAGTTGTGCTGGCGACCATAGCAAGAGTGAACCACCTGATCCCTTCCCGAACTCAGAAGTGAAACCTCTTAGCGCTGATGGTAGTGTGGGATTACCCATGTGAGAGTAAGTCATCGCCAGCTCATTATTCCAAAATCCCCCTCCGCTAAGGCAGAGGGGGATTTTTTTGTGCGTGGAATTTTAGATAAGATATTTAACATATCTATATCTCAAAGTTGATCAGATTCTTCTGAGACAGAGAATTCCTGTTAATTTGTTTGACCTATTGGGATCTCTGTAAAACTAGCGCTATAAGAGTTTACAAGCTGATCTTATAAACCTTACAAAATAAAAAACCAGCGAATCGCTGGTTTTTTATTGCAGACTATTTTAGCCAAACACGCGCATTACGGCTGCGATTAATACCCAAAGAATGACAATCGCCACGATGGGTTCAACAATCTTTGCCCATGTTGGGGTATTGATAACAATGACTTCTTCGACATCTTGATGCTGCTGATTCTGGCTTACCATTTGATTAAACTCCTTCATTGATGCTTCCAATGATAGCTCTTCTTGCACAATTGGTTTAGAGCCTTTGAGTTCTGTTAGCTTGTTTGTTGTCCAAACCCAATCATCTGCTTGACCAGATAAATGTTCAATTTGCCCGGTCAGTAATTCCTGAATGCTATGGATATTATGGTTGCCGGTATCATGCAGTTGTTTTAATTCAATAAGCTGTAAATGAAAAATTTCTGAAGTGCTGTGCTCAAGCTGGGCTCGATCCAGAGTGGATTGATTTTCCGGACTGGTAGCGAGATGACGCACGATTTCCAGGATATATAATTCATCAGGATGATTGATTTCATTATAAATTTTTTGTGGGTTATGACGCCATTCAGTAATAAGTTTTCCTAAAGTTAAGGCATTGATTTCTGATATATATTTTCGTCTTTCTTCTTTTGTATATTCTTTTAGAAGCTCAGGCTTTTGAGTCTCTATCTGTTCAACAAAATATTGTACTAAATCAAAAGCCATTCACTTGCTCCATTATTTTTAATCTAATAGTCTTAAAGTCGGTTTTTTCTTTGGTTGTTCAGTTTGTTCTTCAGTGCTTGATTTTAAAGCATCTTCATCATTTTGTGTATGCTCATATTCACCTGGATCAAAGAATAAACCTTGACCATTTTCACGTGCATAAATACCGAGTACTGCTGCCATAGGCACATAAATATCACGAGAAACGCCACCAAAGCGAGCCGAGAAGCTAATGGCATCATTGCGCATATGCAGCGCATGCACGGCATGTGGCACAATATTCAGAACAATCTGTCCATCTTTAATAAACTGCTCAGGAACCATGGTATTTGGGCGTGTGGCATCCACCAGCAGGTAAGGCGTCATATTGTTATCGCAAACCCACTCATAGATTGCACGTGCCATATAGGGACGGGTAGGGCTAAGGTTGAATTCTTGTTCGGACATGATGTTTCTCTATGGATGTTTGAGTTGCACTGAATAACGGTTCTTTTCCTGCAATGTCATGGATTTTACAAAGGCAGGACGACTAAAAATTCGTTGGCAATATAAATAAAACGGACGGCATTGCTGCTGTGGTAATTCTACGCCCATCTGTTTCAGACGGATAAAAATTGGTGCCAACATACAATCCAGGATACTAAATTGTTCAGACATAAAATAGGGAAAATGCTGGAAGAGTGGCATCAGAGAAATCAGGATATCCTGTAACTGCTTTTGTGCCTGAGTTCTGGCTTTCTTATCTAGCGTATCAGGATGGCGTAACATGATATCAGCCAGCTTCAGCCAGTCATTTTCAAAGCGCCAGATATATTGTCGTTGCTCTGCGCGCGGCATTGGAGCATCGGCATACAGTTTATTCTGACGATAACGATCATCTACATATTCAGAGATAATTGAAGTATTAAATAATTTGAGTTCATTTTCGATCAGCATCGGCAATTGATTATAAGGATTGAGACTGGCCAGATCCTCATCATCGGCATCCACCAAAATCAGGTTATATTTAATCTGTTTTTCGGTAAGCACATAGCGAATCCAATGGGAACGAAAGTCATCGGCATGACTATAGAGAGTGATTCCTTGAAGAGGCGCGCTTTCGACTGACATAAATCCTGATGAGCTTCTAATGAATAGACTAGGATACTAAAATTCAACCTAAAAAGCACCAAGCATCAAAGATCAATCGGCTTGAGCCGAGGTAGATTATAAGAAAAACAACTGGAGGAAAATAAGATGCTGATCAAGCTTCCTGTCATTTTGCTGTTTATCTGTATTGGGATCGCAAATTATTATTTGATGAAGTCATTCTGGTGTCACGAAGGGGTATGGGGTAAGGATGTACATGAACAATAACAAGAAAAAAGTTCTAAATGACCCACTAACCGCCATAAAAAAACCCTGGAAAATCCAGGGTTTTTTGTCCGATTCGGTAAACGAATTAACGTTTAGAGAACTGAGGACGTTTACGAGCTTTACGTAAACCAAGTTTCTTACGTTCAACTTCACGAGCATCACGAGTAACGAAACCAGCTTGACGAAGAGCAGGTTTTAAAGTTTCGTCAGAAGCGATCAATGCACGAGTAATACCGTGACGGATAGCGCCTGCTTGACCACCAATACCACCACCAGCAACAGTGATGTAAAGGTCATATTTGTCAGTAGCTTCAAGAAGCTCAAGTGGTTGGTTAACAACCATACGAGCAGTTTCACGACCGAAATACTGTTCAAGAGTACGGTTGTTAATTACGAGTTTACCAGTACCAGCTGATAGGAAAACACGTGCAGTTGCGGTCTTACGGCGACCTGTACCATAATTAGTAGCCATGTGCTGTTATCCCTTAGATGTCCAAAACTTGTGGCTGTTGAGCAGCGTGTGGATGCTCAGTACCTGCATACACTTTCATTTTCTTGATCATTGCATAACCAAGAGGACCTTTAGGTAACATACCTTTAACAGCTTTTTCTAGAACTGCTTCTGGTTTGTGAGCGATTAACTTTTCAAAGTTAGTCTCACGGATACCACCAGGGAAACCAGTGTGGCGATAGTATTTCTTATCTTGTGACTTTTTACCAGTCACAGTGATTTCTTCAGCATTGATAACAACGATGTAGTCGCCAGTGTCAACGTGAGGAGTATAAGAAGTTTTATGCTTACCGCGTAAACGACGAGCGATTTCAGTCGCAAGGCGACCTAAAGTTTTGCCAGAAGCATCAACAACGTACCAGTCGTGTTGAACTTCAGCTGGCTTAGCGCTGAGAGTTTTCATTAAACCACTACCTATTATAGTTGGTTTGGACTATGGAATCTGTCCAAACTAAAGGAGACGCGATTCTAAACGAATACGTGAAGAATCACAAATGAAAATTAAAATTTCAAGCGCTGTATTTTATCTAATCTCCCTGGTGAAAGAAAGACCTAAGCCTTTATATGCTACAAAAACTGCAACTATATTTGTAACCATAGTTTCAATGGTATCAAAATATTGATTTATAAGTACTCTTTGCAATGATTACTACAGCGTAGGCGTGATCGGGTTATAATATTTCTCAGCTTTGCCAAATTGAGAAGATGATGCTGCCTTTATATGTCACCAGTGGGGAACCTGCCGGAATTGGTCCTGATATTTGCTTGAGTCTTGCAGATCGTGTTGATGAGCGCCCAATTGTGGTATTGGCGGATATTCATATGCTCGAGCAACGTGCTCAGATACTCAAATTATCGGTTGAGCTGATTGAATATCAAGAACAGGAGTCATCTTCAGGCATCGGTCAGCTATTTGTAGAGCATGTTCCCGTGCAGCAAGACGTCGTATTGGGTGAGCTGAATCCGAACAATGCGGCTTATGTACTGGAGCAACTGCGTCGATCTGCAGACTATGCCATGTCTGGAAAAAGTGTCGGCGTCGCCACTGCACCTGTACAAAAATCTGTAATTAATGAAGCAGGCATTTTTTTTAGTGGACATACCGAGTATTACCAGGAATTTGCTGGTGTCCCGCGTGTGGTCATGATGCTGGCCACCAAAACTTTACGCGTAGCCTTGGCCACCACACATCTTCCGCTTCGTGCCGTGGCAGATGCGATTACGCCTGAACGCTTACATCAGGTGATTGATATTCTGATTCACGACCTGAAGTCCAAATTCAAGATTGAACAGCCAAAAATACTGGTTTGCGGTTTAAATCCGCATGCCGGTGAGGGTGGTTATTTGGGGATGGAAGAAATTGAAGTGATTAATCCGGTACTCGAAAGCTATCGTGCCCAAGGTATCAACATGAGTTTAAGCCTACCTGCTGATACTTTATTTACCCCAGAAAACCTAAAAGATGCTGATGCTGTTCTGGCGATGTATCACGATCAGGGTTTACCTGTGTTAAAATCACAGGGTTTTGGTGAAGCCATTAATATTACCCTCGGCTTACCGTTTATTCGAACTTCTGTTGATCATGGCACAGCACTCTCCCTTGCGGGAACGGGACTTGCGAAAAGTTCCAGCCTGCACGTTGCTGTCGATTTAGCCCTCGATCTGGCGCGCCACTGATTATTGTTCATCACTCACGTTGGAAATGTTTTTATGTATCAAATTAATGCCTTAAACCCAAAAGATGAAGGGCATCAGGCTCGAAAAAGATTTGGTCAAAACTTTTTACATGACCAGCGTGTCATTGCCAAAATTGTACGCTCAGTCAATCCGCGTCCAGGTCAGAACATTCTGGAAATTGGCCCGGGTCTGGCCGCTTTGACTTCACCTTTAATTGGTGAATGTGATGCCTTAACCGTACTTGAGCTGGATCGTGATCTGGCTGCTGGCCTGCCGGGTCGTGTGCCGCATCCGGAACGTTTAACCATTATTGAAGCCGATGCCTTGAGGTATGATTATTCTCAATTGTTTCAGGAAGATCGTCCATTACGTGTCGTCGGTAACTTGCCCTATAATATTTCAACGCCACTATTATTCCATCTCTTGGAATTTGGTGACAAAGTGCAAGACATGCATTTCATGCTGCAAAAAGAAGTAGTGGATCGCATTACTGCATCACCCAATACCAAAGAATATGGCCGTCTGTCGGTGATGATTCAATATTTCTGTAAACCGACTTTCCTGTTCGAAGTGCCACCTGGATCTTTTAATCCGCCACCAAAAGTGACCTCAGCGGTATTCCGTTTAGAGCCTTATAAAGTTAAACCGATTATGGCGAAGAATGAAAAAGCGCTGACACGACTGGTATCGCATGTATTTACCCAGCGTCGTAAAACTCTGCGTAACAGCTTGAAGGGTATGCTGGTTGAAGAGGGTTTTGAAAAAGCGGGTGTTGACCCGATGGCACGTCCAGAAACCCTGACCCTTGAACAGTTTGTTGCACTTTCAGATCAAATGGTGGCATAAATTACGATGAACCGTACTGCTCGATATAATTATGTGATTGGTGATGTTCAAGGCTGTTTTGAGGCCTTGAAAGCTTTGCTTAAAGAAATCCAGTTTGATGCAGAACAAGATTTTATCTGGTTTGCTGGAGATTTGGTTGCACGTGGTGAAAACTCAATTGCAGCATTGCGGTTTATCAAAAAGCTGGCTGAGCAAGGTGCGGCTGCGACGGTCTTGGGAAATCATGATTTGACTTTGCTGGCTTATGCCCGCGGCATCAAACCGGTGAAAGAAAAAGACAATGTTCGTGATGTGATTGATGCGATCGACAGTGATGACTTGATTGACTGGCTGCGCAAACAGCCAATGTGTCTATTTCCAAATGAGCAGACTATCCTGACGCATGCTGGGATTCCGAATATCTGGAGTGCACAAAAAACTGCTCAATTGGCACAAGAAGTCGAAGCGATCATTGCTCATGATGACTTCGAGGTGCTGGATGATTTTCTGAAAGAAATGTTCGGGAAAGAACCCGCACTTTGGTCGGATCAGCTACAAGGCCATGAACGTATTCGCTGTATCGTGAACTACCTCACCCGAATGCGTTTAACTGACGCTGAGGGACGTCTGGAATACAGCTTTAAAGATGCGCTGGATGATCCGATGCCGGAAGGATTTAAACCTTGGTTTGAGTTTGAATCACAGGCCGCACAAACTCATCAGATCCTGTTTGGTCACTGGGCCGCCTTGAACGGTAAAACCATTTCGAACAAGATTCAGAATGTAGATGGCGGTTGTGTCTGGGGTAATCAACTCATGGCATTCCGCCTAGAAGATCAGCAGATGTTTGCAGTGGATAATCCGGTGATGTAAGTAAAGCTATTAAAAAAGCCACGTGATTACGTGGCTTTTTTAGTTTTAAAATTTAGTCTGCTCGAATCCAGGTCTGGTTACGGCCTAGAACTGAAACGCCTATGCTGGCACGTAAGGTTAAACGTTTACCGGTATTGTTTAAACGCATTTTTGCATCATAAATTTTACCTGCCAATGGATCGATAATACGACCTTTGTCATAATTTTTGGTGCCTTCAACCAGTTTTAGGCCTTTTAAAATGGTCATGCCTAAAATAGGCTGATTGGTATAAGGTGCAGGGCAGTTATTGCATTTTTCACGTGGATTATAGTCTGGGCGAGGCGTGATTTTTACAATTTTGCCTGAATAGGTATTATTTGCTTCTTTGCTAATGACGATAATCGCTTTAGCCGCCCCCGTTTTATCATCAATTTGTTGCCAGGTCCCGGTAATATCGTCTGCCCACAAATTCGTCATACATCCTGCTGTAAGCGCGGCAAGTAATATTTTTTTAAACATAGAGAGTCATTCCAAAGAATTTTTATCATCGCCCGCTCATGTTAGAAATCTTACTAAAATAGTCAACACTTATCTGCATACTATAGAGTTGATACACTAAAAAAAGCTGCCAATTTGGCAGCTTTTTTGAATAATGAGAATTAGGTATTAATCTTGGCGAATCCAGGTCTGGCTACGGCCTAAAGCGGACACACCCACATAACCACGCAAGGTTAAACGTTTACCATTGGCATTTAGACGCACTCGAGCGTCATAAACTTTACCTGCCAATGGATCAATCACTTTACCTTTTTCATAATTGTTGGTGCCTTCCACATGTTTTAAACCAGTCAATACATCCATGCCCATGATCGGCTGATTGGTATAAGGCGCGGGACATTTATTGCAGGTCTTTTGTGGAGTATAGCCTGGACGTGGAGTCACTTTGATAATTTTTCCGGCAAAAGTCCCATTATCATTTTGACGAATTTCAATAATCGCTTTTGGTGAGCCGGTTTTATCATCAATTTGCTGCCAGATGCCAGTCAGATCCTGTGCATAAGCAGTCCCAGTCATCAGTGCAGCGATGAACATTAATCCTAATTTAGTTTGTTTCATTATATTTATCCCTTTTTTATAGATGAATAAAATATCCCCAACACAAAAGTGCTGTTTTTATTAATCCTGGCGAATCCAGGTTTGTGTGCGACCAATTGCAGATATCCCGATATATCCACGTAAAGTCAGTCGTTTCCCATTGGCAGAAATCCGGCCTTTTAAATCATAAATTTTGCCGGTGAGTGGATCGAGTACCCGGCCATGTGCATAGTTATTTTTGGTGGTAGGTTTTAGTCCTTTAATGACGTCTAATCCCAAAATCGGTTTATCAGTATAAGGTGATGGACATTTGACACATTTTTCTCGTGGTGTATAACCTGGGCGAGGTGTGACTTTAGTAATCGTTCCGGTATACGAGCCATCAGCCTGAGTTTTCATTTCAATCAATGCTTTAGGTGAACCGGTTTTATCATCAATCTGTTGCCAGAGACCAGATAACTCCTGTGCAAAGGCCAGAGAGCTAGTGAATAAAGAAGCTGAAAAAACAGTTAAAAGTGCGATTTTATACATGCGATATCCTTATCCTTATTTTTTTATAAACATTCACCTAATTCCATGTGGTGAATGCTGATGCAAACTACGTTAATACACTTTCATAATCTATATTGCATGAAAAAAGCATATGTTTAATATTCATACAACCTAATGCATTAAAATGCAAGTTTCTATCTACTAAAGCATAACTCCATCACATTTTTTTAATTAAGCAGGAATTAATCCTGCTTAATCCAGGTTTGACTACGGCCAAGCGCTGATACCCCGATATAACCACGTAGAATAAGACGTTTCCCATTGGCACTTAATTTTGCCTTGGTGTTATAAAGATTCCCTGATAATGGATCAAGCAGCTTGCCTTGAGCAAAACTGTTATTGCCGACGTGCTTTAAGCCAGTGAGTACATCCAGACCAAGAATAGGTTTATTGGTATAAGGTGCGGGACAGGACACACAATTTTCTTTCGGAGTATATCCAGGACGCGGGGTGATTTTTGTGATCTTGGCAGCATAGACGCCGGAAGCCGTCTCACGAATTTCCAGGAATGCTTTAGGTGAACCGGTTTTGTCGTCAATACTTCGCCATGTTCCTGAAATATCGGAAGCCAAGGCCAGATGGCTGAAAGAGGCTAAAAGTAAAGTTGAAAAAAATTGAACCTTATTCATATATCTGTTCCTAGGTTGGATTAGAGTTCTTACTCTATAGTAAGAACGATTACCACATAAAACAAATGATTAATTTGATTCACTAGTCACATTTTTTGCAAATAAAGTATAAACGTAGGCAACCAGACCGCGGTAAAGACTGCATTGACGGCCATACCAAATGCGGCATAACGTCCTGCAATACTGCCACGCTGCCAGGCCTGAGCTGTACCAATGGCATGTGCGGCTAGTCCTAAAGCCAGTCCGGAGGCACGTTCATCATTGATATGTCTCAGAATAAATGGAGAAAAAGCTGCACCAATCACACCAGAAAGAATCACGATTAGAATGACCATGCTGATGGGTGCATCCAGCAGGGTGGCAATATTAATCGCAATTGGAGTGGTCACTGCGCGGGTAGCAAACGCCATAATATCTGCAGAGGACATATGCAGCAGATAAGCCAGTCCCATCGGCAAGGCGACAGCACTGATACTGGCAAAAACCAAAATGCCGATAATGGCTTTGAGCGGCAAGTCATCGTAGCGCATCGCGGCCAAAGGGATAGCAAGTGCGACGGTCACATAGCCGAGTAAATGGTTGAAAAGTGGATTAACTTCATCCATGTAATTTTCATAGGGAATGCCGAGCGCAAATAAAATCACCAGTACAAAGAACATGCTGAACACGATGACGGGAATTTGCGGAATGAACCGGTTACAGGGTTTGGCAATCAGATAGGCGATGAGGGTAACCGCAAAGCCATACAAAATAGATAACATGCGGAACTCCTATAACCAGCGCTTGGCCATTTTGGCGTAAATCCATAAAGGAATCAGGGTGCTGAAAAACATGATGAACAGAAAGGCCGGAATTTTCTGGCCCATATGTACCAGCATCATCAGTGCACCTGCACTGACAGGCAGGAAAGCAAAGGCGCTTTCCTTCATCAGTTTGTTATTGGTATCCACGAGGCGAGCGGGGAGTTTGCCAAAGTAGCGCCAGGTAAACAGCGCAATTAAAAGGCTCAATAACCCGACCAGATTGCCTAATTCAGGATGATTCAGTTGAGTCATTAACCAGACCGAAGCTTCCCGAAAGACAATAATAAGTAACAGGGTGCCGATCCATGCCGGCCAATCTATTCGTTTTATCCAGTTCATTGCTATGATCATTAATATTAATAAGTTTACTTATCAAGTTTTACTCGATCTTTGACTGGATTTCAAACGCTTCCAGTGGACGTTGAAATTGCTGCGCCTGTTTGCCCAGGATTTCATCTAAAGGTAAATGCGCCTGTTTAATCAACTGTTCCAGTTTCTGTGGGGCAATTCGAATATGAAGATGCAGCTGGCCTTCATCATCATAATGTTCAGACTGAATCACATTCAGACCATAGAGCTGGTTACGCAGCTTGCCGTAGGCAGGTTTCAGGATTAAATCGAAGGACTGTAGCTGCCCCATCAAGGACTCATGTACCGCTTTACGCAGCAGGTCGATACCTTCGCCACTATGTGCCGAGACATAGACCCGTTCCGGTTCGCCCGGGCGTCGATAAATAATTTTGGCTTCTTCACCGCTACAGTCAATTTTATTGTAGACCTGAAGGATGGGAACATCGGCCCCAATTTCTTTCAGCACTTTTTCTACAGCTTCAATCTGCTCCAGCATTTCTGGGCTGCTTGAATCAATGACATGCAGTAACAGCGTGGCTTCTACGGTTTCCTCCAAAGTTGCTTTAAAGGATTCCACTAGAGAATGTGAAAGATTACGGACAAAACCGACCGTATCGGCCAGCACCAGATTGCCAATCCCATCCCATTCCAGACGCCGTAAAGTAGGGTCCAAGGTTGCAAACAGCTGATCGGCTGCATAAACATCGCTGTTGGCGAGTAAATTAAACAGGGTCGACTTGCCGGCATTGGTATAGCCGACTAAAGATACTGTTGGCACAGCCGCTTTTTGACGGGCAACACGGCCTTGCATCCTGGTCTGGCGGACTTTATCAATACGTGCCTTGAGCTGTCCCATACGGATACGCAGCAAACGGCGGTCCGTTTCCAGCAGGGTTTCACCCGGGCCACGTAGACCGATCCCGCCTTTCTGGCTGTCGAGATTGCCACGACTACGAATTAAACGTGAAGATAAATGTTGCAGCTGTGCCAGTTCGACTTGCAGCTTACCTTCATAGGTACGGGCACGCTGGGCAAAAATATCTAGAATCAGTTCAGTACGATCGACCACACGGCATTTGATCACCTGTTCCAGATTTCGGGCTTGGGCTGGGGTTAGGGCATGGTCAAAAATAACCAGATTGGCATCCAGTTCCTCAACACGTTCAGCAATTTCTTCTGCCTTGCCGGAGCCGATAAAAAATTTGGCATCGGGTTTGACCCGCTGAGCATAAATATGTTCCAGAATTTCAGCATCTGCAGACTGGGCCAGTAAACGAAACTCTTCAGCATCAAGGTCATCCAGCATTTGTACGCTGACACTCACCAGAATGACGCGCTCTTTCCCTCGATGTTGTTGTAAATATTCCACTCAGGCCAATCTCCACTTGAAAACTTTAGTGTAGTTGAAAAAGGGCTGTGCAGATACTGAATTAGCGCGGCTTTGGTTTAGAGTACGCTGATAAACAGTTGTGCAAGTGTTACCAGTACCACGGCATAGATGAAAGTGCCGCCCAAAATATATTTGAGCACTTGTAAAGGTTGAGGTGTGTCGTTCGCGGGCTGGGTTTGATCTGGCATGGCTACGATCCTTTTCAATCTAATATTTCGATAGTTTTAGTTTGAATGATTTTTTAATCCAATTAAAATTGAAGATATAGATGGTATTGGTCGATTTTTATTATCAATGCAAGTTGCGAATGAACAGTATAGAATGAGTTTAATTCGTGGATATTCCCTGTATCTCGCTTAGGATTTAATGACGTTTTTATGAATTCAACTGTACAAAACCAGACTCCAGATATCGAAGGCTTGGCCAAGTTTTTCCTGTATAGCCGGAAAATCACAGCTTCATTGGCTACCATTAGTGAAGGGTTTTACTTGGTTTTTCGTCATGGCTTATATAAAAATCCGAATAAACCGACCAATACGCGCTATGTGCAACATTTTTGCCGTCAGTTATGCAAAGTATTCAATATCGAAGTGCAGGTACATGGCGAGATTCCACGTGAACCCGCCTTATGGGTCAGTAATCATGTGTCCTGGCTGGATATTGCCGTTCTGGGTTCCGGAGCGCGCGTATTTTTTCTGGCAAAAGCAGAAATTGAGAACTGGCCGATTTTAGGGAAATTGGCCAAGGGAGGGGGTACCTTATTTATTAAACGGGGTTCAGGAGATTCCGTCAGGATTCGTGAACAAATTACCGGTTTCCTGAAACAGAATATTCCGGTGCTGTTCTTTCCTGAAGCGACGACTTCTGATGGGCGAGCCATCAAAAAAGTGCATGGCCGGATTTTAGGCGCCGCGATTGAAGCCCAGCGTCCTGTACAAATCTGTCTGATTTGTTATGTGAATCAGCAGGGCGAACTGGATATGGTTGCGCCGTTTGTCAATGACATCTGTTTTGCCGCCCATGTCAAAAAAGTACTGGAAATGCCGCAAGTCATTGCACATTTAGTGGCTTTACCTGCAATTGCCACTGAAGGGCATACGGTTGAAAGCCTGACCCGTGTGGTTCAGGAAAAAATGCAGACAGGTTTGGTTGAACTTCAGTCACGGGTATTAAAAAAGCCTCAATAAGATAATCCGAGTTAGTTTGTAAATTGATCGACTTTAATTTTTTTATACATGGATTATAGAGGATACGTGGAAACGTCACCCGCAACTGTCTGAGGCAGGACGATATTAAAAAATGATTGTTTTTGCGATGAATCTGATCGTTGATCATAGTGGACGAGTTTTGCGGGTGACAAATGGTTTTGGCTACTTTTGCCGAAACAAAAGTAGCATATAGACTATAATCGTTTAATTTAAAATGAAAAGATGCTGTTGTTCACTGAAAATAATTAAGGAGTTTTTTCTAAACTCGTTAATTGACGCCATTATTCCATAAGAAACTTTTTAGGATTGCTGTTCAAAGAATCAAACTTACATAAAGCCTTCAATAGGCAGCCACGACACCAGTTTAAGTCCAGCTTTCTGATACCATTTCATTTTTGGTTCTTTGGTAAACGTTTGAACGTCACCATTGGCTTTCTTGATTTTCCAGTTAATGTTCTGATTCGCATCCAGCACCAGTTTATAAGCATATTTGCTTAAATTTTTGTCCATGGTGTCGTGTACTGCACGTGCCAAAGACGGACTGTTTAGCAATACGCCAATTTCAGTATTCAAATAGGCTGAACGCGGATCAAAGTTAAAAGAACCAATAAATACCTGTTTTTGATCCAGCACCATTAACTTGGCATGCAGGCTAGAACGACTCAGTCCTTTCAAGCTGACTTTGGCTTTTTTCGAAATTTCCTCAGTATTGGCATTTAGGTGATTGGCTTCTGGCGCTGCTAAGAACTCATACAGCTGCACCCCATTTTTCAATAGATCCTGACGATATTTGGCGTAAAAAGCATGCACCACAGCAACGTCGTTGGCCTTAAAAGAGTTGGTCAGGACGCGAACCTTGATATTTTCATTCGTCAGTTTCTTTAAACGGTCTGCACCAATTTTTTCCGGAACAAAATAGGCAGAGACAATATCGACACTTTGTTCAGGTTTTTCCAGACGCTGTAATAACTGGAAATTGAGATGTTCTTCGGTTTTGGCTTTGGCTTTGATTTTGCTCGGTGGGTCTTTGACTACTTCGGCTTCAACCCAATCCAGCTGAATGTTTTGTTCCAGCCATTGGTCAAAGGCTCTGGAACGATTAGCCAGATCCAGATAATTTTGAGTCGCTGGATCCTGACTATGGGTTTCTAGCTGTTGTTTTAAGCTTGGAAAACGTAAGCCATGATGCCGTGGATTCACCACCTCTTGCACCGGATAGGCATAATCATCATTCCAGTATTCATCGAAGGAATGAATGATTTCATCCGATGCTGCACCGACCAGCATCACATCGACATCGGAGAACTGATAGCTTTCACTGACATTATAATACTGGTTGCTCATATTGCGCCCGCCAATCAAGGCAATCTGGTTATCGGCAATAAAGCTTTTATTATGCATGCGGCGGTTAATGCGTTTTAAATCCAGCACCATGTCCATGGCGCGGTATTTACGGAAGCGATAGGGGTTATACAGTTTGACATCGATATTTTGATGCTGGTTTAAGGCCAGATAAATCCCTTCCATTTTCTTGGCATTATTGTCATCCATCAACAGGCGCACTTTTACGCCACGATCCGCTGCCTGAATAATCGCATGCAGGGCGAGGGCACCGATCCGGTCGTTATCCCAGATGTAATATTGCAGATCCAGACTGCGTTCCGCTTTATTAATCAGCTGAATCCGCGCAGCCAGTGCTTCAAGCGGATCATACAGCACGCGATAACCGGTCAACCCGATGTTCTGATCACGTAAAGGTTCAACAATTTGTGCCAGGCTGGTTTGCGATGTATCCGTTTCAAATGCCATCTGGCTTGGCTGTTCGGTTTGCTTGGGTAAGGTGCTACACGCAGGTAGACCCAGAACCAGACTACAGCTCAGTAAAATGCCGGCTTTATAGCGATGAGTACGTATAAAACTTGAGGATTGAAGATGAACTTGATCGCGGGGAGCAGTGGCCATATAAGTCGAAGAATGAAAAATTAGAATTGAGTATAATTGCCAGCTATGAAAAGATAAATATAAAGCCAGTAATCTGCTGCTCGACTGAATAAGGCCAATTTATGTGGGATTCGAATTCCGTACTGTTTTATTTTTATTTGGGAATGGCGATTTTAGCCATCTGGGCTGTGGCTCAGGCATGGTCGAGCCAATCACGTACCGAAACCATTCATCCCTTTAAAGCTTTTGGTCATTTGCTGGCTTTTTATCTTGCCTATTTATTAATCCCTTTGGTTTTCTTCAGTATTTATGCTGGATGGACGGGATATTATTCACTGCATGAAGCCATTTTTGTATTTCTGCTTAGTGGGGTTCTGACTTATGCTCGCTTTATCGAGCCGCATTTAATTCAAGTGAAAACGACACAATATCAGATCAATGCAGATAAACGTTTAAAGCAGCCAGTAAAAATCGCCCTGATTGCAGATTTGCATATCGGTCTGTTTTCGGGTCATGAGCGTCAGTTGCGACAAATTGTACACAAATTAAATCATATTCAACCTGATTTGGTGGTGGTTGCTGGCGACTGGACTTACGAGCCAGAAAATAAACTGGCACAGGAATTGGCAGTTTTAAAAGAGATTCACGCTCCGGTCTATTCAGTCAATGGTAACCATGACGAGCAATATCCCGGACCGCCGATTCGCGAACTGTTGCACTATGCACTGCAAGTCAATCAGGTCATGGATATCGAAGGTCAAATTGTCGAATTTGATGAGTTTCGCCTTTTGGGCGTGGGTGATCTCTGGGCTGGAAAAGCCGATATGCGCAGTTTGCCAGACTTGCCTCAGGACAAGCCTTGGGTCATTCTTTCGCATAACCCGGATACGGTCGATATGATTCCCAAACTGCCAACGCGTCCTCTGATGCTGTCTGGGCATACTCATGGCGGACAGGTAGAGCTGCCTTGGCTAACTAATTACGTCATGAAAAAGGTTTCAATTTTGGGACATAAAAAGGGCATGTACCGCCATGAACATGCAGATGTGTTCGTTACTGTCGGTACCGGCTTGGTCGGTGTGCCTTTCCGTTTCCGGGTGCCGCCTACCATTGATATTATTGAACTGATTTAAATTCAGTCGACGTGCTGTACCACGTTAACTGATGATCCAGACCAGAATCAATAACACCACCGCGACGGCCGCCATCATCCAAATTTTCTTTTCGATTTTTCGGGTTGGCACATTTTCACGTAATTGTTGCGCAGTGATTTCAGCTTCTGTGGATGTGCTCAAACTAGGATGGGTGGGGATTTCCAGTGGCGGTGTCACCAGGTCGATATCACCGGCATCATCACTAAAGCGTGGACCGGTACTTTCATGCTTCATGACCACATCATGTTCCCGCACAATTTCATCAATCACTTGCAGTGCCTGAGCTTCATCCAAGGGCGTATTCTCGGTGATATAGCGAACAGCTTCTAATTTTTTATCATCTTCCAGCAAAATAATGATATTGACCAACTGCTCCTGCGAGAGGTATTCAATAAGATCCTGCATGGCCTTGCCTCATTTTTTTGAATTGAGTTCATTTGATTGTTGAGCAAATTTAACGAGATAAGTAGCCGAGTTTTGTTGTGAAATCATAAAAAAAGCCAGCATCGAGTGCTGGCTTTTGAATCGATCTAAAACCTTAGATCTGATTGTTTACATCATCATTCTTGGTTTCACGAATCAGTAAAAACGCGACAAGCGAGAGGATAGATGCTGCGGTCAGGTAATAACCGACTGCAGACAGACCATAGGCCGTTGCCAGCTTGGTTGCGATTAGTGGTGCAAATGATGCGCCGAAAATACCTGCCAAGTTAAAGGTTAATGCAGAACCTGTATAACGTACTGAAGTCGGGAAGATTTCAGACAATACAGTACCGATTGGCCCATAAGTTAAGCCCATGATCGCCAGACCAATACACAAGAACAGGAACACCACCAAAGTGCTGCCAGATTCAAGCATATCTGCAAAGAAGATACCGAAGATCGCAGAAATGACACATACCGCAATCGAAGTGGTCTTACGGCCAAATTTCTCAGCCAATACTGCTGAAAGCGGGATAAAGGCAGCAAAACATAGGGTTGCAACTAACTGCAATTGCAGGAATTCTTCACGAGAATAACCGAGTTGTTTGGTTCCCCATTGCAATGCAAATACCGTAGTAAGATAGAACACAACGAATGTACAGATTGCAGCAATCGTACCCAGAACCAGCATACGAGAATGCTTTTTGAATACCTGAACAAAAGGAACATTCACCTCTTTTTGTTTATCTAGTACTTTCTGGAAAGCAGGTGTTTCATGCAATTTTAGACGAATCCATAAACCGACAATTACCAACAAGGCACTTGAGATAAACGGAATACGCCAGCCCCACGCCATAAAGTCAGCTTCAGACATGAAAGCGCCAAGGGTCAGGAAAGAACCTGTTGCCAGAATAAAGCCGATCGGAGCACCCAGTTGCGGGAACATGCCATACCAGGCACGTTTGCCTTCCGGGGCATTTTCAGTTGCAAGAAGTACCGCACCTGACCATTCACCACCCAGACCCAAGCCCTGACCTAAACGGCACAGTGCAAGTAACAGTGGTGCAGCAATTCCGATTTGCGCATAAGTTGGCAATAGACCAATCGCAACGGTTGAAATCCCCATAGTCAGCAAAGCTGCAACCAAGGTGGCTTTTCGTCCGATCCGGTCACCTAAATGACCAAATAATGCTGCACCAATCGGACGGGCAATAAATGCAATGGCAAAAGTCGCAAGAGACTGAATGGTTGCGGTCATCGGATCTGTACTGGTAGGGAAAAACAGATACGGAAAAATAATGACAGCAGCGGTGGCATAAATATAAAAATCGAAGAATTCGATTGTAGTGCCTACCAAGCTTGCTGTTAAAACGCGAAATTTTGAATTTTGTGCTGGCTGAGCAGCAGAATTAGACGACGCCATGGAAAACCTTACACTTACTAAAAATAAAAAAACTTAGTTTTAAAAGCGTAATCTTTTTAAAAAAGGCGTAATTTTTTAAAAAAACAACTGCAATCTTCTCGCTTCAACTCGCTCAGGGTCACTGAAATGAAAAAGGAGATGATTAAATCACGTAAAGATAGATAGACAGAAAATGTGATCCTGCGCCTATCAATACAAATATGTGCCAGATAGCGTGGGTATATCTTACTCTTTTTAAAGCGTAAAACAATGCACCCACGGTATAAGCGAGTCCACCAATGATGAGAAAGGTTAAAGATTGAACACTTAAATATTGCTGCATATCATCAATCACCAGCAGCGCCAGCCAGCCCATGGCCAGATAAGCCGCTAAAGAAAGTTTCTGGAAACGATGAATGAAAACGAACTTGAAAAGTGTACCAAGAAGGGCAATCACCCACAGTGCAATCAATAAATACTGGGCTTTGGCGGTCGGAATGGCAATCGATAGGAAAGGGGTATAAGTTCCGGCGATTAAATAATAAATCGCAGTATGATCGATTTTTTTATAAAAATAACGGCGGTCTGCTGCAGTGGCCATGTGGTAAAGCATGGAAGCAGAAAATAACAGAATCATGCTCAGTGCATAAACCCAAAGACCAATCCATTGTCCAGTACTCAGGTAAGACCCTTTAATAATCAAAAGAATACCGGCAATAATGGACAGCCCGGCACCTACACCATGACTAATATAGTTAATCCGTTCCTCATTTTGATCATAATCTGGAACCAGTGGAGCATTCTGCATGATTGTCATTCTTTTTCAAATATACACTTGTATAGTAATTCAATTTTGCTTTTAGGTTAAGAAGATTTAAACTTGATGCGCAATTCATTTCAGGTTTTATCTATGTCAACGTTGGCAACTCTCTCAGATCAGGAACAGCAATTCTTGGATACCTTTCAGCAAGCTGTTGAAAGGAATCAATTCGATCGCCTGATCTTAAGCCAGTATAAAGGTGAACTGCAGGATTTAGAGAAAATGACCTTGCGAGTCATTACATTAAATGAACAGCGCGTATTGAGCTGCCTGTATCGTTACAAGACGCAGGATGTCACCAAGAATTATCCTTTGGATGAAGCATTATTTCAGGTTACTTCACTACTGGCGTGTTGCAAACAAGCCAATCTGATCACCGTCGATGAAGAATTACAGCTGAAAAAAAACAAGAAAAAAGCCATGTTAACGCGCAGTAAACATAAAGTAGCGATGAATCAGGCGAAGCCTGCTGAACAAGGTCATGACCGGATTAAACAACGTTTTGTCGATCAGGACAGTATCTTTCTCCAGCATCTCGGGATTACCGATCAAAAAGCGCAAATTATTCCGAGCATGGCGCGCAAATGGAAGCAGATTAATAAGTTTGTGGAAATTTTCTCAGGTGCCCTGGCGCAGATTAAGCCACAAGCCGAAGGCCTGCGCGTGGTGGATTTTGGTTCGGGTAAAGGCTATCTGACCTGTGCTTTATATGACTATATGCAAAAACATGGTCAAACGCCGCATGTCACGGGGGTAGAGCTTAATCCGAAAATGGTTGAATTCTGCCAGAATGTCGCGCAGCAATCTGGTTTTGATCAGCTGGACTTTTTCCAGGGGGATGTGCGTACTTATGCGCCAGAACGTCTGGATGTGATGATTGCCTTACATGCCTGTGATGTAGCAACAGATTTTGCGATTCATAGCGGGATTCGCCTGAATGCACAGATGATCATGTGTGCACCGTGTTGTCATAAGGAATTGCGTCCGCAGTTGCAGGCGCCAAAAGTCCTGAGTCCGATGTTACAGTTTGGTATTCATGCCGGACAGCAGGCCGAAATGCTGACTGATACCATACGTGCTTTACTGCTCAAAGCTTATGGCTATGAAACCAAGGTATTTGAATTTGTGGCGCTGGAACATACCAGTAAAAATAAAATGATTCTGGCGACAAAACGCAAAGACTATCAACAACCTGATCAAGTGGTTCTGGCACAAATTCAGGCCTTAAAAGAGATGTATGGAATCCAGAAACATTCACTGGAATTATTGCTCAATGATCAGTGGGATCAGCAGGGAATTGGTTCTAAATGCTAAATAGTCCAGAACTGAAAATAGTGTCCGGCAGCTGGAAGGATTTGGCAGCGCATGCCAAAGCGATTCGTGAAGCCGTGTTTATTCAAGAACAGCATATTGCAGCTGAAGATGAATGGGATGCTGAGGATGCGGTTGCTGTACATTTCATTGTTTTTCAGCAGGGTCAGGCGATTGCTACAGCACGCTTATTGTCAAATAATAGTATCGGTCGGGTTGCAGTCCTAACAACAGCACGCGGTTTAGGTGTTGGTCAGCGCTTGATGCAGGCCGTGATTGACTATGCGCGTGCAGAGCAGCGTAAGTTGGTAAAGCTGTCTTCGCAAGTGCACGCCATTGGCTTCTATCAAGCGCTGGGATTTGAAGCTCAAGGTGATGAATATCTGGATTGTGGAATTCCGCATATTGATATGTATTTAAAGCTTTAATTTTCAGCCATTCAAATACGAAAAAGCGAGGCATTGACCTCGCTTTTTTATGCATAGACTGAATCTGGATCAGTGGCCATGTGCTGCATTTGAGCTGTGCTCGGCATTATCCATGTTGGCATGTTCTTCAGCTGACATATGATGCTCAGTGGCTGTCGTATCTGTAGGAGCCACATTGGCAGCTTCACGTGCTTCACGATCCGCTTGCGCTTTGGCAATGGCTTCTGGAGACATCGTCGGTGCATTTTTAAAAGCGTGTTGCTGAGTGTTCTGTTTATTTTGCTGGCTTGGCATGTAATCCGGTTCATTACTTACTGCAAGCCAAAAAATAAGCATGAATAATCCACCTAAAATACAGAAGATAATAAGTGCTTTCCAACCCCAAGGAGATTTTTCAGGTGAACTGTGATCAGTCATAGGTCTTACCCACGTGGATACCAAACTTATGTAACTTTATAACATAAATTAATCAAAAAGCAGATCAAAATCTGTCATCACATAACGCTGTTCCGTGCTTGAAGCAAATCTGAAAGATAAAAAAAGAGGAAACACGTTCCTCTTTTATTTAAGTGCTCAAATTATTGAATCGGCTGGGTGTGTGCTGCGCGATCTTTGAGGAGCTGTGGAGCTTTGAAGCGTTCGCCATATTTATTTTCAAGTACTTTGGCACGGGTCACAGCTCTGGCCAGACCATACTGATTCAAGAATTGTACTGCACCGCCCGTCCAGGCGGCAAAGCCAATACCAAAAATGGAACTCACATTGGCATCGACCACGGATTCCAGGACACCTTCTTCCAGACAGCGTACGGTATCTAGTGCCTGTACAAACAGGAAGCGGTCAATCATTTCCTGTTCAGAAATATCGTTGTCTTTTTTCCAGTGGCTGAGACCAGACCAGAGCTGCTTTTTGGCATCGGCCGGATAATCATAAAAACCTGCGTCTGCAACCTTACCTTTACGGTTAAATTCGTGAATCATGCTGTGAATCACGTCATCCGCAGGTGATTTAGTGATGGTCTGACCTTGTGCTTCTAAAGCTTTGTATCTTTCATTGGCTACATGTTCAGACAAGGTCAATGACACTTCATCCTGAATCGCCAACGGGCCCACTGGCATACCGGCTTTGAGTGCAGCCATTTCAATTCGCGCTGGATGTACACCTTCTGCCAGCAGGCGTAAACCTTCCTGTACAAAGGTACCAAACACGCGGCTGGTAAAGAAACCACGGCTGTCATTCACCACAATCGGTAATTTGCCAATTTGCTGCACGAAGTCGAAAGCTTTGGCCAGCGTTTCTGCCGAGGTATTTTTACCTTTGATAATTTCCACCAGCTGCATTTTATCGACCGGACTGAAGAAATGCAGGCCGATAAAGTTCTGATCATTTTTTGAAGCCTGGGCTAACTCTGTAATCGGCAGGGTCGAGGTATTCGAAGCCATTACGCCGTTGCTGGCAAGATATTGTTCTGCCTCTTGTGTAACTTGAGCCTTGAGTGCGGGATTTTCAAAAACTGCTTCAATGATCAGGTCACAACCGGCTAGATCTGTATTAGATGCAGTTGTTTGAATCAGGCTTAAAACCTGATCTCGTTTCTCGGCTGATAAACGCCCCTGAGCGACTTTTTTATCCAGCAGTTTCTGGCTATAGGCTTTGCCTTTTTCAGCCGCTTCGATTGAAATATCTTTTAATACCACAGGAATGCCTGTGCTGACAGTCGCATAGGCGATCCCAGCCCCCATCATACCAGCACCTAGAATACCGACTTTAGTGGCTTTCCACCTTTCAATACCTTGAGGGCGACTGGCGCCGGACTTGTTTGCATTCAGGCCATGCCAGAAGGTACCAATCATATTTTTAGAAATTTGACCGATGGCAAGATAAGTAAAGTAACGTGATTCAATGGTCAGGGCTGTATCGACATCGACCTGTGCACCTTCTACCGCAGCCGACATGATTGCTTCAGGTGCAGGGTAGCAGCCTTTGGTTTTATCGCGTAGCATCGCCGGAGCAATTGCCAGCATTTGGGCAACTGCTGGTGTCGAAGGGCTACCACCCGGAATTTTATAGCCTTTTGCATCGAATGGCTGCTGAGATTTTGGATTGGCTTTGATCCAGGCAATGGCCTTTTCCAGCAATTCATCGGTACTGTCTGCGACATCATGAATTAAGCCAAGAGATACGGCTTTATCGACTCCAAACTGTTTGCCTTCCATCAATAAAGGAAGGGCATTTTGCAGACCGAGCAGGCGGACGCTACGGACGATACCACCGCCACCTGGTAATAAACCCAATGTGACTTCAGGCAGGCCAAATTTGCTTTTAGGGTCATTCAGGGCAATACGATGATGGGCACACAAGGCAATTTCCCAACCACCGCCAAGCGCCGTACCATTCAGTGCAGCAACCACAGGAATACCGCGAGTTTCGATATAGCGTAGTTTGGCTTTCATCTCTTCAATCATATTGAAGAATTCAGTTGCATGTTCAGGAGTAGCTTGAATCAGTTCGTCCAGATCACCACCAGCAAAGAAAGTTTTTTTCGTTGAACGGAAAATAATCCCGGCAATATCTTCATCTGCTTGTAACTGGGCAACGACTTCATCCAGTGCCGTGCGAAAGTCGGCATTCATGGTATTGGCAGACTGGTTTGGAGAATCAAAGGTCAGAATGACAATATTATCTTTATTTTTTTGATATTGAATTGCGCTCATTATTTTTCTCCTTATACCAGTTCAATAATAGTTGCGATGCCCATACCGCCACCCACGCAAAGTGTGGCTAGTCCACGTTTTTTGCCCTGGCGTTCTAACTCGTCCAGTAATGTCCCTAAAATCATCGCACCAGTCGCACCGAGTGGATGTCCCATGGCAATTGCGCCCCCGTTAACATTCACCTTGGCAGGATCAACCTTCATCTCATTGATAAAGCGCATCACCACGGCAGCAAAGGCTTCATTGACTTCAAACAGGTCAATATCATCAATTGTTAAACCGGCTTTCGCCAAGGCCTTACGAGCAGCCGGGGCAGGGCCGGTCAGCATAATGGTCGGATCTGCACCGACCAGTGCCGTCGCCAGTACTTTGGCACGTGGCTTCAGACCTTGTTCTTTTACTGCTTGTTCCGAGGCCAATAAAACCACAGCCGCGCCATCGACAATGCCTGAAGAATTCCCGGCATGATGCACATGATTGACAGCACCGACTTCAGGATATTTTTGCAGGGCAATTGCATCAAAGCCCATTTGCCCCATAGTGGCGAAACTTGGATTGAGTTTGCCCAGGCCTTCTGCAGTCGTTGTCGGTTTGATAAATTCGTCTTTGTCCAGAATTACTACACCAGCTTTGTCTTTTACTGGAATAACAGAGGCGTTGAAATAACCATTGGCTTGAGCGGCAGCTGCTTTCTTTTGTGATTGTTCGGCAAACTGATCCACATCTGCACGGCTATAACCGTCAATGGTAGCAATCAAATCTGCACCAATACCTTGTGGAATAAAGTCACAGGCCATATTGGTCTCAGGATCCAGTGCCCAGGGCCCGCCGTCTGAACCCATCGGCACGCGGGACATGGATTCGACTCCACCTGCAACAACCAGATCTTCCCAGCCAGAACGGACTTTTTGTGCGGCCAGATTGACAGCTTCCAGACCGGACGCACAAAAACGGTTAATTTGCACACCCGCTACATCATTGTCCCAGCCGGCAGCGATGGCAGCCGTTTTGGCAATATCGGCACCCTGATCACCAATCGGGGTAACACAACCGAGCACGATATCATCCACTTTTGCGGTATCAAACTGATGACGCGCCTGAAGTTCGTTGAGTAAGCCAGTCAATAAGGAAATGGGTTTTACCTGATATAAAGATCCATCTTTTTTGCCTTTTCCACGTGGGGTACGAATGGCGTCAATAATATATGCCTCGCTCATAGCTTGTCCCTTTTATTGATTTGATGAAATTTATTCTAATGACTCGAGTGTAATACTTAATTTTTGAAGTGCAATGACGAGAACGGGCCAGATCATTTGAGCGATTTAGCCAATTCTAACCATAAAAAAAGCCTAAGCTAGGGAGCTTAGGCGGAGAGAAACGATTTTAATTTTTGACGGTTCGGTAGTATCAGCTTAATGATAACCGTGTAATTGACGATACAGACCCGGAGTCACACCTGTCCATTTTTTGAAAGCACGGTGGAAGGTACTGGTTTCACTGAAACCGACCTGTTGTGCGACATCTTCAAGGGTAAGATCAGGGTTAAGTAACAGGTGAATTGCGGCATCACGACGCAATGCATCTTTCACACCTTGATAGCTTTTGCCTTCGGCTGCCAGACGACGACGCAAGGTTTGCGGTGATAGATATAACATCGATGCCACATCATTCAAGGTTGGCATTTCTTCACCAATCTGGCTCTTCAGCACATCACGGATTCTGGAGGTCAGTGAATTGGTATTTTTGAATTTCACCAGCAGTTGGGCCGGTGCTGCTTTCAAAAACTCTTCCAGAGTTTCTTCATTCTGGCGAACGGGCAGATCCAGATAGTCCGCAGCAAAGGTAATTTCGGTGCGTGGCATGTCAAACTGCATCACTGGTGCAAAGAATAAAGCATCATATTCATCAGCATGGGCTGGACGCGGATAGCTAAAGTGTACGCGTTCCAGCGGTACACGACGCTCAATAAGCCAGGAAGCAAGGCCATGCCAGATCATTAGCATACTTTCGGTAATAAAGTGATCCGGATCCATTGCATTTGGAATCAATGGCACCAGACGTGCTTCATGCTTGTCACGTTCCAGGGTCACCGACCAGTCATCACCGAAGAGTTTGTAGAACTGGGAAGAAAGTTCCAGTGCATCACCGAGGGTTTTGGCATGAATAATCAGCTGGCACATGATCGCAAACGTACCCAGACGGCGTTGCTGTTTGTCAAAGCCGACATGCTCGTCCTGGGTCACCATCCACAACATTTTAATAAAGCGGGTATATTGTTCAGGCGAAATACGCGCTTTGGGCTGATGCAGCAGCTCTGCTTCAATCCCGACGTGAGACAATAAAGTATCGACATCCATGCCCAGACGTTTAACGCCAGATAAGGCAGCATTGACGAAGTGGATACTGATCGTATCACGACTCATGTTTAATCCTTCAGTCTCTTTAATGTTCACTAATAATTGACCTAAATGACGAAAAATAATAAAGCAATGGCAATTTACAAGAATACCTTTGCCATTTTCTTACATATTAGATTGCCGAAACTATCAAGGTAAATGGCTGAACATGACATTGTTTTTGTGCATTTATGTGCCTAAGATGCTGAAAAAAGCAATATAAGTAGAGCAAATACTCCAATGTCATATGTATTAAAAGGATTGAAAATCCTAGATTTTTCTACACTTTTACCCGGCCCGTTTGCCACATTATATCTTGCTGATTTAGGTGCAGAAGTTGTGCATATTGAATCACCAACCCGACCGGACCTGTTGCGATTAATGCCACCCTTTGCCAATGGACAGGCCACTTCACAAAGTTATTTGAACCGAAACAAGCAATCGGTTGCACTGGATTTGAAAGATCCTGCGAATATTGAACTGGTTAAATCCAAGATTGCAGATTATGACATTGTGATTGAGCAATTCCGTCCCGGTGTAATGCAACGTCTTGGGCTAGACTATCAAACCTTAAGCGAAATTAATCCAAAATTGATTTACTGTTCCATTACCGGTTACGGCCAAACTGGCACATATAAAGATAAGGCAGGGCACGACATTAATTATCTGGCTTTATCCGGAATTGCCGGACACAGTGGCCGGATTGAAAATGGCCCACCTGCCTTGGGGATTCAGGTCGCTGATGTTGCGGGTGGTTCCATGCATGCCGTGATTGCGATTCTGGCCGCGGTGATTGAACGTCAGCAAAGCGGAAAAGGGCAATATATTGATATTTCCATGACCGATTGCGTGGTGACGATGAATAATCTGGCGGCTTCTGCCAGTCTGGCCGGTAATCAGCATCAACGGCCTGAATCAGGGTATCTGAATGGCGGTACTTTTTACGACTATTATGAAACCCAGGATGGGCGTTATCTATCGATTGGCAGTCTGGAACCACAATTTATGCAGGGATTGGCACAGGCTTTAGAGCTGCCGATTCTTCTGGAAAAAGGCGCCTCTTATGCCGCTGAAGATCATGCTGCGGTGAAGCAGGCGATTCAGAATAAAATCAAGACTAAGTCTTTATCTGAATGGCAAACGCTGTTTGCCGCGTTGGATGTCTGTGTTGAACCGGTGCTCAAACTTGAAGAAGCGTTACATTCCGATCTGGCCCAGCAGCGGGGATGGATAGTACAGGTGCCACTCAAATCCAGCAGTCAGCAGACCGAAGCACAATTGGCTTGTCCGATTAAATTTTCACGTTCTACGATACGCTATGAGTTTGTAGGACAGCAATTGGGAGAAAGTCAAAATTGGTAATATTCTTAACGTGTTAATTAGATTATTAGTGAAATGAGAGGAAATTTTTCCTATATGAAAATAAGTAATAATAATTGAAGATTTTCATCATTATTACTTTAAATTTAATCCAGTGCTGTAAATACCGAGATCCGTGAAACTTTGTCAGGCTTATCAATAAAACCGCTATGAAATATGTATAAAAAGCATTTTATTGATAGGTTCAATCTCGCTATCCTTGCCGGCGATATAATAGAAACTACTAGCTGTACGCCATGTATTTATATACTGATTTTGATCAGCAACTGATTAATGAACGTGTTGCACAGTTCCGTGACCAAACGGAACGTTATTTAGCCGGTAAACTCACTGAAGATGAGTATCGTCCGCTTCGTCTGCAAAATGGTTTGTACGTACAGCGTTATGCGCCAATGTTACGTATTGCCGTGCCTTATGGTTTGATGAACTCAAAACAACTTCGTAAAGTGGCTGATTTGGCAAAAGAATATGACCGTGGCTACGCGCATATTTCGACCCGTCAAAACATCCAGTTTAACTGGCCTGCGCTGGAAAATGTGCCGGATATGCTGGCTGAACTGGCCACTGTGCAAATGCATGCGATTCAGACTTCAGGTAACTGTATCCGTAATACCACGACGGATCAGTATGCCGGTGTGGTTGCAGGTGAAATTGCCGATCCACGTCCGACTTGTGAATTGATCCGTCAATGGTCAACCTTCCATCCGGAATTTGCTTTCTTGCCACGTAAATTCAAGATTGCAGTCTCTGCGCTTGAAGAAACTGACCGTGCAGCCACTGCATTCCACGATATCGGTGTGTATATCGTGCGTAATGAAGCAGGCGAAATGGGCTATAAAATCAAAGTCGGTGGTGGCCTCGGCCGTACGCCAGTGATTGGTAGCTTTATTCGTGAGTTCTTGCCACGTGAAGACCTGATTGCTTATTTGGAAGCAGTCCTTCGTGTGTATAACTTGCATGGCCGTCGCGACAACAAATATAAAGCGCGTATCAAGATTCTGGTAAAAGCCTTAACACCAGCAGTATTTGCCGAGAAAGTTGAAGCTGAATTTGAGCATACGATTAAAACACTGAAAATCGATGCAGACACTTTGGCAAAAATGGATGAGAACTTCACGCCATTCGATTATCAAGATTATGCAGATGAAGATTTCACTGAATTGTTCGCGCAATATCCGAAATTCAAACAGTGGTTCAATATCAATACCAATGCACATAAAGTGAAAGGTTATCGTATTGTGACGATTTCACTGAAACGTGCCGGAATTGCACCGGGTGATGTCAGCACCGAAGAAATGAACCTGATTGCAGACCTTGCCGATCAGTACACTTTCGGTGAGCTGCGTACCACGCATGAACAAAACATTTCCCTGGTCGATGTACCACAAAAAGATTTGTTCGCTGTATGGCAAACCCTTGACCAAAATAACCTGGCACGTGCGCATATCGGTTTCTTGACCGACATCATCTGCTGCCCAGGCGGTGACTTCTGTTCATTGGCCAATGCGAAATCCATTCCGATTTCTGAAGCGATTTCCCGCCGTTTTGATGATCTGGATACGATTTATAACCTAGGTAAACTGGATCTGAATATTTCAGGTTGTATGAATGCCTGTGGTCATCACCACGTGGGTAACATCGGTATTTTAGGTGTAGACAAGAAAGGTGCAGAATTCTACCAGATCACTTTAGGCGGTAATGCCGATCATGATGCTTCGATTGGTGACATTCTTGGCCCATCATTTGCAGCCGAAGTCGTGCCGGATATCGTAGAAGAAATTCTGAATACTTATCTTGATCTGCGTCAGGATGGTGAAGAGTTTATCGATACTTATCGCCGTGTCGGCATTCAACCATTTAAGGAGCGTGCATATGCTTAATACCGCACTTCAAGTGCTCTCTAAAGATGGCACGATTGCAGACAATACCTATCAATTGATGGGTGAAGATGGTGTTTTGCCTCAGGGTGATGTGGTATTAACTGTTGAACAGTTAGATCAAATTACCAATGTGACAGGCAAAAAAGCATTGTACTTAACTGTAGATGCTTCGCCTGAAACCAATGATTTTCCGCTCGATCAGCTCGATGCAATCTTTATTGAGTTTGCCGGTTTTAATGATGGCCGTGGTTATTCATTTGCAGCACTTCTTCGCCGTCAGGGTTTCCAGGGCGAACTGCGTGCTACTGGAGATGTATTCAAAGATGTACTGAATTACATGAAGCGTTCTGGTTTCGATACTTTTGTGATTAAAGAAGGTAAGGATATTCAGGAAGCTGCTGCTGGTTTGAATGATTTCAGAAATCCGTATCAGGCATCGACTGCGGTTGCACAGGCACATTATCAAACAGGTGCATAATTTAAATTAAGTTACTGTCAAAAAGCCGGATTGATTCCGGCTTTTTTATGTCTTGATAAAAACCTTTAATTTTCTTCAAGTTGACAGTTGATCATCCAGTGGATTCCAAACTGATCGCTAAAGGCGGCATAAAGTGCGCCCCAAAAGGTTCTTTCTAGCGGCATCTCAATTTGACCATTCACCGATAAAGCATCAAATAAGCGTTTAGCTTTATGTTGTTCATGGGCATGCAAATTAATTGAAATATAGTGATTATTCCCTTTATTGAGAGCAGCATTATTTTGCGCACAAAATTGCTCAGTGGTATCAGATCCCATTAACTCCATAAATGCATTAATTGGTAATGATACATGCAGAATAAGATTTTTATCGGTTTCAGAAAGTGTACTGCCTTGTTCAGATGGCATTTCACCATAACGGGTAAGATTTGAAAATTCACCACCAAAAACAGATTTATAAAAATTAAAAGCTGCTTCGGTTTCACCCTGGAAATTAAGATAATGATTGAGTTGCATAGCGCACCTTTGTTGTTGTTTTTATGGTTCTAATTTAACAGGCTTAAACTAGGGTCTGTTGACATTTACTGTTCATAATTAACCCTATAAAGGTAGCCATAAAAATATACAGGCTAAAGCGACAGAACTTTGATAATTTCTTTTGAGCTTGTCATATCGAGTAGCTATTCCTCTAAATTGCTTTAATCTACAAAACATATTTTCAACTAAAT
>NZ_JAMXXK010000043.1 GCF_024129735.1 Acinetobacter lwoffii | reverse complement strand
AGGGTTAGAAGTTGCCCACGAGTTGTGAAAGGAAAACCGCAGAAATACCCAAGAAAATGCCAGTCAATTTCTTAACTGACTGGCATTACTCCGAAGAGGGTCTTTATATATTTCATTACAAAAGGCCAAATTAGAGGCGTTTGCGTTTTGCTGCTAAAATTTGTGATTGACGCATACGAAAACCTTCTTTTTGTTTCTCCGAGGTTTTGTCAATACAGTACACACAAGAGACACCATGTTCATAACTTGGGAGGGCAACTTCTTCTGGAAGTAAAGGCCAGCCACACGCATGACACTTGGTATTTTGGCCTTCTTCAACACCGTGCGTTACGGCAGTACGACCATCAAACACGAAGCATTCACCTTCCCACATGCTTTCTTCAGCCGGGGTTTCTTCCAGGTATTTCAAAATACCGCCTTTCAGGTGATAAACTTCAGTGAAGCCTTCTTGAAGAAGTAAAGAGGTTGATTTTTCACAACGAATACCACCTGTACAGAACATGGCAATTTTCTTGTCTTTGTGCTGTTCCAGATTATTTTTCACGTATTCAGGGAATTCGCGGAAGCTTTCAGTTTTCGGATCAATCGCGCCTTTGAACGTACCTGCTTTGTATTCGTAATCGTTACGGGTATCAACCAGAATCACGTCATCACGTGCAATCAGTTCGTTCCATTCTTTTGGATCAAGATAGTGACCGACTAAATCACGCGGTTTCACTTCCACGCCTAAAGTCACGATTTCTTTTTTTAATTTAATTTTCATCTTACGGAATGGCTTTTCAGAACTGTCAGATTCTTTGTATTCCATTTCGTTAAAACCTTCATTTAGAAGGAACTGGTGAATTTGATCAATCGATGCACGGTCGCCTGCAACCGTACCGTTAATGCCTTCACCTGCCACAATTAGAGTACCGCAAAGGTTGATGGATTTTACCAGGTCCAAAAGACGTTGCTGAAGATCGGCAGGATCTTGAACTTCTTTGAATTGATAAAGTGCGGCAACAACCCAACCAGTCGTCGCTTGCTGTTCTACAGGTGCAAGCTGTTCTACAGTAGCGTTCATGGAATACTCCAACGTAGCATGATAATTTGAAAGGCGCATATTTTAGCTTGATTCGAGTGAATAAGCGAGTAAAACGCAAGTCTTTTAACAGGCTTCAATTCATGGGAGAGAGCGTGTATAGTCATGCCCGACCCAGGATTTTGTGCAGTGATGCAGATACTGAAAGTTGCAGTATCTTTGGAGTGTGTTTTGAGTTCAGATCGTCGTATTGCGTCTTTAACCCCATGTGCAGGGCGTTGTTCGACCGTATTTGGTGATGCGGTATGTCGTGGTTGCCGCCGTTTTAATCATGAAGTGATTCACTGGAATGCGTATAGTGCCGAGCAGCATCGAGCTGTGTGGCAACGCCTGGATGCACAGCTGGATCAGATTCTGGTGCCGCTGTTACCGCATGCCGATCTTGTCAAAGTGCAGGCCTTTGTGCTGTCGAAACGGGTGCGGTTGCGTGATGATGCCAGTAAAGGGCGTAAGCTCTACCATGCATTAAAATTGTGTGAAAAAAACCGGCATTTGACTGATGAGAGTGGCCTAGGCATTCATTACAAACAAGTACGTCCAATTTGGGATGAATTTGAACGTCGAGTATTGGCATTGGCAAAAGCCAGTTATGATCTGGCATTCTTGCGTGCTGATGGGATGAGTCAGCATCTGATCCAGATGGAAGAAGAGGACGAGTAGGTCCTCTTTTTTTATGCTGACTATATTAGACAAGGAGGAATGGGGTGAATATTACCGAATATCTGCTGTATTGTCTGGCCGTAGTAATCATGATCGCGACGCCCGGACCAGTAATGTTACTGGTCGCTAGTGCTGGGCTCAAAGGCGGCTATAAGCATGCCTTGCAGACTATTTTCGGGACTAACTTTGCCTCACTGGTTCTGATTGGTTTATCCATTCTCAGTCTAAAAGGTCTTCTGGTTGTTAACGAAAATTGGCTGAATGGCATTAAGCTACTTGGCTGTTTGTATATTGCCTGGCTGGGAATTCAGATTTTCAGGGAAGTCTGGCAAGGGCAGGGATCAACTGGACCACAAAACCTGCAGCCCGTACAGGGTGGCTTTCGTACCGGTTTTCTGGTAGGTATTTCTAATCCCAAGGATATTATTTTCTTTGCCGCCTTTTTTCCGCAATTTATAGGCATTAGCCCAAACCTCGATTTAAGCTTGGTGATTCTGACAATTAGCTGGATTGTTCTGGATTTTCTCACCCTGTCACTGGTGTATCTGGGTTTTCAGCGATTATCTCGGTCTCAGCTTTATCCGCATTTACTTGGGCTATGTGGCTTGATCTTGTTAATGGTTGCACTGTATGGGATTTATTCCATCTTCAGTTAATTCAATCAATATATACGACACAAAAAATCCCGGACCAAATGCCGGGATTTTCTTTTTAAATAGACTTATATATTGTGTTGCTGGCGGTACTGTACCAGTTCATCAATGGTAATTAGGCTCAGTTGATGCGTCTGTGCATACGAGAGAACTTGAATACCAGAAGCCATGCTGCCATCCGGATTAGTCAGTTCACACAACACGCCGGCAGGTTTTAAACCAGCCAGACGCGCAAGGTCAATAGTACCTTCAGTATGACCACGCCGGGTTAAGACACCACCTTCACGGGCGCGTAATGGGAATACATGACCAGGACGATTCAGATCACTGGCAACTGCGCCGTCTTTAATCGCTGTTTTAATTGTAGTCGTGCGGTCTTTGGCAGAAACACCGGTTGTTACACCCTCTACTGCTTCAATACTTACAGTAAAGGCAGTTTTAAACTGGCTAGAGTTATCTTGTACCATTGGTGGTAACTCTAAATGGTTTGCTAGCTCATCAGTCAGACATAAGCAAACGATGCCGGAACCATCACGAATCATACGCGCCATGGTTTCTATAGTTAAAGTTTCAGCTGCCACAATCAGATCGGCTTCATTTTCACGGTCAAAATCATCCATGACCAAGACAGGTTTGCCTTGGCGGAGATCTTCGAGTGCCTGAAGGATACGTTGTTCAGCAGGGGCTAAAGCAGAAAAGAAAATTTCGGGTTGAATCAAACTTGACATTGAAATGCTCACCTAAACTAAAAATATGATTGAACATTTCAGGACTGAGTGAAAATAGGCTTATAGCAAAAACAGGTGTATGCACGGCATACAGCCTTGGTGCTGCTTTCGTCTTCTTTCATCCGGACTATACCGTCGGCTCTGGATTTGCACCAGATCTGCAGATCAATCGAAATTGACCGCTCGTGGGCTAATTCAAGCCTAATTATAAAAAGCTGAAATTACCACCGGTGGGGAATCACACCCCGCCCTGAAGCGATGTAAGAACATTATAGTCCTGATTTTAAAAAGATGGGATGGTTGAAATGGAAAGTAATTTGCAGAATTTTAGATAAACAAAACAGATAATCTGAATTACCCAGGTTTTTAGCAAAATACTGGAAACATGCTATGGTGTGAGGAAGATTAGAAATCCTTCAATCATTCTAACAATGCATAAAACTGAGCTGATCCGAAATAATCAATTTTCGCCCTTGCTGTTCTGCAATGTAGAAGTACTACGTTATTTAAAAATCTTGGGCTTGGCACTCATCACGGTCAGTTTGCTGTATTTAATGGCAGCGAACTGGTGGATGCTGCCGGATCCGGTTCAGCTGGCAATCCCGATGCTGATTTTACTCTGTAGTGCAACAGCAAGTATTTACTTCGACCAGCAGGAATGGGTGAGACAGAGTCTGGATACAGTATCTGGTCTCATGCTGGGTTTAAGTCTGGCAATGATTGGGCAGATTTATCAAACTGGCGCAGATAGTTATCTGTTATTTTTGCTCTGGTCAGCCTTGCTCTTACCATGGCTCTATCGCTCCAATATTGGCATTTTTGTCATGCTTTGCGTAGTGAGCCAGCTGACGTTGTATCTGTATTTTAAACAGAGCTTCTGGATGGGAAGAGCAGAAGGGTTGTATTTGCTCGGTCTAAATTTGCTGACAGCACTTAGCTTTGCGTATGCCATGCGCTATTACGCGCTGCTACGTTTTCTGTTTATCGCATTTGTGATCGTGATTTCGATCAGCAGCATGATGCAGTTTATTCATCACTCTAAGCTGATCTATTTAACTTCTTCAGTTGTTTTACCGACAGGTGCCGCATTTTATTTTTATAGGAAACATCAGGCGCTAGAAGCCATTCTTCTCATTGCAGGTTTGGCTGCCAGTGTGAGCTTATGGGTATTTGAACTGGTTGAAAATCAACTGACCAATTCAGCTACTGGACTATTTGTGCTAGCTGTGCTGATTTTTGGCTGGTTTGCCTTAATTAGTTTTGCTTTAAATAGAATTTTTCCACAAACCAAATTTTCTGTGATTCCTCTGGCACTCGGTGCCTGGATTTCGGGGATTATTCTTGCAGTCCTGTTACTGACTTACTGGGAAGCATTTTCGATTTTAATGGGGATCATTTTTATAGGCATCGCCTGGAAACTGCTGGGTCAGCAGGCTTCAGTTTTTATGCACCAGTTTGCCTATTGCTTGTGGATCTGTGGTCAGGCAGCAGTTTTAATTCATACAGAACTGCTGACCGACAGTATGGTTGTAGTCTGGCTGCTGCAATTATTAATGCTGGGGCTTACTACCATCAAACGGATGCACTGGTCTATTTTGACCCTACAGCTGCTGATGACGCATGCATTAGCAATCGTGGTTCTGGTCTTAGAGAATTCTTTTAAACATGATGACATGGTGATCAGTATCATACTCAGCTTGAACTATGTCATTTTCATCGGAATATTCCTAACAGCGCGTTATTGGCAATCTTCGCATTATCAGAAAAGTATCTTTCTCTGGATGATTGCCATGCTGACAGGTTCAGCGGTGGTTCAGGCGGTGACCGGATTAGAGCACTGGCACAGCATTGGACAGATCAGCTTTGACCAAGTCCTGTTATTTTATATTCTTCCGAGCTTATTGTTGTTCAGTTTTATTTGGCAAAACTGGCAACAATTTTCTGAAAAATGGCTCTGGTTAATTCCGGTTCTGGGTTTATTACTGATCCTGCTGGGCTATTTTGAAATTTTTATCATTATGCTGCTCATGGCCTGGGCTGTAGTCTATCAGCAACGACTGATGCAAGCTCTGTCGATTTTATTGCTGATCTTCTGGTTATGGATGCTGTATTACAATCTGGGGCTGAGTTTCCTGGTAAAGAGCCTAACGATTTTCATCTCAGGTCTTATGGTTTGGTGCATGGTCTATGGCTTAAAGCAGGTAAGGATTAGACCTGGTCAGGAGGAAACTGCATGAAAAAGTTTCTTCCTCTGATTCTGGCCGGATTCAGTATTCTGCTCTTTGTGGGATTGATCCTGAAACATGAACATCATTTAGTGAACAGCCAGTCCATTTTCGTCGAGTTGGCGCCAGTCGATCCGCGTTCGATCCTGCAAGGGGATTATATGGCACTGAACTATGATCTGCATTTTAGCGCAGTGGCAGCGGAGAATGGTTCCGAACAGTCTGTTTCTGATATCAAAATTGAAGATTTTAAAAATCAATCTCATGTGATGAGTTATGTGCAGCTGGATCAGCAGCGCAAAGTTATTAAAACCAGTTTTGATCGAAGTGCACTCAATCAATCGGAACGTGTAGCCCGATTAATGCTGAAAAACCCACGCAATACTTTTGAGGCTTTGTATCCTGCTGCTAACAGTTTCATGTTCCCCGAGGGTCTGGAGCCTTGTTATCGTAACGCCAAATTTGCAGAGCTGAAAGTGAAGGAAAATGGCAAGGCCTTGTTATTTGATTTGCTGGATCAACAATTAAAACCCTTAAACTGTGAAAGCTCTAAAAGCTGGCGAGAGGGCAGTTAAATAGGTCAATATTCGGGTATTAAAAAAGCCCGCAATGTGCGAGCTTTTGGGTATCTGGTCTGATCAGATTATGCGACTTGTACCGGAATACAGTTGGCGGTGTGGCTGACTGTATTATTTGGGTTAGCATAAACCAAGCGAGGCTGATGGGCATTCGCTTCAGCTTCAGTGAAATCGCCAAAGGTTGCAATAATCACGATATCGCCTACATCGGCTTGATGCGCAGCGCCACCATTGACTGAAATGATGCCTGAATTGTCTTCGCCACGAATTGCATAAGTTGCAAAACGTTTACCATTGGTCACGTTCCACACATGAATTTCTTCGTATTCACGAATGCCAGCCAAATCCATCAAAACGCCATCAATTGCACATGAACCTTCATAGTGTAGTTCTGCATGTGTAACGTGAGCGCGGTGAATTTTGCATTTTAATAAACGAGATAGCATGGCTAGCGTCCCCTGAGTTGACCTAAGAGTTTGATCATTTGGTTAAATCAATCTTGCTTGCTGTATGGTGAACAATCGAGCAAACGCATTTTGCGCTTAAATAAACTTTCTGGCAAGCGGAATTGTCCAGCAATTTTTGAATGTTTAGTTCGGCTTATATGCGTTGATTTGATTCATGGCTTGCTGTACTTCACCGTTCACCAGCATTTTTGTGCGGGCGAGCGCATGGGAAATTGCATCATCCATTAAATTCTGTTCGCTGCTAGGTGCTTTACTGAGCACATGACCGGAAACACGGTCTTTGGCACCAGGATGACCAATTCCAATACGCAGGCGATGGAAGTTTGAACCAATATGCGGCACGATATCGCGTAGACCATTATGACCACCGTGACCACCGCCAGTTTTCAGGCGAATGACACCGGGATTCATGTCCAGTTCATCATGGGCAATCAGGATCGATTCAGGTGCGATATTGTAAAATTTGGCGAAAGGAACAACACTTTTGCCGGAAAGGTTCATAAAGGTTGTCGGTAGAAGAAGACGGACGTCTTGACCTTCGATATTGCCACGACCGCTAAATCCGTTGAATTTCGGGTCTTTTTTGAGGGTAATGCCATATTGCTCTGCAAGGCGTTCTACGAACCAGAAGCCTGCATTATGGCGGGTTTGGGCATACTCAGAACCTGGGTTACCCAAACCAACAATCAGTGAAATATTTGACACTAATTACACCATTAACACTTATGCGCGTTTGAAGTCAGCGTGCATTGGTGTGTTTTTAGCTGGGTGACGTTGTAACGCTTGGATTTTCACGCTTTCAACTTTACCGTCTACATCAATTTCGATAACTTCTTCAAAGAATGAATTGTTTTCTAAGAATTTAACAAGCTGACGAAGCTCAACAGTAATTGCTACAGGAGCAGCTTCACCACCGTAGATGATTGCAGGAACTTTAGCTTGAAGACGAAGGCGGCGGCTCGCACCTTTCCCTTGAACTGCTTCTTCACGTGCTGCTGCGTTTAATACGAAGTTTGCCATGATAGACATCCTATTTAAGTTAAATGAACCAGACTTGCGACCAGTCTGGTGAGTAAAAGCCCTACCAAATGGCAGGGCTTTGAAAATTCAGCGCTCTATTATAGATAAGAATCGAACATTGCGCTAATAGATTCTTCGTTGTTAATACGACGAATCGTTTCGGCAACCATACTGGCTACTGAAACCTGGCGAATCTTGCCCAGTGCTAAAGCTTCATCAGAAAGAGGAATGGTATCAGTCACAACCAGTTCATCAATCACAGAATTCTTTAAGTTTTCAATCGCTTTACCAGAAAGTACTGGATGCGTTGCATACGCAACAACCTTGCGAGCACCGAAAGTTTTCAATGCATCAGCAGCTTTGCATAGCGTACCAGCAGTATCTACCATGTCATCAACAATGACACAATCACGATCTTTTACATCGCCAATCAAATGCATCACTTGTGATTCATTCGCTTTTTGACGACGCTTATCGATGATTGCAAGATCGATATCGCCCATTTGTTTCGCAACAGCACGTGCACGCACTACACCACCTACGTCAGGTGAAACCACCATCAGGTTGTGATGCGACTGTTGACGCAAGTCAGCAAGTAGCGCTGGTGTACCGTAGATGTTGTCTACAGGGATATCGAAGAAGCCTTGGATCTGGTCAGCGTGCAAGTCGATCATCACAACACGGTCAACGCCTACAGTAGTGAGCATGTCTGCTACAACTTTTGCAGTAATTGGAACACGTGCTGAACGTGGACGACGGTCTTGACGAGCATAACCAAAATAAGGAATCACGGCAGTAATACGACCCGCACTTGCACGACGCAAAGCATCAGCCATCACCAAGATTTCCATCAGGTTATCGTTAGTTGGGGCACAAGTAGGTTGTACGATAAATACGTCTTTACCACGAACGTTTTCAGTAATCTCGACAGCAATTTCACCATCAGAGAACTGACCTACAGAGGCAGCGCCTAGAGGAATATGTAAGTGACTTACGACTTTTTGAGCGAATTGTGGATGCGCAGATCCACTAAAAACGACAAGATTGGGCATGAAGCACCCTTGGCGGTTGGGATATATGGGAATAGATGGCAGGGGTAGCTGGATTCGAACCAACGGATGCCGAGATCAAAACCCGGTGCCTTACCACTTGGCGATACCCCTAATGCGGCAGAACTTTAATATTTTTGCGGTAAAGTGTCAAGGTAAATTAACAGTCTTACAGCAAATGAGTGTTCTGTCTTTTTTCGAGAAAATGGCAGGGGCGGCTGGATTCGAACCAACGGATGCCGAGATCAAAACCCGGTGCCTTACCACTTGGCGACGCCCCTAATTTGATGACTGTAAGATGGCAGGGGTAGCTGGATTCGAACCAACGGATGCCGAGATCAAAACCCGGTGCCTTACCACTTGGCGATACCCCTAATACAGTACATCTACAGGTGGAAAATGGCAGGGGTAGCTGGATTCGAACCAACGGATGCCGAGATCAAAACCCGGTGCCTTACCACTTGGCGATACCCCTATCTACACTTTAAACTGAACTAAAGGTGATTCTTGTAAACTGTTGACCAGGTAAGCTTTACATGGTGCATTTGCAAGAATATCTTCGATATTCAGATTGTCAGTGACTTCAATAAACACACAAGCACCTGTACCTGTAAGCTTTGCTCTACCGAACTGGTCGAGATATTGCATTGCTTCATCGACTTCAGGATATAAGCTTCTTGCCAGTGGCTCAAAGTTATTTCCAAAATCAGATGGCGTTTCCTGATAGGCGCAAAATTTAGTGCTCTTCGTGTCTCTTGTCAATGCTTTTTGCGAAAAAAGCAGTTGAGTGCTGATAAAACAATCAGGTTTTAACACAATGAATTTTTTTTGATCTAAGTCTATGAATGTTAAGTGTTCACCAATGCCTTCAGCCCAAGCATTTTTACCATGCACAAATATCGGCACATCTGCACCCAGTTTAACCCCGAGATCTGCCAGTTGCTCAATATTTAAATCGCACTGCCAGAGCTGGTTTATCACAATCAGGGTCGTCGCTGCATTGGAAGACCCTCCACCCAGACCTGCACCCATCGGGATATTTTTTTCCAGACGAATTTTTAGTCCGCACGGCGTTTTGGCATAGGGCTTCAATAATTGTATCGCCCGATAGATTAAATTCTGTTGCAGATCGACTGAGGCCAAACCTTCTATCTGAATCGCATCATCAGCGCTTTGTTCAAACTCCAGCCAGTCATACAGGTCAATCAACTGAAAAATACTTTGCAGTTCATGATAGCCATTTTCACGGCGACCGGTAATATGTAAAAACAAATTCAGTTTAGCAGGCGAAGGAACACGAATTATCATGGGCTGGAATCAGGTCAATTAACGGTTTTCAATGATCATTGTAATACGGTTTTCCGCACCATTTTCAAGTGACTGCTTTAAAATCAAACGGTTTGGCATTTTGGCCTGCGCATTATAATTGAGATCGACCGTCCAGCCCTGCTCGATAATCTGGTTAATTCGCTGTGTATCGTCTTTTTGTAATTTGGCAGTCGTGGTAGCAGGGCGGGCTTGTACCCAATCGACTAAATAACTGATCGGCGCTTGCCAGCCGGTTGCACGTTGCAGTAATTCTTCGGCACTGGCTGCCTGAATCACACCGGTTTTTGCGCTGTTTAAGGTCACTTGTCCCGGTGTGCCAGAAATCTGGGTTTTACCGACGCCTAAGATACCGCTGAGCTCAATATCGAATTCTTCCTGCTGTTGTACCCAGGTAAAGAATGCGCTGCCAGTCTGTTGAGGGGTACGAACGCCAATTTTACCTTGCAGCTGAAATTGATTCTCTGCCTGTACAGACGGGGTGGCAGGCGCTTGAGGCTTGATCATCTGCTGACAGCCAGTTAAAAATAAAGCAGTGGCTGCAAAGGCACAGCAGCCCAATTGGCTCAAATTGCGCATAAATTAATTAACTCGTTTTAGTTTGTGGTGCTAACAATAGCGAATTAAGTTGTTTCAATTCTGGGTCATTTGGATGGTTTTGTTGTAATTGTTGTAACACTTGGTGGAATTGTTGTAGATCACCTTTCATGTACAAGGAACGGGCATAACGCACGCCAATCTTCACATTCGGATTCAACTGATAAGCTTTGTATAACACGTCCGCAGCTGTGGCGAAGTCATTCTGTAAATAACAGATATAACCATAGGTATCCAGAATGGATGCCTGTTCCGGTGCATATTCCAGTGCCTGTTCGACATAGCGGCGTGCTTCTTCGAGACGACGGTTCTGCATCGCCAGGGTATAGGCATAGGCATTCAGATAGGTCGGACTGTTCGGTTCAATTTTAAGTAAAGTGCTAAGTAGTTCATCCAGCTTGATGCGATCCTGATGGGGGTTCAGCAACAGGACTTGCGAATAAACCAGTTCAGGGTCATCGGGCAGGTTTTTGCTGGCTTCTTCCAACAGGCGGATCGCGGCTTTTTTATTCTGCATGCGCGTCAAAATATCCGCCTGGGCTAGATAGAGGAAGCTGGCATGTTGTGGATAATTCACTCTTTCCTGTGTTAAGAAACGCAGCGCATCATGCAGCTTATCCTGCTGGGCGAAAATCGAGATCATGTTGCGACGTGAGACGGTGTAAAGACTGCCATCGACCAGACGATAATAAGCTTTAGCCGTTTCATAATGCTGTTTGCGTTCTGCATTCACTGCCAGATAATAATATGCTTCATTTTGATACTGCGCAGAATAACGCAGTTCGACCAGATATTTTTCGGCTTTCTCGTATTCTTCCAGGTCGATACTGGTTAGTCCGGCAATAAACAGGGCTTCTTCGGCAGTCGGCCATTTTTTTAGAATGTCTTGCAGTTTTTTTAGCGCCAAAGTCGCTTCGTTCAGCTTGACCAGATATTTGACTTCGGCCAGACGCACATCCAGATTATTGCGGTGTTTACGGCTGGATTTTTCATACCATTGCAGTGTCGCCTGAGTATCGCCGAGTGCATTGAGCAGATTGGCTTTCATCAGGATATATCCAGTCGCATTCGGGCGTTTTTTTAAGGCACGGTTAACTGTATTTAGAGCCTGTTCGAGCTGACCATTTTGCGCTTCCAGACCGGCCACCAGCACCAGAATAGACGGGTTGTCCTTGGCTTTGGTGGTACTTAAGGCCTGAATCAGATAAGTACGGTCTTCTGTACCTTCTGGTGAAATCCCTGCGAGAATTTCTTCCAGATCGGCGCTGTCATCAATTTGCAGGATTTTTTCTAAGGTCTCAGCGGCCAGCTCATATTCATGTGCTTTCAGGGCAATATGTGATAAATAAAATAAAGCGGGGACATCTTGCGGCTCTTGTACCACCCAGTGCGTGGAGATATCTAGTGCTGCCTGAAGATCATCATGTTCCAGCGCGACATTCAGCGCACGTTGCTTGACTGAAGTGGAATTGCTCTTGATCGCTAGCACCGTATAGTTGTGCAAAGCGGTCGGAATGTCATGTGCAGCGATGGCAAACTCAGCCATCATACTTTGTTTTATCGCATCATAATTTTGATTTGCATGGTAAACTGCTTCCGCTGCATAGAGATGTGCAGTCGAAGCCATGCTACCCACCAGTAGGAATGTGGTAGAATATTGCTTAATTGTAGGGCCGTTGATACGGCTAATTGTTTGACGCAATTTTTTCTTGATCCAAGTAATGCTTTTTATGACACCGATGTTGCACAATAGCATAAATTTAGTGAAATGATGACCTGATATGTCTTTCTTTGCATTGGGTGTCAACCATCAAACTGCCTCTGTAGAACTGCGCGAACAGGTAGCTTTTAACCCTGAAAAGTTAAGTGCCATTCTTGCCGAGCAAAGCCAACACCCTGAACTGAATGACATGGTGGTGGTGTCTACATGTAACCGGACCGAAGTTTACGCGATGTCTGAAAATGCTGACATGGTGCTAAACTGGCTCGCCCAGAAAAATGGGGTAGATGTCAAACAACTGCAACATCATGTCTATCGTTATGAAAATGCTCAAGCGGTGACGCATCTGATGCGTGTCGCCAGTGGTCTGGATTCACTGATGCTGGGCGAACCACAAATTCTGGGGCAGGTCAAAACCGCACTTTCTCTGGCCAAAGACTCCCATACGGTGTCGCGCAATCTCAACCGGATTTTTGAATATGCCTTTTATGCCGCTAAACGCGTGCGTTCGGAAACGGCTGTCGGCAGTCATGCGGTCTCAATGGGCTATGCGGTGGCGCAACTGGCCTTGCAAGTATTTAGTCATCCGGACAAGCTGACCATTATGATAGTGGCAGCCGGGGAGATGAACAGTCTGGTGGCCAAACACCTTGCAGAGATGGGGGTGGGCAAGATCATTATCTGTAACCGTACCCGCGAGCGTGCGGATATCCTGGCACAGGAAATTGCACATCGGGTTGAGGTCGAAATTATAGGTTTTGATCAGCTTGCAGAAAATCTGCATCGTGCCGATGTCATTTCCAGTTGTACCGGCAGTTTGCATCAAGTGATCCATTTTACCGATGTAAAGGCTGCACTGAAAAAACGTCGTTACCAGCAGATGCTACTGGTAGATCTGGCCGTGCCACGTGATATTGATGCAAAAGTAGAAAGCTTGGATGGGGTTTATCTATATGGGGTCGATGACCTGCAAAGCGTGATTGAGGAAAATCTGGCACAGCGCCGTCAAGCGGCTGTTGAAGCCGAGATCATGGTCAATCAGTTGGCTACAGAACTGATGACCCAGCAAAAGGTCAAACAGGCCGGGGCGACCATTCATGCCTACCGTGACCACGGGGAAACATTACGTCAGGAAGAATTGTCACTGGCAATGCAGCGAATTGCCAAGGGCGAAAAGGCAGACATTGTACTGGCCGAGTTTTCGCATCGCTTAACTCAAAAACTGTTGCATCCAACCTCTATTGTGCTGCGTGAGGCGGCCAAAGCAGAAGATCCTGCCTATTTTGAGCTGTTGCAGGAAGAACTGGGCAATGTAGTCGCGAAACGTCGTAAATCCAGGCATTCGTTTTAATCAGCATGATGAGAAGCTTGGTTCTTTGCTGATTTGTACTTCAACATAAAACCCAGCCTGATTATTTGAGAAAATTATAAATAATAATGTGAGCTAGCAGTGACTTCATTGGATTCAAAAGAATCAATAATTTGAAAAATTAATCTTCTAACAGGGTCATTGAGCGTTTGCGGTCAATCTCATAAATCTGCATTTTCAGGTTTTTCATTTCTGCAATACTGTTAAATTTCTTGGATTTAATCTTGTTTTTTAAACACTGATATTGCAGCTTGGTTGAAAAATCAGCCGCGAGCTTATCGGCCTGTTCCGGCGATGAGGTGTAATCGCTGACATTGGCATGCTGCAGAATATGCTGCAGTTCATGATGATGGGCTGCGCAGGCACCGAGCACATAATAGATCGACAGTTCAGGATCATCCGGCAAGTCATCAAAAATCACATTCAGAATATTCAAAATCTTAAACAGCAACTGATCTTCCGCTACTAGCGCGCGCAGTGGTTCAAAATGAATATACAGATAAGGATGATTCATCAAGATCGCAATCACATATTCTTCAGCATCAATTTTGGTACTAAAGCTTAAAGATGCATCTGTATTGACCTTAGGTTGCCATTTACGATTAAAGCCCAGTTTTTCACGGAAAAATTGCTGCAGCAGATAACGGAAGGAGCCGTGTTTGGGCAGTAATTCGGTCAGATTTTTTAGTTCACCCATAACCTGACTCTTGCCTTCTGGGGTGGTGATATCCTGATTTTGGGTCAGATGGGCAAACACGAAGTCCGACATCAACGGTGCCTGATCCAGCAAGCGTCTGAAGTTTTCTATCCCTTCACGGCGGATCAATGAATCTGGGTCATGGTCAGCGGGCAAAACAAAGAACTTCAGCTCTCGGCCATCATTCAGCAGGGGCAGGGCAATGTCTAAGGTACGGCGCGCTGCTTTTTGACCGGCAGCATCCCCATCAAAGGCAATGGTCAGCCGGTTGCTCTGCTTGAACAGAATATTCAGGTGGTCGGTATTACTCGCTGTACCTAAAGTTGCTACTGCGCCATGAATGCCATATTGCTGAAGCGCAATCACATCCATATAGCCTTCGACCATCAGCCATTCTTGGGCTTTCTGTTTGCGGCCCTCATAGAGGCCATACAGCAACTGGTTTTTATGGAAGACCTCAGAATCTGGCGAGTTGATATATTTAGGCTTAATCTCGTCATTCAGGGCACGGCCGCCAAAACCAACTACACGACCCTTGGTATCACGGATCGGGAAAATCACCCGTTCACGCAGCAGATCAAAATCACGGCCACTGTCGCTGGTACGAATCAGACCTAAAAGTTTTAAGCCTTCAATATCCTGAGGAAAGGCTTTTTCCAGATGTTGCCAGTCTTCGGGCGCATAGCCTAAGCGCCAATAGGCAATGGTTTCTGCAGTCAGACCACGCTGTTTAAAGTATTGCTGGGCACTCGGGCTGTTGGGTAACTGGCGTTCATAGAACTGCGCGATATTTTCTAGCAGGTCGTAGAGGTTACCGTCTTGCTGAACTTCCGCCATCGGTAGGTGTTCAAAAGAAGCAAAAGGGTCACCATAAAAATCCTGTTCGACTGTCTGAAACTCTGCAAATGGATCGAAACTCGCCGTAGATGCAGCATTATTATTTTCTGTTGGAGCGTTATTCTGTTGCGGCTGAGTTTGTGGTGCAGTTTGAGCAGGCACGATTTTGGGTTTGGCTGCTTCACGTTTATATTTTAATTTATTGGAATCAGTATTGTCTTTAGGCAGTTCGATGCCCGTCTGGCTGGACAGGTCTTTCATCACTTCGACAAAATTACGGCTGCCAATGTCCATTAAAAAACGGATGGCATTACCGTTGGCCTGACAGCCAAAACAGTGAAAATACTGTTTGTCACGATAGACGTGGAAAGACGGTGATTTTTCCTGATGAAAAGGGCAGCAGCCTGAATAGGTACGGCCTGTTTTTTTCAGTTTTACGAATTGACCAATCACATCGACAATATCGGTGCGATCGAGAATCTGATCAATCGTATGTTGAGGAATGGCCATGGTCTGCTGAGCTTCTCGTGCTGGAATCTAAGGTCTAAATCACTGAAAAAATGAAAATAGTCTAGTTGGACATTGAATATTTCAAGTTCCTTTGTATACCTTTTGCACGTTTTGTTCAAGCCTGGGCAAGACAACGCAAAAGGGCAAGTATGATACCTTGCCCTTGAGGAAAATGCACCTGTAAAGCGCTGTCTTATTTGCTGATGCTGCCGGCCTTCTTTAGCTTTATTCAGCCGTTTTAGGACGATCCAGCAAACCAAATGAAATGCGATTGGTGATGCTGCGCTTTTCATTTTCTGGCGCATCAGACTGTGCATCGGTGTCGGTTACAGTCTTGGCTTCTTTACCAAAAATACCCAGTGTCGCGCGGTTAAAGAAGCTGCCTTCACTACGCGCTGCACGCAGATTCACCGTCCCATCTGATTTCACCAGATTCGGATAATTCAGCTTTAATACATCCACATATTGCTGAGAAGTCGCTTTATCACCTAGCTGAGCATAGCCATAAGCAACCGTTGCCAGTGCTTCTGGAATCTGCGGAGTTTGAGGATAATGTTCAATCACCCACAAGCCACGTTCAACTGCTGCCAGATAAGCCTTACGCTTGATGTTGAAACGTGCTGCGTTCATTTCATGCTCAGCCAGTTCCTGACCGATAAACTGCATACGCTGTGCTGCATCCACTGCATAAGTGCTAGATGGATAGCGGCGAATGAAATCAACAAAATTCTGGTAAGCCACTTTCAGGTAGCTGACATCACGATGCGATTGTTTCAGTGAGGTATAACGCAGCAGGCCGTTATAGTTCTGTTCCATATTGGCGACACCGCGTACATAGTAAGCATAATCGACATTTGGATGTTGCGGGTTCAGACGGATAAAACGCTCTGCCAGTGCAACCGCACCTTCATAATCTTTTTGCTGGAATTTTACATACAACAGTTCAAGCTGCGCCTGAGGGGCATACTGACTGGTCGGGAAATAAGTTTCCAGCGCTTCTAACTGTTTTGCTGCATCGGTATATTGATTACGATCTAGCGCTTTCTGTGCTTTTTGAATATAAACCTGTTCGCTAGATTCCGGACCTTTATCCACGACTTCTTTTTTTGGATTACTGCTACAGCCTACCATTGCCGATGCAATGCCTAATGTCACAGCAAGCATTGTCATTTTATAATGTGGTAGCGACATAAAAATTCCTCTGTTAATACGGGCAATGAGCTACAATTGCACTATTAAACCACTTTTGTCTGAATGAGCAAATGAGTCAAGCACAATCTTCCAATTCTAATATCCCTGATACTGATTTCAATTTACTTGAAGATTCTGAGGATGCAGATAACCATACTTCAGAAGCAACTGCAACACGTTTATCGTTGCAATTTCAACTGGATGAAACTTATATCGGGCAACGGATCGACCAGATTGCCGCAATGGTCTGGAGCGATTTTTCTCGAGAAAAATTAAAGCAATGGATTAAAGATGGCAATTTATTGGTGAATGGTCAACCGGTTAAGCCGAAATTTAAAAGTGATGGTTTTGAAACCCTGACTTTAAATGTTGAGCTTGAAGCGCAAACGCGCAGTCTGCCGGAAGATATTCCACTGGACATCATCTATGAAGATGATGACATTATGGTCATCAACAAACCAGTCGGTATGGTGGTACATCCGGGCGCTGGCAATAGTTCTGGCACCTTGGTGAATGCTTTATTGCATCACTATCCGAAATCGGCTGAACTGGCGCGTGCAGGTCTGGTACATCGTATCGATAAAGACACCAGCGGTCTGTTAGTCGTCGCCAAAAATCTGGAAGCACAATTTGCCTTAAGCAAACAGCTTGAGAAAAAATCAGTATATCGCCTGTATGACTTGGTGGTTTACGGCAATATTATTGCTGGCGGTACCATTGATGAACCAATCAAACGCCATCCGGTGGATCGTGTGAAAATGACCGTACTTCCAGGTGGTAAAGACGCGGTGACGCATTACAATGTCAAAGAGCGTTTCCAGCATTTTACCCGTGTTCAAGCCCGTCTGGAAACTGGACGTACCCATCAGATCCGTGTGCATTTTAGCTATATCGGCTTTGGCTTGGTGGGCGATCAGGTGTATATGCCACGTGTCCGTATGCCTGCAGGTGCATCGCAATTATTAGATGATACTTTGCGTGGCTTCAAGCGTCAGGCTTTGCATGCTGTACAACTCGGTCTGACCCATCCGCGTACCAAAGAAGAAATGACCTTTGAAGCACCGTGGCCGGAAGACTTTACCAATCTGGTTGAAGTGCTGCGTACCGAAAACAAAGCCTATTAATCTTTTTATTTAGCTCGCGTCAAAGCAAGGAATCGAGATGCAATTTGTACCAGGACTTCCACAAGGTGTGTATGTCGGCCAGACTCGCGTTCACCATGCGAAAGTACAGCCATCCGCACAGCCTGAGCTTGCAGGTTTTAACTTGGCCTTGCATGTGCAGGATAATGCGCTACGGGTACAACAGCATCGTATGGCTTTATTGCAGGATTTCGCTGCCTTTGGCGTAGATAAAATTACCTGGATGACCCAGACGCATAGCACCATTTGTCATAGCATTAATGAGCAGATGCCATTTACCGCACTGGTCGGAGATGGTCTGGTGACGCAGCGCAAGGCGCATGCCTTGATGATGATGACTGCAGACTGTTTACCTGTGGTAATGGGGAATGCGAAAGGTACGGAAGTTGCCAATTTGCATGCCGGCTGGCGTGGTCTGGCCGGTGGGATTATTGAAAATACCCTTGTAGCCATGCAAACTCCGCCGACTTGGGCCTGGCTCGGGGCGGCCATTAGTCAGCCATGTTTTGAAATTGGCGCTGAAGTAAAAGCTGCTTTTTGTAGTAAATATCCTGAACTGGACAGTGCATTTCAGGCCGGTGAACAGGCAGGTAAATATTATGCCGACCTGTATGCGATTGCGCGTTATATCTTGCAGCAACACGGCATAAATACCGTATTGGGTGGGGATCAGTGTTCTTATCGTCAAGCACATGAATATTTTTCTTATCGCCGTGAGCCAAAAACAGGGCGTATGGCGACATTCGTGTTTATGACATGAAAATGTTAAACTTAACTGAATTTTTTGGCTTTTGAGCGTTATGTCCCTATCTTCCAAATCTGTTGCGATTGTTTATCACAGTCCTTATGGACACACGGCTAAAGTGGCAAATTTTATTGCCGATGGTGCACGGGAAACCGGTGTTCAGGTGCATATGATGAATGTCGAACATATAGACTGGGATGTACTGGATGCCGCCGATGCAATTATATTTGGCTGTCCGACCTATATGGGTAGCCTGACCTCTGCCATGAAGCTATTTATGGAACAGTCTTCCAAGCGCTGGTTGGCACGTACCTGGCAGGGAAAACTGGCAGCGGCTTTTACCAATGGTGGCGGACTTAGTGGCGATAAGCTGGCAGTGTTACAGCAGATCAATCTGTTCGCCATGCAGCACGGTATGCTATGGAGTGGCTTACCATTAATGCCGACAGGTCGTGCCGTGACTGATCTAAACCGGATGTCGAGCTTTTTGGGTTTAATGACCCAGTCAGATAACGCACCGGTAGAAGTGACTCCACCTGAAGGCGATTTAAAAACCGCGTTCTGGTTTGGGGAATATATTGCCCTGACTCTGGCAAGACTGGGCGGTAAAGCTTAAAGTTATAATAAAACCTCCAAATGCGGAGGTTTTTTTATATTCAACTTTTAATCCATTATTTATGGAAAATTCGCGCCTTATCACGTTGCCAGTCACGGTCTTTTTCGGTGGCACGTTTGTCATGAAGCTGCTTACCTTTCACCAGAGCAATTTCCAGCTTGGCATGTGGACCTTTCCAGTAGCAGGCCAATGGAACGCAGGAATAACCTTTCTGATTAATTGCACCCATCAACTTTTCAATTTCACGGCGATTCAGCAACAGCTTGCGGGTACGAGTTGCTTCAGGCACCACATGGGTTGAAGCGCTTAATAAGGGCTGAACCTGTGCACCAAACAAGAACGCTTCACCATTTTTAAAGGTAATATAACTTTCTACGATGGTCATACGACCAGCACGCATTGATTTGACTTCCCAGCCTTTTAATGAAAGCCCCGCTTCAAATTTCTCTTCAATAAAATAATCGTGGCGGGCACGTTTATTTAGTGCAATGGTACCGCCATTATTTTTTTTTACTACAATAGATGCTTTCGCCATAATCTGATACTTCCAAACGTGCTGCTATTGTACCGCAACTAGAAATAAGGTGAAGTTTTTTAAATTAATGAGGATTATTCACCAAAAAAACAAGTTTTTGCTAAAATAAGATTCTACATAACAAACAGAGTACAAATGGATGTCTAAAACTCGTGTGATTTATCCGGGGACTTTTGATCCAATTACCAATGGACATATTGATTTGGTAACCCGCGCAGCGCGAATGTTTGATGAAGTTGTGGTAGCCATTGCCATCGGTCATCATAAAAATCCGGTATTTAGTCTGGAAGAGCGTGTCGCATTGGCGAAAGAGTCATTGAGTCATTTGGACAATGTTGAATTTGTAGGTTTTGATGGTTTGCTCGTCAATTTTTTCCGTGAGCAAAAGGCGACTGCTGTATTGCGTGGTTTGCGTGCAGTGTCTGATTTTGAGTATGAATTTCAGCTGGCCAATATGAACCGTCAGCTGGACTCCCATTTTGAAGCGGTATTTTTAACTCCTTCAGAACAATATTCTTTTATTTCATCCACTTTGGTGCGTGAAATTGCTCGATTAAGAGGTGATGTAACCAAATTTGTACCACCAAACGTGGTTGCGGCCTTCGAGCGTAAACTTCAACAAGGTTGGTAGCGTGTCTTTATATATCACCGATGAATGTATTAACTGTGATGTCTGTGAACCTGTATGCCCGAATGAGGCCATCTATATGGGTGAACTCATTTATGAGATTCATCCAGATTTATGTACAGAGTGCGTCGGACATCATGATCAACCGCAGTGCCAGTTGTTCTGTCCGGTGGATTGTATTCCACTGGATCCGAATCATGTCGAAACGCAGGAACAGCTGCAAGCCAAGTATGAAAAACTGACTGCTCAAAAAACATCAAGCAATTAGTCTCGATATTTGATACTATGCCGCTCGAAGTGAGCCAGACGATCGCTGCTGTGGAAATCTCCGTGATTGAAGCAGGGGAGGAAAGTCCGGGCTTCATAGGGCAAGGTGCCAGGTAACGCCTGGGCGGTGCAAACCGACGGCAAGTGCAGCAGAGAGAAGACCGCCTTCATTATGTTTTCGAGCAATCGGAATCGGAGGTAAGGGTGAAAGGGTGCGGTAAGAGCGCACCGCATGGCTGGTAACAGTTCATGGCGAGGTAAACCCCACCGGAAGCAAGACCAAATAGGAATCCATTAGGCATGGCCCATGCTGGATTCGGGTAGGTCGCTTGAGCGCATGAGTGATTGTGCGCCTAGAGGAATGATCGTTCACGACAGAACCCGGCTTATCGGCTCACTTCAACAAATTTTGATCAAACAGCACAATATGGGGTTGACGTGATTTACAGAAAATCCCATAATGCGCGCACAGTTTAAGGCTATGTAGCTCAGTTGGTTAGAGCACCGCACTCATAATGCGGGGGTCACAAGTTCAAGTCTCGTCATAGCCACCATATTCTGAAAAAACCCACTCCGATTGAGTGGGTTTTTTTATGGCTCTAGGAATAATTGTGTAATAATTAATCTAATAAATATAATTTTTCTAATAGGTTGGCTATGGGTATTGATATTTTGGGGTTAAAAAGCAAAGACGAAGCGCGTTTGAAGCATATGCTAAAAGAACTAGCTGAGTTAAATGATTCATTAAGTTCTAAGTATTCATTACGTGCAGATTTGCGAGATTTAACAAATAGGTCTTTTACTGTTGGTAAATTACTTCAGGAAGAATTAGATAAAATTAAATCTAATCAGCAGAAATTAGAAGAAGCTTGTAATGAAACTTTAAGAGTTAAGAATAAAATCGAAGCTTGTTTGGGAACTATTAGTGAAATAGAGAGCAAGCTAGAATTAGATGATAATGGCATCTCTATATATGATCGTATAGTCGAACTTACATCCGCAGAAAGCATTGAAGAAATTGAAAATTCTAAGCAAGAAATTCTAGACAAATATAATGAATTATTTTCGGAAGATGAGCAGGGTGAATCTACAGTTGATCAACTTTCGTCGAAAGTAAAGGAAATAAAAGAAAAATATGCTGAACTGTTTGAGGAACAAAATAAGGATGGTGAAAATTTATTTGAAGAAATGGAATCAAGAGTAAATAAATTAGGAGAATTATGGAAAGAGTATTTTGTAGAAGATGAAGAAGGGGTAACAAAAAGTGAATTAATTGATGGAAGGCTTAAAAAATTAGATCAATTTTATATCAGAATTTATGGTGATGAAGCTAAAGATATTCCATCATTAAAGAAAGAACTAGAAGAAAGATTAGATAATTTAAAAGATGTAGAGACTCGAGCAAAAGCTACGATTGATTTATCGAGTGAGGCGGGATTGGCTGGTGGATTTGTCAGTAAGCGAAAAGAAGCAAATACGGCTCGTTTAATAAGTTTGGCTGTGTTTATAGTAACGGTTTTATGTATGTTTGGTTTTAATCTTTGGCTTTTTGATGCTGATGATTTTAAAAATATGGAACTTCATACTTTATTATTTAAGATTACCATTAATGCTCCTTTAATATGGATAGCAACCATAGCAAATATAAACTTAAACAGATTTTCTAGACTTGAGCAAGAGTATTCACACAAGGAGTCTCTAGCAAAGTCATATGAGCGCTACAGGGCTGAAATTGAACAGTTAGAACAACTTGGTGTTCAAGGAGCTGATGATCTTAAAATTAAGTTGCTAGATACAAATTTAGAAGCATTTAAGTTAAATCCGGTTTCACATACCAAGCAGGAAGGTAAATCATTTGCATTATTTAATTTCGGAAGAAAAATAAACGATACTTAATTAGTGGTTCGATTTGAAATAGTTGATTAATTGTTTAATATCATCCGTCTGCAACTGTTCACGCATTTTTAAAAACTGCTTTTCATCTATATTGTAAACTTGGAGGGAAAGCAGTTTTTCTATATCTTCTTGTGGAAAACGGTATTTAATAATTTTTGCAGGTACACCACCGACAACTGCATATGGTGGCACATCTTTGGTCACGACTGCGCCTGTCGCCACTACCGCGCCTTCACCAAGGTTCACACCCTGCATAATCAAAGCGCGTGAGCCAATCCAACAGCCATCGCCAATAATAGTATCGCCAGCAGGTACAAAACTGCGTGTATCGAATGGAAACGCTGAAATCCAGTCGGTACGGTGGAGTTGATTGCCACCCATCATAATCACGCACTCAGCACCAAAACAGACAAAATTACCGATATAGAGCTGGTCGATGGGCTTCTCAGACGTTGCAGGCCTGTCATGTAAATAACGCACTACACAACGCTCAAACCCCTGATCCCAATAGGCCGAATAATACGAATAATTCCCTTTGATATGAATGTTGGGATTCTTCACCGTTTTTGAGATGAACTCGAATTCACACCAGTGATTCACAGGAGAATTAATTAACTTTTCAGACATGAGGAGGCTATAACCACAAGGAATGCATCATTATACCGAATTGGACTTTAAGCTGAATCAACAATCTTAATTCAGCCAGTGAATCGAATATTAAAGCACGTGCTGACCTTGCTTAAGTGCTACGAGGAATACGGGCAATGACTTTAATTTCAAAATCAAAACCTGCCAGCCAGGTCACGCCAACAGCCGTCCAGTTTGGATAAGGCTTTTGATTAAACACTTGCTGCTTAACTTTCATAATACTTTCAAACTGTACTTCTGGGTCGGTGTGAAAAGTGGTGACATCGACAATATCATCAAAAGTACAACCAGCTGCTGCCAATGTCGCAGCTAAATTTTCAAAAGCCCGTTCTACCTGTTTTTCGAAATCTGGTTCTGGAGAACCATCCTCACGGCTACCGACCTGACCCGATACAAACAGTAAGTCTTCCGATTTGATCGCAGCAGAATAACCATGCTGTTCATACAGGGCATGGCGGTCTTGGGGAAATATCGCAGTTCTAGTCATGACTATCCTCATTCAATATCTAATTTATAAATGAGTGAAAGCAATTTAACTTTCACATACGCATCGTATGTAAACATAATTGACATACGGTCCGTATGTCAATTAAAATTTTTGTGATGATGAGGTAAAGTAATTCATGTCTGTTCGTGAACAAAAAATGGCGGAAACCCGCAAGAAACTGATTGAAGTGGCACGTCGTACGTTTGCAGAATATGGTTATGCAGACACTTCAATGGATAAGCTCACGGCAGAAGCAGGGCTGACCCGTGGAGCGTTGTATCATCATTTTCGCGATAAAAAAGGCTTGTTTGCTGCAGTGGTCGACCAGATCGATTCGGAAATGGCTTCATCTGCCCAGCAGCATCTGGAGCAGCCTGATGATCTGTGGGAAGGATTGATGCTGGAAGGGCGGACCTATATTCAAAATGCCTTAAACTCTGAATTCCAGCGCATTGTATTGCGCGATGGGCCTGCGGTATTGGGTGATCCTGCACACTGGCCAAGTCAAAACAGATGTTTGCAGTCCACGCGTGAATGTGTTGAGCAATTATTGGTAGCAGATCGAATTAAAACAGTTGATCCGGAAGCTGCTGCGGTATTTTTAAATGGTGCTGCAATGAATGCAGCCCTCTGGGTGGCTTCTAGCGAACATCCTGAGCAGGTACTCCCTGAGGCTTTACATGCATTTAATTTATTTGCATCGGGGTTTTTAAAAGAAGCCCAGAGCTAATTCGTTTGTAGGAAGCAGATAAAGGTAAAAAACCCCTCAATCGAGGGGCTTTAAATTAAACAGCTTTAAATTTTAAAGATATTCAACTTTCACAATTTCGTATTCAACTTCACCGTTTGGTGTATTGATTTTCACATCGTCGCCTTCGTTTTTACCTAAAAGACCACGTGCAATTGGCGAGTTCACAGAGATCTTGTTAATCTTAAAGTCTGCTTCGTCATCACCTACAATTTTATAGGTTTTCTGTTCTTCAGTATCCAGATTTTCAATCGTGACCGTTACACCAAAAACCACACGACCATTCTGTTCAAGTTCTTTTACGTCGATCACCTGAGCTGCACCCAGTTTGCCTTCGATGTCCTGAATACGACCTTCACAGAAGCCTTGCTGTTCACGTGCTGCATGGTATTCTGCATTTTCTTTTAAGTCGCCGTGTTCACGCGCTTCTGCAATTGAAGCTGTGATACGTGGACGATCCACTGTTTTCAGTTGGTGTAATTCTTTCTCTAAGGCAATTTTGCCTTCAGGTGTCATAGGATAACGTTGCATGTTGTCCCTCAAAAGTCAGTTGAAAGATATAAAATCTATAAATAAAAAAAAGCCCGCCACCAAGAAGGTGGCGGGACTTCTTGGAAGTGAATTAACCTTTAGTTAGGTCTTGCAAACGATATACATCCATCGGCAATTTAATTGCTAAAGCTTGGCATACTGCATCCGCACCATTCAATGTAGTTGTGTTATACACTTTACCTTGAAGTGCTGAACGACGGATCGAGAATGAGTCTTCTTGTGCCTTTTTGCCTTCAGTCGTGTTAATCACAAGGTGGATTTCGCCGTTTTTAATACGGTCCACAATGTTAGGACGACCTTCAGTTACTTTATTGACACGTTCACATTCAAGACCAGCATCGCTAATCACTTTAAATGTACCATCAGTTGCAAGAATCTTGAAGCCTAGGTCAATCAATTGTTTTGCGATACCAGCCGCACGTGGTTTATCAGAATCACGTACAGAGATAAATGCGTGTTTCACTTCGCCTTCAGTTGGAAGACCTGGTAAACGCTCATTTGCACCTAAAACAGCTTTATAGAACGCTTCACCAAATGTTTTACCAACGCCCATCACTTCGCCAGTCGATTTCATCTCAGGGCCAAGGATCGGGTCAACACCAGGGAATTTGTTGAACGGGAACACTGCTTCTTTGACAGAGAAGTGCTCAGGAATAATCTCAGTTGTGAAGCCTTGCGACTCAAGAGATTGACCCGCCATACAACGTGCAGCAACTTTCGCAAGCGACTCACCGATACACTTAGAAACGAATGGCACAGTACGAGACGCACGTGGGTTCACTTCCAGGATGTAAACATCTTCACCTTTGACAGCAAACTGAACGTTCATCAAACCGATTACGCCAAGCTCTTTTGCCATCGCCACAGTTTGACGACGCATTTCGTCCTGAATCTCTTTAGATAGAGAGTAAGGAGGAATTGAACATGCCGAGTCACCTGAATGAATACCCGCTTGTTCGATGTGCTGCATGATGCCGCCGATTACAACGTCTTTACCATCAGATACGCAGTCTACGTCAACTTCGATCGCATCATCTAAGAAACGGTCAAGCAGAACAGGTGCTTCGTTAGATGCTTGAACCGCATCACGTAAGTAGCGTTTGAGTTCTTCATCGTTGTACACGATTTCCATCGCACGACCACCAAGCACGTAAGAAGGACGTACCACTAATGGATAGCCTACTTTAGACGCTTCAGCCATACCTTCTTCAGCAGATTTTACAATGCTGTTGTTTGGTTGACGAAGTTGCAGACGTTGAATCATTTGCTGGAAACGTTCACGGTCTTCTGCACGGTCAATCGCGTCAGGTGATGTACCAATGATTGGCGCACCGGCTTCTTCTAAAGCACGAGCCAATTTCAAAGGTGTTTGACCACCGTACTGAACGATAATGCCTTTAGGCTTCTCGATACGCACGATTTCTAAAACGTCTTCTAAAGTGATCGGTTCGAAGTACAAACGATCTGAAGTGTCGTAATCCGTAGAAACCGTTTCAGGGTTACAGTTCACCATGATGGTTTCGTAACCGTCTTCACGCATAGCAAGCGCTGCGTGTACACAGCAGTAATCGAACTCGATACCTTGACCAATACGGTTAGGGCCGCCACCAATTACCATGATCTTGTCACGGGTTGAAGGGTTTGCTTCACATTCTTCATCGTAAGTTGAGTACATGTACGCTGTATCAGATTCGAATTCTGCAGCACATGTATCCACACGTTTGTAAACTGGAGTTACGCCCAGGTTCCAACGGTGTTTACGGAATTGTTTTTGTGAAATGCCCATCAAGTTGGCAATGCGAAGATCTGATAAACCTTTACGTTTGAACCCACGGATGTTGTCCGCATTCAAGTCGCCAAAACCTAAAGTTTTGATTTGGTTTTCAGTTTTGATGATGTCTTCGATTTGAATCAAGAACCAGCGGTCAATGTTCGTTGCAGCGAATACTTCGTCTAAAGTAAAGCCGTGACGGAATGCGTCGCCCACGTACCAAATACGCTCAGGACCTGGAACTTTAAGCTCTTGCAAGATTTTGTCGCGCGCGCCTTCAGCACCCACTTCAATTTTTTCGTCAAAACCAGAAGCGCCAACTTCAAGACCACGAAGGGCTTTTTGTACAGATTCCTGGAAGTTACGACCAATCGCCATCACTTCACCGACAGATTTCATCTGAGTTGTAAGCGTTGCGTCAGCTTGTGGGAATTTCTCGAAGTTGAAACGAGGAATCTTGGTTACAACGTAGTCAATTGCAGGTTCAAACGATGCAGGTGTTGTACCGCCAGTGATGTCGTTTTTCAACTCATCAAGCGTGTAACCAACCGCTAATTTCGCAGCGATTTTTGCAATTGGGAAACCAGTTGCTTTAGAGGCAAGGGCAGATGAACGTGATACACGTGGGTTCATCTCGATCACAACCATACGACCAGTATTTGGACAAATACCGAACTGTACGTTAGAACCACCTGTTTCTACGCCAATTTCACGTAGTACAGCTAAAGATGCGTTACGTAGAAGTTGGAATTCTTTGTCTGTCAATGTTTGCGCAGGAGCAACAGTGATTGAGTCACCAGTGTGTACGCCCATTGGGTCAAAGTTTTCAATCGTACATACGATGATACAGTTGTCGTTTTTGTCACGAACAACTTCCATCTCGTACTCTTTCCAACCAATTAAAGATTCATCGATCAATAATTGTTTAGTCGGAGAAAGATCGAAACCGCGTTCACAAATTTCGATGAATTCTTCTTTGTTGTAAGCGATACCGCCACCAGAACCACCCATGGTGAATGATGGACGGATAATCACTGGGAAGCCGAAACGTGCTTGAATTTCTAAAGCATGTTCCATTGACTCAGCAACGTCAGCTTTTGGACATTCAAGACCAATTTTACGCATTGCCTGGTCAAACAGTTTGCGGTCTTCAGCTTTTTCAATCGCTTCTTTGGTTGCACCGATTAATTCAACATTGAATTTTTCTAAAATGCCGTGCTCATCGAGGGCAAGGGCACAGTTCAATGCAGTTTGACCACCCATGGTCGGAAGAACAGCGTCTGGGCGTTCTTTCTCAATAATTGCTGCAACAGTTTGCCAAGTAATTGGCTCAATATAAGTTGCATCTGCCATGGTTGGGTCGGTCATGATGGTCGCTGGGTTCGAGTTGACCAAAATAACGCGGTAGCCTTCTTCACGAAGGGCTTTACATGCTTGAGCACCTGAGTAGTCAAACTCACATGCTTGACCGATGACAATCGGACCAGCACCAATAATCAAGATGCTTTTAATGTCAGTACGTTTAGCCATGATGCTTCCTTAATTACTTCTTAGATGCTTCGATAAGTTCGATGAAATGATCGAACAATGGTGCGCAGTCATGTGGACCCGGGCTTGCTTCAGGGTGACCCTGGAAGCTGAACGCAGGTTTGTCTGTACGATGGATACCTTGGTTGGTGCCATCAAACAGTGAGCGATGCGTTACACGCAACACATCAGGCAGATTGCTTTCATCGACTGCGAAGCCATGGTTTTGAGAAGTAATCATCACTGTACCGTTATCAAGATTTTGTACAGGATGGTTCGCACCGTGGTGGCCGTGAGGCATTTTTAAGGTTTTAGCACCACTTGCAAGCGCAAGGATCTGGTGACCCAGGCAGATACCAAATACTGGAATTTCAGTGGTTTCTACAATTGTTTTTACAGCTTCAATTGCGTAGTCACATGCAGCCGGATCACCAGGACCGTTCGACAGGAACACGCCATCTGGATTCAGTGCAAGTACATCAGCAGCAGGAGTTTGCGCCGGCACAACAGTCAGTTTACAACCGCGGTCTGCGAGCATACGTAAGATGTTGGTTTTGACACCGTAATCGTATGCAACAACATGGAATTTAGCTTCTGGTTGAGAGAAACCTTTGCCTAATGTCCAAGAGCCTTCAGTCCATTCAAAACCTTCAGGGTCGCAACATTCTTTTGCCAGGTCTAAACCGTTTAAACCACCAAATGCACGTGCTTTTTCAAGCGCTTCAGCTTCAGTGATATTTTCGCCAGCAAGGATACAGCCATTTTGCGCACCTTTGTCACGTAAGATACGTGTCAATTTACGCGTGTCGATATCCGCAATTGCCACAACATTGTGTTGTACCAAATATTCAGCTAATGATTGGGTTGAACGGAAGTTACTGTGCAGTAAAGGCAGGTCGCGAATGATCAATCCGTTCGCCCAAACCTTATGAATACGACCTGATTCAGCGTCTTCTTCATTACAGCCTGTGTTACCGATATGTGGGTAAGTCAGTGTCACAAGTTGCTGTGCATAACTCGGGTCAGTCAAAATTTCTTGATAGCCAGTCATGGCAGTGTTGAAAACGACTTCACCAGTCGTACTACCCGATGCGCCAATCGAAGTACCTTTAAAGATAGTTCCGTCGGCAAGGGCTAAAATTGCTGGGGTGCTCAAACCAAAGCTCCTGAAATTTAGGCTGTAAAAAAGCGAGAAGACGAAAAAAAAGGAAGGCTATTTTTTAAACCTACCCTCCTATGTCTGCTCGCTTGAACTTAACACGGCATTATACGCAGAATGACCCCTAAAGTCCAACGGCTTTGCAGCGAAAGTATGAGATAAATGGCTTGCTTTTTGCATGGAAGTCTGTTTTGTAAGCAAGGTGAAAAAATGTAAGCAATTAATAATTGTCAGACAAATCAAATCTTAATTTTTATCAAATCTACTAATATAGCTTAGTCGATATAACAATAGGAACAAGACAAATGGCTACAGCACCTAAATCTACTACATTAGGACTTACGCACTATTATTTATAGATTTTCTGTGGCAGCAGATGATTCTTATCGAGAATAAATTCATCAATAAAGTTCTTGATAATTGG
>NZ_JAMXXK010000042.1 GCF_024129735.1 Acinetobacter lwoffii | reverse complement strand
AGATTAAAGCAATTTAGAGGAATAGCTACTCGATATGACAAGCTCAAAAGAAATTATCAAAGTTCTGTTGCTTTAGCCTGTATATTTTTATCGCTACCTTTATAGGGTTAATTATGAACAGTAAATGTCAACAAACCCTAATAAAAAAAATTTATCTTTTGATCAATATTTATTTAATCGCCTCTATTGCTTGAATCGAATACTATACATATCAACTTTATAGGCATGAATGACGTATGGCTGACAGTCAATTTTCCAAAGCTCTTATTTTTATGCTGATTGGCTCCGCCATCATTTTGGCACTGTCACTGGGTGTACGTCATGCCTTTGGTCTGTATCTGGTACCGATGAGCGAAGAGTTTGGCTGGGGTCATAATGTTTTTAGTCTGGCCATTGCCATGCAAAACCTGATCTGGGGTGCAGTTCAACCGATTACCGGGGCATTTGCTGATAAATATGGCAGCAAGATTGTGGTAGCTGTAGGCGGAGCCTTATATGCAATTGGTCTACTCTTGATGGCAGTTAGCTCGACCGGATTATTGCTTAATCTAAGTGTGGGTCTGATTCTGGGTCTCGCCCTGTCTGCCACCTCATTTCCGGTCTTATTGTCTGCGGTCGGGCGTGCCGCCCCACCAGAAAAGCGCAGTTTGGCAATGGGAATTGCCAGTGCGGCCGGGTCTTTTGGTCAGTTTATCATGCTGCCTTCAACCCTGCTGCTATTACAGAATGTTGGCTGGTCAGCGGCGCTGGTGGTCAGTGCCATTTTAATTGCACTGATTGTGCCATTGGCCTGGATGCTGAAAGCACCGATGTATGTTCATCCCAACGCGGCCGCTACCCCCAATAAAGTCTCACTCAATTTTAAACAGATTCTGGTGGTAGTGAAAAATCATAAACCGTTCTGGTTTCTAGCCATGGGCTTTTTTGTTTGTGGTTTTCAGGTCGTTTTTATTGGCATCCACCTGCCGGGCTATCTGATTGATCATGGCTTTAATGCCACAACCGGTACGATTTTCTTAGCCTTAGTGGGTCTGTTTAATGTGCTAGGCACCTATACCGCCGGCTGGCTCGGTGGAAAATATTCCAAACCGCATCTGCTAATGGGATTATATGCCTTGCGTGGAATTGCGATTATTGCCTTTCTCATGCTGCCTCTCAGCACATGGACAGTCTATAGCTTTGGTGTCATTATGGGGTTACTCTGGTTATCGACCGTTCCGCTGACCAATGGCATTGTAGCGAATATGTTCGGGGTGAAATATCTGACCATGCTCAGTGGCATTGTGTTCTTTACTCATCAGGTTGGCTCGTTTTTCGGTGGCTGGCTCGGTGGAGTCAACCATGATTTGAGCGGCAATTATAATGCGGTGTGGATGCTATCAATTGTCCTCAGCATTTTTGGCGTACTGGTGCATTTCTGGGTCAATGAGGAGCAAATCGTCCATGACTGATTCTCTACTGAAACTCAAACTTTCGATTGTGGTGGCAATCCTGCTTTTACTGGCTTTGTCGATTGGCCTGTGGTTACAAACCCCTCAGCTGTTTGAATATTTTAATCAGGCTTTCTGCGCACACTAAACTGTCGAAATATCCTCAGCAGAAAATGCGCAATCCATCGCACAATAAGTTAAATGTTTCAAAATCAACTGAATAGTAAAAATAACAGATTATTCATAAACTTATCATTTCTTTTGATTTTATTTCAGTCTGGAATTTTCTTAGATTTTGATCAATAAGAAAATTCTGAGACTTGATAATGACCAGCTTAACCCAACTTTCACAAGCGATTCATGATGCTCCACGCTGGCATCAGCAAGATCAATTTCAACATCCGGATGAAATCAAGATTGTACCGCAAACCGGTCAGGCCTTAGGTGCAGTGGTCTATGGCTTGGATGCCCGTAAAGTCCAATCATCCAAAACCATTTTAAAGTTAAAACAGGCGCTGGCCGAGCATCTGATTTTGATCTTTAAGCAGCAAAGTCTGGATGATTTACAATACTTGGCGTTTTCAACTTATTTCGGTTCCATTTTCCGCCCAGGTGCAGATACACCGGTACTGGCTGCGCAGTCGGATAGCGGCATTCCACCCGATGTCGTGCCGGTGTCCAATGCCGTCGGTCAGGGAGATTACACTGGGCATGGTGAACTAACTCCACATGCCGATCATCAATGGACACCATTACCTTCTTTTGGTTCCCTTCTGTATGCGATTGAACTGCCTCAGGACGGCGGACAGACCAGCTGGATCAACACCATTAAAGCCTATGATGCACTCGATGAAGAAACCAAGGCAGAGATCGATCAGCTGCAATTGATTACTTACAACCCTTTCGTGCGACGCCAAAAAACCAGAGATCAGGCTGATGATCAAGGCTATGGCAACAGCCCGCTGTACCGTTTTAAAGATCAACCAGTATTAAGTCATGCCTATCCGCACCCACTGGTGCGTACCCATCCTGAATCTGGCCGTAAAGCACTTTGGCTAAACACGCATACCGAGGTCGAGCTGGTTAATTATGATGATCATGCTGGCAGTCAACTGATCGCCAAATTACGTGAGCATATTTTGAAACCTGAATTCGCTTATGAACATCAATGGGAAGCTGGCGATATCGTGTTCTGGGATAATCAGGTGACTTTGCACTCACGCCGTCCGTTCCCGGCTGATCAGCGCCGTTTATTGAAACGCATCAGTCTGGCGGGTAGCCGTCCGTTTTAAAAATCAAAAAATCCGAACAACAAGAAATGTCATTACAACCTTCGATAATAATGACTCATCTATACATCCTGTACCATTGAGACTTTGACCGGCTCAATGGTTTTTTATTTTCAAACAAAAAAATTAATTCCAAATATCGCACATGATCCAGTTGATCTTTAACAAAACAAAGCACCTGTTTACTTTTCCTCACCTAATCTGCCTAGTGTATTTTCCTTTTTCTGCTTAGCGTATTAGAAAATCAGCAATACTCATATGGTAGAGGAAAAAGAAAATGAATGAACTTCAATTTTCAGATTGTGTTCAAACCTGTATGAACTGTTCCCTGGCATGTGCCAACTGTGCCAGTGCCTGTCTTAAAGAAGAAGATCTGGAGATGATGCGGGAGTGTATTCAGCGCTGTCTGGATTGTGCAGATATCTGTCAGCTGTGTGCCCGTATGGAACAAAAGCAGTCTCCTTTCATGCATGAGATATGTGAACTTTGCGCAAAAGCATGTGACTACTGTGCAGAAGAATGTGGTCAGCATAAAGACGATCATTGCCAGCAATGTGCCGAAGCATGCCGCCGTTGTTCGGAAGAGTGCCGAAAAATGGCGGCTTAAAAATTCAATTTGATCAACTTGACTGACTTAATCAATTCCAATAAAAAAACCGCAAGTGAAGACTTGCGGTTTTTCTGTCTAAGTAAAAATATCTCACTTAGAATAAACGATTCATACCATTTAACGTTGCTACACGATACGCTTCCGCCATAGTCGGATAGTTAAACGTGGTTTCTACAAAATACTTGATGGTATTGTTCGGGCTGTTCATGACTGCCTGACCGATATGGATAATTTCAGAGGCATTATTACCGAAGCAATGTACACCCAAAACTTCCAGCGTTTCACGATGGAATAGAATCTTTAATTCGCCCATAGTGTCACCGGTAATCTGTGCACGTGCCAAATGACGGAACGATGCCTGACCGACTTCATACGGAATCTTTTCTTCAGTCAACTGCTGTTCAGTCTTACCAATCGAAGAAATTTCAGGAATGGTATAAATCCCGGTTGGAATATCAGTCACCGGTGCAACGTCTTTCTCGCCGCTCATGTTGGCACCCGCGCAACGACCTTGGTCATAAGCAGCAGAGGCTAGCGAAGGCCAACCGATCACATCACCAGCAGCGTAGATATTTTCTACTTCAGTCTGATATTGATCATTCACAGTCAATTGACCACGGCTGTTCGGTTTCAGGCCGACATTTTCAAGGCCTAGACCATCGGTATTGCCTGAACGGCCATTACACCACAAAATCGCGTCGGCTTTGATTTTCTTGCCGCTTTGCGTGTGCATCACCACATGGTCGTCAAATGTTTCTAAAAAGTCGATCTGTTCATTATGACGAATTAATACACCCTGTTCACGCAAGTGATAAGACAGCGCATCAGAGATTTCATCATCCAGATAGCTTAAAAGTTTGTGCTGGGTGTTGATTAAATCAACTTTATGCCCCAGACCAATAAAGATCGAGGCATATTCACAACCGATTACACCTGCGCCATAAATAATGATTTTCTGGATGGAATAGTCCAGATCCAGAATTTTGTCTGAATCAAATACACGCGGATGATTAAAATCAAGAATGTCTGGACGATATGGACGCGAGCCGCTGGCAATGACCAGTTGCTTGAACATCAGCGTTTCTTTAATCCCGTCCGGATTAAATACAAAAATGGTATTTTGATCCTGAACATAGGCACGACCATGATAAATATCAATTTTATTGCGGTCGTAGAAACGTGAATGTGTATCTACTTGTTGTTGAATAACTCTATGTGCATGACGCAACACTTGCTTCATGGTGAACTGCTTCCAGTCCCCGACTTTTTGAAACAGTGGATCACGTTGATAACGGATAATACTGGATACCGTTTGACGCAATGCTTTACTTGGAATCGTACCGACATGGGTACAATTACCACCCAGCTGTTCACGCATTTCAACGATTGCAACACGCTTACCAGATTTGGCAAGTTTCATTGCCGCGCCTTCGCCCGCAGGGCCCGAACCTAGAACTACCGCATCATATTTAACGAAAGTCCCACTAACGACCTCTTTTTTACGTGGCATTCAACGCTCCTCAAAATTAAAAAATTCACTTTAATCTACCTGCTTATTATGACGTAAATCCTGTTGATTTGGTGTATTTAACTCACATATATTGCTTGATAAGAACATTTTTTAAATGAATACCCCTTTTTGCCCTATTTAGAACGAAGTCCGTTATAATAACTGCGCTATCTTTGAGTATCTCCCCCTTCAAAAACAGTGGAAAAGTTGAATATGTCTGAAAACCGTAAACCTGAACAGGGCGTCAAACTTCGCGGTGCGGAAAAAGTTGCCCGCATTCCTGTAAAAGTTGTTCCTACGGTTGAAACGCCACGTAAGCCGGACTGGATCCGGGTGAAAATGGCGGCACCTGAAGAAGTTCAACGTATTAAAACCACATTACGTCAGCAAAAATTACATACGGTGTGCGAAGAAGCCGCCTGTCCAAACCTACCTGAATGTTTTGGTGGCGGTACTGCGACCTTTATGATTATGGGTGATATCTGTACCCGTCGTTGTCCGTTCTGTGATGTGGCCCATGGCCGTCCAAATGCACTCGATGCAGATGAACCGCGTCATATGGCTGAGACCATTGCCAACCTGGGTCTGAAATATGCGGTAATCACTTCGGTAGACCGTGATGATTTACTCGATGGTGGTGCTCAGCATTTTGTAGATTGTATTAAAGAAGCACGTGCTCTAAGCCCGAATACCCTATTGGAAATTCTGGTGCCGGACTTCCGCGGCCGTATGGATATCGCGCTGCGTATCATGACTGAATGTCCGCCAGATGTGTTTAACCACAATATCGAAACTGTACCGCGTTTATATAAAGCCATGCGTCCAGGTTCTGACTATCAGCACTCTTTAAACCTGCTAAAAATGTTTAAAGAATACTGCCCGGACGTACCAACCAAATGTGGTCTGATGGTGGGTATTGGTGAAACTGAAGAAGAAGTGCTTGCTCTGCTTGATGACCTGCATGCGCATGGCGTGGACTATGTAACCATTGGTCAGTATTTGCAGCCTTCAAAAGAACATGCAGCGATTGACCGCTTCGTAACACCTGAAGAATTCGGGCGTTATACCGAACATGGTCAAAAACTGGGCTTCCGTAATATCTGGGCAGCACCAATGGTTCGTTCAAGCTACTTTGCCGACCGCCAATACTACGGCGAACCTGTACCAGCAGTGCGTCGTAAAGTGGATCCTGCCAAAAAAATTGCAGTTCAGGCCATTGAAGCTTAATCCTGTTTAAACTAATGAAATAAAAGCCCTCTCTTGTAGAGGGCTTTTTTATCTCTTCAATTTAAATCTTTACTGAGTGTTAAACCCCATTTTTTATTTTAGATAAGATTAAGTCATTACTTATCTTCACATTTCTTTGCGCGTTCTCACTTGAAGACTGAGCATTTTTCAAACAATCTCATAAATAGATGAAAGATTTAAAAATATCGTTGCCAGACTTGAAAACGATCATTCTCACACGTGCAATGCTGAACCTGTCCGATCCTCAAGCGACAAAAAAATGAATGAACTGTGACAAAAATTCTATGAGATCCCGGCACAGGCAGCCTTGTATAAATCTGGAGAACTATAACAATGCTATTTATATTTGCTGTACTACTGCTATTACTCAGTTTATGGGCCATTTTCTATTTTCAGCTCTCCCGTAGCGCTGGTGCAATTGCGCTGATGGTGATGTCAGTGGTGTGTGCTTTTATTAGTCCATGGTCACTTATTCTCGGTATTCCGCTGATCCTGATTAGCCTTGTGGTGATGATCGACCCTTTACGTATGTCGTTCATTTCCAAGCCGGCCTATAAAGCACTGGCCAATGCCATGCCGAGTATTAGCCCGACAGAACGTGAAGCACTGGACTCCGGAACAAGCTGGTGGGAAAAAGAACTGTTTATGGGTGCACCGAACTGGGAAACCTTTAACAGTTATCCCTATCCCAAATTATCGCTAGAAGAACAAGCTTTTCTGGACAATGAGGTTGAGACCTTGTGCAGCATGCTGGATGAATGGGAAATCCATGAGCAGAAAGCGCTGCCTGATCATGTCTGGCAATATATTAAGGAACATGGTTTCTTGGGCCTGATTATTCCCAAAGAATACGGCGGTCGTGCCTTTAGCTCCTTTGCCCAAAGTCGGGTGATGAGCAAGATTGCTTCGCGTTCTCTGACCACAGCTGTGAGTTGTATGGTGCCGAATTCGCTCGGACCGGGTGAGCTGTTGCTGCATTACGGTACCGAAGAACAGAAAAACCGTTATCTGCCGGGTCTGGCGCGTGGTGAAGAAATTCCCTGTTTCGGTTTGACCAGTCCAGAGGCCGGTTCGGATGCCGGTGCGATTCCTGATACGGGCGTGGTCTGCTATGGCCAGTTTGAAGGTCAGGAAGTCTTAGGCCTGAGAATGAATTTTTCCAAACGCTGGATTACGTTAGCTCCAATTGCGACAGTAGTAGGCCTGGCCTTTAAAATGTATGATCCGGATCATCTTTTGGGTGAACAGACTGAATATGGCATTACCTGTGCCCTGCTTCCTGCCAGTCATGAAGGCGTAATAGTGGGACCACGGCATAACCCGGGACCGCCATTCATGAATGGAACAGTGGAAGGTAAAGATGTGTTTATTCCTCTGGACTGGATTATTGGTGGCGTAAAAAATGCCGGTAAAGGATGGCGCATGCTGATGGAATGTTTGGCAGTCGGTCGTGGCATTTCCCTACCAGCGCTGTCTACTTCTACTTCAGAAATGACTTATTTAAATGTGGGTGCTTTCTCTCGTATTCGTCAGCAATTCAAGATTTCAGTTGGTAAGTTTGAGGGTGTTCAGGAAGCCAATAGTGAAATCGCCAGTGACACCTATATGCTGGAAGCCTTCCGTTATCTGGTCACCTGTGGTCTGAATCAGGGTGGCAAGCCTGCCGTAATGACGGCGATTGCCAAATACTATGCAACTGAAGGCATGCGTAAAGTGGTCAATCACGGCATGGATGTGGTCGGTGGTCGTGCCATTCAGATGGGGCCGCGTAACTTTGTGGCGCCTTATTATCAGGCGATTCCAGTCTCCATTACCGTCGAAGGCGCCAATATTCTCAGTCGCTCCCTGATGATTTTTGGACAGGGTTCAATGCGTTGCCATCCTTATCTTTATGAGGAATTACAGCTCTTGCAGGCAGAAGATCCGGCAGCCGCTCTAAATCCTTTTGATAACTTGCTGTTTAAGCATTTGGGTTACACCTTTAACCGGACTGCCCGCTCCTTTGCCTATGCCTTTACAGGTGGCTCAAGCGCTGCGCCGCAAAGTGCGGTTGACTTTACCCGTCCTTATTACAAAGTGATTAACCGGCTGAGTGCCAACTTTGCTTTAACTGCGGATATGTGTCTAGGTTTACTTGCAGGTGATATCAAGCGTAAGGAAATGCTTTCGGGTCGTCTGGCCGATATTCATGCACATCTGTTTATTGCTTCCTCGATTCTGAAATATTTTGAACATAGCAAAAAGACTGAAGATGAGCGTTTGCATGCACAGCTTGCGGTAGAAAAATCTCTGTATACGGCGCAAGAAGCATTTTTTGATCTGTTTGCTAACTTCCCGGTAGGTACAGCAGCAAGCATGGTCAAACTGTTATGTTTCCCATTTGGCCGTCCAGTACAGAAACCATCAGACCAGCTGAAACAGCAGGTTGCGAACAGTATGATGGAAGACAATGCATTCCGTCAGGTCTTAAAAAAGCATGTCTATTACAATACTCATGAAAATGATGTCACCGGCCGTATGGAATCCACTTTCACCATGTTGCTGGACATTGAACAACTTTGGGATCGCTTTAAAAAGGCAGAGAATAAAGATCAGTTCAAGGGTTTAAGCTTTGCAGAGCATGTGGCAGATGCACAACTACAAGGCTTTATTAATGATCAGGAAGCAGAAAAACTGCTGCACTATAATGCGCGCCGTTATGACAGCATGTTGACCGATGTATTCGATCTGCATTTGAATGAGGTATTAGAGCTTGAGAATCCGTATCTCATCAAGGAAGATGCTACAGGTACCGATACTTCAGTGCAAACTGATCCTTCACACTCAGTATCACCTTAAATCAAACTTTTGATCAAACTTTTGATCAAACTTTTGATCAAAGGTGTCATAAATTCCAGAGTGGAGCCATGTTTCAATACCTCACTTTGGAAGCTTCATAAGTGGCTTTTCAGCCACTTTTTTTTACGACTATTGCACGATAGTATTTTGGCTTAAAAGCGTTAAGCTAAAGCAATAATAAAATTGAGGATAAAGCATGTCACAACAAGATTATGAAAATGGCTTGAAAGTCCGTACTGAAGTAATGGGGGAAAGCTTTGTGCAGCGTGCTCAGGAAAATACCGTGCCTTTTAGCCAGCCATTACAGGACTGGATTAATGAACATGCCTGGGGTTCGACCTGGCAACGTGAAGGTATTTTACCGCGTAAATATCGTTCTTTAATTACCATTGCATTTCTAACCGCGCAAAAAAGTCCCACTGAACTAAAAGGTCATGTACGAGGTGCCCTAAATAACGGCGCAACGGTTGAGGAAATTCAGGAAGTGTTGTTGCATAGCCTGCCTTACTGCGGTGCACCGGCAACCCAGGAAGCCTTTCGTGCCGCGCTTGAAGTCATTCAGGAATATGAAACGAATCAGTAGAATTAAAAGATGAATATAGACTGTAAATTTCTGAAGCCTAGGAAGGTTTAACATTAGCTTAAGCTATTTAAATTAATAATCAATAAGAAAGCCGAGAGTTATTAAATTCTCGGCTTTTCATATTTTTGATAATAAAATCTGTCGTTATGGATTTAATTCAAAATAATGGTTTTTCTATGAATAGCAATTTATAAGAAAGACTCTAACCCCTTAATTCAATCTGTGTACGTTGTTCTAAGCCTTGCACCGCAGCGGAGAAATCCAACTGGCTGGCCTGTGGCTTGGCAATCTGCTGGAACTGTTGTTGCACCAATGACATCACTGATAAATCCAGTTGCTGCTGTTGCACTAGTTCCAAAGCAATACCAATATCTTTCTGCAATAAATCCAGCGCAAAGGTTTTATGAAACTCACGGCTTAAAACCCGCTGTGCCATGATATTTTCTGACATGCTGCTTTTACCACTGGAATGATTAATACAGTTCAACGCACTGCTTAAATCAACTCCCTGCCCTTTCAGTACAGTCAAACCTTCAGCCAGTGCCCATAAATGGGTCGCCATCAAAGTATTATTAACGGCTTTCACTGCAAAACCAGAACCGCTTTCTCCCACATATTCAATCAAGCCAGCAAAAGCAGCAATGATCGGTTTAGCTTGTTCAAAGGCAGCTTCATTTCCTCCCACCATCACGGTTAAAGTACCTTTTTCTGCCCCAACAGTCTGACCGGATACTGGAGCATCCAGATAATAACTTCCCTGTTGCTCCAATCGTTTTGCCAGTTTTTGTGCCGATTCCGGCACACCGCTGGTACAGTCAATCCAGATTGCACCGGGTTTAGGTGGATATGCGGTAATTAATGCTTCCACATCCTGACTGGTCGGCAAACAGGAAAAGATAAAGTCGGCTTGAACCGCCTGTTCAATACCCACTGCCTGAGTCCTGAAAGATTGAGCATGATCTAGCGCTTTCTGTTCAGTTCGGTTCCAGACCCAAACCGGGTGTTCGAGTTTTGGCAAATGGGAGGCCATATGCCAGCCCATTGCCCCGAGTCCTAAAAATGCAACTGTATGACTCAAAAAATACTCCTCATATTAAGCGACTGGCTTAACCTCAACTTCTGTTGCGGTCGATTCAGATTCAGGCATTTCTTTATCTTCACCACGATTTAGGAACAGGTTCAACAAAATCGCAGCTAAAGTCGCAGTACCGATACCACCCAAATCGAAACCACCAATCTGCAAGCTATAATTACCTGTCCCCATAATCAGACACACCGCACCAATAATCAGGGTACTGTTCTTGGTAAAATCAACATGGTTATCCACCCAGATTTTGGCACCCGCCACAGTAATCAACCCGAAGACCACAATCGATGCGCCACCCAATAAAGCTACTGGAATGGTACTGATCACCGCACCAAATTTAGGTGAAAGTCCCAGCAAAATAGCGAAGATCCCGGCAAAAATAAACACGGTGGTTGCATACACTTTGGTCACTGCCATCACGCCGATATTTTCAGCATAAGTGGTCATCCCGGTACCGCCGACAGAAGCAGAGAGTGAAGTACAGACACCATCTGCAAAGAAACCGCGTCCCATATACGGCGACAGATTTTTACCAGTCATTGCAGATACCGCTTTAAAGTGTCCCAGATTTTCCGCAACCAGAATAATGGCCACCGGTGCAATCATCAACATCGCATTCATTTCAAAGACTGGACTCTGGAAATTTGGCAGACCAAACCATGCCGCTTCACTGACTTTACTGAAATCAATCGCAGGCCCAAAGCCCATCACATTGGTGAAGAGGAAATAAATCAGGTAGGAAGATAATAAGCCCAATAACAGCAGTAAACGGCGCACCATCCCACGGGTAAACACGGCAATCACACTGATACAGATAATGGTGACCAATGCCATCCAGGAATCAAACTGGTTGGCTGAAACACTTTTGATCGCGACAGGTGCCAGATTCAAGCCGATAATCATCACGATGACGCCCGTGACTACCGGTGGCATCAGCTTTTCAATCCATGCAGTACCGGTTTTCATGACCAGCAACCCAATCAAGGCATAAACGATACCGCAGGCAATGGTTCCCCCGAGTGCCAGCCCGATATTTGCATTCGCCCCCGCTCCGGAGTAGCCTGTAACTGCCACCACGGCACCAATAAATGCAAAACTGGATCCCAGATAACTTGGCAATCGACCGCCCGTGATCAGGAAAAATAAAATGGTACCAATCCCGGTAATAAAAATCGTAAGATTGGGATCAAACCCCATTAAAAGCGGCGCCAGCACGGTTGCGCCAAACATGGCAAACACATGCTGTAACCCGAGAATAATACTTTTCCCAGCCGGCAGATATTCATCTGTTTGAACTGGGGTTGTATCGATATTGCCTTGGTAAGGCTTAAATTTTGGAAACCACGTTTCTTTTTCTTGCATGGGCTTCCCCTCCTTGATTAGGACTGAATTGATTTAGCACATTTTGTGTGGCTCACAGTAAGAACGGTTAAAGTACATCAGCGCATTGCCTTGACGCTGGCACATGGCTTTCACTTCACAGAACAGCACGTCATGACTGCCTACAGATAAACATTGGACTACCTCGCAGTCGAAACTGACTAAGGCATCCTCAAGTACAGGTGACTGGGTCACCAACGTTTTCCAGTTCCCCTGACTGAAACGCTCTGCCATCGGTGTTTTTCCACCGAACAGATTGGATAGATGCTGCTGATGTGAGGCTAAGGTATTCACACACAACACCTGATTATTCTTGAAAGTTTCATAAACCGAAGCTGAACGGTTCAGACAGACCAGCAAAGTCGGTGGCGTATCAGTCACACTACAGACCGCTGATGCCGTAAATCCTGCCTGTCCCGCCGTGCCGTGTGTGGTAATCACATTCACTGCAGCGCCCAGATTAGACATGCCCTGACGGAAAATCTGCTGATCGACCTGGGTCAATACTTCAGCTGCGGTTTCAGTCTTTAAAACCTTATTTGATGCATTATTCTCTGCAACTACGTCATCGATGATTTTAGACAGTTTGGCATTCATGCTGTTCCCCCCGCCCCAAGTCAGTTTTCAGTGACAGACTTAGGGCTGATATAGATGAGATTGAATCAGGTGGTTCGACTTATACATGGGCAATCGAGGCGATTTCGACCAGCGCATGAGGTTTGACCAAGCCCGTCTGTACGCAATAACGTGCCGGTTTATCTCCCGGGAAATACTCTGCATAAACTGCATTAATCGCAGCATAATCTGCCCAGTCTTTGACAAAGACATGGTTAAAGGTTACGTCATCCATACTGCCACCGGCTTCTTCAATCACACGCTTGATGGTTTCCAGAATATGACGGGTCTGTGCTGCTGCATCGCCGACATGCACCACGTTATTATTTTCATCAAAAGCCAGCGTGCCTGACACATAGACAATATTGTCGGCCTTAGTTGCCGGTACAAACGGCGCTAACGGTTTTGAAGTTCCTGCTGGAATAATGACTTCTTTAGGCATACTGTTTTTTCCTTAATCCTGATCTTTAATTCTTTAGGCACTTTCAGCCAATTTTGTTTCTTTTAGTGATTCACTTTCTTTTTGAAAGGTATCGACAAAATTTGCGGTATCGGATACCCAGCCAAAGAAGGTCTTGATGTTGTACAGGCTAGCTTCGTGGGCTTCGACTGGACCGGCTTGGTGGCAAGCATCCGCTAGCGCCACGCCGAAATATTCCAGAAAGAAACCATCACGTAGAGTCGACTCCACGCAGACATTGGTGGCAATTCCAACAAAAACTAGGTTACGGATGCCACGGACACGCAACATGCTGTCCAGTGCGGTATTAAAGAAACCGCTATAGCGAGGTTTTTCAATGACCAGGTCTTGTGGCAGTGGCTTTAACTCATCAATCAGCTCAAAATCCCAACCGCCTTTTGCTAACAATTGACCCTGTAATTCAGGACGTTTACGCATGGTTTTTAAGGCATTCGATTTATGGAAATTCGGAGAATCCGTACCACCCGCTTCCTTATATTCGGCATCCCAGCCATTTTTGAAATAAATCACCTGAATACCGGCTGCATGCGCTGCATCAACTGCCTTTTTAATATTTTCAACCACCGGCTTGGTCTTTGAGACATCAAAGCCCGCCAGATCGAGATAGCCACCCTGCGAGGTATAGGCATTTTGCATATCAATCACGATCAAAGCTGTCTGTTCTGGTGCAAGACAGATCGCTTCTGGTTCAGCTTTAAGGATTTTTCCTGTGCCGAGTTTTTCAGTAAAACCGGCTGTTACCACTGATTCACTCATGCGCTTTTCTCCAGAACAGGTTCTGCATCTTCAATGACAATATGCTCACGACATTTCATCAATGGCTGGATTTTTTGACCGAAATCTTCTACACCCTGAACGAAATCATCAAAAGTCAGTAGTACACCTTCTGTACCCTTGATTTCGCCAATTTCATCCAACATTCGTGCCACATTTTTATAAGAACCTACCAGAGTCCCCATATTGATATTTACAGGAGATACACTAGACGCCATTTGACGGATATTGGTATCTGTACCGGAAGTCGTGTCTTTCCCTCCCTGATTCATCAACCAGTTAATCGCTTCCATATCGGCACCATCGTTATAATGTTGCCATTTAGCCTGAGCTTCTTCATCGGTTTCTGCCGCAATCACCATAAACAGTACATAGGTCTGTACATCACGGCCCGTCACATCCGTTTTTGCTTTCAAACGGTCATTGATTTCGGCATAAGCCGTTGGCGTATTTAGTCCTTTACCAAATACGAAGTTGTAGTCAGCATATTGCGCAGAAAATTCCAGACCGGCATCCGACTGACCTGCACAGATGATTTTCATATCGGCTTGCGGGCGCGGGCTAACACGGCAGTCTTCCATCTGGAAATGCTCACCTTTAAAGTCGGATTTTCCGGTTGCCCAAAGTTCACGAAGAATCTGTACATACTCAGACAGATATTCATAGCGTTTGCCGAAATAGTCATTACCTGGCCACATGCCCATTTGGGTATATTCAGGTGGCTGCCAGCCGGTCACGACATTCAGACCAAAACGGCCATTTGAGATCGAATCAATTGTTGATGCCATACGCGCGACAATTGCGGGTGGCATCACCAGAGTTGCGGCAGTTGCGAAAATTTTAATTTTGCTGGTTACCGCTGCAAGACCTGCCATCAGGGTAAACGTTTCCAGGTTGTGTTCCCAGAATTCAGTCTTGCCACCAAAGCCACGCAGCTTGATCATAGAAAGTGCGAAATCGAAACCATAGTGCTCAGCGCGCTGTACGATTTGTTTGTTTAACTCAAAAGTCGGCATGTACTGCGGTGCATTTTCAGAGAGTAACCAGCCATTATTTCCGATTGGACAGAAGACACCTATTTTCATTTTCACACCTCATTATTTTTAACACTTATTCAAAATTCCGATTCCACTTCGGGATTTTTATTTACAAGATAAACATTGCAAAGCGTGTGCCAACTATATTTAATTTATAATTATCAATTACTTAATATTTTATTTTTTGAATTTTTAGTAAAATAACCATTTTTACCTATGAGTCAATTTTGAACATATTGTTTCATTCAAGTGCACTCGTAGCAATTTTTGCATTTGCAGTTCATGCATCAATTCGAAGTAAAAACCATGCTGATGCTACAAAAATGATTGATTAGAAAAAATAAAAAACCAGACACGAGGTCTGGCTTTAAAAAAATCTTCAAACTAAGGGGAAATCAGGAAGGAAAGGATCAGTTGATTCACCTGATCTGTCTCGGTCACGGTGGAAGCATGTGCACCTGTAGCGAGTAAACTGAGATGACTATGCGGCAGGCATTGCTGTAATTGCTGTGACCGTTGATAAGGCACCAGAAAATCATCCTGATTGGCAATTAGATGTATAGGAACATCTTTTAATGCTTGCTGATGCTCTGTGTTCAGTTTAAAAGCCTGCACGGCTTGTAAGCGTGCTAGAACATTTGAAATTGGAGGAAAATCTAAAAGCTGCTTGTTCTCTGCTTCGGTTAACTGATCAATATGGGTTGAAATCCACTGCGGCGGATAAAGAAATAAAGCCTGTGCTCTCACATATGCCTCTGCCCCGCTATTCACTAATAAGGAAGTTCGTGCCTGAAAACATTTTTGGGTATGTGAATCCAGTTCTCCCCAGGCATTCAACATAGTCAGGCTGAATAACTTAAACGCTTTATCAACCTGATAAGTCGCAAGCTGCATGCCGATATGCCCACCCAATGCATGACCAATAAAATGAAATTCACGGATATCCTGATTGATCAATAAATCCAGAATCTGTCGGGCCATATGATCTACGCAATAAGGTATTGACAACAGTTCAGAATCCGAATGGCAACCTTCCTGATCATAAGTCACCACATGAAAATATTGCTGCAAAGCCTCAATTTGTGGATTCCAGAAACTGGCATGTCCGCCTAATCCGGAGGAAAGTACTACATAAGGCGCATCAACCCATGCTGCATGATGAATAAATAAAGACATAAAATTCTCATAGTTTCGCTATGAGATGAGTGCAGCAAAATACATGCCTGAACAGGACTATTTTTGAACAATTGTTAAAATTATAGCCAGTACACATTAAAGCTGTAATAAAATTCCTGTACCTCAAAGCGCACGTTATAGCCTAGATCTGTTAACTCCGCAGACAAGTCACGAATATCTTCCAAAGGCAGATGTTTAGGAAAAACTGTCAGTACCGCTGTATTGCCTTGTCTGGCATTATCTTCAATTAGTTGTGCCAGACGGGGCTTGTACATTTCAATATCCAGGTTAGCAACATTGGATAAAATTTTGGCCTGATCTGCCGTCATAAAAGTCATTTTTATTTTCTCTTTTAATGTTATTTCATTAAGCTAAATGATTTATAAAGCGCTTAATATTTCACTTTTGTATCAGAACAAGCTGAAATAATTGCATAAAAAAATCCCTCATGATGAGGGATTTTTTTTGATCAAACTTACTGGCCTGGTAGAGGAATATATTGTGAAGCACTGTCTTGTGCCTTACGTTCAGTCACCACAACTTCTAGCATCATGGTTTTCCCTGCCCGCTCAATTTCAATCTGAATGGTACTGTTTGGCTTTTGCAAAGCCACAAAATTAATCAGATGTGAGGCGGAACTAATCTCTTCCTCATTTACTTTCATAATTTTATCACCACGCTGGATTCCCGCTTTGGCAGCAGGTCCATCTGGGAGCACTTCTGCGACAGTTACGCCTTTTTCTTTAGGTTGCAGAACATCATCACGCTCTGCAGGTAATAAGCTGATCCCTAACCAGCCACGAACCACACGGCCATCTTTCAAAATGGCATTCATCACCTGCTGACAGATTTTGGCCGGAATGGCAAAACCAATCCCCAGCGAACCACCAGACTGCGAGAAGATTGCAGTATTCACACCAATTAAATTACCGGCGACATCAATCAGCGCACCACCCGAGTTACCCGGGTTAATTGCAGCATCAGTCTGCACAAAGTCTTCATAGGTATTAATACCCAAGTCTGAACGGCCCGTTGCCGAGATAATCCCCTGCGTCACGGTTTGCCCAACACCAAAAGGATTACCAATGGCCAGAACCACATCACCGACTTCGTTGCCACTGAGTTTAAATGGCAAAACTGGCAATTGCGTCAGTTCAATCTTGATCACAGCCAGATCGGTATCCGGATCAGTTCCGACCACCTTGGCTTCAGCACGACGTCCATCCTGCAAAGCCACTACAATCTGATCGGCCTGTGCAATCACGTGGTTATTGGTCAGGATATAACCGTCTGGACGTACAATTACACCCGAACCTAAACTGTTTTCATTCGGGCTTTGTCCATACTGGTCAGGCAACTGATCGCCAAAGAATTCACGAAATACCGGATCGGTCAGTAAAGGATGCGCCTGTTGCTTGACTTTTTGGGTAGTAAAAATATTCACGACAGCGGGTGCTGCCACTTTTACAGCAGCACTATAGGAGACCACGCCTCCTGAGCGCGACGTATCAATCAACGGCTCTACTTTTTCAGCAGGCATTTTGACACCATCTGGCGCAACTGGTGCCTTTGGTTTTTGTAGTTGTTGCCACCCCAAAAAACCGATAATGACTAAAATCAGTAACACCCAGGGTAACCATGTAAAGGTGCGGCGCACGTTGCTATCCTCTAAAATATTTTAATTCGTTGATGACTAAGTAATTTGTGTCCTATTGTAATGCGAAATACATAACTAAACACAAAAAATTCCACAGAGATTTGTGCAGCTTTAGTTACAATTAGACCTATAGATAAATATGGGCAAGTTTTTAAACTTACAGGAATTTTATGGCGAATTTGAACGATATTATTCAATGGTGTGACCAAACTTTGGCAGCACGTGAATTTAAGGACTATGCACCGAATGGCTTGCAGATTGAAGGCAAATCCGAGGTGAATAAAATCCTCTGTGCTGTGACTGCTTCCCAGAGTGCCATTGAAGCTGCAATTGAGCAAGGCGCAGATTTATTGCTGGTTCATCATGGCTATTTCTGGAAAGGAGAAGCCTACCCAATTACGGGAATGCGTGGTAAACGCATTAAAACCCTGATTCAAAATGATATTTCACTGGTTGGCTATCACCTACCTTTAGACAGTCATCCAACTCTGGGAAATAATGCTGCCATTGCGGATTTATTAGAACTCGAAAATATCGAACAGCTGGATCCGAGTGAAAAACGTCCGATTGGCAATATTGGCTATTTAAAACAGCCAATGAGTCCGGAAGATTTTAAAAATTATGTTTCAGAAAAGCTGGGCTTTGATGCGATTCATCTTCCTGCTGAAAAAACTCAAATCCATAAAGTCGGTTTCTGTACCGGTGGTGCGCAGGATTATATTCAAAAAGCGGCACTACAAGATTGTGATGCCTATATTTCAGGTGAAGTGAGCGAACGCACCTTTTATGAAGCTCAGGAACTGAATGTCCATTATTATGCCTGTGGCCATCATGCGACTGAAAAATACGGTGTGCAACGCTTGGCCAAGGCTATTTCAGAACAGTTTAATATTGAGTATGATTATTTCGAATTAAACAATCCGATTTAATTCGACTGACGGTTATGATCAGTGGCTTTATTCATATATTTTCAGGCTTTATTCTGTATTGTTATTTATACACGATGCCCATTTCTGCCCGATTATCTATTACAATAAAGCCACTTATTGTTAAAACCCAGCAAAATGCAAGGAATTGAAAACATGACAACCATTACTTTACCAGCATTACCTTATGGCTACGAAGATCTTGCTCCACACATCAGCAAAGAAACTTTAGAATACCATCACGACAAACACCACAATACGTATGTGGTTAACCTGAATAACCTGATCGCTGGTACTGAGCTTGAAGGCAAAACTCTAGAAGAAATTATTACAGCAACTGCTGGTGATGCTTCTAAAGCGGGTGTTTTCAATAACGCGGCTCAAGTTTGGAACCACACGTTCTACTGGAACTGTATGGCTAAAAACGGTGGCGGTAAAGCAACTGGTACTTTGGCTGCAAAAATTGACGAAGCTTTCGGTTCTTATGAAAAATTTGCTGAAGAATTTGCTGCTGCTGCAACTACTCAGTTTGGTTCAGGTTGGGCTTGGTTAGTGGCTGACGAAGTAAACGGTCAGCTTTCTATCATGAAAACTTCAAATGCTGATACGCCAATGGCGCACGGTAAAATTGCAGTGTTGACGATTGACGTTTGGGAACACGCTTACTACATCGATTTCCGTAATGCTCGTCCTAAGTACATCTCTACTTTCCTAGAAAGCCTAGTAAACTGGGATTATGCAAATGCGAAATATGCAGGTCAGCCTGCAGGTGTTGAGAAATAATTTTTTATTTCTTTGCTAAAAAAATCACCCATTTCGGGTGATTTTTTTATTTTTAGGCTCTAAATGAATATTTATGAAGCAAACAATTCATTTCTTTACATTAATTGATTGACGACCTGGTTATTCATCCCTAAAATGCCGATCAGATTCTCCAATAGCTCAGTCGGTAGAGCGACGGACTGTTAATCCGCAGGTCCCTGGTTCGAGCCCAGGTTGGAGAGCCATCTATTCTTCCATAGCTCAGTCGGTAGAGCGACGGACTGTTAATCCGCAGGTCCCTGGTTCGAGCCCAGGTGGAAGAGCCAAGATTCTAAAAAACCCACTCATTGCGAAGTGGGTTTTTTTATACCTGTGTTTTTAAAATTGAGATCATATTGATTTATATGCACGATCAACCGCTCATTTCTTATGATCCAGATCACTTATCAAAATTCAGGATGATCGCGATTTTGTTATTAGAACCGGTTTACATAAACATAACAGTTTGAACTACAAACCTTTTCGACTATTTTTAAAACACTTGATTCAATTTCTGCAGCTTTTTTCTAAAAGTGCCTTGACCCCTTTTCAAATCTCTCTATAATCGCTGTCAGATTCTCCAATAGCTCAGTCGGTAGAGCGACGGACTGTTAATCCGCAGGTCCCTGGTTCGAGCCCAGGTTGGAGAGCCAATCTATTCTCCCATAGCTCAGTCGGTAGAGCGACGGACTGTTAATCCGCAGGTCCCTGGTTCGAGCCCAGGTGGGAGAGCCAAGATTCTGAAGAAACCCACTCATTGCGAAGTGGGTTTTTTTATTCTTCCCTTTTGTGATCTGTGTTTAATTTGAGTCAGTTTATATTTTTTGTGATTGGCTGCCTGGCAACATTTGCATTAGTTTGCCTGCTCTTCCCACATCTCTTCACCCGTCAAAAGAAATTCTATCCGAAGCGCGTCATTACTGCTTTTGAAAGCAGGATGTTTACACGTCTGAAAGATGCCTTTCCTCATCATCACATTCTGGCACAAGTCGCGTTTAGCGCTTTGATCACGCACGATCAGATGAAAATGCGCAATCAATTTAATCGCAAAGTCACAGACTTCGTGGTACTTGATCGTGAATATAATGTAGTGGCGATCGTTGAACTGGATGATCCCAGTCATATTGGCAAAGAACAGGAAGATGCTGAACGCGATGCCATGCTGATTGCAGCTGGCTATACCGTGATTCGATACACCCAGATTCCGACTATCAGACAACTGCAAAGGGATTTAAGATAAGTTAAGCGGCAATTTCGATATTTCTCGCTGCAGCTTGAATTGGATTAATCAAAGCCTCCTGCTCCGCTTTTAATTTCTCGGCAGCTTTTCATGCTTCAAAACTAACCTATCCTCGTCCAATTTAGCGTCTCATCACAAGCATTCTCAGTTAAACCTGCCTTTCTGCAGGATTAGGGTGATAAAGTTTAAGTTATCGCTCTATAATCCTTTCGAAAATAAAATATAAGTCAGATGACCTGATTGGCTTATTTCATTTCTAGCCATCATCACCTTGCTTATTTTTGGCGTTGTTTTTTTATTCAGTGATCGTTTATTTATGCAAAATTTTATTCGTATTGGTATCGCAGGTTACGGTAATCTTGGCCGCGGTGTTGAAACTGCCATCCAAAAAAATCCTGATATGCAGCTTGTCGGTATTTTTACTCGCCGCTCACCAAGCAGCATCTCTCCTTGCTTTGCAGAAACTCAAGTGTATAGCATGGATGCACTATTAAATGAGTTTAGCGACAAAATTGATGTACTGATTCTTTGTGGCGGCTCTAAAGATGACTTGCCACAACAGGCGCCTATCTTTGCAAGTAAATTCAATACTGTAGATAGCTTTGATACGCATGCACGTATTCCGGAATACTATGCTGCAGTCGATGCACCTGCCTTTGCTAACAAAAAAACAGCCATGATTTCTATTGGCTGGGATCCTGGCATGTTCTCGATTAACCGTTTATTTGGTGAAGCGTTATTACCAGATGGCGAAACTTATACTTTTTGGGGTAAAGGCTTAAGCCAAGGCCATTCGGATGCGATCCGCCGAGTAGCAGGGGTTAAAGCTGGTGTGCAATACACCATTCCATCCACTGATGCCATTGAACAAGTTCGCAGTGGCGTACGACCTGAGTTAAGCACCAAAGACAAACATCATCGTGACTGTTATGTGGTCTTGGAACAAGGGGCTGATGCGGCAACAGTTGAACAAACCATCATCAGCATGCCTGATTATTTTGCGGATTATAATACGACCGTGAATTTTATCAGTGAGGAAACTTTACTGAAAGATCATCAGGATATGCCACATGGCGGTTTTGTCATCCGTAGTGGTAATACCAGTGATGCACAAAAACAGGTGATTGAGTTTTCTTTAAAGCTGAATAGCAATCCTGAGTTTACCGCAAGTGTGTTAGTGGCTTATGCCCGTGCCTGCTACCGTCTGAATCAAACCCAGCAATATGGTGCCAAAACAGCATTAGATGTAGCACCTGCCCTACTTTCAATTAAATCTCCTGAGCAATTGCGTAAAGAATTGCTTTAAGATGATTTAAATATAGCCACCGATCGGATGATGGGTGGCTATATTTTTCTGTTGAAAAGCGCAAATTACTTCATCAAGAAATATCGAATATCTACAATCAAGTGAGATAGTTTTCGACAAACGATGCAACTATCTACTACACAGACATTTGCAGTATTAGACAAGTGCAAAGGGATTTTAGATAGATTAAGGTGCTGTTGCACTACTTTCAGACGCAGCTTGTATTGAATTTGCCTTAGCATCCTGCTCTGCTTTGAGCTTTTCCGCAGCTTCTCGTGCTTCAATACGTGCAATCATATCTGCCTGCTGCTGCTTGTATTTTTCCTGATTTTTAGCATCACTATTCACTGCAAGAAATGCCATACTAATTAAAAATACCGGAATACAAAGTGCAAGCGTACCGAAGATCAATAGCTTTTTTATACTGCGGGGCTGTGGCTGCTCGGACATAACAAACCTGCTTTAATTTCGTCATTTAATTACACTGCCCAATATAACAAAATAAAGTCATAGCTCAAGTCTTGTATTCACAGGCTTTTGTTAAGCCCAAAATTTACATAAAAAAAGGAGACTAGCTCCTTTTTTTGAATCAACATAAATTAATTGGTTGCTGCAGTGCCTGTACAATGCGGACTAGTACTTGCATCTTTCTGCGCACTAGTTAGTACGATGCCAGTTCCTGCAGGCATGTGTGCTTGAATAAAATCGACAGCTTTTTCATTTCTACACACTATCGCTTGCGTATGACTCGCATTTGGTACAACATCCAACTCATATTTACTTGAATAGTCGGCTTGTGGGAAATATTTGGTTGCCTGTAATTTCATATTAGCAACCAATGCTTGAGTAACAGGTGGCAATACAGCCTGATCATCTGCACCCTGAATAATATAAACTGGTGTTTTAATCACTTTAGCCGCAGTTGCGTTAGTTGCAGGCTGATTATCAAGCAAGAATTTCTGAACCACTGGATCTGTTTGGATTTTATTTAAATTAATTCCATACTGAGAAATCATATGATTTGAATCTTTTAAGAATTCAAGTATCCCAGCTTTAAACTGTTCTTGTAGACCATTCGCACTGTTCGGGTCTGAATAACTTAAACACGCCCCTTCATCACCAGTACGACCATAGGCTTGCTCTGCAATCACGCCCGCATCTGCAGTAAAGATATTTTTCAAATCATAATTGGGTTCATACGCCTTAATACCTGAACTGGTTAATGCCGCATAAGCTAAAAGCTCTGCATATCCATCTGCAATTTGACTGATAAGCATTTGCCCTTGCGCACCCGTTAGCTGTCCCATACTTACTGCATAACGCACTTGCATCAACTGCTCATCCAATCGATTCAGTCCTTGCGCGTTAGGCTGACCATTCGTATCAACATTTAAATTCGGATCAAGATAAATTTGAATAATTTGACCTAAACTTGAGGCTGGTGCACCTGCAACTGCTCCCTTATAACTGGTATCTGTATTGGCAAATTCTGCAGTGCCTAATGATGCATGTCCACCTTGTGATTGACCAATCGACATCCATTCACCATTCAGCTTTGTACCATAATGAGCTTTCGCTGCCTTAACAGCAAAAATTGCTGATTGTGCTGCACTAGATAAATTTAGATAAGGATGTACACCTTTTGTACCTAGCCCCTCGTAGTCAGGTGCAACAATGACATAACCTGCTGCTAATAAACTATTGGCTAATATTTTAAAACGAGGGTGAATAACATTCTTACTCGGCGCACACTCATCCCCAGCACCCACAGTCCCATGTTCCCAAACTACAATTCGATAGCCATCTTTAGGCTGCGGCGCATCAGGAAACAATACCAAAGCCGTTGCTTCTGCTGTTTTCCCCTGTACATTGGTCATGTTATAGGTCATCACCTTGATCGATGAGCTACTATCGACACTATCCAAAGCATAATTAGCTTCTGAGATAAATGTTGGTTTCTGAGTCAAAATAGATGAGTCATTATCATCATTACAAGCTGTTAACGACAGCATGGAAACAGAAACTGCCAATGCAACTGCTATTTTTGTAAATTTCATAAGATATCCTTTTTAATCATTATTTTTAAGCATGAAACTACATGCAAGCTCCATTAAGGCATAAAAAAAAGCACCCGAATAGGATGCTTTATGCCAACTTAACTTTTAAGATAAATATCTTTAAACGACCAAAGCCATAAAAATACCGCAAAAAATTAACAAGCCAACCCAGCGATTGTGACGAAATGCCCAAAAACACCATTGAGGATCTCGATCACGTGTTTTGTACCATTGGTAAATAAAATCAATAGCCACAACAATGAGTGCAGCCAGACCAAATGGAAGCAATAAATTTTCTAGCCACAATGCAGCACCTATCAATAAAATACTACTAGCCTGCAAAGCGCTAATGATCTGAATATCATGCCGACCAAATAAGATCGCGGTTGATTTCACCCCAATCTTTAAATCGTATTCACGATCTGCAATTGCATATTGGGTATCATAGGCTACGGTCCAGGCCAGATTACCAAAATATAGAAGCCAGCAGGTTAAATCCGGCGTTTGTCCAACTGCGGTATAAGCCATCGGAATCGACCAGGAAAATGCTGCACCCAAAAAGACTTGAGGTAAATGGGTATAGCGCTTCATAAAAGGATAAATAAACGCTAAAAATAAAGCCCCAAATGACCAGTAAAAAGTTTCGATTGGCAGAAAAAATAGTAGGCAGGCACTGGCAGACACCAAAACCAGAAATACCATCACAGCTTCTTTGGCACTGATAATCCCAGTCGCTAGCGGACGGTTTTTAGTACGCTCCACATGTGCATCGACTTTACGGTCAGCAAAATCATTAATAGCACAGCCTGCCGCCCGCATAAAAATCACACCCAAAATCATGGGAATTAAAATTTCAATACGTGGCATGCCCTGAGCTGCAATCCACAGCGCCCACATGGTAGGCCAAAAAACCAGTTCAGTCCCAATCGGTTTATCAAAACGACAAAGATAATAATAGGCGCTAAGACGCTCACGCCAGGTGATTGCTTGTGCGGTTGCCATAAAAATCAAGCCCGTGAATTTTGTATAAAGTGTTCAAATGCCGGTAAAAATGTTTCTTGTACGATAAATTTACAGCCGTGCCAAGTATAGCAGCTCTGACGGGTCCAGCCCTCATCTAAAAGTACCACCCGGCGCTGGCACAGTGGATTAGTGCGCTGAAACAGAAACCAGCCAATCGGTTTGGTGCCAATATGCTGAAAAATTCGGGCTTTTTTTTGCAGGCTTAAAATCGGAAAGATGCTTCTGGCTTTCACCCAAGGAGACTGTTCCGAGCCGTAGAGATAACTTTCACGCACCCAGGAAGTATGCTGATGTGACATCTGCATCCATTTGGCATTGGCAAAGCCTAAACGCTGAAAATGCTCTTGAATTGGCTCGACATGGAATTGTCCTTGCGCCAAATCGGTCAGTTGTTGCGTGAGTGAACCCGATGCATACAGCCACGGTTTTAACTCAACAGGCAGAGTTGACAGCAACACACGCTGATTTTGATTTCTAGAACGACTATTCATTGTTAACAGTTATCTGTTTTTGCAATGATTTCATATTTGCCTTGTGGGGTTTTAATTAAAATAAAACCTTCAGTACTCAAATAAAATGATTCTGGATAAGCATAATCCAGCGCCATTTCAGGATTTTTCAGCGCCACAAATTGAGCCTGCTTATAACCCTCGGGAGTCCGCCCCACTTCAAGATAAGTCACTTCAGAGAAGTTCAACTTAAAACCTTTGTCATGATCTTTTGGATCAATCCATGGATAAAAGCTGGTCTGCTTTTTACGTTGTGCCATTTAAGCCCATCAATCATTTAAAATTATAAATAGATGATACAAAAAAACCCGCGACATGCGCGGGTTTTCTTTGCTTTAATTCGTGATGAATTACAAGCTGTAGTACATATCAAATTCAACTGGGTGAGTAGTCGTGTTAAGACGACGAACTTCTTCAGTTTTAAGCTCGATGTAGGCATCAAGCATTTCTTTCGTGAACACGCCACCTTTTAACAGGTAATCATGATCCGCTTGAAGTGCTTCAAGCGCCATATCCAGGCTATGCGCCACTGTAGGGATTTTCGCTTCTTCTTCCGGTGGAAGATCGTACAAGTTCTTGTCAGCAGCTTCACCCGGGTGGATCTTGTTTTGGATACCGTCAAGACCTGCCATCAATAATGCCGCGAAACCTAGGTACGGGTTCATCATTGGATCTGGGAAACGTGCTTCAATACGCTTGCCTTTCGGGCTAGACACGTAAGGAATACGGATAGATGCAGAACGGTTACGCGCTGAGTAAGCAAGCATAATCGGTGCTTCGAAATGTGGAACCAAACGCTTGTACGAGTTTGTAGAAGGGTTAGTAATCGCATTTAAAGAACGAGCATGTTTAATTACACCACCGATGAAGTACAACGCCATTTCTGAAAGGCCTGCATATTCATCACCTGCAAACAGGTTTTTGCCGTCTTTAGAGATCGACATATGCACGTGCATACCAGAACCATTATCGCCAACCATTGGTTTAGGCATAAAGGTTGCTGTTTTTGCATATTGATGCGCAACGTTCCAAACCGCATATTTGAACTGTTGAACTTCGTCTGCTTTACGCACCATAGTGTTGAAGCTCACACCAATTTCTAACTGGCAAGAAGCAACTTCGTGGTGATGTACTTCTACACGACCTGGACCCATGATGTCTTCGATACGCGCACACATGTCTGCACGCATGTCATGTGAAGAATCTACAGGAGGAACTGGGAAGTAACCGCCTTTTACGCGTGGACGGTGACCAGAGTTACCGCCTTCGTAGTCTTTGTTAGTTGACCAAGCAGCTTCTTCAGCGATCAATGTATGGCGCGCGCCAGACATGTCGATTTCCCATTTTACTTCGTCAAATACGAAGAATTCTGGTTCTGGACCAAAGAATGCAGTGTCACCGATACCGGTAGATTTCAAATATTCTTCTGCACGGCGCGCAATCGAACGTGGGTCACGATCATAACCTTGACCAGTTGATGGCTCGATTACGTCACAAGTTACAACAACTGTTGGCTCTGCAAAGAACGGGTCGATAAAACCTGTTGCCGCATCCGGACGTAAAATCATGTCCGATGCTTCGATGCCTTTCCAACCTGCAATTGAAGAACCGTCAAACATTTTGCCGTCTTCAAATGTATCTTCATCAATACTGTCTGCTGGGTAAGTGACGTGTTGCTCTTTACCCTTGGTATCAGTAAAGCGAAAATCGACCCATTTTGCGCCACTTTCTTGTATGAGTTGAAGGACCTTGTTCGCCATGCTCATTTTGCTCCGATGTTTTTGTTGCACCCGTGAAGTGCGTGTTAGCAGTTGATAGTTATTAAGCAATTACCGTACCAACTTTTAAAAGTATAGATAAAATCTTGAAATCTTTATAAGAAATCATGAAGTGACAAAAATACTTTGCGGCTATTATACTAGCTGCAAAACTAAATGCACTATATTCAAGCATTCTTCATTTATTTTATTTCAGCTTTATTTTTTAGCGCACCTAAATAGTGCACACATCCATTAAGATGTATGAGAAACATAGCTTTTTATAGCGAATATGCTGCTTTTTCTTACTTTTGTTAAGTTTTTATTTGTTTTTAGCTAAAAATTGAGTGTTTTTTAGTGAATGTCAGTAAAGAAAATTTTGCGATTCATTTAGGAATGTATGCCTATTTTGAGGCATTTTCTTTAAATCTACTTTCAATAGAAAATTTTATATAAAGCTTAATCATTCAAGTGATGTTTTTTTCACCATACCTTTAATCTCTTTTTGCTCTCATTTTTTCATTTTTAAGTTTTACTCTAAAAAATACTCATTTAAAACTTTCTATGAGTAAGCCTATTACTTTAAATCATTATAAAAATTTTATTTAATTTTCTACAGGTTTTCAAAGCCAATAAATTGAACGAAATTGTTGCGCCGAATGCAGCTATTTTTTGCTATGATGAAGCGTGCTTTATTTTCACACAATGAAATCAATGATTTAGTTGTGTCAGGCAAGTGCTTGCAACACGTATAAATAAAGTACGATCTGGACAACATTAGCACAGTTAAGTGCATTAATTTCAATAGGTTAAGCTCATGCTTTTAATGATCGACAACTATGACTCCTTTACTTATAACATCGTCCAATATTTTGGCGAACTGAATCAAGAAGTAAAAGTAGTCCGTAATGATGCCGTGACATTGGAAGATATAGAGCGATGGCAACCTAAGTATTTAGTGATTGGCCCCGGCCCGTGCTCGCCAAGTGAGGCAGGAATTTCTATTCCTGCCATTCAGCATTTTGCTGGCAAAATTCCTTTACTGGGCGTTTGTCTTGGTCATCAAAGTATTGGGCAGGCATTTGGCGGTGATATCGTGCGTGCCAAACGTGTCATGCATGGCCGTCTGTCTGATATGTACCACAGTGATACCGGGATTTTCAGCAATCTTCCTTCTCCATTTCCTGCAACGCGCTATCATTCACTGGTGATTGATCAAGCCACCTTGCCCGAATGTCTGGAAGTGACCTGCTGGACCAATGAAGCTGACGGCTCTATGGAAGAAATTATGGGTGTGAAACATAAGACATTGCCGGTCGAAGGCGTGCAGTTCCATCCCGAATCGATTCTGAGCCAGCATGGTCATCAAATCTTTAAAAACTTTCTCGAAATTTATGCCTAAGAACACCTTATGAATATTCAACAAGCTTTAAGCAATATTACTAAAAACATTCACCTGACTCAGGATCAAATGCAAGACGTGATGCGTGCCATCATGTCAGGTGAAGCGACCGATGCCCAGATTGGTGCCCTGCTGATGGGCTTACGTCTTAAAGGCGAAAGCATTGATGAGATTACCGCAGCTGCACGTGTCATGCGTGAACTTGCCACTAAAATTGATGTCAGTGACATTCCTTATCTGGTCGATATCGTCGGCACAGGCGGTGACGGTCAAAACCTGTTTAACGTTTCTACTGCCTCTGCATTCGTGATCGCAGCAGCCGGTGCAACTATAGCCAAACATGGTAACCGCGGCGTTTCGACCAAATCAGGTTCGTCAGATTTGCTGGAACAGGCCGGGATTAATCTGGACCTGAATATGCAGCAGACTGAACGCTGTATCCGTGATGTCGGTGTCGGCTTCCTGTTTGCACCGAATCATCATCAAGCCATGAAATATGCAATCGGCCCACGTAAAGAATTGGGGATTCGCAGTATTTTCAACCTGCTCGGTCCTTTAACCAATCCGGCTGGCGTACAACGTCTGGTCATTGGCGTATTTTCCAATGAACTCTGCCGTCCAATTGCCGAAGTTATGAAACAGCTCGGTGCTGAACATGTGATGGTAGTACATTCACGTGATGGTCTGGATGAAATCAGTATAGCCTCTTCAACTCATGTTGCTGAACTGAAAAATGGCGAAGTCACCGAATGGGACATTATTCCTGAATCGGTCGATATTGAATCGCAAACTCTGACCGGACTGATTGTAGAAGATTCTGCGCAAAGTCTGGCTTTAATCAAAGATGCACTGGGCAAGAAAAAATCAGACATCGGCGATAAAGCCGCCAATATGATCGCGCTGAATGCCGGCGCAGGTATTTATGTCTCCGGTTTGACCAGCAGCTATAAGCAAGGTGTTGCGCTGGCACATGACATTATCTATGGCGGTCAGGCACTTGAGAAAATGAGTGTACTGTCTGAATTTACCAAAACCATTAAACATTACGAAGCTTAATTCGGTCAGGAATTTTGATTATGGTGGATATCGCAAATACAATTTTAGGCAAGATTGTTGACCGTAAAAAAGAAGAATTTGCCCTGCGTTTAAAGCAGAAAAGCTATAAAGATCTGGAAGAGCTGGCACAAGGCGCATCACCGGTACGTGGTTTTGCCCAGTCCTTAGTTTCGAAACGTCCCGGTGTGATTGCCGAGATTAAAAAAGCTTCACCATCTAAGGGGATTATTCGTGAGAATTTTAACCCTGCGGAAATTGCAGCACAGTATCAGGATGCAGGTGCAGCCTGTTTATCCGTGCTGACTGATGTGGACTTTTTTCAGGGTGCAGATGAAAACATTCAGATTGCCCGTACCCATTGTGAACTGCCTGCGCTACGTAAAGACTTTCTGATTGATCCTTATGGTGTGATTGAAGCGCGTGCCCTGCATGCGGACTGCATTCTTTTAATTGTGGCATCTTTATCCGATCAGCAACTGGAAGAAATGTCCAAGACTGCTTTCGAGCACAATCTGGATGTTTTGGTTGAAGTACATGATGAAGAAGAATTATCACGTGCTTTAAAACTTTCTGATCGTTGTCTGCTTGGCGTGAATAATCGTAATTTGAAAACCTTTGATGTGGATTTAAACACGTCTATTCGTTTGAAAAAATTACTAGACCCTTCACGCCTGCTGGTGACTGAAAGTGGTATTGCCACTCCTGCAGATGTTGCGATGATGCAGGAACAGGATATTCATGCCTTTCTGGTCGGTGAAAGCTTCATGAAGCAGCCACGCCCTGATCATGCTTTCCGTGATCTGTTTGGTGAGCCTGAAACAGTTTAAAGAAATACATACTTATCTATCAATTGAAAAGCTCAATCTCAGGATTGGGCTTTTTATTCTTCTATCAAAGCACAAGCATTATCTAGGCAGGAAAAAATCCTCAACTTTAGAGTTCTTTCATAAATCATTTTTTTAAACGCAGATTCAAATCCCAAGTGCAACACATTTGTAGTTAGTTGAAAAAGTTAGGTGTATTCATAGAATCATTAGACTTTTTCAACTCGCAA
>NZ_JAMXXK010000041.1 GCF_024129735.1 Acinetobacter lwoffii | reverse complement strand
ATTGCGAGTTGAAAAAGTCTAATGATTCTATGAATACACCTAACTTTTTCAACTAACTACAAATGTGTTGCACTTGGGATTTGAATCTGCGCTTTTTCAATACCATAGTATACATTCCCCTCATTAGGTCCTTCATTTAAATTATCAATATGCGAAGCAATATATTGGGCAAAATATTTATCAAATTTTGTAATATCCAGATGGACTTCCTTTGCAATATTTGAAACTCTCTCAACTCTCTTTTGTGTTTTCCATTGCTTTGAAATACAGTAAGCCACGATAACCGTTAAAATTGCGGCAGCAATCGTTGCTATAGCTCCCCAATCAAGCACACAATTCTCAACCATTTAGTTCTTTTCCTTTCTAAATAAACGATTTATATCAATTATGTAAAACTTCAAACATCTTGGATTAGATTAACGCTAACATAACTCAAAATACTTTATTTAGAATAATTAAGGATAGCAAATGGCATTATTTGCAGTCATTGGGCTTGGTAGTTTTGGTGCGACCGTGGCCACGCAACTGATCAGTCTGAAGCATGAAGTGATAGGGATCGATCTGAATAAAAAATATGTCGAAAATATTTCCGATCAACTAACCCATGCTGTGATTGCCGATGCAACCGATGAACATGTACTAGACGAGCTGAATATTCAGCGCTGTGATGCCGTTGTCGTTGCGATTGGAGAGGATATTGAGGCCAGCATTCTATGTGTATTGCATTTAAAAAATATGGGCGTGAAGAAAATCTGGGTAAAGGCCAAATCCAAATCCCACCACATGATTCTGACCCATCTCAATGTTGAAAAAATCATTCACCCTGAAGAAGATATGGGCGTTCGGGTGGCCCAGTCATTAAGCTATCCGATGGTCAGTCGTTATATGGCGCTTGAGGATGATCATTATATTGTCAAAATTGAAATTCATGCGGATCATCATGGTACGCCACTGAATCAGTTGATGAAGCATGCTCCTGAAATCACGACCTTATTACATAAACGCGGATCTACATTGCAATATCACGTAGATGCCAATCAGATTCTTCAGGAAGGCGATATTTTACTGGTTGAAGGATTGCTGGAACCTTTGCGCCGTCTTGCTAAATATTTTAAACATCTATGAAAAGTTCTGATTTAAAGCAACACAGGACGATTAACCTCAGTCCTCCAAGCTTACTGGCTTTGGGTTTTCTCGGATTAATTCTGATCGGCTCACTGCTATTGATGCTGCCTATTGCACATCATGGAGAAATCAGCTGGCTGGAGGCGATTTTTACAGCAACTTCTGCTGTGACCATTACCGGGCTATCGGTGGTGAATGTCGGTGAAGCCTATACCGTATTTGGTCAAATCGTGATTATGTTTTTGTTGCAATGCGGCGGCTTGGGTTTTATGACCTTTGCCATTCTGGCAGTGATGAGTCTGGCACCGCAACTGGGGCTAAAACAACAAGTCATGGCACAGGAGTCCATTGGACAAACTAGCCTGAAAAAAGTCAGTTTTACCATTAAAGCCGTGTTTTTATATTCTCTATTCTTTGAAGCAATCGGTACGCTGATTCTGACTTTGGCTTGGCTCAAAGAATATCAGTTTAGCGATGCACTATTTTATGCAGCTTTTTATAGCGTCTCCGCTTTTAATAATGGTGGATTTTCACTATTTCCAAATAGCTTGATGAGCTTTTCAGGACAGTATCTGATTACCTTTACCATCAGTATGCTGTATATCATTGGCGGTATCGGTTTTCTGGTGCTGATGGACGTCAAAGAACATAAGCGCTGGCGTAAGTTGAGTACCAACAGCAAGCTAATCCTCTCAACGATTCTGGGTCTGAACCTAAGTGCTTTTATCGTACTTTGGCTATTGGAGGCTTCCAATCCACAGACCTTAGGTCTCATGAGTTTGGGCGATCAGGCCGTGAATGCCTGGTTCCATGCCACCGTTCCCCGCTCTTCAGGTTTTCATAGCTTGCCAATGGAACAAATGAGTGATGCATCCACTCTAGTTACCATATTTCTAATGTTTATTGGTGGAGGTTCCTTAAGTACGGCGGGCGGCATTAAGGTCGGTACGTTTATTATTGTGGTCATCAGCGTAATCAGTTTTTTAAGACGCGAAGATGAGATCCGGCTGTTTAATCACTCTATTCCTGAAAAAACCACTTTTAAAGCATTGGCCGTCGTGTGTATTACTGCAGCGCTGATCATGATGGGTTTTATGAGCTTATTAATCTTGGAACCTGAGCAGGATTTTCTGGATCTGTTATTTGAAGCTGTGTCTGCAGCCTGTACCGTTGGCTTGTCCCGAGGGGTGACAGAGGAGCTACAACCGGCCAGTTTGATCATTCTGATGTTGTTAATGTTCGCAGGTCGTCTAGGGCCACTGACGCTTGCTTATTTTATTGCGACTCCGAAAAAGAGTCGTCTCAAACATCCGCCTTCAGAAATCCAGATTGGTTAATCTACCTAGAAAAAACCATGCAGCGGCATGGTTTTTTATTTTCATTCCAAGATGATTCAAGTGGGAATTTTAGAACCAGTTCATCAAGGAGACACCTAAACCGACATAAGTGGCACGGTGGTTATAATCAATCAGGCTTTCTCCGTAACCATCAAAAAGCTGGAATTGACCACGCAAACGCCCACTGATCGGGAATGACCAGTCGAACTGTACGGCTCCACGGTTGTTATCTCCACCTTTTAAAGTATGTCGCAGCATCAATGAAAAATCATGCTCCTTATAACGATAAAATGCGGTCATGTCTCCACGGCCAATATAGTTTTTGATTTCTGGATTGTTATCATCTTCTCGCTTCTCTTCAAAGCGATACCAAGGACGAACCATCAAGGCAAAATTGTCTTTTTCAAAACCAAGATTCAGCATCACCCGATTCCAGCTACGTGATAACGGATCAGAGCGGCCATTGGACTGATGATTGATGGTCAGTCCCAACATACGCCAGTTCAGGCCTAAAAGATCATAGTTGGTACGGAAAATTAAACTGGCTTCAGGTTCATAGTTAGTTTCACGAAACGGACGTGATTCTTCCGAGTTATACACCTGCCAACGTGAAGACTGGGTATAACCAAGCCAGAGATCGCCATTATCGCCCAAAATATTTTCAACCGCCTTGGTCTTTAAAGACAACTGAAACTTTGCTTCGGTTGAGGTGAGATTTTGGTCTTCTTTCACCGTGTTTTCTGGATTTTCACTTTGAGGGAATTCATTTTTCTTTGATGTCCAGAAACCTGGCATCAAATACACTGGCTGATAAGAACGAATGTTCCAGGTGCCTAATTTACTTTCTGGAGAGAGTTCCCAGCGGCTATCCAGCAAAGACAGATTCGGCGTCAGCTTTGATCCTTCAGAAGCATAAATATTGGAAACGGTTTGACCAATTTTCGCTTTTAAATTATCGGGTTCAGGCGCAATTTCTGCTGCTGCACGACGTTCAGAAACGATTGCAGGCTTCTCAGTGACCGGAATTTTAAATAAAGCATCATAGCAAGCCAGACGCTCTGCACTACTTTCCAGTGCGGCACAGGCTTCGGCCGTTGCCGGCATGGGGCTGTTAACTACTGTTTCTTCCGCATTCACTTGCGTCCCAACTGCACAGCCCAGCAAAACGCTCAGCTGCAGAGTTGAGCGCTTAAACGAATTAAGCGCCATCCCTTATCCTCTTCTTTTTATTTATAGAACTTGTTGAATTACAAAACCAAGCTGCTCCAGCATTTCACGTTTTGCCACTGGTGCCACAACTGCTTTCGTCGCCTGCTGCTCGACCAGATAGGTCTGTGCAACACGCTGCAAATCATCCAGTGTGACATTCAATAAACGTTCGCGTAATTTTTTACGGAACGCCGGTGTGCGTTGATGCAGATAGGCATAACATGCAGTGATCGCTTCACCCGCCGGTGAACCCGGTTTGTCCATGCTGGCGATCAGACCCAGAATGGCTTCTTCCAGCTGATGTGGCTGTTGTGGTGCATTGAGTAACCACTGAATACTGGCATCAAAATCCTGGAAAGTTTCTGCCAGACGTGGGTCACGATAGCTGTAGAAACGGAATGAACAGGCATTACCGTCATAACTCGCACCACCACCATAGGCACCACCTTTTTCACGGATGGCGCTGTGCAGAAAACCATTACGCAAATAACCTGCCAGTACCATCAATGCAGCAGCATCAGGATGTGAGACTTCAACTGCCGGATAAGCAGCCGCACAGAACTGGACATTGGCTTGAATTAACCAGGCTTCGTGCTGATCATGGGTTACTTTTTCGACTTGAGTCAGTGCAACCGGTGCAGAATCAACCGCCAGTTTGTCCCAGACATTCTGAATTTCTTCGATCAAGCTATCAGATTGTGGCTCTTCACAGACTAACAGGAACTGCTTCGGCGCTTGCAACAATACCCGATGAATTCGTTTTAACTCGTCAATCAGCAGGTCATATTCAGCCGGATCTTTTTCAATTTTTGAGACCAGTTCGATCAGCCAGTTTAATGCGCCAAGACCGGTATTGTGATAATCACGCAATGCTAATGCACTATGCTGACGTGAAGCCGTTTGCATTGCATAGCTATGTCCAGAACCAGAAATACGTGACTGCCAACGCGTTTTACGCTGTTGTAACAGTTCAACAATACGGTCTTTCTCATCAAAACGAAGCTGTTCAAAACCAATCTTCAACAGACGAATCGCATCCAGATGATTCACCAAAGATTTGGTGGTCAACGTCAACCAGGCAGTAATCTTGTTTTTGTCATCCACTTTCGAACGCAAAGACGCGCCCATGCCCAGACCGCCGCTTACCGCTGTTTGCAGTTGCTGGAACTCAAGATAGTCATATTCACCGGCACCTACTTCACCCATCAGGATTGAAAGCAGGTTAAAGTATGGCGACTGCACCACTTCATCCGGAATATTGACCAGAACCTGTTGATAATAAATACCGTTGGTGCCGGCATGATACAGATTCAACGGCGTATCAACACGGTTACAGATAATCTCGCGTAACTGGCCTTGAACAATCTGTAATTCCGCAGGGACATCTTCCAGACCGACTTTCGGCAATAAATTCAAGTCATCCGGCGTGTCCTGACGCACATTCAATGCTTCAGTCTGCGCAATAATTTCAGCTTTCTGTTCTTCAGTCAGATTCTTGCCAATTTCAGCCAGACGCGCTTTTTCATCCGCTGCTTCTTTGGCAGATTTGGTCGCATCCGGAACCAGCGTCAGTTGGACACGATGTGGATTATCCAGCAGATGCTCTTTGATCAGATTGGATAACCACATCGGATCTTGCAGCTCTTCTTTAACTGCCGCAATCGCAGAGTCCACATCCCAAACTTCGACCGGATCACGGTGATGAATTGCGCTGCCCAAACCGCTCAGAATCAGGCTCAGACCATACGGCGTACCATCACCATTGATTTCACGCTGATGCAATTCAATTTGATGCAGAATCGCATCGACCATGTTCTGATCAACCGGTTTAGACGCAACCTCTTCCAGAACCTTAAACACACCATTTTTAAATTCTTCTGCATGTTCAGGATTTGAACCCTGTACCGCACAGTAGAAAGTCATTTCAAAATTAGAATCATCCACGCCCATGAATGGACCTGTTGCATCGGCATAACCACACGTTTCCAGATAATGACGCAGTGGTGATGCTGAATCTTCAAGCAAAATACCTTCGACTAAACGCATGCCTAAACGCAGTTTAATGTCACTGGCTTCCGGTAATAACCAAGACAGCACATGATAGGTCTTGTCCTGCAGGTCTTCAGCATCAACCGCATAGCTGTCGGTAACCGTCAATGGTGCAGTCAAACGGGTTTCAGGTGTTGGATAAAGGGTCTGACCTTTTTCAAATTTAGACAATGCCAGATGTTCAAACTGCTCTTGCAGTTCGAATGCCGTTTTATTGCCAAAGGTCATGAAGACTGCATTACTTGGATGGTAATGTGACTTATAGAAATCAACTAACTCTTGGTAAGTCAGATCAGGAATATCTTTAGGATCACCGCCAGAATTATAGTGATAGGTCGTATTCGGGAATAAATGATGCGCCAGCGTGTGATAAAGCTGATCTGAAGGCGAACTCATCGCACCTTTCATTTCATTAAAAACTACGCCTTTATAAACAGGCTCGCCATTTTCCAGCTCAATGCGAATGCCTTCCTGGGCAAAATCCAATGGATTCAGGTTCGCAGCAAATGCTGCATCCATATACACTTCGAGCAGGTTCTGGAAATCTTTACTATTTTGGGTCGCAAATGGATACGCAGTCCAGTCAGCCGCAGTAAAGGCATTCATGAAAGTATTCAGTGAACGGCGAATCATCAGGAAGAATGGATCACGCACCGGGAATTTTTCTGAACCACACAGCGCAGTATGTTCCAGAATATGTGCTTCGCCTTTAGAATCCATCGGCTGGGTACGAAACGCCACCAGAAAGACATTTTCGTCGTGATTGGTCGCCAGGTGATAATGTGTGGCGCCAGTCACTTTATGTTTATATTCAGACACGAAAATGTCTAAAGCTTCAACATGTTGTTGACGTACCAACTGAAACGCAGGATGTACAGTTTGAGAAATGGTTTCAGTGACATCTACAGTCATGCGATCTCCTAATGCTTTAATTAAAATAACTAAGCGCATTATAGCTTTAGTTATCTGAATTATTCACGTTGAAAACCGAGGATTTTGATCGAATTAAGTAAACTTGATCATTTGAAAATTAAATCATCAAATTTACTTCCTGCATCTAAATGAGTATTTACAAGCTTAAGAAATCAGATATTTAAAATAGTTATAGCTTGGATTATTTTCTACAAATACATAATTCTGCTTTTGATAAAAACTGGCGGCCAGTCGGGTATCTGTTTGCAGACATAAAGCTGAATAATGCGGACGTGCCAACTGTTCCAAATAAGCCAAAAGCTGTTTGCCTACGCCATGCTGACGATATTTGGGATGCACATAGAAACGACGTACACGACCAATGCGGTCTTCAATGCCGTTATCTCCCCATTGCTGGTTTAAGCCGCCACAGGCAACCAGTTTCTTGCCATCATGCGCCACCACCAAATATTCATTGGCGTGGCTAAAGCAGTTTTTCCCGGTGCGATATTCTTCTATTAACTTATCTACCAAATTATAGCCTTCTTTACGTGCCAGAGTTGCCAGTGTTTCGATCTGATCCGGGAGTTGTTCGGCTGTTACAATTTTAATATTCATATACGCACACTATTTGAAATTGTTGTGAAGAATGACAGTTGCCAAGCGACTTAAAGTATCATGCCAGGAGCGATATCTCTTTATAAATAAAATGTGATCCTTAAATCAATGCTGCAGCGCACCAGTGCACAAAAATAAGTCAGTTTTTAGACCAAAGATAGCTGCTGAACAAAATACAGCATTTTTGAAAAGTATTTGAAAATGATTCAGCAAACTACAGCAATCCCAAGCAATCGTGTAAACTTAGGACTTTCATTTTTAATGTGATATTTGAACATGGCAACTGTTGATCTTTTTGCGATTGGTAATGCGCTGATTGACCAAGAATTTAAAGTTTCTGATGACTTTTTAACTGCACATCACTTGCAAAAAGGTACCATGCAACTTGCAGATGGTGAAACTCAGGCCAATCTTTATCAAAATCTTCAAGCGACTCAAGTGTATAAAGGTCAGGCTTCAGGCGGTTCAGCAGCCAACACTACCGTGGCATTTTCTGCGCTCGGTGGTTCTGCATTTTATGGCTGTCGTGTCGGAAATGACGAACTGGGGCAAATCTACCTGAAGGGTTTGAATGATGCCGGTATTAAGACCACCACCCAATCGATCAGTGAAGGCGTGACAGGAACCTGTATGGTTCTGGTCAGCCCTGATTCTGAACGTACCATGCATACCTATCTGGGTATTACGGCTGAACTGACTGATCAACAAATTGATTTCAGCGCACTACATAGTGCGAAATGGTTATATCTTGAAGGCTATTTATCGACTTCTGAAACAGCACGTCATGCGGTACAACAAGCACGTGATATTGCCCGTACTAATGGCGTTAAAATTGCTCTAACTTTATCTGATCCTGCTATGGTGCAATATGCTCGTGCCGGTCTGGATGAAATGATTGCAGATGGCGTAGATTTGCTGTTATGTAATCAGCAAGAAGCACTGATGTATACAGAAACAGACACCATTGATGCGGCCCTGCTTAAATTAAAAACAATCAGTCAGCACGTTGTCATTACAATGTCAGCCGAAGGTGCTCTAATTTCAGATCATGAGAATACCTTTAAAGTGCCTGGCCGTAAGGTCATCGCAGTCGATGCGAATGGTGCCGGCGATGCTTTTGCCGGGGCTTTCCTGTACGGATTGAATGCCAATTTGGGTCTTCAAGCTGCGGCTGAACTGGCGATTCTTATTTCGAGCCAGGTGGTTTCACAATTTGGTCCGCGCCTGGCAGTTGAAGACTATGCGGCATTATTACAAGACTTTCAAAAGGAATGTGCTTAATGTTTAAAATTTGCATGACCGAAGACGTTCCAGAACGCGAAGCACGCTCTTTTGAGCTTCCCGATGGAGATAATATCTTTATCACACAGCATGATGGTGCCTTCTATGCCTATCAAAACCTGTGTCCGCATTTGCAGGTCGAACTGGAATTTCTGGAAAACCAGTTTCTGGATCGTGATCAGGAATTTATTGAATGCTCCACGCATGGCGCCTTGTTTCTGGTAGAAAGCGGTGAATGCATTTCTGGGCCTTGCCAAGGTCAAGCACTTGAAAAAGTAGAGATTACCGTGCATTCTGATGGTGGAATTTACCTCTCAGAATAAGACTAAAACGGACTTCACCATGCCTGCATTTTTTCTAGACTATAACCTGATGCCTTTTCATCTGAGTTTATTGGCGATTATTCTGTTCGGTGTGGTGAAAACCATTGGTTTCTATTTTGGACTCAGACCCAGCAAGTTTCTGCAAAAAATTTCACCTTATGACTTTCAGCAGATGGATCTACTAAACGTCAAATTTTCCAAAACCTTGATTGTGTTTTTCTTCCTGATGAATTTTAGTTTTGCCGGCTATGTTTTACAGTTCCTGATCTATTCTCAGGAATTTAAATTTCTGCCTGCTTATTACCTGATTATTCCGGCTTTAATCATTGCGACTTTTTTTACTATTTTTATGATTCACTGTCTGGATCAGGTCATTCCACCCAAATATAAAAAGAACAATGTCAATTTACTTGGTCGTCTGGCGACGATTTCCAGTGGCAATGCCCGTCCCGGTTTTTCTGCTCAAGCACGGGTACGGGATGAGTATGGACAACTGCATTATGTACAGGTGGAACCTGAGTTTGGTGAACTCGGTTTTCAGTCGCAGATTATCCTGATTCGCATGAGAAAATCTCATTATGTCGCCAAAAAAATTTGTAAATCTAATCAGCTGTTTAGTATGAATCTAGATTAAACGCCAAATCATTTATAGACATTAAAAATCCCGACAGATATCGGGATTTTTAATGTCTAGATTTATTTTTTGAGAAGCCCGGAAACCATATTCAATACATTTTGAATATCGTTATTGGCTTCCTGCTTGCTGGTCTGCTCACCTTGCGGGGTAAGCGAATCAATAAGCTGCGGCAAGACCTGTGAAATCGCACTATACACATCCTGCTTCGGTACATGGGTTTGCTGTGCAACTTCTTCAACTTCCTGCTCATCAAACAGGTTCTGCACCTGCTGCGGATCGACATTGGCATTTTCACCGGGACCGGTCGACACCCAATCATCGACCTGACTATTGAGCCCCTGTCCTTTAAGCTTATCTAATGCACCCTGTAAACCGCCCTGTTTTTGAATCCAGGCCAGTACTAAAGGCAGTACTGCAATCAATAAGGTTTTACCGGTAGAACCACCTAGTCCTGAACGAGGCTGGGCAGTACTTTGAGTACTACCACCACCAAACTGACTTAGTACTGAACCTAAAATTGCCCCCAGACCATTTTGTCGGTTCTGCTGACCGGTTTGATTCTGCTGATTTTGAGGATTTTGATTTTGCTGAGGATTTGACTGGTTTAAATGCCCTAGCACAGACCCTAGGATATCTGCCAAGCCACCTTGTTGTGAGGACTTTTGCTGCGACTGCCCGCCACCCAATGCCTGCTTTGCTAATATTTCCACAATACTACTCAGGTTTGTCATGTCCTATATCCTATGTGCATCTTAATTACAGAATACGGCCTGCCCTCATATTGTCTAGGCAAGATTGTGTTAATATTTGCAATCTTGGTTAAGCAGGTTTTCGGTTTACCAGCGAAATTTATCCCAGTTTTCCGGATTAGCCCAAAATTTGGAGTTAAACCAGTCTGGCACGTGCTTATAGGTTAAAATATTAAACTGCCACAGCGCAAAATCGGCCTCATGTGTGGTCTTGTCAATCAGCTGGGTAAGTCCTAAAGCTCTCAATAACTTTTCATTTTGCAGCCGGCTGATCACCACTAGCCGTTTGGCAAACAAATCACGTAATTTCACCAGAATTTGACTCATGATCTGTTCAGACAAATGTTCTGTTTCTGCAGTATCCAGCATCACCACAGCCAAGTCATAACGTTGCTGAAAAGGCAGATTTAAAAAGTCAGATACGCTAAAATAGGACCATTGAATAGCTGGCTGAAACTGGACTTGGCTCAAGTCCTGCCCAATACAAATAGCAGTATGAATTGGCTGTTCCTGTGCGAAATCGTCTAGCATTGAAGTAATGACATTCTGCTCAGCCATAACTGCATCCTTATGATTTAAGTGAGTAATTTTTATGGAACTTCAGGGCATTTGTCATAAAATGCACGTCGGCCTCAAGGACCTTAGTGTAACTGATCAACAGATACAGCGGGCAAATGTTGAATATAAATTAATTTTAGATCGTGCAGAAATTGATCTTCCGTTTAATTTAGGCCAAGAAATCGAGATTGAATGGACCAGTAATATTTACTGCGTGTCCTGTGGCAACAAAACTTCCAAATCATTTTCGCAAGGTCACTGTTTTAAATGTTTTAAAACCAATGCTTCATGTGATATGTGCATCATGAAGCCAGAGACATGCCATTATCATTTAGGCACTTGCCGCGAAGATGAGTTTGCACAGAATGTCTGCTTTCAGCCACATATTGTCTATTTGGCCAATTCTAGTGCTTTAAAGGTCGGAATTACCCGTACCAGCCAAATGCCGACTCGCTGGCTTGATCAGGGTGCGACCCAAGCCCTGCCGATTATGAAAGTGGGCTCACGTCGTCTTTCCGGAAAGCTTGAGGTCATGTTTGGTACGCAGGTTGCTGATAAAACTGACTGGCGCAAGCTACTGAAAGGTGAAGCAGAACCATTGAACCTGATTGAAGTGCGTGAACAACTGCTGGAAGAATTTGCGCCTAAAATTCAAAGCATTCGCGAAGAATTTAATCAGAATCTAGAATTTAATGAAAATATTGAAGTATTGGAAGATGAATTCGCACGAGAGTTTATTTATCCGGTAGAACAATATCCGGAAAAGATTAAATCGCATAATCTGGATAAAACTCCTGTGATTCGTGGCAAATTACAAGGCATCAAGGGCCAGTATTTAATTCTGGATACTGGCGTGATTAATATGCGCAAATATACCGGTTATCAACTGATTATTCGTGCTTAAACCATTATTTGCCTAGAAAACAAAAAACCAGCCCGCAGGCTGGTTTTTTTATACAACAATTTTATTTGATTTTTGCTTGAGATTTCAGGTAACGCGTATAGTCATCAAATTCTTGCTGACCACGAAGTTGTTGATATAACTTCACCAACTCACTGCGTTGTTCTGCACTCAATACATCCACCGGATTTTTCTTTACTTCTGATACCGCAACCACAACCAGCTCATTTGGCATTTTCGCTGTTGTTACTGACCAATGGCCTGCTTTTGGTGTCGGAAGACTAAAGGCCGCACGCTGTACATCACGTTTTAGTAAACCTTCAGCACGTGTGTAAACACCAGCATCTTCAAAGATCAAATCACCTTTCGCCACTGCTGCAGTCGGTTTGGTTTTGAACTCATCCAAAGCTTTCTGAATTTTTGCTTTTGCCAAAGCAGCTGCTTTGTCTTCGATCAACTGAGCCTTAACACGCGGTTTTGCTTCTACCAATGTTTGTTCGCCAGCTGCATGATAATTACGCACCTTGATCCAGGCTACATCACCATTGGCCAACTGAATGCTTGATGATGCATTACGATCACCATTTTTAACATCATCATTAAACAATTTGACTTTGAGGTTAGCATCGCTCAGCACTGGATCACGAGTCGAAAGTGTTACTCCTTGGGCTTTCTGGACTTGCACACCTTTCACCTCTTCTGTAACCACATCCAGAGAATCACTTCCTACCACCATATCATTTAGCGTATTGACCGTATCAGAGAATGCATTGGATTTTTTAGCAGCCAAGGCTTCTTCAGACAAACGTGCTTTTTGTGACTCAAAAGAAGGAACCGCAACATCTGACGTTTGCACAGAAATAATGTGGTATCCATAATCTGTTTTCACCGGTGCAGACACCTGACCCGATTTTAAAGAACTAACGGTCTGGTCAAATGCAGTACCAAATACACCTTCTTCATAAACGGCAAGTGCACCACCCTTAGAGTTAGATTCAGGATCTTCAGAATATTGTGCTGCTGCCTGAGCAAAAGTAGTACCGGCTTTAATTTTGGCTGCAATATCGGTCGCCAGTTTTTTTGCTTCAGCATCACTACGACTGTCCGCCGTAATTAAAATATGCTTCACATCTGGTTTAACTGCCTGTTTTTGTGTCGCGACAAAAGCCGTGTATGCTTCCTGAAGCTCAGCATCTGTAACCGCTAAACTCTGCACCTGAATATCGCTTGGCTTTAACACCACATAGTCGACATCCACACTGGTCGGCTGTTTAAATAGCGTTTTGTGTTTTTCATAATAAGCAGCAATATCTGCATCCGTCACTTTGACATCTTTTTTATAGCTGTCCAGATTAATGCTGGAAATATGAATATGACGTTGTTCAGTTTGTAAATCGGCAATCTGCTGCATTTCGACTGGGCTCACTAGTGGATAATCCAGGAAAGTTGATGACAGCATTTTCAGCGCATGATCTTTACGTAAACTTTCAATCAAAGCGCGATTGGTCATGCCAATTGATTTTAGATAATTTTCATATAAAGCATTCGAGAACTTGCCATCTTGCTGAAAAGTAGGCTGCTGAGCAATCATCTGTTCAATTTGCTGGTCACTGAGACTGATCCCTAATTCTTCAGTCTGTTGCAGCAATAAAGTACGTGCAACCAGCGTCTCCATGGCTTTTTGGTCAATGAAGCTTTGATTCAGTAAAGTTTCATCCCCATTGGCATAACTGAGATATTGTTCTTTAAATGATTTGGTCAGTGACTCTAATTCTTTTTGAGATATTTCAGTCCCGTTCACTGATTTTGCCGCATCAGAGTTTCCGCTGCTAAAATATCCTTCAATACCTACAAGTGCTAACGGGGTCAAAAACAGAACGAGCAAGACTTTGCCCAACCAACCCTTAATAACTTTACGAAAAGCTTCCATAAGTATTCCAATATTTTATTTGCAAAGGATTTTAACCGAAAATACCCATTGAATGAATGTGTTAATCATCACAATTAAATTTATCAATAAAAAACGCGCCAAAGAAGGCGCGTTTCGTCGCTGGGTAAGCTTAAGCTACAGCGTCTTTTAAGCCTTTACCTGCTTTGAAGCTAGGTACTTTGCTTGCTTTGATCTCAAGAGTAGCACCAGTTTGTGGGTTACGGCCAGTACGTGCAGCGCGTTCTTTCACACCGAAAGTACCAAAACCCACTAAAGTTACTGTATCACCCGATTTTAAAGCTTCAGTAACAGAAGCAATTGTAGCATCTAAAGCTTTACCTGCGTCAGCCTTAGATAATCCCCCTTTTTCTGCAATTGCATCAATTAATTCTGATTTATTCATGAAGATTACGTCCTCTTAATATCGTTTATTTAAGGTTCAAGAATTGGTTTAACATGCCATAACGCCTTTATAGCAATGCTTTAGGTATAAACGCAATACTTAAGAACCTCTTTTTTTTCAAAAAATATGCGAAAAAAACATTGAATAATAAATAAAGTCATTTTATTTAAGTTTTTTCGACAATTCTTCTTTCATTTTTTCTTGTTCCGCAGTCAACTGATCAACCTTGGCATGCAACTGGAGAATTAAACGTTCCAAATACTGTACATCCTTCAGTGTGACTAATCCTATACGATTCAATGAGTGATGAATAGAGTTGTCGATTAATTTTTCCACTTTGTCTTTGGTGTCTGTGACCGACTCTTTGGCTTTTTCTGAAACCTTCTCTACAGTTTGATCGGCAATATCTGCAGTTTTAGATTCAAGTTCTTCCCCGACCTTGACCAGCGAGTCAAACAGTTTATTGCCTTCTTCTTCTGCACGTGAAAATGCCCCGAGTCCAGCCAACCAGATCTGTTTGGTGTATTTACGAAAATCAAGAACCGATTTGCGCTCCGAGGCAGATTTAGACTTGGGTTTCAGCATTTTCTCATTCGAAGCTTCAGCTGAGTCTTGTGCTGTTTTTGACTTATCCATGTGCACGGCTCCTGTTTGTTTTCTGCGCAATTATTATAAATTATTCTACAAAACCACTGCATAATAGCAAATTTAGTACTTGATAGATTTGATAAACTGTTCTACAAAGCAATTTATTTCAAGTCTAATTTGATTTAACCCTGAAATCTCTTCACAAGCAGGAAGCTTTTTCACTTTATATTTCAGGTAAGGATTGGTTGTATATGAGCGAATCGCAACAAAGTCAAAATCAACCGCATTTGTTGCTTACGATGACGTTAATTGTTTTAGAGACAATATTTACTTTCATTCTCAAGCATGATCGTGTCGTTGCATTACAGGCCAAAAAGTTTGTAGATGAAAACATCTCGATTAAAATCAATAGCTATATTCCATATTTCGACTTTTATGTGCAATTCACCCCCAATGGACTATTATTTGACCACAAAGCACCGGACCGCATTGTCGACCTGGATGTGCGCACTACACTTCCCGATCTGATTAAAATTTTCATTTTTGGCAATCGTCGTAGCATTCGCAGCATGCGCATTGATGGCAATCAGGTTTTAAAAGATGAGTTTCGTGATCTGTTAACCGTATTCAGCTTGCCAAAAGTACTAGCCGACTGGAAACACTGGCTGTCTGATGCGCCGACGGATGAAGCGGAAATTATTGCTTCTAAAAAGCGTATTGCACCGCTTTTAAAGAAAATTGAAGAACAGCGCTCCAAGATCAATACCCTGCAAGTGGAAGTCAAACAGTATAAAAACCGCCTGAAACGGATCGAACGCCGTCAAAAGCATATTAATATCATTTTTGGCCTGAGCAGCGTACTTTTGATTATGTTATTAGTGTATAATTGGCTGAGCATGTAAATCTTTCATTCTCCAAAAATTAAATCCCACTAAGGTCTACTAAAAATAACTTGACTAATTTAGTCGGGATTCATAAAATCTACACATCTAGTCTAACTATGTGTATCGAATCATGCGCCTAACCACTCGCGGTCGCTACGCTGTGACTGCTCTACTTGATCTAGCTTTGCAGCCTTCTGAAAAAACGATAACGCTCGCTGAAATTGCAGCACGTCAAACTATTTCTGTTGCTTATCTTGAGCAGTTATTTGCGAAGCTCAAGCGTCATGGTTTAGTTTCTAGTGTTCGTGGCGCAAATGGTGGTTACCATTTAGCACGTAATGCAGATGAAATTACTGTGTTAGCAATTATTGAAGCTGTAAACGAAACAGTTGATGCGACTCGCTGTGACCATAAAGGCAATTGCCAGAATGGCGCGATGTGCTTGACTCATGATTTATGGCAGGAACTCTCCCATCACATTGCCGATTATTTAGAAAAAATCTCGCTTGCTGATCTGGTTGCACGTGACAACGTCCAGACTGTGTCATTACGCCAAAAATCAGCACCTTTAGATTCAGCCCTTTTATCGGTTACAGGTATTTGACATGAAACGTCCGATTTATCTTGATTATGCAGCTACAACTCCTGTAGATCCTCAGGTTGCTGAACGTATGATGGAATGCTTAACATTCGATGGTACCTTTGGTAATGCGGCATCTCGTTCACACGCGTATGGTTGGCAAGCAGAAGAAAAAGTTGAATATGCACGTGAGCAAGTTGCGAATTTAATCAAAGCTGATCCACGTGAAATCGTATGGACTTCAGGTGCAACCGAGTCAGACAACCTTGCGCTTAAAGGTGTGGCTCATTTCTATGCATCTAAAGGTAAACATATCGTTACCTCTAAAATCGAACATAAGGCAGTTTTAGATACCTGTCGTGAGCTTGAGTCTGAAGGTTTTGAAATTACCTATATTGAGCCTCAACCTCAAACCGGTCTAATTACCCCAGAAATGGTACAGGCAGCGATTCGTCCAGACACGATTCTTGTTTCCCTGATGATGGTAAACAATGAAATCGGTACTGTGACTGATATTGCAGCGATTGGTGAAATCACTCGTGCTAACAAGATTTTCTTCCATGTCGATGCAGCTCAGGCGGCAGGTAAAGTTGAAATTGATCTTTCAACTTTAAAAGTAGACTTGATGAGCTTCTCTGCGCACAAGATCTATGGCCCTAAAGGTATTGGCGCACTGTTTGTACGTCGTAGCCCACGTGTACGCCTTAAAGCTGAAATGCACGGTGGCGGTCATGAACGCGGTATGCGTTCAGGTACCCTTGCGACTCACCAGATTGTAGGTATGGGTGAAGCCTTTGAACTTGCAGGCAAAAACCTGGAAGCTGAACAGACTCGTTTACGTGTACTTCGCGACAAGCTGTGGAATGGTTTACAAGGTCTTGAACAAGTGTTCCTGAACGGCCATCCAACACAAAACGTAGCGAACTACCTGAATATTAGCTTCAACTTCGTTGAAGGCGAATCATTGATGATGGCATTGAAAGATGCTGCGGTATCTTCAGGTTCGGCATGTACATCTGCAACACTTGAACCATCTTATGTACTTCGTGCATTGGGTCTTTCAGACGAACTTGCACACAGTTCGATCCGCTTCAGCTTCGGTAAATACACCACTGAAGAAGATATCGATCACGTATTGAATATCACTAAAGCTGCTGTTGAGAAGTTACGTGAACTTTCTCCGCTTTGGGATATGTATAAGGAAGGTATTGACCTTTCTAAAGTTGAGTGGGCTGAGCACTAATTTTCATTCTGAGATAGTGACAAATCCGTTGCTATCTCATTGAGAAAAGTTTTTTTACCCCCATATTTAATACTAAGGCTGACCCCGAGGTTTGGAGAAGCAACATGGCTTATAGCGAAAAAGTAATTGATCATTACGAAAACCCTCGTAATGTTGGCGTTTTAGATAAAAATGCTGAAAACGTTGGTACTGGTATGGTTGGTGCGCCAGCATGTGGTGACGTGATGCGTTTACAGATTCAGGTAAACGACGAAGGCGTGATTGAAGAAGCACGTTTCAAAACTTATGGTTGTGGTTCTGCCATTGCATCAAGTTCACTTGTGACCGAATGGCTCAAAGGTAAAACTTTGGATCAAGCTCAAGCAATCAAGAACATTGATATTGCAACTGAACTTGCACTTCCACCAGTAAAAGTACACTGTTCTGTTCTTGCTGAAGATGCAATCAAAGCAGCTGTAGAAGACTACCGTAGCAAGAAAGTTAAAGCTTAATTGTTCCACGTTTTGAAATTTTAACGGAGTTTTCATGATCCATTTAACTGAAAATGCTGCAACTCATATCAGCAATTATTTAAAAAATCGCGGTAAGGGTGAAGGCATTCGCGTTGGTGTGAAAACTTCAGGCTGTTCTGGTCTGGCCTATGTGCTCGAGTTCGTCGATGAAGTCGATGCACATGACCAAGCCTTTGAACAGTTTGGGGTTAAAGTATTCGTTGACCCGAAAAGTCTGGTTTATCTTGAAGGTATGGAGATGGACTATGTTAAAAACGGCTTGAACGAAGGCTTCGAATTTAACAACCCCAACAAAAAAGGCGAATGCGGTTGTGGTGAATCCTTCACTGTATAAACCCGGCAGTTATTCTCTTTTGACATTAAAACAGTGTGTTTCACACTGTTTTAATTGCATTTATACAGTTATTTTTGCACATTAATCGCGGATCCCATCTCCCATGAATCATTTTGAGTTGTTCAACCTTCCTGTAGCACTCGATATTGATTTGGCGGCTTTAAAGACTGAATTTTTAAAGTTGCAGCAACAATATCACCCAGATAAAGCTGAAGACAAAGATCAGGCTCTGATTAAATCAAGTGATATCAATCAGGCATTTAAAGTCTTGTCAGCGGTCGATAGCCGTGCAGCGTATTTATTGTCTCTCAAGAAACAGGACTATCACTTAGATCAGTCGATCAGTGATTTTGAATTCTTGCAGGACGCTCTGGAAATTCGTGAACAACTTGACGATGCAACTTCTGCTGAAGATTTAACTTCACTGAAAGTCGAAGTCCAGCAATGGATTGAAGGCTTAGTTCGCGAGTTCAAAATTGATTATGCGGATGAAGACTGGGCCGAAGCACGCGATACAGTGCGCAAACTACGCTTCTTCGTTAAAGTCATGGCCGATATCGACAAAGCGGAAGACCGCTTCCTGGACGATGACAGCTTTGATCTTGATGATGATTTCTAATTTTTAGTATTTAATATTTAACGTGCAAAGGATGTAACACTATGGCTCTCTTGCAAATTGCAGAACCAGGTCAATCAAGTGCACCACATGAACACCGCATTGCGATTGGTATCGATTTAGGCACCACCCACTCTTTGGTTGCCACGGTTCTTTCAGGTAAAGCCAAAGTACTTAATGACGAACAAGGTCGTGTGCTACTTCCTTCTATCGTGCATTATGCAGAACAACAAACTCAATACGGCAATGAAGCTGCGCCTTTCATTACTACTGACCCTAAAAACACCATCGTTTCTGTAAAACGTTTTATGGGTCGCTCGAAAGCTGACATCAAATTCCAGCACCCTTATGCCTTGGTCGGTGAAGCCAATGAAATGCCAGCTTTTGAAACTGCGCAAGGCCGTAAGACTCCGGTTGAGATTTCTGCAGAAATTTTAAAGCAGTTGAAAGACCGCGCTGAAGCCAGTCTGCAAAATCCGGTTAATGGTGCAGTGATTACTGTTCCGGCGTACTTCGATGAAGCACAGCGTCAGGCAACCCGTGATGCTGCCCAGCTTGCCGGCTTGAATGTTTTACGTTTGTTGAATGAGCCAACCGCTGCTGCTGTAGCTTATGGTCTTGATCAGGAAAGTAATCTGAGTACAGATCGCAACTATGTGATTTATGACTTGGGTGGCGGTACCTTTGACGTTTCGATTCTGCGTTTTAGTCAAGGTGTGTTTGAAGTTCTGGCAACCGGTGGCCACACTGCTCTCGGTGGTGATGACCTAGATCGGTTGATCCTGAAATGGGCCAAAAAACAACTGAATATTGACACTTTGAATGATGCAGAATATGCACATTTTGTGGTTGCGGCACGTAAAGCCAAAGAAGCTTTGTCGGATGCAGATTCAGTTCAACTCAAATTGCTTGATCAGGTATTGACGCTTGATCGTCCGACATTTGAAGAGATCATTAAAGTCGCTTTGGATAAGACCATCAGCGTATGTAAGCGTGTGATGCATGATGCCAAGCTTGAACTGGATGACATTCAGAATGTTGTTTTAGTCGGCGGCTCAACTCGTTCTTATGCGGTACAAAAAGCCGTGCGTGAAGTGTTCAACCAAGAACCGCTTTGCACCATTAACCCGGATGAAGTGGTTGCGATTGGCGCATCAATTACTGCGAACCAATTGATTGGCAACTCAACTGATGGCTCATTACTATTAGACGTGACGCCTCTGTCTCTTGGTCTTGAAACCATGGGCGGACTGGTTGAACGATTAATTTCGCGTAATACTGCAATTCCGGTGGCTCGTCGTCAGGAATTTACCACTTATCAAGATGGTCAGACTGCCATGTTGATTCATGTGGTGCAAGGCGAACGTGATCTGGTTGAACATTGTCGTAGCTTGGGCCGATTTGTGCTGCATGGCATTCCGCCAATGACTGCCGGTCAGGCACGTATTGAAGTAACGTTCCAGGTCGATGCTGATGGCTTGCTGACTGTATCTGCGAAAGAAACCACTTCTGGTGTGACGGCTCAAATCGATATCAAGCCATCTTATGGTTTGTCGGGTGAAGATACTGAACGCCTGTTGCTAGAGGGTTATAAGTTCGCTGAAGAAGATAAAAATCTTCGTCATTTGAATGAAACCAAAGTTGAAGCACAGCGTGAACTGGAAGCACTGGTTCAGGCACTCAAAGCGGATGCCGGTCTTTTGACTGAGGAACAGCTTGCAGCATTGCAAACTGCGCAAGCACAACTTGAAACTCAGCTTCAGGGTTCAGATATCAAAGCGATTGAATCTGCCGTTGAACAGCTTAAAATACATAGTGATGCTTTTGCAGCAGCACGTATGAATCAACATATTGATGCAGCTCTTAAGGGCACTAAACTCGACGACTGGTCAAACTCAAACTAATTTAAGGTAACGACTATGCCACGTATTAAAGTTCTTCCACATGCGCAGATTTGCCCCGAAGGTGCTGAGTTTGAAGTCGAACAAAATGCCAATCTTTGCGAAAGCTTACTGAAAAATGGCATTAAAATCGAACATGCCTGCGATATGTCAGCAGCGTGTACCACCTGCCATGTAGTGGTACGCAAAGGTTTTGACAGTCTGGAAGAAATGGATGATGTTGAAGCTGACTTACTCGATCGTGCTTGGGGTCTAGAACCTGATTCACGTCTTTCTTGTCAGGTTAAACTGGACGATGAAGATCTGGAAATTGAAATTCCGAAATACACCATTAACCATGCTTCAGAAAATCACTAAGATTTTCGTTTCATAGTTAAATAAAAAACCACGCTCAGGCGTGGTTTTTGCTATTTGAATATAAGCAGTTTTAATCAAATGTTTTTTATTTGGCTTGAGTTAATTTAGATAAGTTCTAAATATGTTCAATCACTTCATCTTCAAGCTTCAATTTGACAATACCTTGTGAATTGGTCATTTTCTGCTGAGTTTCAATGCGTTTAATCATTTTTTCTAGTACATGAATCAGCTCAGGATATTCAAAGTTTTGCACTTCATCCAGATTCAGCAATAAATGAAAGCCCTTATATTCATAATCGAACCAGCGCTGATACTCGACTTTCTGAGACGCATATTTTTCCATGACCTGCCAGGTTCTTACAGGTGCTTTAATGCCTTTCAGGAAAATCGGCTTTTTCGGTGCACAAAGATAATCATCTTTGATCAGATTATGAGTATCTTCCGAAATCAGGATTTCATCGACTTCCGCTGCACTTTGCAAACGCGCTGCCAGATTGGCATCACGTCCTACAATGGTATAAGCCATACGATGCGTAGCCCCATAATTCCCTACGTGGCAATAACCGGTTGAAATCCCCATGCGGATATGCAGTGGCGGATAACCCATTTTAATCCAGCGTTCCCGCAGCAATTTCATTTGCTGACGCATCGCCAATGCCATTTCCATACAGTTCTTAGCATCCTGTTCCACACCTTCGGAGTTCGGATCACCAAAGAAAATCAGGATGGCATCACCCATGAATTTATCGACAGTCGCTTCATAATTTTTAGCGATTTCGGTCATATGCCGAAGATAGTCATTCAACAGGAATGCTAAATCATCTGGAATCAGAGTTTCAGATAGCTCTGTAAAGCCTTGAATATCAGAGAAAAAGATCGTCAACTTTTTACGTTTATATTCAATTTTGGCTTCAGATTCACCTTTCATAATGGATTGCCATAACTGCACGGGCGCATAGCGACTCAGCTGATTGGCAAATTCCATATAACGGTTCATCTGTTCGAAATAATGGTCTTTTTTCTGGGTCATGTATTGCACACGACCACTTTGATAAAAACTTCCGACACCAAAATAGGTAATCAGACAGATAAAGCCTAAAACGGTCAACTCACTGCTGGTCGGTTGGAAATAATTATTAAAACCAAAGACCAGAATATTGGCCAGATAAAAAAGCGTAATCCCGATCAGGCTGGCTAGAGATGCCATCATAAATGAAATTTTATTGCTGATCGCGGTATAGAGCACTGCGACCAGACCCAGCAAGGACAAGACCAAGTCCAGATGCACGGCCGCCAAAACCACCGAAATGACAATGACATCAATCAGGAAAAGAATATTACGCCGGATGTGATAATCATGACGATAGATCAGCCAGCGAGATAGCTTGGGAGTGATCAGTAAAACCAGAAACAGAAAAAATGGAACAAAAAGCTGATACTGGGTATCTGGTTCATTGTAATGAAAGACGACCAGAACCAGAGACAGCATGATATATCCCATCATGCGATGGAAATATTCGAACTGATGGGGTTCTTTTTGAATCCAGTCGTCTAATTGCACTCACTCACTCCCTGAAGTCCGCAACTGTTCATGGTTCTCGGAATGCCTTGGCTGATTAGTCCATGCGCCAGTCAAATGGCATATCGCCCTGGCCACGTAAAGCCAGCATTAATGTTTGACGCATATGTGCCAATACTTCACTGCTATAAGGAACAGCAGGTGTACCCCAAACAGGCTTCGGCCATGCAACGTCGTTCTGATAACGAACCACATGATGAAAATGCAATTGCGGCACCATATTACCCAGCGCTGCTACATTCATTTTATCTGCACGGAAAACACGTGCCAGCTGGCTTGATAACCAGCTTGACTCTCTTAAAAACTGCTCTTGGTCAGCTTGACTCAATTCATATAATTCAGAGACACCCGGCACACGTGGAATCAGAATGAGCCAGGGAAATTGCATATCATTCATCAAACGACATGTTGACAAAGGAAAGTCGCCTACAAAAAACGTATCTTGAGCAAGTTGTGGATGCAAACTAAACATATCTTTATAAATGATGCAAAATTAGAATGATGGCTAATACTAACATATCCAACTGAAGCTGAATATTGAAAGCAATGTGTTTAAAGACAAATTCTCATGATTTGTTGCGAAGCACATCACAACAATTACTGTAAACAATTCATTAAAAAATCAAGCCTGTTGTTCCTGCAAACTTCATTGGAAAATGAAACCCAAACTGAATTTTCAGGCTGATTTAATCGAATAAAATCAGTGCAATTCTTTAAGCAGACTGTCCAGTAAATCCTGTATAAACTGAATCCGCTTTTGATAGTCTTCCAGCATGACCATGACTTTTAGACGTTGACCGCCATCCATCCGGAAATAGGTCGGATGTTTCTGCATCATCTGGATAATCGTCATGGCTTGAACCGGAGTATCCGGTGCAAATTCAATATGCCCACCCTGACTGCTGATATCAATTTTAGTAATACCAAGCTGCTCGGCTTTCAATCGAATCTGATGTACAGCAAAGAGCTGTTTGACCGGTTGCGGCGGTATACCAAAACGATCAATCAATTCCATCCGGATATTATCCAGCTTTTCCTGGGTATCGGTATTACTGATGCGTTTATAGAACAACAGACGTTGATGCACATCACCCAGATATTCATCCGGAATCAGTGCTGGCATATGCAGGGTAATTTCGGCAGTCAATGACAATGGTGCGTCGAAGTTTGGCGTTTTACCTTTTTGAATGGCTTTGGTGGCTTTTTCCAGCATTTCCATATACAGGCTATAACCAATCGCCTGCATCGAACCACTCTGCTGTTCACCGAGTAACTCACCTGCGCCGCGAATTTCCAGATCTTCAGTTGCCAGCATAAAACCGGCACCCAAAGTTGAAGCACGCTGAATGGCATCCAGACGTTTTTCTGCATCACCTTTTAAGGCTTTTAATGACGGTACCATCAAATATGCATAAGCCTGATGATGTGAGCGCCCTACACGTCCGCGTAGCTGATGTAATTGCGCCAGGCCCAGTTTGTCGGCACGTTCAATCAGAATGGTGTTGGCATTCGGAACATCAATCCCGGTTTCAATAATGGTCGAACATACCAGAACATTGTATTCCTTGTGATAGAACTGCTGCATCACCTGCTCCAGTTCACGTTCACGCATCTGTCCGTGGGCCACAATCACCCGCGCTTCCGGCACCAGTTTACGGATATGCTCGGCGGCACGATCGATTGTATCAACTTCATTATGCAGAAAATAAACCTGACCACCGCGCAGCAATTCACGCAGAATCGCTTCTTTAATGGTGTCATCGGTATGTTCCTGCACAAAGGTTTTCACCGCAAGACGGCGTGCCGGCGGTGTGGCGATAATCGACAGATCACGCATGCCACTAAAGGCCATATTCAGCGTACGTGGAATTGGAGTCGCAGTCAGTGTCAGCATATCAACATCGGCACGCATGGCCTTGATTCGCTCCTTGTCGCGCACACCGAAACGATGCTCTTCATCGACAATCATCAGACCGAGATTCTTAAACTGGACATTTTCCTGCAAAATCTTATGTGTACCAATCACAATATCGACTTTACCTTCAATGAGGTCGTCAATGGTCTTAGTATGTGCTTTGGAAGAACCGAAACGTGACAGCACTTCAATCCGGACCGGCCAGTCGGCAAAGCGGTCTTTGAATGAATCATAATGCTGCTGTGCCAGCAAGGTGGTTGGTACCAGAATCGCCACCTGCCGATTATTCTGCACTGCAACAAATGCGGCACGCATCGCGACTTCTGTCTTGCCGAAACCCACATCACCACACACCAGTCGATCCATCGGCTTGGCCTGCTGCATGTCATGCAGTGTGGCTTCAATCGCATTGGCCTGATCCAGTGTTTCTTCATAGGCAAAGCCACTAGAAAATTGCATATACAGGCTTTGATCGACTTCAAAACTGATTCCAGGTTTGGAAGAACGCCGTGCCTGAATATGCAGCAATTCGGCCGCGACATCGTGAATCTGTTCCAGTGCTTTACGTTTGGCTTTATTCCAAGCATCTGTACCGAGCTTATGTAACGGTGCCAGATCCGGATCACCACCACTATACCGGCTGATTAAATGCAGATTGGTCACCGGCACATACACTTTGGCGGCATCCGCATAATCCAGCTGCAAAAATTCGTGATCCTGATCATCAATACTTAAGGTGACCAGACCAGCATAACGTCCGACCCCATAATCGATATGCACCACAGGCGCGCCCATGGTCAGCTCAGTTAGACTTCGGATCAGAAACTCTTCGGAAACTTCCTGTTGACGTTTGCGACGGCGCTGTACCACGCGATGTTCATACAGCTGATTTTCAGAAATTACGCTGACACGATCGGTCAATACCAGACCACGCTCTAAAGGCGCATTGGTAATGGCAATTGCATACAGAGATTGAATAAAACTATCAAAATTTTCAACCGTGGGGATATCACCCAGACTTGGTCTTAATGCATCTTTAAGACTTTCACGGCGTCCAGCACTTTCAGCCACCAGCAGTACCGGATGATTAGCCTGATCAATATATTTTTTGACTTCATGAAACGGTTTTTCACGTTTCGGATCTACGGGCAGACGCGGTGGCAACTGGGTATCAAGATTCAATACCCCAGCTTTTTGATCAAAAGATGTTTGTGCGGCAATGATGCGTGCAAACTGGTTCAGCTGCTCCAGCACTTGATTGGTCTGAAAAAACAGGCTTTCAGGCGGCATGATCGGTTGGTCGACATTGTGGCGACGATCTTCATAACGGCGCACTACATCTTGCCAAAACTGGCTCAGACTTTCGTCCAAAGCCTTATCTGTAATGACAATGCCATTCTTAGGTAAGTACGAAATTAGCGAACTTTGACCTTGCATGGCTTCAGCGCTGAAAAACAAGGGCAAATAAAACTCGATTCCCGGTGAGACTATGCCATCCATCACATCCTGATAGATCGGGTTTTTCTTTGGATTCGCGGTCGGGAAAAATTCGGCATAACGGTCACGGAAAGTGGCACGGCCTTCCTTAAGCGGAAATTCCTGTGCGGGCAATACGGTAAACTGCTGCAAACTTTGCGTGGTGCGCTGAGTTTCGGAATCAAAAAATTTCAGGCTTTCAATTTCATCATCGAACAGGTCAATCCGAATCGGTGCTTCCTGTCCCGATGCGTAGATATCCATGATACTGCCGCGTACCGCGAATTCACCCGGATCATAGACGGTATCGACCAGATGATAACCTGCCTGAATCAGCTTTTTCTTTTGTTGTTCCAGATCAAATTTCTGACCGACATGAATATCGAAATGCTCACCCAGAATCCATGAGGTCGGCGCCACACGTTGTGCCAAAGTTGAGGCGGACAGCAACAGTACGCCAGTTTTGGGCATATTGGATAAGATTGCCAGACGTTCCGAGACAATATCCTGATGTGGGGAGAGACGGTCATAAGGCAAGATTTCCCAATCTGGAAAAATCGTGGGTTTAATCCCATAAAATTCCAGTTCACTTTCCAGTTGACCCAAATGCTGATTATTACGTGCAATCACGATAAATAAACGCGATTGCTGCTGCACGATTTCTTTAAGCAATAATGCAGTTGACGAACCTTGCAGATTGCCTAACCAACGTTTCTCGCCTGCTTTGAGCTGTGGTAAATTGAGTTGGGAAATTTCTTGTTGGAACATGGATATAGCTTTAAAGTCTAAATAACCTGAGGCTTATACTAGCACGATGATCTCAGGATATTTTGTTATTTTTATGCAGTCTTGCCACATCCATATACTTCGATTTTAAGCCACTTTTGCAGCTTATTTTTGATCGCGCAGAAAGTTACGATAATAATCATTTAACTTCTTTAGGATCATTTTGAATTGCAGCAGGTTTTCTTTGGTATTGCCTAAAGTCGCATTAAAACGCTGATGAGCAATTTCCAGATCAATTTTTTCATTGATTAGCATCGCGGTATCATATAACGCTTTTAAATCATCAAACTGTTTTAAACGGCGATTGGACAAATACTCTAATCGTGCACCCCACTCCTGATTGAGTTGAATACCATCGACGATATAGCCTGGACCTTCTACGTACTGAATATTCTGCTCTTCTAAATATAGCTGTGCAGCAGTCGGTTTATTACTTTTAAATAATGCACTGATTTTATCAAACATTGCCATTTACCCAGCCAAATATAGTTCAGGCTCTAGTCTAGATGAAAATGCCTCAAATCCACATCCTGAACTTGAGGCAAATTATCAAAATAGCAGCGATTCGCTGTTTCAGACGATTTAATAGGTATATGTATGTTAAGAAACCTGTTCGAGCTGATTCTCTGCTGAAGGGATTTCAGACACCAGATTTTCAAATGCAAAAATCTCTTCTAATTGCGCTTCACTCAATAAGCCCAGCTCCAACACCACTTGCGGTACAGTTTTATTTTCCCGCATACATTGTTTGCCGATTTCATCGCATTTGGCATGTCCCAGAATCGGTTCAAGCAAGGTCACAATCCCGACACTGCGCATGACGGAACTTAAGCAAATCTGTTCATTGGCCTGAATACCAGCAATACATTTCTGATTCAGGGTTTGCATGCCTTGGGTCAATAACTGAATTGATTCATTCATCGCCACGGCAATCACAGGTTCCATGACATTCAATTGTAGCTGTCCGGCTTCCGCAGCCATAGTAATGGTTAAATCATTACCAATCACCCGGAAGGCAATCTGATTCACAACTTCCGGAATTACCGGATTGATTTTTGCCGGCATGATCGAAGAACCTGCCTGTAACTCAGGCAAACGGATTTCAGCTAACCCTGTACGCGGTCCCGAACTGAGCAAGCGCAAATCATTACAGATTTTGGACAATTTCACTGCCAGACGTTTTAAACTGCTCGACAAAATAATAAAGACGCCACAATCGCTGGTCGCCTCGACATAATCTGCCGCTCCTTTTAAAGGCAGACCCGTTAGGTGCGCCAAGATTTCCACCACCCGCTTGGCATAGCCCGGTGGTGTATTCACCCCGGTCCCAATGGCAGTGGCGCCTAAATTGACTTCCAGCAATAACTGTCGCATCTGCCCAATCAGCTTCAGGTCTTCTTTTAATAAGGTGGCAAATGCCCGGAATTCCTGTTCCATGGTCATCGGCACGGCATCTTGTAACTGGGTACGTCCCATCTTGATGACATATTCAAATTCGGCAGCTTTATGGTCGATACAGTCAATCAATGCTTTAAGCACGCTCAACAATTCATCCAGACTGCTATAGGTCGCCAGACGCAAAGCCGTTGGATAGACATCATTGGTCGATTGCGAGGTATTCACATGATCATTCGGATGCAGAATGTGATAATCGCCTTTCTGATGGCCCGACATTTCAAGTGCAATATTGGCAATTACCTCATTGGCATTCATATTGATGGAGGTTCCGGCACCGCCCTGATAAGGATCAAATGGAAATGCTGCTTGCCACGCTTCTGGATGCTGAATCAATTCATCACAAGCTTTCTGAATGGCAGTACTGGTCTGCTCGGACAATTTTTGAAAGTGCAGATTGGCTTGTGCCGAAGCTTTTTTCACTTGGGCCAAAGCACGAATAAAGTGCGTTTGTTGCCCCACCGCCAATCCAGAAATCTTAAAATTTTCGATGGCACGTAAGGTATGAATCCCATAATAGCTATGCAACGGGATTTGTTTTTCCCCCAATAAATCACGTTCAATGCGGGTCGGTTCGATTTGAAGCATATTGTCCACTAAAAAATACTCTTGGCGATGCACCGTATTTGGTGTGACATTAATATGAGCAAACAAATACACGCCTAATAGGAAGACTTTAACCTAGATTTGCTACGATTTATTACCAATACGCTAAGGATGTGAATTTTGTAATATTGTGTAAACAACTGGCTAAAATTTAAATATTTTAATTATTTATTCAAAATTTCCACTTCCCCCCTGAATCCGACGTCGTATTGCCTTTTATCCGCTCAAGTTATTCCTGATTCAATTTCAGTGAATTACCACGATGTTTACAATAGACATACATAAAATCTGTATAATTGTTACAGAGTGTAATTTTTAAACCATGCTTGAATCACCTCCTTGCGATCTCAGTACAAAAAATCATCTTGGACGATGATTTCCATATTTACAGGATGACCTGCCTATGACTTCTTTAAACCCCACCCTGATTACTTTCATGTTTTATATTATCGCCATGATTGCAATCGGTTTATATGCTTATCGTGCCACCTCCAATTTTGACGAATATATTCTAGGTGGACGAAGTCTGGGCAGTGTGGTCACTGCACTTTCGGCGGGCGCATCGGATATGAGTGGCTGGCTGTTGATGGGTCTTCCAGGAGCCATTTACTTGTCTGGTCTGTCAGAAGTCTGGATTGCGATCGGTTTGATTATCGGTGCATGGCTGAACTGGTTACTCGTGGCAGGTCGACTGCGCGCCCATACTGAATATCAGAACAATGCTCTAACCTTGCCGGATTATTTCACTAGCCGTTTTTCCGACCGTAAACGCATTTTACGAGTCTTGTCTGCCTTGGTGATTCTGGTGTTCTTTGCGATTTATTGTGCCTCAGGCATGGTCGCGGGTGCGCGTCTGTTTGAAAGCCTGTTTGGCTGGGATTACACCACAGCGCTTGTGATTGGTGCGATGGCGACGATTCTCTATGTCTGTATTGGTGGCTTTTTGGCGATCAGCTGGACAGATACATTCCAGGCCGGTTTGATGATTTTTGCCTTATTACTGACTCCGATCATTACCTTCTTGGCCTTGGGTGACAACAGCCAGCAAGTGAGTGTCATCCTTGAATCGGCTCGCCCACATGCTTCAAGCATGCTTGAAGGTTTAAGCACCGTTGCGATTATTTCCAGTCTGGCATGGGGCTTGGGTTATTTTGGCCAGCCGCATATTCTGGTGCGTTTTATGGCAGCGGATTCGGTCAAAACCATTCCTGCTGCACGCCGCATTGGCATGACCTGGATGATTCTATGCCTAGGCGGTGCAGTGGCTGCCGGTTATATCGGTATTGCCTACTTCAGTGTCAATCCCGCATTGGCCTCGGTGGTGAAGCAAAATCCTGAAACGGTATTTATGGAATTGACCAAAATTCTGTTTAATCCGTGGATTGCAGGAATCATTCTGGCCGCTATCTTGGCGGCAATTATGAGTACCTTGAGCTGTCAGCTTTTGGTCTGCTCTACCACCCTGACCGAAGATTTATATAAGAGTTTCCTGCGTAAAAATGCCTCACAGAAAGAACTGATCTGGGTCGGTCGTGGCATGGTCTTGGTGATTGCCCTGATTGCCATTTCACTGGCGATTAATCCGAACAGTAAGGTTTTAGGTCTGGTGGCTTATGCCTGGGCCGGTTTTGGTGCTGCATTTGGCCCGCTGATTATCTTGTCACTATTCTGGAAACGAATGACCCTCAACGGCGCAATTGTGGGTATGGTGGTTGGTGCCGTGACTGTAATTGTCTGGAAAAATTACATGGGTGATACCGGTCTGTATGAGATTATTCCGGGCTTTATTCTGGCCACCCTCAGTATTATCATCGTCAGCCTGCTGGATAAAGCACCAAGTGCTGATGTAGTCGAACGCTTTGAAATGGCTAAAGCCGAATATCAAAAAGAAATGGCAGAAATGAAAAAATAATCACCTTTTTTCTTGCACATAAAAGGGACTTAATCGTCACTGCTGTCCCATAGTTTGCTTTAAATAAAAAAACCTGAGTCCTAACAGTTAAAATATGAGTGCAAACAAACACTTTAACGACCAGGATT
>NZ_JAMXXK010000040.1 GCF_024129735.1 Acinetobacter lwoffii | reverse complement strand
CCAATTATCAAGAACTTTATTGATGAATTTATTCTCGATAAGAATCATCTGCTGCCACAGAAAATCTATAAATAATAGTGCGTAAGTCCTATAGAAATTTAATTTTATATCAACCTTAAACATTGAATATAAATGCAATACAATGCTCATAAATACATCGAGATATATCTAATTTTTTATGTCAGCTAATAATTTTAGGAAACACCTTGATCTCAATTTAAGGCAGTTAATACTTTTATTGGCTATTTTTAGTGTGTCTAGCCTTTTTATTATTTCTCTCATTATTAGCTATCAGATCGTAAAAAATCAGTTAATCGACAACTCTCTTGCCTTAAACTCTGACCATGCCCATAAAATTGCATTAAGCACAGACAACCATTTTAGAAATATGCTTCTTGAACTGGACTATAGCGCCAAGATATTAGGGCAAGACTTTAATAACAATGAGCTGAGAGAAGCCGAGGTCAATAAGTTAAAATATCAGTCTGAGCACTATAACAGTGTCGTGATCAGTGATACCCACGGCAGACTAATCAATTTTTCACCGAATATTCTGAATATTGATAGAAGTAAAATACAAAATACTCAAGGGATTACTGACTCTCTTGATAACAAATCCACTTATATATCTTCACCCTATTTTTCTGTGCAAAAAAACATGATCGTGTTTATATCTCAACCTATTTTTGACAAGTCAAATCACTATCAGGGCTTCATAGGTTCAGCGATTTATTTAAAAGAAAAAAATGTGATTAATCAGCTTCTAACCACTTATAAAAATTATAAGAATAGTTATATGTATGTGATTAACAATGAAAATAAAATTATTTTCCATCCGGATCGTAAAAGAATCGGTCAATCGGCCAGCAATAATACTGGTCTGGAATATATGCATGCGCATAAAAATGGTCAAATTCGTTTAATCAACAGCCAGGGCGTTGATAATCTGGCAGGTTTTTCTCATATTCCGACTTCAAACTGGATCGTGGTTTCCCAGCAACCTACCCATGACTTACTTAAACAGGCAAATTCTATCCTCTATAAATTAGCCGCAGGATTCTTTTTATTTTATCTGCTTGTTTTTTATATTGTATGGCGACTGTCTGATTCTATCTCGGCCCCATTGAACCAACTGGCAGATATGGCGAGTCTGCTAAATCAGGCAGAAATCGGTTCAAAAATTAAGAATATCCAGCCTTGGTACTATGAGGTCACAAAATTCAAGTTAGCCCTACTGCTCAGTGTTCGCAAATTTTCACAACAAATGAGCAAGATGGATCATCATATTAATACGGATCCTTTAACCGGCTTGATGAATCGTCGTGGTTTAAATTACGTCATGACTCAAAACATGAAAATGAACATCCCGTTTTCAGTACTTCTGATGGATGTGGATCACTTTAAAAACGTGAATGACAATTATGGTCATGATCAAGGTGATGTTGTCTTAAAGCATATTGCCAAGACGATGCAGCAAAAATTTCGTAAAGATGATATTTGCTGCCGTTATGGCGGTGAAGAATTTATCATTATTATACCGAACAGCAATCTTACTGAAGTTTATGAAAGTGCAGAAAGGTTCAGAAAAGAGATTGCATGTAAAGAAATTCACAACATAGGTTTCATCAGCATTTCGATTGGTATTGCTTCTTGGCCAGACAGTTCTAAAAATATTCTAGACGTTTTGAAAACTGCCGATAACAATCTTTATCGGGCGAAAGATGATGGACGCAACTGTGTGCGTTACTAATTTGATTTTTCAGATTTATAGTTAAATAAATGGTGCGCTCAGCGGGACTCGAACCCACGCCACAGGCTTCGGAGACCTGTACTCTATCCAGTTGAGCTATGAGCGCATCTTTTTTGGATCGCGCACATCATAACAAAAAAAAGCATAAGGTAAAGCAACTATCTCTAACTTCATCATTTTTATGCTTAAGCTTTATACAATGTTCCAAAACAGCAACACAGAATTATATGTGAATCACTTGGCTTATTTTGCGAGATCACTCACAATATCTCAACTTTTCACCATTTGAGATATTCATGACTGATGCACTGATCTTAAGGGATTTGTCAAAGACCTATCACAATGGCTTTCAGGCATTGAAAGGAATTAACTTAAATGTACCAGAAGGTGAATTTTATGCGCTACTGGGTCCTAACGGCGCAGGAAAATCTACCACCATCGGTATTATCAGTTCATTAACAAAAAAAACATCCGGTACAGTCGAAATTTTTGGTCATAATCTGGATACCCACCCCTCTCAGGCCAAACAGTGTCTAGGTGTGGTGCCTCAGGAATTCAACTTTGCCCAGTTTGAAAAAACCTTCGATATTTTGGTGACTCAGGCAGGCTATTACGGCATTCCTAAAAAAATTGCACAGGAACGGGCGGAGCTTTATCTGACCAAACTGGGTTTATGGGAAAAGCGTTCCACTCAGGCCCGCATGTTATCCGGCGGGATGAAACGTCGCCTGATGATTGCGCGCGCCATGATGCACGAACCGAAACTGCTAATTCTGGATGAACCGACGGCTGGTGTTGATATCGAGCTGCGTCGTTCGATGTGGGAATTTTTAAACGAGATGAATGAAAAAGGCACCTCTATCATTCTGACCACGCATTATCTAGAAGAAGCGGAAATGCTGTGTCGCCGCATTGCGATTATCGATCGCGGTGTGATTAAAGAAGACACCACCATGAAAAGCTTCCTAAGTCAGCTCAATGAAGAATCGTTTATTTTTGATCTGGCCGAACCGATTGAACCTTTGCATCTGGATATCATCGGCGTGCGATTTAACCTGATCGATCCGATGACCTTAGAAATTACCATGGACAAGGCACATACCATGAATGATCTGTTCCAGTTACTGGAATCACAGAATATTCAGGTACGCAGTATGCGCAATAAATCCAATCGTCTGGAAGAACTTTTTGTGAAAATGGTCGAGAAAAATCTGGATGGAGCTGCGCAATGAACATTAATCAACTCAGCGTAGCTTTATATACCATTATCTATAAAGAAGTCCGTCGCTTTATGCGCATCTGGCCACAGACCCTGTTGCCACCTGCAATTACCATGAGCCTGTACTTTGTGATTTTTGGTAATCTGGTCGGCTCACGCATTGGAGAAATGGGCGGCTATAGTTATATGGAGTTCATTGTGCCCGGTCTGATTATGATGGCCGTGATCACCAACAGCTATGCCAACGTCTCGTCTAGCTTCTTCAGCTCAAAATTCCAGAAAAGTATTGAAGAACTGATCATGAGTCCGGTACCGATGCATGCCATTTTATGGGGTCATGTATTGGGCGGTGTGATTCGTGGGATACTGGTTGCGATCATTGTCAGTGCAGTGAGCTTATTTTTTGCCGATTTATACATCACCAACTGGTTTGTGACTATATATACAGTCTTGATTACTTCCCTGCTGTTTTCCTTGGGTGGTTTTATCAATGCCGTCTATGCCAAATCTTTCGATGATATCTCGATTATCCCGACTTTTGTGTTAACGCCACTGACCTATTTGGGTGGTGTATTTTATGCTATTTCGAGCTTAAGCCCATTCTGGCAAAATTTATCTTTAATTAATCCTGTCGTGTATATGGTGAATGCTTTCCGCTATGGCATTTTAGGGCATAGCGATGTCAATGTCGCCATTTCACTGACAGTAATTACCTTATGTTGTGCCGTGCTGTATGCAGTGGCCTATCATTTACTCTCCCGTGGTTCAGGAATGCGTGAATAATGAGTGTAGAACAATCTCTCCTTGGTAAAGACACCAATTACCCGACAGAATATCAGCCTGATGTTCTGTTTCCGATTTCGCGCGCGCCTGCCCGTGAACAATACGCACATGTCGAAGCGATTCAGCAAGGTGCAGACTGGTGGCATGTATTTGAAATTTCCTGGTTAAATTCAACCGGTGTGCCGCAAGTGGCTATTGGCCGCATTAGCTTGCCAGCGTCTTCGCCGAATCTGATTGAATCCAAATCCTTAAAACTGTATTTCAATAGCCTGAATTTTGCCAAGTTTGAATCTCAAGATGCCTTTATCACGACGGTCGAAAAAGATTTATCTGCTGCGGCTGAAGCTGAAGTTAAACTGCAATTGTTTCAGGTCGATGAATTAGAGATCAGCAAGCCGGAAGGCATCTGCATTGACGAGCTGACACCTGAGCGCCTAGAAAATCATCCAGATGCCAGTTTATTGGCTTTGGATTCGGATGATGCAGCAGAAGGTGAAATCCAGCTGTATTCACATTTACTCAGAAGTAACTGCCCAGTCACTGGCCAGCCGGACTGGGGAACAGTTTTTATACGTTATCAAGGTAAAAAACCTTGTTATAAGAGTATTTTAGCTTATATTATTTCCTACCGTCAGCATAATGGGTTCCACGAACAATGTGTGGAGCAGATGTTTGCCGATATCTGGCAGCAACTGAAACCGGAAAAGCTGATGGTCTACGCAACCTATACACGCCGTGGTGGATTGGATATCAACCCTTGCCGTGTATCGGATTTAACATGGATGCCTCGCCCTATTCGTTTAGCGCGACAATAAAAAACATTGAGGTTGAACAATGCCATTTTTTGGGTTTATTCCTTCTGCAGAGCTTTTAAATACAATTCAGACTGCACAAAAAAACAAAAATTCAAGTGAGCCGCTTTACCCATTGCGTGATAAAACCGCATTAATGATTAATGATGAAATTATTGATGCGATTCTTACCGAGCTGGTGCGTCGCTTTCCTGCCAGCGATAAACGTGATACTGCGGAAAAACTGGCTGGCTATATCAAGTCGACTGTTGCGGTTTTACTGAAGCAGCTATTGAGTAAAGCGCCGAACGATGTGGTCAGAGAGTCAATTGCATTCTCTGAGCGCAGTCTGTTTAAAGATCCTGAAGGACATTTACGCATTGGTGAATCACTGGATGCCAGTCTGGTGACGAATTTAAAACATCATTACGCAGAACTTAAAGCCGGTCAGACTATTGATAAACAAGCGTTCAGCAACCTGTACAAGCAATTTGGTGAAGCGACAGTACGACATTTTATGGTCGACTTTAATAAAACCCTGGATCTTGGCATGATCAAACGCAAGGCAGCAGATATTGGCGCATCTGCAGTGATCAAGGCCATCAATATGGCAGCAGATAAAATCATTCTGAATTTGAATAAAGATGAGCTGCGCGCCATGGCCGAATATCACGACACTTTGTTCTATACAGAATAGTTCAAGATTTTCTACAAATCTTGAGGAATTAGCCTGACTTCGGTCAGGCTTTTTTATGATCAGTGAAATAGCTTGTTACAGATAAGCGACTCTATAAGACAAACTGCCGTAAAAATAGCCAATCCATCGCTATTTTTGTATAAGCGGCTAGGTCTCTTATTCATCCGAATGTTATCTTTAATCTGGCACTTTAAGCCTCACGATTGAAAAAATTTTATCAATCTTTTTCATGGCATGATTCAAATGACATCGCCAGCAACTCATCAAAAAAACTGGAAATCGTAGCAAGATGTTGAAATCGGATTTTTATAAAAAGTTTAAGCAGCTTTCAATCGCACTTACCGCATTTGGTCTCAGCAGTTTGAGTCTGGCCAACGATTTCCAATATCACCCTTCTTATGCCGCTTTTAAGCAGAATGCCATGCAGAGCTATGGGCTAAGTGCCCAGCAAGTAGATTCTGCCATGAGTGGGACGCGTAACCTGCCCAATATCATCAATATCATGAATCGCCCAGGTGAAAGTAAGCCTTGGTATTCGTATAAGACTAACTTCTTAGCTGAATCTACCATTCAGCGCGGCGTACGTTTTAAACAGCAATATGCAGAAACGCTTAACCGTGCTGAACAGCAGTTTGGTGTACCACAGGCGATCATTCTGGGCATTTTAGGTGTAGAAACCGGTTTTGGTAGCAACAAGGGCTCTTTTGTCACTCGTGATGCCCTAGCAACCTTAGGGTTTGGCTATGAACGTCGTGCCCAGTATTTTCAGGATGAACTGGCTGCTTTAATTGCCTGGTCGTATAGAGATGGGGTTGCCACCTCTTCTGTGGTGGGTTCGTATGCCGGCGCTGTTGGCTATCCGCAGTTTATGCCGAGCAACATTCCAAAATTCGGCGTGGACTACGATGGCAATGGTCATATTGACCTGCGTAACTCAGCGGTAGATGCGATTGGTTCGATTGCCAACTATCTGGCACAGCATGGCTGGCAGCGTAATCAGCCCATTGCCTTTCCGGCACGTTATACCGGTTCAAATCCAGATACCGTGATTGCCAAGGATCTGACTCAACCTACCCCCTATGGTGTGTTAAAAACGCAAGGCATCAGCCCAATGAATCCAATCGTAAAAATTGACGATCTGGATCTGGTTAATGTAATTCAATTACAAGAAAATTATGGCTCGATTTACTACATCACTTATCCAAATTTTCAAGTGATTACCACCTATAATCGCAGCCGTATGTATGCCACTGCTTTGTGGTTATTAGGTACCGAAATTACCAGCCGTTAACACTAAAAATTAATACAAATTATGAAAGTCAACATTTTTATGGATTAATTTGTGCGTATTTTAAGCAATTTTAATATTACGTTACAATATTGATTATTTTTTGATCAATAATTGTTTATTTTGCGTTCTTTTTTTAACTATTTTAATTAAACACTAGACAGGGTATTGCCGACATGAATATTATCCATTTCGTTAAATGTAGTTGCATAAGTTAAATATCAGGCATGTTTACATGGTTTTTCAGCCATTTATGAACAACCAATAGATATGCTGTTAGGAGTTGATTCGATGCATTCTTCAATTTTGAAGTCTTTTATGGCCATTGCCACGATCGTCACGCTGACGCAATCGCAGGCAGATATGGTTCCGTCATCTTCATTCACCAATGAAAATGATAATTCGCGTCTTGCAACGCGAGTACTCAATAAAGAAGCTCAAAGCTTCAATTCAAATTTCACAAATTTGAACAGCCTTTCAATCACTGAGCGTTCTGGCGATAAAGTTCGCCGTGAAACCATTGCAGCGAAAATTGAACTTCCTGCAGAAGAGCCTTCAGTGATTGAAAAACTGAATACAGTGGCTTCTAATACTGTACGTAAATTCAGTCAGACAGGTACAGCGTCTTGGTATGGTCGTCAATTCCACGGCCGTAAAACCGCAAGCGGTGAAACCTTTGACATGAACGCAATGACAGCTGCTCATCGTAGCCTGCCATTGAACTGCTATATTCGCGTAACCAACCGTAATAATGGCAAGAGCGTCGTGGTTAAAGTAAATGACCGCGGTCCTTTCCATGGTAACCGTGTTGTTGATTTATCTTACGGTGCTGCGAAACAGTTGGGTATTACCAGTGCAGGTACTGCAAAAGTCAGTATTGAACGTGTCGCTGGTCCAAATTCTTAAGATTTGACCTGCAACACATTTAACAAAAGCCACAGCAATGTGGCTTTTTTATTGTGCTCATTTTCTAGAAGAATATAAACGCTCCTGCTCAGCCCTATCTTAAAGTTCTTTCAAGAAAATTTTGGTAGGCTCATCCTGCCTGATAAAATTCGCTCGCTTGCATGATTAACTTTTGACCATATCCGGATTCTGCTTTATATTTCCAGATAAGCAAAAACATGTTCATGGAATGGAGCGAAGAATGAAAACAATATCTGAATGGTTTGATGAATATAGCGACAGCCATCAAAATAAAACCAACAAGCTGATTCACTGGGTTTGCGTACCGACCATCTATTTTTCGATTATTGGCATTCTGGCGCATTTCAGCGCTTTGCTGACTACCCTGCTACTGGTTTTGGCTTTTATCTTCTATGCACGCCTAGATCTTGTTTTGGCAGTAGCGATGGCTACGTTGACTTTGGTCATGGCCTGGCTCATCTGGATTCTGCCAGTCGGTACCGGTTTCTTTATTGCCCTGTTTGCCTTGGCCTGGATTGGCCAATTTTATGGGCACAAAGTGGAAGGTAAAAAGCCTTCATTCTTCAAAGACCTCCAATTCCTCCTCATTGGCCCAATTTGGTGCATGGATGCCTATTTAGGTAAAATCCTACCGAACTGGAAATCACGCCATAACAGCGCAATTATGAGCATTTAAACGCTATATTCGATTTATCCAATCAGAAGAACCTTATTGATAGGTTCTTCCTTGATGTTTTAACCAGCCAGCGACATGTTTTCGTGCAGGGTCATGATGCGTCCAGTGAATCACCCCACCGTTGTCACTGTATTCATATTCTCCATAAAACTCGACCTGATCCTGTTTTTGAATATTCTGAATACGCGGTGCCAGATCGATATTATGTGCAACCAGTATAGTTTGGCCATTTGGTAACTCGAGGATAAACTTTTGATGACGCGATCCTTCATGATCATCTGGTAAAACAGCAACCACCTGCCCGCTTGAACGAACCTGTAGATCACTCTGGCGATGTTGAAACGCCCGTGCAATTCGATCCAGATCATCAGTCTTTTGAGACGGTACTAAGTTAGGCTCTGAATCAAGCGTTTCAATTGTAGTATCAGATGCGGATGGAATAAGTGGTTGGGATTGTTGTAGATCCAGGCCCAGATAAGCAGCAATCAACAGTGCAATGACTGCACCGATGCTCAGATTGGTTTTATTTGGCATTTTTATAACTTTTTTATTAAATGATGAATACATGATCTGAGCTCTATCACCAAACCCAAATCCTATTCTTGAATTGCTGATGAAGAATAAATCAACATAAAAAAGCCCCATCAATCAGATAGGGCTTTTTCTAATTCCCAAGGAATTATTTTGCAGCAGCTTGAGCAGCAGCAACTTCTTCAGCGAAGCTCATTTCTGCTTTTTTCTCAATGCCTTCACCAACTTCGAAACGAACGAAGTTTGCAACTGTAGTACCAGTTGCTTTAAGAACGTCTGCAACTTTCTTGTCGTTGTCGATTACGTACATTTGACGCTCAAGCACAACTTCATTCAAGTATTTCTCAACAGAACCTACAACCATCTTCTCAACGATATTTGCTGGCTTGCCAGATTCAAGTGCTTTCGCTTCAGCAATTTCTTTCTCTTTCGCGATAAGCTCAGCAGAAACGCCTTCAGCATTTACAGCAACTGGGTTGAACGCAGCAACGTGCATTGCCAAGCCTTTACCTGTAGCTTCATCACCCGTGTAAGAAACAACAACACCGATTTTAAGACCGTGTTTGTAAACTGCAAGGTTTTCGCCTTCAACAATTTTCGCACGACGTACTTGGATGTTTTCACCGATCTTTTGAACAAGAGCGATACGCGCTTCTTCAACAGTTGCACCATCTTCTAGTTTCAATTCAGCGATTTGAGCAGGATCAGTTACGTTTGCAGCAAGTGCAGCAGCAGCAACTTTCGCAGAGAAACCAGCAAAGTTTTCGTCTTTTGCAACGAAGTCAGTTTGACAGTTAACTTCTAGAAGAAGTGCTTTGTTGCCGTCTTGAGCAATTGTGATTGCGCCGTCAGCAGCAATGTTACCTGCTTTTTTAGCAGCTTTAGCTTGACCAGATTTACGTAGGTTGTCGATCGCTAGTTCAACGTCGCCGCCCGCTTCTGTCAAAGCTTTTTTACATTCCATCATTGCAAGACCAGTACGATCGCGCAATTCTTTAACCATGCTTGCTGTAACTGCAGTCATGTTTATCTCCTAAATTCGGTAGAAAATGAATTCTTTTTAGAACAGAAACGGCCCAGAGGAGTTCTCATGGGCCGCCTGCATACATAACGCTTACTTTGCCACCATCACATGTCGCAAAAATGACAAGCTAGCGTCAAACGCATTAAGCCTCAGAAGCTGGAGCTTCTTCTGCTTTAGCTTGTGCATTTGCTTGTGATTGAGCATATTCTTTACCAGCAAGAATCGCATCAGCCATAGCAGAAGCATAAAGTGTTACTGCACGGATCGCATCATCGTTACCCGGGATAACGTAGTCTACGTTGTCTGGGTTAGAGTTTGTATCAACGATACCGATTACAGGAATACCAAGGTTCTTCGCTTCTTTGATTGCAATCGCTTCGTGATCAACGTCGATTACGAATAATGCGTCAGGTAAACCACCCATGTTTTTAACGCCGCCTAAGCCACGCTCAAGTTTTTCCATCTCACGAGTACGCTCTAGAGCTTCACGTTTAGTCAGCTTAGCGAAAGTACCGTCTTGAGATTGAGTTTGAAGGTCTTTTAAACGGTTGATAGATTGGCGAAGTGTTTTCCAGTTCGTCAACATACCACCTAACCAGCGGTGATCTACATATGGTTGACCAGCGCGTTGAGCTTGTTCACGGATGATCGCAGAAGCTGCACGTTTAGTACCAACGAACAAAACTTTGTTCTTTTTGCTAGCCAAGTTGTTAGCAAAGTTCAAAGCATCATTTAACGCAGGAACAGTGTGCTCAAGGTTGATGATGTGAATTTTGTTACGCGCACCAAAGATGTAATCACGCATCTTTGGATTCCAGAAACGAGTTTGGTGACCAAAGTGCGCGCCAGCTTGAAGAAGGTCGCGCATGCTTACGTTGTAATCTGCCATTTTCTTTACCTTAAAGTTTGGGTTAGGCCTCCATATACCCGCATTCTCCACCCTAAAGGGCACCCAGAGTAATGTGTCGATATATGTGCGGATTTTTTTTGCCTCATCGCACAAAGCCCGTGAAATTTATTCACGAAAAAGCATTTGATAAAATGGGCGGCTATTTATACCATAGTCACACACAAATTTCCAAAAGTTTTTAGAGATCATGAACAACACTTATCAAGCTCCACGTCGACTCATCAAAACCCCTGACGAAATTGAAAAAATGCGTGTGGCAGGGCGACTGGCGGCAGAAGTTTTGGATATGATCAAACCGCATATTGTTCCAGGTGTCACCACTCTGGAACTTGATACGATTTGTCATGACTATATTGTCAATCAACAACAGGCAATTCCTGCATGCTTAGGCTATGGCGCTGCACCGGGTCGACCTGCCTTCCAACATACTATTTGTACTTCTGTAAACCATGTGGTGTGTCACGGCATTCCATCAGACAGTAAAAAATTGAAAAAAGGCGACATCCTGAACATTGATGTGACCGTGATTAAAGATGGCTACCATGGTGACACCAACATGATGTATATCGTGGGTGGTGAAACTTCAATTCTTGCCAACCGTCTATGTAAGGTAGCGCAAGAAGCCATGTACCGGGGTATTGAAACTGTAAAACCGGGTTCAACTATTGGCGATATTGGTCATGCCATTCAGCAGTATGTTGAATCTGAGCGTTTTGGCGTGGTACGTGAATATTGTGGTCACGGTATTGGTACGACTTTCCATGACGAACCGCAAGTGCTGCATTATGGTCAACCAGATACTGGCATGGTGCTTGAAGAAGGCATGACCTTTACCATTGAGCCAATGGTCAATGGCGGCGACTGGAAAACCAAATTACTCGGTGATAAATGGACAGTGGTCACCAAAGATCACTCATTGTCGGCACAATATGAACATACAATTCTGGTGACTAAAACCGGCGCGGAAATTTTAACAGCACGCCCGGACGAAGATTTGTCACGCTTTAGTGCGTAACCACAACATCAACAACACAAAATGGTCACTTTAAAGTGGCCATTTTTATTTTATATTTCATGCATCAATATGCATGACCGAGATGTAACAAGTCTCTCCTCGCCTGCTCCCAGCGCATCGAAATTCAAGATAAAGTTCGGTCAATACACCATTTTTTCCTTAAAGTTTTCCAAATTCTTTTGCCCTATCTGCACCATTTTAGGCTAAGATAATGTGCTTTTTATTTTTTAATCCCTATAAGAAGGAATACTGCCGTGGACGTACGTCTCTCTGATCGTGTGAATGCCATCAAACCGTCCCCTACGCTTGCTGTGACCAACAAAGCTGCTGAATTAAAAGCTGCAGGTCACAACGTGATTGGTTTGGGCGCAGGTGAACCAGATTTTGATACCCCTCAACACATCAAAGATGCAGCAATTGCAGCGATTAACAACGGTTTCACCAAATACACCGCTGTTGACGGTACGCCAGGTCTTAAAAAAGCCATTATTGCTAAATTCAAACGCGACAATAACCTAGACTATGCAGCAAACCAGATTCTGGTTTCTTGTGGTGGTAAGCAATCATTCTTTAACTTGGCACTTGCTTTGTTAAACAAAGGTGATGAAGTGATTATTCCTGCACCTTTCTGGGTAAGCTACCCGGACATGGTGATCATCGCTGAAGGCGTACCAGTTATTGTGAAATGTGGTGAAGAACAACGTTTCAAAATCACCCCTGAACAATTAGAAGCTGCAATCACGGACAAAACACGTCTAGTGGTATTGAACAGCCCATCTAACCCTACAGGTATGATCTACACTAAAGCTGAGCTTGAAGCGCTGGCTGGCGTACTTCGTAAATACCCAGAAGTATTTATCGCATCTGACGACATGTATGAACCAATCCGTTGGGATGACGAGTTCTACAACATCGCAACTGTTGCTCCAGACCTTTATGACCGCACGATTGTGTTAAACGGTGTGTCTAAAGCTTATGCAATGACTGGCTGGCGTATCGGCTACGCAGCGGGCCCTGCTAAACTGATTGGTGCAATGAAAAAGATCCAGTCTCAATCAACTTCTAACCCAACTTCTATTTCGCAAGTTGCTGCTGAAGCTGCATTGAATGGTCCTCAAGACGTTCTTGAACCAATGATTGAAGCATTCAAACGTCGTCATGACCTAGTTGTGAAAGGCTTGAATGATATTCACGGTATTTCTTGCTTGCCTGCTGATGGCGCATTCTATGCATATGCCAACATCAAACCGTTGATTCGTGCCAAAGGTCTTAAATCTTGCACAGAATTCTCTGCATGGTTACTGGAAGAGACTGGCGTTGCAGTGGTTCCTGGCGATGCATTCGGTCTTGGCGGTTTTATGCGTATCTCTTACGCTACTGCTGACGAAGTACTGGTAGATGCCCTTGCTCGTATCAAGAAAGCTGCTGATTCTATCGAAGGCGTTGATGCTGCGATTGCTTCAATCGAAGCTGAAAAAGCTGCAAAATAATCTAGCTTCCTAGATAAAAAAACCCGCGAATTTCGCGGGTTTTTTTATGTTCTTCAACATGTATTAAACAGTGAGTCGTATTCGCTTATAGCTCAAGTATTTAATGAGCAAACAAACAAAACATAGACTTGCTGCAATCGTGTACGCAATACTCAACATCCACCAAAAACCATGAATCCCCAATGCATTGCTTTGCCAATTGAACAGTGTCATTGGATGATACGTCACATACCAACCACCACCTAAGCCCACGACCAGCACGGTACTGATAAAAATAAACATCGGTCTGACAATTTCTCGCCAGCAACGTAGCATTGCCAAACTAATCACCAGTAGCGCATCAAAGATATGCATCCAACACATTAACAGGATCAATGCCAAGGCTAATGCAATCACCTGCGCATCATTGCTAAATAACCCCACAATCCAACTATCTAAGCCCCAAATAGTCAACACGACAACGATAGCTATTAGCATCACAGCCATCAGTGCCCGCTTACTGAGTTGCCATGCAGCATCAATCTGCTCCGCACCAATTTGAGTCGACACCAAAATACCGAAGGCGGATGCCATCGACATCGGCAACATAAACATCAGGCCCAATAAACCAAGCATCACCTGATGTGCATTCACTACAATGTCACCCAAAGGCAAGATCAGCAAAGCAATCGCGCTGATGGCAAATACATCCACAAAAGTCACCACCGCATTGGGCAATCCAATTTTTAAAATTTTCAACAAAGTCTGCCAGTGAAAGAAAACACCAGACCACTGGATCTTTAACTTCTGCTCAAGGAAGAAAAAATAGTAAACAAACAACAGTACCCACTGCACAATTAAATGTGCCATGAATGCACCTTCAACCCCATAGCTTGTAACATAACCCTCAATGCCATAAATCAAGACATAAGCCAAAGCCACTTTGAGCAGTAAATAGATCATATTGGCGTAAAACACACGCTTAGCCTGCCCACAGGCTTGGGTGAAAATATATAAAATACGCAACAATAAATGCGCTGGAATCGTCCAAGCCAACAGCCACAGACATGGCACAATCAATGCCTGTAAGGCCGCATCTGCCTTTAAAAAATAAAGTAAAGGAGTCGCATGATTAAACAAGTACATCGCAACAGCAGAAATCACCAGTACAATCAAAATACTTTGCTTCACGATACGTTGTATATCCGCATAATCCTGACGTCCATTGGCTTCTGCCAGCTCTTGCATCATGCCCTGTAACACCCCAATACCCGTCACAAAGCACAAAGAATAAACAGACAAACAGACTGCCAATGCAGCCACATGCTGAGGTGAAAAATGTGATAGAAAAATCACGTCGAACAAACTACTGAGCATAATAATGGCATTACTGAGAAAAATAGGCACCCAAAGATGCAGAAACTGTTTCATCACCCTATCACTCGATTTTTTAATTCTTTTATAAGATTCGTTTTTTTTGGCAGATTATTTAGATCTGAGATATTTCATTAGAAATGTATACCAGTATCGTGCCATAAATTATTCTATTTCTTATTTTTTATAAAAATGATTTTACTCAGGTGCAGGCAATGCACTTCTTACAAAATAATCCGCCATTCCTATACCAGATTGCTATTATCGATGTCACAATTTTGAATTAAACCTCAATAACTCAAGAATAATGAAAGGAAAAGTACAATGAACCCAAAAGAAATGAGCGGTTTAGCATTACTGGAAGCGATGCGTGATGAAAAAATCCCGGCCCCAAGTATTAGCGAAACCATGTCGATGCAACCAGCAGTGATTGAAAGCGGACATGTAGAATTTAAGGTCAAAGCTGATCATCGACATTTAAATCCGCTTGGCGGCGTCCATGGTGGTTTTGCTGCAACCGTTTTGGATACCGTGACAGGCTGCGCGATTCATACTTTACTTGAAGCAGGTGTCGGTTATGGCACCATTGATCTGAATGTAAAGATGTGCCGCCCTATACCTCAGAATCAGCCACTGAAAGCCGTAGGAAAATCAATTAATCTCAGTAAAAATTTAGGTATTTCTGAAGGTCAGATTCTGGATGAAGAAGGTCGCCTGTATGCTCATGCCACTGCGACCTGTATGATTATTCGGACTGAATGAAATTGCTAGCCTGCACAACTCATCAGGTAATTCATTTAAATAATACTGCTTTTCGCCTGCCCCGCTTCAACAAATGACAAGCGTGGTCGAGTTAAGCCTTGAAACTCAAAATAATGCTTGGAAACATTGGCTAATTCCACATCTTGTGTTTGTGTTATTGAGGCTTGCCACGCTTTAGACTGATTGGTTCCCGTCAAAAGATTCCCAGAAATGGCATAGATATAAAGATCTTTGTCTCGCTCTTTCAGATAGTCTGCATTCAGGAAAACTTCAAAGTTAAATTGACGTTCAGTTTCTACCAACCATTTTTCTGCAAACCATAATTGCAGCAAATCACCTAAATAAAGTGATTTTTGCGCCAAGGGCCATAGCGTGATATGAGCGTCTTTAACCGGGATATAATACTGTGCAGGATCAGCAATAATTTGCAGATAGTTTTCTTGATAATAAGCCAGTTGAGAGAAAATTTGAGGGATGCTGAGCGTATTCATTCGCTGTCTCCGGTTTAGCCATTTTTGTGCTGGCAAGTAGGTTTAAATCCACACTGTTTGACCATTTGGTCAAACGACTTTATGGTTTTAATCTAGCAAGTGAAATTTATTCTGACAAGTATTTTTCGTGAAATTTATGCAATTGCCTAAATTAAAAACAGACAGGCTGTATTTATAATAAATATGATAATTTTTACTTGACCCCTGTCAAAATCTCTCTATAATCGCTTTCAGATTCTCCAATAGCTCAGTCGGTAGAGCGACGGACTGTTAATCCGCAGGTCCCTGGTTCGAGCCCAGGTTGGAGAGCCAAATTCAAGAAAGCCCACTCATAATGAAGTGGGCTTTTTTATTACTTAAAATTTGACGGCTTGTTATTTTCAAATATTTAAAATAAATAATTATTTTCAATCCCTCATAAAACTCGATATATAAATACCCCTCTTTTAAAATTTCGAGATATAAAAAATCCCCCATAGATGGAGGATTTTTAAGCTGTCACCGAGATTAAGCCGCTTGAGCCGGCACACCGCTATGAAAACGGAAAGTTTCATCAGGCGCGAGAATTAGCTGTTTTTCAACTTCACGAATATGCAAGATTCGCTCCTGAATATCCTCTTTCGGATTTTTCAGTTTCGCCGTGGTTGCCACATCCATCGCCAAAGCCAGATAGTCTTCAAAATGGCGAGATTCGGACTTGAGCAGATAACGGTAGTAACGTGCTAACTCATCATCAACACGCGAAGCAAGTGCGTAGAAACGCTCACAGGAACGTGCTTCCACAAAGGCACCAATCACCAAGACATCAATCAAGGCTTCAGGTTCAAAAGTCCGGATTTCTTTGCGTAAACCACCAGCATAACGCCCTGCACTCAAGTTCTGCCAAGCCTGACCGCGCTTGTTCATCAATTCAAGTACTTGCTCATAATGCAGCATTTCTTCACGTACCAGCTGCGCAAGCTTCACCTGTAGATCAACAAAATAACTATAGCGGAACATCAGGTTCATGGCAGTGCTAGCTGCTTTTTTTTCACAGTTGGCATGATCTTGCATTAAGATTTCAAGATTTTCGACCGCCATATCTAGCCATGCTTGCGGTGTTTCACAACCGAGGAAAGCAATCACTGGCTGCATCAGTTCATCATAATTAATATTCGACATAATTACTCTAATCTTAACGCGCTGACTTAATCACGGCTTTCATTTGCTGAACCGCTTGTGCCAGACCGACAAATACCGCATCCGCAATTAAAGAATGACCAATATTGAGCTCATGAATCTGCGGAATCGCGGCGATTGGCGTTACATTATCCAGATTTAAACCATGACCTGCATTCACCACCAGACCTTTAGATACAGCATATTCAGCACCTTTGATAATACGTTCAAGTTCCGCCTGTTGCGCTTCTGGAGTTTCTGCATCGGCATAGGCGCCTGTGTGAATCTCAATCGTCGGTGCACCACAAGCAACTGCTGCATCAATTTGTGCAAAATCAGCATCAATAAATAAAGATACATCACAACCAATGGCTGCCAGCTCTTGAGTCGCGGCTTTTACAGCATCAAAATTACCCACGACATCCAGACCACCTTCAGTGGTCACTTCCTGACGTTTTTCAGGAACAAAACAAACATGCTGTGGCTTGATTTCCTTGGCAAAGGCGATCATTTCATCTGTTGCCGCCAACTCAAGGTTCATACGGGTTTTTAACGCAGGACGCATACGACGCACATCGTCATCCTGAATGTGACGACGGTCTTCACGCAAGTGCAAGGTAATGCCTTCTGCCCCTGCCTGTTCGCAGATCAATGCAGCATTGACTGGGTCTGGGTACGTCGTACCACGTGCTTGTCTTAATGTTGCGACATGGTCAATATTGACACCAAGTAATGCAGCCATAATCTTTTCCTAACTACGATTGAGATTGAGAGTTTTGAATCCAGAGTTGTCGACTTTTTAATGGTCGATCACCAAGCAAGGCCGTGATCACCTGTCGATACAGTTTCGTCAGTAATTGTAACTGTTCCGGATTAAAATCCCCACCATTTTCATGCGTCAACATGCTTAAAATCTGTTGACCGGATAGGGTGGAGCGTAAGGCTTTGGCCGATGGCATAAAGCCAGCATTGAGCTGAAAATAATAGTGCTGTTGTGGATCAATCTGCGCCTGATTGGCATCTACCGAAAAATCCAGACCATAACCGAGTTCTTCCAGCAAAACATGCTCAAACTGGCGCAAGATCTGTTTTAAATATAAATTTGGATTAGATTGTACGGATAATTGCTGTAATGCAGTTAAGGTCTCAGCATATTTGGCAAAAGTTTGCGGCATTTCGACTTCTAAAGGACATAACCGCAACAGGATTTCATTCAGATAAAAACCCGAAAAAAAGGCATCGCCAAAAAAGAAAATCGGCTGATTGACAATTTCCAGTTTAGTAAAATTTTTGAGTTCGGATTTACCTGAAGCTTGCAAACGAATGGGCTGATATTGCGGTGGTGGCATTTGCCTGAGAATGCCGTCTACCCTGCCATATTCTTGGGTAAATAAATGCACAATATGACTGCGTTCACGGTACTTACGATGATGAATCAGATAGCCATGCAGTACTTCGTTACGCATAAGCGGGTACTTTAATCCTTATCTTTTTTTGATTTTTTATCATCTTCTTCGTCATCCCCATCCGGGATCACTGCGCCCACAACAGCCGCTGTACCTTTCACTGCGACTTTTGTGGTTTTATAAGCCACCTTGACAGGAACCGTGACCACTTTATGAATACAGCCTTGCAGAAATAAAACACATGCAACCACTGCCAACACTTTCATCATCACAGATTCCTCGAAGGGTCTTATCAAGCTTATCGCTTAGATATCACTATAACCTAAGCTTTTTAATGCACGTTCATCATCAGACCAGCCACCTTTGACTTTCACCCAAAGGGTTAACATGATTTTCTGTTCGAACATTTTTTCCATGTCGAGACGCGCATCCATACCGATTTTCTTCAGTTTGACACCTTTCTCGCCAATCACAATGGCTTTTTGGCTCGGACGATCGACAAAAATCGTGGCATCAATATAGGTACAGGCAGCTTTCATACGACCCGTTTTTTCATTCAAGACCGGCTCTTCAGTTTTGAATGATTCGATCTGAACGGTCAAATCGTATGGAAGCTCTTCACCCAGCTGACGCATGATCTTTTCACGGATAATTTCAGACGCCAGGAAACGCTCTGAACGATCGGTCAGTTGATCCAGTGAGTATAGTGGTGGCTGGAACGGAAGATACTTGGCAATCGTGTCACGTAAATGTTCAAGATTGGCACCACGAAGCGCAGATACCGGTACGATTTCCGCAAAGTTCATCAGCTTTTCGCGTTCACGAATCAGCGGCAAAGCTTCGTTCTTGTTTTCAAAAGTATCGAGCTTGTTGATCACCAGAATCACTGGCATTTCAGCATTTTTCAGCTTTTCCAGAACCAGGTCATCATTTGGCGTCCACTTTTGTGCATCCACTACGAATAAAACCAGGTTCACATCGCGTAAAGCCGAATGTGCCGCACGGTTCATCATTTTATTGATGGCACGGACTTCTTTTTTATGCATCCCCGGTGTATCGACAAATACCGCCTGAGATTTTTCACGTGAATCAATCCCCACGATTTTATGACGTGTAGTTTGTGGTTTACGTGAGGTAATCGAAAGTTTTTGACCCAGAATATGGTTCATTAAGGTAGATTTACCCACATTCGGGCGACCTACAATGGCAACAAAACCACTACGATAATCCGATGGGATCTCGGTGCCTTGTGCACTAAAAAATTGACTAATAAGGTCGTGACTGTCGCTTTGCGACTCGTGATCAGCATCAATGTGATCGGAATGAGTAGTCATTAAGACTTATGCTCCAAAAGTTTCAAAATATCCGCCGCAACGGCTTGTTCAGCAAAACGCCGGCTCGCGCCTTCGCCTTGCATGGTCGGCAATCCCGCAATCTGGCATTCCACTTTAAAATGCTGATTGGGTGCATCACCTTGAATATCTACAACCTCGTAAACTGGGAGAGGTTTCTTACGTGCTTGTAAATACTCTTGTAAGCGAGATTTAGGATCTTTAAGCTGATCTGTCGGCTCAATATGATCTAAATATGGTTCGTACCATTTTAACACAATCGGTTCTAGCACGGTGAGATCACCGCAGTCGACATAGATTGCGCCAATAATCGCTTCTACCGTATCTGCCAGTATAGACTCACGATGATGACCACCAGATTTCAATTCACCGGTACTGAGAATTAAATTCTGACTCAGTTTTAAATCATTGGCGATTTTTCCTAATGCTTCCTGACGAACCAGGGTCGCACGCATACGCGTTAACCGGCCTTCATTTTCGCTTGGATAGGCATTAAAAAGATAATTCGCAATGATCATCCCTAAAAGAGAATCGCCCAGAAATTCCAGGCGCTCGTAGTTGTGTTTATGACTGACTGAACGATGAGTCAATGCCAGTTTCAGCAAATCAGCCTGTTTGAACTGATAGCCGATCCGTTTGGCAAGACGTTCATCATTTAGCTTTGACTGTGCTTTGATCAAACTCTTTCTCAAACTTCATCACTAAATCGATATTCATTATGAAATTTTTACGAATTTCATAACTCTTGTGCACCTGTAAACCATCGGTATTGGTGACTTTGGCAATTTCGTCAAACTTTAGATCACGAATATTATTCATTTCTAAACGCTGACTCATCTGTTGACGGAATTTTTCTGGCGTTATATTGGCTGGAGCACTTTTTAACAGCGCCTCAATCTCACCATCTACCATACGATCATCGAAGTATGGTCCCCACACCGCAATCGCCACTTTTGCAAGAAATGCAAAGCCCACGATTGCAAATAAAACCCCAATATAAGAAGCACCTTGTTGATGTCTCATTTTTATTTTCCTGATTGAAACAATTAATCGATTGTTCCGTTTCGACCAAACGATGGCAATTTAAAGCCAGGTTCTTTATGCATCCAGATATAGAAGGCACGACCTGTTAAGTTTTCTTCCGGAACAAGCCCCCAGAAACGACTGTCAGCACTCTGATCGCGATTATCCCCCATCGCAAAGTAGTGACCTTCTGGCACTGTTACTTCCCAATATAAACCATTTTCACCTGAATATTTACCATTTTCCAGATAGTTAATATAAGGTGCCTGACGAGCAACATTCACCCCTTCCAGCTCACGCATGGTAAAAGTATGCTCGCCCAGGGTTTCTTTATGATAAATAGCTGTCGGTGTATCTAAACGGTCTTTTTCGCGGCTAAATTCTACTGGAACTTTCGCTACTTTTTCACCATTAATGCTCAACTGGCCATGATCATAAACAATATGATCGCCTGGCAAGCCGACAATACGCTTGATATAACTGATAGTCGGTTGCGGTGGATAACGAAATACCGCTACATCACCACGTTCTGGACTGCCGGTATCAATAATTTTGGTATTGACCATAGGCAGTTTGATGCCATAGTCAAATTTATTCACCAGAATAAAATCACCGGTTTCCAGCGTCGGCACCATCGAATCGGATGGAATATTAAAAGGTTCATATAAAAACGAACGCAGTACCAGCACAATCGTCAGTACCGGCCAAAAGTCATAAGCCCAGGTGATAATGAAATTCTCATGGCCTTTGCCTCGGGTTTGTCTTTGTTTCAAAACAAACTTGTCTAGCAACCACACTGCAACAAAAAACAGGGTCGCAGGCACAAGAATCAAATTAAAATCAAAATCCATGGGCTTATATCCTTATTATTTTAGCGTTCGACTTTTAATACGGCTAAGAACGCTTCTTGCGGGATTTCTACACTACCCACCTGTTTCATGCGTTTCTTACCTTCTTTCTGTTTAGACAGAAGTTTTTTCTTACGTGACACGTCACCACCATAACACTTCGCCAATACGTTTTTACGCATCGCTTTTACAGTCGAACGGGCAATGATTTGTGCACCAATTGCAGCCTGAATCGCCACATCAAACATTTGACGTGGAATCAGGTCTTTCATTTTTTCAACCAGCGCAATACCACGATGACGTGCATCATTACGGTGACAGATCATCGCCAAGGCATCGACTTTTTCCCCATTGATCAAGACATCTACTTTGACTAAAGATGAGCTTTCAAAACGGACAAAGTTATAGTCCAGTGATGCAAAACCACGTGAACAAGACTTCAATTTATCAAAGAAGTCCATGACCACTTCGGCCATTGGAATTTCGAAAGTAATGGAAACCTGATTCGCCATAAACTTCATGTCTTTTTGCACACCACGGCGCTCAACACATAACGTCATGACGTTACCCAAGTATTCTTGCGGTACCAGAATATGACACTCAGCAATCGGTTCACGTAAATCTTCAACCGTTGAACCATCCGGCATTTTGGATGGACTGTCGATATAAATCGTCTGACCATTCTTCATCACCGCTTCATAAATTACGGTTGGCGCAGAAGAAATCAGGTCAAGATCATACTCGCGTTCCAGACGCTCCTGTACGATTTCCATGTGCAGCATGCCCAAGAAACCACAGCGGAAACCAAAACCGAGCGCATCTGAACTTTCAGGTTCAAAGAACAAGGCCGAGTCATTGATTTGCAGTTTATGCAATGCTTCACGGAAAGGTTCAAAATCGCTGGCATCAATCGGGAATAGACCGGCATAAACCTGCGGTTTCACCTTTTTAAAGCCCGGTAATGTTGCCACTTCAGGTGTCGCTGCCAGAGTAATCGTATCACCAACCGGTGCGCCGAAAATATCTTTAATACCAGCAATCACAAAGCCAACTTCACCCGCTTCCAGCATACCGGTTTCAGTATGTTTCGGGTTAAAGATCCCCACGGAAGTAATGATATGCGTTTGACCGGTTGATTTAATCAACATTTTGTCGCCTTTACGCACACGCCCCTGCTTGACCCGAACCAAAGAAACTACACCAAGGTAGTTATCAAACCATGAATCCACAATCAGCGCTTGTAACGGCGCTTCGCGATCACCCTCAGGTGCAGGAATTACATTGACCAGTGTTTCAAGCACACCTTCAATACCCAAACCTGTTTTTGCAGAACAGGTCGGCGCTTCTGTGGCTTCAATCCCGATAATGTCTTCAATTTCCTGAATGACACGTTCAGGTTCAGCTTGCGGCAAGTCGATCTTGTTCAGTACCGGAAGTACTTCCAGACCTTGTTCAATTGCGGTATAGCAGTTAGCAACAGACTGTGCTTCTACGCCCTGCGCAGCATCTACAACCAGCAAGGCACCTTCACAGGCAGCAAGGGAGCGTGAGACTTCATACGAGAAGTCGACGTGTCCCGGTGTATCAATAAAGTTCAACTGATACTCTTGACCGTTGGGATGCGTATAGTACAAGGTTACCGAAGTGGCTTTAATGGTAATCCCACGTTCGCGCTCAAGCTCCATTGAGTCAAGGACTTGAGCCTGCATTTCACGATCTTGCAAGCCGCCACAAGTTTGAATAAAGCGATCCGCTAGGGTCGATTTACCGTGGTCAATGTGCGCAATAATCGAGAAGTTACGAATGTTTTTAATATCAACAGATTTTTTAGCTTGCGCCATGGGTTACCTTGAGAAAAAACACGCTATGTAATTTAAAAATATTACATAACAAAAGCCGAATAGAAATTGCGAAGGATTATAGCAGAATGGTGATCTAGAAAAAGAATTATATTTTTTCCTTTATTCCCTAGGTCGCGTACACCTCAGTCAGATGAAATCTGGATCACCATGATTAGAAAATAGCTCCCCAGCTCCACTTCTTCCTCAATATTATCAAAGTGTACTGATCAAACTGGAAAATGTTGCCTCATTAATCCAGATGTAAAGTTGAAAAGTCAAAAGGATTTACATGCTCTGAAAGTGGCTGATAAGCCTGAGTAAAAGTTGGTGACATACGTTTTGGACGCCCCGTGGCCATTTCGATACAAGCCCATTGCGTACTGCCGTTAAACAACAGGGTCTGATCCTGTGGTCGATAAAATGCGTATTGTCTAAAGGAATACAGGGCATTGATATCATTCAGCCAAGTGCGCAGAATAATCTCGTCTCCTTCAAAAGCTGCCTTGCGATATTGCACCTGATGTTCAACTGCGACCATGGCATGTTTCAGCTCTACATATTGCTTGAGTCCCAAGCCCAGTTTTTCAATATGAGCTGATGCGACATCCTGCATCCATTGCACATAGACCACATTGTTCACATGACCCAAACCATCAATATGTTTGGCTTGTACCTTTAAAGAAAGATCAAAAATACCACTCACTTTGCTGTTATCCTTTCCATGATTTTAAGGCTATAGAGTCTACCGAATTTATCGCCCGGATAAATTGCAAAAAATAAAAAACCGCTTCTACAAGCGGTTTTTCAAGAAAATCTAGCAATCTTATGAGATACGCATTCCGACCACAGCAAGCTGCCCCTGACGAATCAAGGTGACACGCGCGATGCTACCCTTTTTCAGTTCAGACACCTCTTGCACAAACTGATTTGAATTCAGTACTGTCTGGTTATTAATTTGCGTGATCACATCATTCGGCATGATTCGTGCCTGTGCTGCAATACCACCCGGACGTACATCCTGAATCACCACACCACCTTTGATTTCCAGACTCGCTAACTCTGCTGGACTGAGGTCACGAATTGAAACCCCGATCACTGGCCCTTTGCTGGGTTGAGCCTGTGTGCTTGCTTTTGCTGGGGTATCATCTGGTGCCGCACTTAAAGTCGCTGCAATACTACGACGTTTATCATCACGCAAGATTTCAAGTTGTACCTGCTGCTGAGGTGCAGTACGGTTCAAATAGTTCAACAACTCGCTGGTACGTGAGATTGGGGTACCATTGTATTTTAAGATCACATCACTGGCACGCAGACCCGCACGTGCAGCCGGTGAATTTGGCGCAACCTGAGTCACCAAGGAACCTTCAGGCTTAGGCAGGTTATAGGATTCAGCAAGATTACGGTCGATATCCTGCAAACTCACGCCCAGATAAGAGCGGGTCACTTTACCATTCTTTTTCAGCTGATCTGCAACTTCCATTGCCACATCAATCGGAATCGAAAAGGACAAGCCCATATACCCACCGGTTCCACTAAAGATCCGTGAGTTGACACCGACCACTTCACCACGCTGGTTAAATAGAGGACCCCCTGAATTACCCGGGTTCAATGCTACATCTGTCTGGATGAAAGGTACTGCAGTTTCACCCATCATATTACGCATTTTGGCACTAACGATTCCGGCAGAAGCGGAATAATCAAAACCAAATGGCGAACCAATTGCGAGTACAGGCTCACCAACACGTAAGCGTCCTACATCACCCGTCCGTAATTCTGGGAAATTCGAGCCATTAACTTTAAGCAAAGCTACGTCAGTTCGTGCATCACTCCCTACAACAGTGGCATCAATTTCACGACGGTCATTCAGGGTAATGGTGACTTTGGAAGCATCCTCAACCACATGATGATTGGTCAGCAGATAACCATCCTTGCTGATAAAGAATGCACTGCCATAGCCCGTCTTTTCCTGTGGCATACGCTGTTGCGGAATAATCACCTGATTACCAAAAAAGCGGCGCAGAATTTCCGGCACTTGTTGTTGTAAGAGCTCTTCTTCGCTCATTTTTTTAACGACATTGACACTGACCACTGCAGGACTGACCTGCTCGACCAGATTTGAAAAATCAACCGGCGTTACAGCCTGCAACTGTGCAGCACTCATGGTGAGAGTGGCTGCAAATAATCCTTTTTTTAAGTCTAGAATTTTCATATAAATTATTCACTCAAATTATTGATAAATTTATGTAAATAGGTTTTATCACAAACACTGTAAAGTTTAAGTAATAATATGTTTCAATACTTTATTCTGGGCAATATCTCATTATTAAAGCATTAAGTTAAGGCTTTGATTAATTTTTTTCATCAATAAATGAGCACTTCAACGCTTGCCTTTTGTATAAAAAAGCGCTGTTATTACCAAACTTTTTTAAAATTAGCTGATGGACATGTCTAATTTATCCCTTACCCATCAATTTGACGTCATTATTGTGGGCAGTGGCGGTGCCGGTTTAAGTTTAGCCTTATCGCTCCCAGATCATTTTAATATTGCAGTGTTGGCGAAATCTACCCTGACAGATGCCAGCACTTTTTATGCTCAAGGTGGCGTGGCCGCAGTACTGGATGAAATGGATTCGATTGAACAACATATTGATGACACTATGATTGCAGGTGCGCAACTGTGTGAAATGGATGCGGTTAAACAGACGGTAGAAGGTGGCAAACCCTCGGTTGATTTCCTGCTGAAACATGGCGTTCAATTTACCCTCGATGAACAGGAACAATTACATCTCACCCGTGAAGGTGGTCATTCACAGCGCCGAATTATTCATGCGGCCGATGCCACGGGTCGTGCCATTTCCACTACTCTGGTACAACGCGCTCAAGAAAAAAAGAATATTAAAATTTTTGAAAATTATATTGCGATTGACCTGATCTGTTCACAAAAGCTGGGGTTAGACGGCGATAATCGCGCGCTGGGTTTATATGTACTGGATGAAAAAACTGAAAAAGTGCATACCTTCTTGGCACCATTTACCGCGCTAGCCTGTGGCGGTGCCATGAAAGCCTATCTTTACACCTCAAATCCAGATATTGCTACGGGTGATGGTATTGCCATGGCTTATCGTGCCGGCTGCCGGGTCGCAAATATGGAATTTAACCAGTTCCATCCGACCTGCCTGTATCATCCACAAGCACGTTCTTTCCTGATTACTGAAGCAATGCGTGGTGAAGGCGCTTATCTGCGTCTGCCTGATGGTGAACGCTTTATGCTGCGTTTTGATGAACGTGCCGAACTCGCACCGCGTGATATCGTGGCACGTGCCATCGACTATGAAATCAAGCGTCTCGGTATACGTCATGTCTGGCTGGACATTACCCATAAAGATGAAAGCTTTGTCAAAGAGCATTTCCCTACCCTGTATGCCCGTTTACTTGAACTAGGGATCGATATTACCAAGGACATGATTCCAGTGGTTCCGGCAGCCCATTACACCTGCGGTGGCGTCGTGGTCGATGAAAACAGTCAGACGGATATTGCCGGACTCTATGCGATTGGGGAAACCTCTTATACTGGTCTGCATGGTGCTAACCGAATGGCAAGTAACTCACTTTTAGAATGTTTTGTCTATGGTATGAGTGCGGCCAAGCACATTCAGAAAAATTTCAAGACCGATCAGCCAGCTCCTACAGTCCCATCTTGGGATGATTCTCAGGTGACCAACCCGGATGAAGATGTGGTGATTCTGCAAAACTGGGATGAGCTACGTCAGACCATGTGGAACTATGTGGGCATTGTCCGCACCACCAAACGCTTGGAACGTGCACTACATCGCATTGAAATGCTGAAAAAAGAAATTACCGAGTATTATCAGGATTACCAGGTCAGCAAAAATCTGATCGAGCTGCGTAATCTGGTGTTGGTGTCCGAGATGATCGTGCGCTGCGCCATGCACCGCAAAGAATCTCGCGGTCTGCATTTCACCTTGGATTATCCCGAGCTGCTACCAGAACTACGCAAAACAGTCCTCGTCCCACCAAATTTTGAAGTGGAAACACCTTTGGTGAATTGTTAAAAGTGGATGGAGATAACATCTTTGGGTGATATCTCCTTTTCTTTTTAGATTTTTATCTGCTTAAATTTAACTTAGGCTATTTACAGCCAGTCTTCTATCTTTCAGGTAATTAACGTTGTGGTGGAATTGAATATGTTCCTGTCACATGCGCCACAGGTTCTTCATTATCTATCGAATAAATCCAGACCTCTCCCACGATCAGTGCCTTGCCGACCTTGATCAGCTTACATTCTCCCCGTATATCGGTTCCACCTGAAGGTTTACGTAAAAAATTGATATTCAAGTTAGTGGTCACGGCCAAACCGACCAATCCAATTTCACCCAGAATGGCAACATAAAGAGCAAAATCCGCCAAGGTCATCATGGTTGGGCCAGAAACCGTGCCGCCTGGACGCAATTCCTCTGATCTCACCTGATAAAGCAAAGTGGCTCCACGCGGAGAAACGGCTTCAATCCGGCACTTCTCCAGGCTTTGTGGAAATTCTTGTTGTAAAAATTGTTCTATCTCAGTTTTGGTCGTTTTCATATGATTAAAAAATCTTCTATATCAGCCTTAATATAGAAGATTCTTCACAGATAAACCTAGAGAAAAATTAAATAAAAAGTATTTTAATAATCGGCTTATTTTAAATAACTTAAGGCCTGCTCAAATACCTGCTCAGGCGTTTGAGTTGCATCCAGACGTTTGATCCGTTCAGGATGACGTTGCCATAAAGTTTCATATCCCGCTCTCACTTTCTCAAAGAAAGTGACTTTTTCCTGTTCAAAGCGATCCAGCGCACCACGTTCACGTGCTCGGTTCATCCCCAGTTCAATAGGTGCTTCTAACCAGAACGTGATGTCCGGCATGCGTGCGACAAAGTGGTCATTCAGTAACTGCAACTTGGTTTCGCTCAGACCCCGACCTGCACATTGATAGGCAAAGCTGGCATCGCTAAAACGGTCACATAAGACAATTTTCCCAGCTTCTAATGCGGGCAGAATCACTTGTGCCAGATGCTGGGCACGCGCCGCATACATCAATAACAGCTCGGTATCATGCGCCATGGCTTCTTCATGGTTCACAGCCAGCAACAGCGAGCGAATCTGCTCAGCCATCGGGGTTCCACCGGGTTCACGAGTCAAAATAACATCTTTGCCCTGTGCGATAAAATCTTCATAGATCGAACGAATGAGCGTGGTTTTACCTACACCTTCTGTGCCTTCAAAGCTAATAAACATACTCATTCCTTATTTTTCGAGCGTAAAATCGTCAGATATTCCTGTACGGCTTTATTGTGGTCATTCAGATTGCTCGTGAATTTATGCCCACCATTACCGGTAGCGACAAAATACAGGTTGTCAGAATTATCCGGATGCATGGCTGCTTCAATGGCTTTCTTGCTTGGCAAGGCAATCGGTGTTGGCGGCAAACCTGAAATGGTATAGGTGTTATACGGCGTCGGTGTGCGTAAATCCTTGCGAGTAATATTGCCGTTATAGCTGTCACCCATGCCATAAATCACTGTTGGATCGGTCTGTAAACGCATGCCAATTTTTAAACGGCGTACAAATACCCCAGAAACCTGTTCCAATTCACGATCCACACTGGTCTCTTTTTCAATGATTGAGGCCATGATCAGCGCGTCATATTTATTCTGATACGGCAGATCAGTTGCACGTTTCGCCCACGCCTCATCCAGTGCTTTCATCTGGCGCTGATACAGATTGGTCAGAATTTTACGGTCAGTTTCACCTTTGGCAAAGAAATAAGTATCCGGTGCAAACAGCCCTTCAGGATGTGAAAACGGAATATTCAATTCTTTGAGTAATTGCTCAGTAGGCAGATGCAGTACTTCTTTGGTGACTAAATCATTTTTCTTCAGGGCATCAATCAGTTGCTTAAAGGTCGTGCCTTCAATTACCAGAATCCGGCTCATCTGGGCATTGTCTGCATCGGAAATCATCTCCAAGACCTGACGGATGCTCATGCCTTGGCGTACTTCATACACGCCCGCTTTCATGGTGTCATGAATCATGATGCGCTGATACAGCTTGAGAATGATCGGGAAACTCACCTGATCTTCTGTGGCCAGACGATCAATAAAACCGGAATAGGTTTGACCAGATTCGATCGCGAGCAGCTGTTTTTTTCCTTCTACAGGATAATCCTTCCACAAACTGCTTTTCAGGATCAACGCCAAGATCAAAACAATCCCCATCAGGACCAAGGCAATTCCTTTGAAAGATGAGGAGAATCTCGCTTTATTTTTCTTTTTGGCTTTAGGTTTGGAAGCTGACATATTAAGACATCTGGTTTAATCGAAGACGGTTAAAAAGTTCAATACAAGCATTGCCATCCAAGGCGCGCTGCTCAAATTGTGTGACAATTTTCATCGGGCTGAGTGCATTGCAGAAAAACAGACTCCGAATATGGGAAATTTCATCCATACCGATATATCGTTGCTCATAGACAATACCCTGATCTTGCATACGTTGTAGAATTTCTGCACGCATGACACCGAAGACGCCATTATAACGGAGTTCTGGCGTAATCCATGTATTCTTTATAAGAATGAAACAATTACTGCTCACCCCTTCGACAATGCCACCTTGTACATCTGTCACTATTGCCTCAGGCCAGCCGCGTTGATCTGCTTCCTGTTTCAGTAAAACCTGCTCCAGGCGGTTCAGGGTTTTCAGTCCAACCAGACTGGGCATAGTCAATCCCACTGCCTGCTGCAATACGCCACTTTGAATCTGTTCAAACTTAAAATCCTGTACGGTTTGAGGATAATAAAATAGCCAGAGATCTGCAGGATGATCCGGCAAGCTATAACCGCGCTGACCAATTCCACGACTCAGCACGATTTTCAATGTGCCATTCAGTTCATGTTCTGATGCACGTAAAATCTGTAAGCTTTCTGCAATCAGATCAAGATTGGCATTCAGGCTTAATTTCTGATTGCTAATGTGCAAACGTGCCAGATGACGATCATATAATTCAATCCGGTTATGCCGAATCCGGGCCGTGGTAAAACAGCCATCACCATAATGAAAGCCACGATCCAGCACATCTATCTGGCTGACCTGTTGGGCATTTTTTAAATACAGCATATTTTGCAGCCTCTAAAATGAAAAATTGAGCAGTCAGATTCAGGCTTCACCTATATATCTTTTTTACTCACATCCAATTCTTTTTTAATTATTTTTTATGCAAAAAAACTCAAGCTATTCTTGCCTCATCTAACAAAAGCTAAAAAACTTGAGGAAAAAATGAGCATTCGTAAATTAAAAATTGGGGTATTGGCAGCACTGGTATCAGCAAGCGCTTTTAGTGTCTCTGCAAAAGATTTCCTAAACGTTTCATATGACCCGACTCGTGAATTATATGACAATTTCAATAAGGAATTCAGCGCATACTGGAAAAAAACCACCGGTCAGGATATTAACTATAAACAGTCACATGGCGGTTCAGGCAAACAGGCACGTGCCGTGATTGACGGACTGGGTGCCGATGTTGTAACACTGGCACTGGCAGCAGATATTGATGAAATTGCAGAACGTGGTTTGCTGCCTAAAGACTGGCAAAAGAAATTCCCGCAGAATTCGACACCCTATACTTCAACCATCGTTTTTCTTGTACGTAAAGGCAATCCAAAAGGAATCAAAGACTGGGGAGACCTGGTTAAACCAGGCGTAGACATTATTACCCCGAACCCAAAAACTTCAGGTGGTGCACGCTGGAATTATCTGGCTGCCTGGGCGTGGGCCAAACACCAGAAAGGTGGCAATGATGCCAAAGCACAAGACTTTGTCCGTCAAATCTACAAACAAACCAAAGTACTGGATTCGGGTGCACGTGGTGCTACCACGACTTTCGCTGAACGCGGGATTGGGGATGTATTACTGGCTTGGGAAAATGAAGCACATTTGGCCGTCCGCGAACAGCCGGGAAAATTTGAAATCATGGTGGTGTTTCAAAAAGTATGCTGACATTAAATGAAGCCATTATTGATGTAAAAAAAGGTTAAGTCGAAAGCTTTAAAATGGTTTTCAA
>NZ_JAMXXK010000039.1 GCF_024129735.1 Acinetobacter lwoffii | reverse complement strand
GTAGCAGGATCAAACCAAATGGCAATATTTCCGCGACTCATGAGTGCTCGGTTATATGCGGGCCAATTGGTTGTGCGGTAGATTTTGTGTGTAGGCTTCTTCATTTGAAAATTATATCGCTGAAAAAGCCTTTACAGATAGGTTTGTGCAACAAAGCCATTTGATACGCGAAAGTCCCTCTTTCTTAAATAGGGATTTAGGGAGATTAAAAATCTAAAAACAAAAAAATCCCCTCAATCGAGGGGTTTTTTTATATCGAAACTAGAGAATTCTTAAACCACAGAATCATCCAAATTCGGCGCTAACCAACGTTTCGCTTCATCCAAGGTCCAGCCTTTACGCTTCGCATAATCTTCCAACTGGTCGCCAGAGATTTTACCCACGTTAAAATATTCAGTTTCAGGGTTTGCATAATAGAAACCACTGACTGATGAAGGTGGCCACATCGCAAAACTTGTTGTTAAGTACGTACCAATCTTGTCGGTTGTACCTAACCAGTCAAACAATGGCGCTTTTTCAGAATGCTCCGGACAAGCAGGGTAGCCCGGTGCAGGACGAATGCCGACATATTTCTCTTTGATCAAATCATCATTTGAAAGCTGTTCGTCTGCTTGGTAGCCCCAGAACTCTTTACGAATACGCTCATGTAAGTGCTCTGCAAATGCTTCTGCAAAACGGTCACCCAAGGCTTGAACCATAATCGCGTTATAGTCATCACCTTTGGCTTTGTATTCTTGCGAAAGTTCTTCGGCACCGAAGATCGACACGGTAAAGCCGCCCAAGTAATCCTGAGCGACATCTTTCGGTGCAACAAAGTCTGCCAGAGAGTAGTTCGCTTTACCCGTCACTTTGTCAGACTGCTGACGTAAGTGTTCGAAGCTGTGAGTTACATTGCCTGTTTCATCCACAACCGCAACTGTATCTGCGGCTACACGGTTTGCAGGATAAATGCTGAACGTCGCACGCGCATCGAAACGTTTATTCTCGATGATGTCTTTCAGCATTGCTTGCGCTTGTTCATACAAATCACGCGCTGCTTCACCCACCACTTCATCTTCAAGGATTTTCGGGAATTTACCCGCCAGGCTCCATGAAATAAAGAACGGCGTCCAGTCAAAATATTCCACCAAAGTTTCAAGCGGATAATTTGTGAAAGTTTCAGATCCGATGAAGTTTGGTTTAACCGGTGCATTCTTGTCGAAGTCGATCTTGAAGCCGTTTTCAACTGAATCTTGATAAGACAATTTCGCCGCTTTCGGTTGCTTGTTAGCAAGACGGGTACGAATTTTTTCATAATCCGCTGCATAGTCAGCCAAAAGTTTTGGTTTCATCTCAGGAGAGAGCAACTGTGTTGCTACACCCACGGCACGTGATGCATCTGCGGTATAAAGCACGCCATCATTATGATATTGCGGTGAGATTTTCACTGCGGTATGCGCTTTAGAAGTCGTCGCACCACCAATCATCAGTGGAATGTTAAAGCCTTTACGTTGCATTTCTTTGGCAACAAACACCATTTCATCCAATGACGGCGTGATCAGACCAGACAAACCGATGATATCAACTTTTTCATCAATCGCAGTTTGTAGAATCTTTTCGCATGGCACCATCACGCCAAGGTCAACGATGTCATAACCGTTACAGCCTAATACCACACCCACGATATTTTTGCCGATATCGTGTACATCGCCTTTCACCGTAGCCAGCAGGATTTTACCTTTGGCCTCAGCTTGGGTTTTCTCGGCCTCAATGAACGGGTTCAACCACGCCACAGCCTGTTTCATCACACGCGCAGATTTCACCACTTGCGGCAAGAACATTTTACCGGCACCGAACAGGTCGCCGACTACGTTCATACCCGCCATCAATGGACCTTCGATCACATCGAGTGGGCGTGTAGAGTTTAAACGTGCTTCTTCGGTATCTTGGTCGATATAAGTCGTGATGCCTTTTACCAACGCATATTCAAGACGTTTTTCAACAGACTCATTACGCCATTCCAGATTTTCTTCGGCTTTTTGCGTACCACTTTGACCACGGTATTTTTCAGCAACAGCAAGCAGTTTTTCGGTTGCTTCCTGACCACTTTCACCCTGGTTCTGGTTTAATACAACATCTTCAACCGCTTCTTTCAATTCTTTATCGATGTCATCGTAAATCGCCATCTGACCGGCATTTACAATACCCATAGTCATGCCTTGCTGAATAGCATGGTACAGGAACACCGAGTGAATCGCTTCACGCACCGGTTCGTTACCACGGAACGAGAACGATACGTTGGATACACCACCAGAAATCATCGCATTTGGCAGGTTCTGTTTAATCCAGCCAGTCGCTTCAATAAAGTCCACACCATAGTTGTTGTGTTCTTCAATACCGGTTGCAATCGCAAAGACGTTCGGGTCAAAGATAATATCTTCAGACGGGAAACCCACTTCATTCACCAGAACATCATATGAACGTTTGCAGATTTCTTTTTTGCGCGTAGCTGTATCGGCCTGACCATCTTCATCAAATGCCATCACGATGACCGCGGCACCATATTGACGGCAGAGGCGGGCACGTTCGACAAACTCGTCATGACCTTCTTTCAGGGAAATCGAGTTCACCACGGCTTTGCCTTGCACACATTTCAGGCCCGCTTCGATAATCTCCCATTTAGAAGAATCCAGCATGATTGGCACACGTGAAATATCCGGCTCAGAAGCAATCAGATTCAGGAAATGCACCATCGCACCTTGTGAATCGAGCATGCCTTCATCCATGTTGATGTCGATGATCTGCGCACCGGCTTCAACCTGTTGACGGGCAACATCAAGTGCTTCGGCGAAGTTTTCTTCACGAATCAGACGCAGGAATTTTTTCGAACCGGTGACGTTGGTACGTTCACCGACGTTCACAAACAGTGAATCTTTGGTGATGTTAAATGGCTCTAAACCGCTTAAACGACAGGCAGGTTCAATTTCAGGAATTTGACGAGGGGTAATGCCTGCAACAGCATTTGCAATCGCGCGGATATGATCCGGCGTAGTACCACAGCAACCACCGGTAATATTAATTAAGCCACTTTCTGCAAATTCTTTAATAAAGGCTGCAGTTTCTTCCGGCGTTTCATCATATCCACCGAAGGCATTCGGCAAGCCAGCGTTTGGATGTGCTGAAACAAAGGTATTGGCAACGTCAGACACGGTTTTAACGTGTGGACGCATCGCATCTGCACCTAGGGCACAGTTAAAGCCGATAGAAAGTGGCTCTGCATGGCGCATCGAGTTCCAGAAGGCTTCAGCGGTTTGACCAGTCAATGTACGACCTGATGCATCCGTGATCGTACCTGAAATCATGATTGGCAATTCATAGCCCAATTCTTTAAAGACTTCTTTCACTGCAAAAATTGCGGCCTTGGCATTCAAGGTATCGAACACGGTTTCGATCAGGATGATGTCTGCACCACCTTCGATCAAGGCTTTGGTTGATTCAATATAGTCAACTTTGAGCGCATCAAAAGTGATGTTACGGAACGCCGGGTCATTCACGTTTGGAGAAATAGAGGTGGTACGCGATGTCGGACCAATCACACCTGCCACAAAGCGTGGTTTTTCAGGCGTTGAATATTTGGCACAGGCTTCTTTGGCCAGACGCGCTGCTTCACGGTTAATCTCGGGAACCAGATCTTCCATGTGGTAATCCGACATTGAAACGCGGGTACCGTTAAAGGTGTTGGTTTCAATAATGTCGGCGCCAGCTTCCAAGTAAGCTTCATGAATGCCTTGAATGATTTGTGGCTGAGTCAGCGCCAGCAAATCATTATTACCTTTGAGATCATAGGCCCAGTCAGCAAAACGCTCACCACGATAATCGGCTTCTTCCAGTTTATGGCGCTGGATCATAGTACCCATCGCACCATCGATAATTAAAATTCTTTTGGCAAGAAGTTCTTTTAAAGTGGTAAGTGTAGACATTCAAACTTTCTCAGCAGAAATCAAAAAAAACGACGCTAATCTTAGCAGATTAGTTGGCTGATTTCTGCTGAGATTGCTCAGAATGATGGATAAGCATGATATGAAAATTTGATAAGTCATCTAGAAAAACAACAAGTTTTAACATCCGGATCAGAAAATATTGCAATCTCTAATCTGATTCGATGTCTTTGAGACAGTAAACAAAATCAAAAAATTAAGCTGATGCTTTTATTCATGAAATTGTCATATTGATGGCTTATGCTGTGCAAATGAAACTTTTGCTCAGCTTGATGACAGGCAGGGCGTAAATCGTTTTGGTAGCAAAATATGTTGAGTTTTTAAGCTTGAAGAAGCTGGAATCTTATCTTAAGTAAATGATTTATAAAATCAAAATCTAGTGTTTTAGTCGGAATTAAACAGGACGAATAGCAGCAAGAAAATCCAAATAATTGCTTCATATGACAGCAGTTTGTCATATAATTGTCACAATTCAACTGAACAATATGGGGATTCTTGAATCCTCTATTCCTGCTTGCATGAATCCTAATCAAACTCCCGTAGATTCAGCACACGGGTCGGCTTCCCAAAAGTCGACCAATGTTCATGTGCCAACACCGAAATTCTTTATGCCGGTGTTCCTGACTCTTATTATCACTACGCTGATTTATATCGGCTTCCAGTTGTCTGCAGATTTAGCGCATGTACCGGCCTTGGGCTTGTATTCAGTTATTTTGTTAGCGACGGCACTTTTTATTGCGTTGAGCTTTGAGTTCGTCAATGGCTTTCACGATACCGCCAATGCTGTGGCCACAGTCATTTATACCAATGCACTTTCAGCTCCTGTCGCAGTGATGTGGGCCGGCTTCTGTAATTTCCTTGGGGTTATGGTCGCCAGTGGTGCGGTCGCTTACGGCATTATTGCGTTATTGCCGGTCGAGCTGATCATGAATGTCGGCTCCGGAGCAGGCTTTGCCATGGTCTTTGCCATGCTGATCGCAGCAATTCTCTGGAATCTGGGAACCTGGTTTCTCGGTATTCCGGCATCCAGTTCACATACCCTGATCGGTTCGATTCTGGGTGTGGGCATCATGAACTATATTCTGAATGCCGGTACTGGCGCTTCAGGTATAGACATGGAGCAAGTCATGAAAGTCGGTAAGGCGCTATTATTCTCGCCTTTAATCGGTTTTGCATTTGCTGCAATTGTGTTCCTGCTGGTGAAAAAAATCTTCAAGCGTCAACTGGAATTGTTCCAGCCACCTGAAGGTAACAAGCCACCGCCACCATTGATTCGTGCCATGCTGATCTTTACCTGTACTGGGGTGAGTTTTGCCCATGGTTCAAATGACGGTCAAAAAGGTATGGGCCTGATCATGCTGATTCTGATCGGCTGTGTACCGTTGGCGTACTCGCTGAACAAGAATCTGGATGCACAACATATTCAATCTTTTGGTCAGTTATCTGCACAAACAGCGGATGTGATCTATCCAAATCATCAGGATATTCCGGATGAACAAGCTCGTGATGTGATCACCAAGTACATTCAGACCAAGGAAATTACCCCTGAAGTCGTGCCTGCATTGGCAAGCTTGACGGATCATCTGGGTGAAAAAGTTGGTAGCTATACCAGTATTAAGGATGTTCCTGAAGCTCAAGTGTCTGAATTTCGCAACGACATGTACCTGAGCACCACAGCATTTAAACGTCTGGATAAAGCAGAAGCTTTACCAACAATGAGTGCTGCACAGGAAAAAACAGTAGATGAATACCGTGACAATCTGGATTCATTCCTGCAATACATCCCGACCTGGGTGAAAGTGGCGACAGCCTTGGCACTTGGTCTGGGTACGATGGTCGGCTGGAAGCGTATTGTCGTGACTGTCGGGGAGCGTATTGGTAAACAGCATATGACTTATGGTCAGGGTATGTCTGCCGAACTTGTTGCGATGTCAACCATTGCGGCAGCAGATGGCTTTGGTATGCCGGTATCCACTACCCATGTATTGAACTCTGCAGTAGCAGGTACCATGGTGGCGAACAAGTCAGGTCTGAACTTCCAGATGGTGAAAACCATTCTGTCTGCCTGGGTCTTTACCTTGCCAGCAACGATCTGTCTGTCAGGCGGTTTGTATTGGGTACTTTTAAAAGTGTTCTAAGTTATTTAGACATAAAAAAAGCTGCTCTAGAGCAGCTTTTTTTATGGGTGATTTTTACTTCTCCCTAACCCTCACTTGCGCTTCGTTTTAAAAGTGGTGCTTTAAAACTTGCTCAGGAGAGGGGACTACATTAATTATTCAAATAAAGAAAATTTAAATTAAATAGTATTCATTTTATTAGAAAACGATATTTTTAGATGTTTGCTACTACTAATTTGAATCCATTGGGAAAGCTCCCTCTCCCTTTGGGAGAGGGCTGGGGTGAGGGGATAAACATTAGACTTCTTGCGTTAGTCAAAATTTAAACAGCCCAAAGCTACATTTTATAAGGTTTTAGCCAATTCAAAAATTAGGTAAAACGATACTTTCGCAAGAGGTCTATTAAATAAAAGTTTATCTAACGTAGAAGAAGTCTCGAAAGAAGAAAATAAATTACTTCTTCAACTTACTCAACAATCCCTTCGGCAACTTCTCTGTTGCAAAACCGTACAGCGCAGCAAAAGGCAGTGCGGTACGCGCCAGATAAGCGACTCGCCACAAACCACCATGATTCGCGCCATGCATCATCAATTCAAGCGGATGGTTGAGTTTTACTTCAGGATTGGCCACTGATTCTGGATTACGCAGGTCATGAATCCATAGTGCCGCCATAATCGCATTGGTGGTTTCAGGCGCGAAAGCTTCAACATCAAACAGGCTGGCGCCATTGAACGCGGCTTTAAGCAGCGGATTCTTGGTCACAGAATAGGTGGTCGTCGAAGGGGCAATATTGATACTGACCCGCTGCCCTTGAGCGCGAGCCAAGGTGGCACGCCATTGCTGGATACGTTTTGCCAGCGCATAGTTCGGGCCTTGTTCAACCACCAGGCAGTCACAGATACCATAAGCCTGATCACCAGACTGAATCAGTTCATGCGCATTTTTCTGGAAAAAGTGTTTGCGGCTTAAAGTGGAAACACCTTTGGAGATGATTGCTTGTGTCTTGGAGCGTTCAGTATATTTTACTTTTGACGCTTCAATCACTTCACTCGGAACCGCATAAACATCGGTCGGCGTACACATGTACATCAGGCTGGTATTGGCTTTTTGCTGGCTGACATGCTGCATGATGGCATCCATCGCCATGGAGACCCGAACATGCTTTTCACCATCCAGATAGGCAATTGCAGCCAGATCCAGATCCTGTTCGAATTGTAATAACCATTTGGCAATTTCAGGAATCTGGGTCAGCAAATTCGCCCCCAGTTTTTCTTTTAAAATATCAAGTGAAGTATCAGCAGGCAGGTCTTCAGTACATGGCGCATACAGCGTGGCATTGCCTTGGTTGATGGTATCAACAATCTTGCCCCATACACGGGTATTCGGCAGATCAATCGCTACAATATTGGCTTTCCATTTCGCCAGCCAGGTCAGAGGACCGGCTTCAGATGCTGCACCAAACAGCACCGTGGTCCGATCGGAAAGATCAAACCATTCAGGATGCACCACACATTCACGCAGGGCATTGGCATGGCTGGTTTCCACAATGCCTTGGCTTTCCCAGCGCTCAATCTGCTCCAATAAGGCGTCACCTTGCAGCTTTTGACCGTGGTAAGGCACATACCATTCTGGTGCCGATTTGCTATTACCTGTCAGCTTGAAGGTATGCAACTGACCTGCGGGCAGAGTTAAAGCATCTTGTAATACATACTTTTGACCATCACGGTAAAATTCAAAAGTCTGATGGGCCTTTGCCAATCCATCTTCAGCAATTTTCAAGCTGGCTTCAGGAGAACTCAGTCCCTGTTCGACCAGTTGCTTAAAATGTACTGTGTAGTGTTTACGCCAGTTTTTTTCTGATTGTGCCTGTTGAGAACTGTGTGAATCGACATTGGCTAGCGCTGCCGCGATGATTGCGCGCCCTGCTTTAGAGCTACTTGGTTTTTGTTGCTGAGACTGAAGAGGAAATTGAAGACCGTCTGGTGTAGTGGACATGCAAAATATCTCGAGAATGACAGTAATTAATATACAGGTGTATACATTATCGCTGCAAAATTCAGTCCAAGATTGGCATTAAGTGACATCATCACTTTCTAATATATTACGAGATGTTTCAAACAAATAAGAGAGCAGAAGCTCTCTTATCAATTTTTAGCAGAAATATGAGGTTCAATTCATATATAGCCTCATTCTCTTATCATTAAATAACCCTAATTAAAATGGAACTTGCATCAGTTTATTCAGGAAATGCGGAATCAGGCGTGGCTCCAGAATAATCGTCATGACCACCCCGTAAGCCGCTCCCCATAAATGCGCGCTGTGATTAATGTTGCTATTGCCTTTTTTGCCTGACCAGATGCTATAAGCTACATACAGCACAGCAAAAATAATGGCAGGAACCGGAATGAAGAACACAAAGATCAACTTCCAAGGTTCAAACAGAATATAGGCAAACAGTACAGCCGAGACTGCACCGGAAGCGCCGAGACTGGCCCAGCGCGCATCATTTTTATGCTTCAGGTAACTTGGCAGAATCGCTGCGATCAGACCACCGAGGTAAAACAGGATAAAACCCAGGTCATACAGATATTGACGATAAAAGCTTTCAATCACGCTGCCGAAGAAGAACAGGGTAATCATGTTAAACAAGAGATGAGCTCCATCCGCATGGATAAAGCCATGCGTAATAAAGCGGTCATATTGTCCACGTTGCAGTGCCGGTGGCCAGAAAATCAGGCGATTCATCACCGTCTCTTTGGAGAAAGCAATAAATGACACAATACAGGTGATCAGAATAATGGTCACGGTATGATTAAAAGGTAAATCAAGCATATAAATGATTCTAAGGGTGCCTATTTGCCAATTATCATGCCATTAAAATTAAGCTAAAGTTGTACTTTTATAATAAATCCGACAATTTTAGTTGATTTTTAAAAATTACCCCGCATCTTCAGTTAAAATGGCCGCTTGAGCTTGAGGAAATTATTGTTATGTCGACTGAGAACAGCAGCACTCCAGTTGTTGGTGAAATTCCCAACTTATTGATTACACCAACAGCACAAGAGTATTTAAAGGATCTACTGGATAAACAGAACACCCCGGGTATTGGTGTGCGTGTTTTTGTAGAGCATCCGGGTACTCCTCGCGCTGAATGTTGCATGGCCTATAGTGCACCTGATGAAGTTGTACCGACAGATTATAAGCAGGAATATCCTGATTTCCCTGCTTTTATCGACTCGCCATCTATTCCGTATTTACTCGATGCCGTGATTGATTACAACAAAGACCGTTTTGGTGGTCAGTTGACTTTCCGTGCACCGAACTCCAAAGTGCCACGCGTGGGTCCAGATGCATCGGTAGAAGAGCGTATTACCTATGTATTACAGTCTGAAATTAACCCAGGCCTGGCAGGTCATGGTGGTAACTGTGCACTGGTTGAAGTTAAAGAAGACCCTGAAAAAGGTTTAACCGCTGTACTTAAATTTGGTGGTGGTTGCCAGGGCTGTTCAGCGATTGATATCACGTTGAAGCAAGGTGTTGAAACCACATTAAAACAACATGTACCAGAGTTAATGCATGTCGTTGATGAAACGGATCATAGTCAGTCTGAAGGTGCGTATATGAAATAAGCTGTTCTATATAACAGTTTATTTATCGCATTTTAAAAACCTCGAACTTTCGAGGTTTTTTTATATCTGGCTTATAATATAGTGAATATAAATGATAATAATTATCAATATTAATTGCATTTGAGTGAAAAGTTGTTACACTTTGCAACCGAATAAACATGATCTCTTCATAAATATTGGGGCGCGCAAGGTATGAATAAGCCATTCTTAAAAACAACTTTGGCATTTGCTGTACTCACAGCCATGGTGGGAAATACATCTGCAGTAGAAGTTGTTGTTCCACAGGCGGAAGCGACTAAATTGCAAACAATTGTGGTGACCGCAACAGGTTATGAGCAAGATTTGGCTAAAGCACCAGCTTCCATTACCGTGATTGATCGTGAAGAATTAGATAAACGTGAATATAACGACATTACTGATGTACTGCGTAATACGCCCGGGGTAGTGGTTTCAGGTGCAGGTTCTGCACAGACCATCAGTATTCGTGGTATGAGTTCAAACTACACCTTGTTTCTTGTAGATGGTAAGCGTCAATATGGCAAGGATGTCAATCCGAATGGAAACGATGGAGGTTTTGAGAAAAATATTTTGCCATCGCTTGCCGCCATTGAACGTATTGAAATTATTCGTGGTCCAGCTTCTACACTCTATGGTACGGATGCCATGGGCGGGGTAGTCAATATCATTACCAAAAAAGTGTCTGATGAATGGTCTGGTCATGTCGAATTAGGAACCACGCTTCAGGACAGTAGCCGTTCAGGTGATATTAAAAATGCTTCTGCATATCTTGCCGGGCCTTTAATTGCAGACAAGCTGGGCTTGCAGCTGGCAGTCAATAAGCAGGAACGTAATGAAGACCATTATGTGGGCGGTTTTCGTGGCACAGAACGTGAAAGCTTAAATTCACGTCTGAGCTATGCCATTAATGATGATCATGATGTGCAGGTTGAAGCCAATTTTGTGCAGCAGGAATCCACGACTTCAGTCGGTAAGACGGTAGCAGCCGTTCAAGGCGCTGCAGATTCATTCTCGCGTAATTACCGTAACGTTTTTCAGTAACCCATAATGGCCGTTATAGCGATAACTTGGACAGTTCATCTTATATCCAGTATGAAAATTCAAAAAATCCGGATCGTGGAAATACGGAACTCGGCACCAAAGGGATTACCCTGGATACATGGACAGCGAACAGTCAATGGAACTTAGCCTTAGGTGATCATACGCTATCATTCGGGGGATATCTTAAAGATGAAAAACTGGTCGATAAAGCGACTAACCGGAATCCCAATGCACCTGAATTTAGTGAATTAACACGTTGGTCTGCTGCCGCTTTCCTTGAAGACACCTGGAGTATTACGGATCGCTTCGATTTAACAGCTGGCCTGCGTTATGACCATGATGAAAACTATAGTGGCCATTTATCACCACGACTGTATGGGGTATACGCGGTAAATGATAACTTTGTAGTAAAAGGTGGTGTGGCCACAGGTTATAAACAGCCTGATATTCGTGCAGCCACAGAAGGGTTCTATAGCGTCACGGGTGGCGGTGGTTCACCCTTAGCAACAGGCCGTGGCATCATCCGTGCCAATCCGGACTTAGAACCAGAATCAAGCGTATCGACTGAATTAGGTTTCAACTGGAAAAATGATTATATCAATACATCGCTGACTGGCTTTATCACTAAATATGAAGATCGTATTACGGAAGTTCGTGCCTGTGAAACCGATACTGATGGCACCACAACAAACCGTAATAACTGGCAGAATTGGAAATGTTTCGAAGGAGATATTCCATTCTACTTTATTAGTGAACGGATCAACGTGGATGAAGCAGAAATTCGTGGTGTAGAAGCAACGGTAGAAGCCAGTCTGAATGATTATACGATATTGACTGCAAACTATACTTATACCGATTCAGAGTTTAAATCGGGTGCTTTTAAAGGCCAGCCACTGAACCAGATGCCGGAACACATGTTTAATATTGGTGTGGATTATGAGCTAAATGATGCACTCAATGTATGGAGCCGCTTGCACCATCGTTCTGAAACCTCTGCTTACTTGAGCCGTACCTCTATAGCTCAGCCAAATCCAGGTTACCAATTTGTAGATGTCGGCTTTAACTATAAGTTCAGTCCGAATCTAACAGGTAAATTTGGTGTCTATAACCTACTGGATGAAAAAGCTGAAGATATTGATGGTGATCAACTATTGGATGGTCGTCGTTACGGTATCAGTTTGAATGCAAAATTCTAAGCAAATGACAATATAAAAAAGCCGCTTTATAGCGGCTTTTTTATTTAAATTTCAAGGATTTTTAAAGTATCTTCATGATAATAAAATTGTTCCAGATATTTTCGTGCACGTTCACGTAAATGACCCTGGGAAACCATCTGCTGGATTACCGGGCTGAGCAGATGCTGCAATTCATTCTGAATGAGAGATTCATCAATATTCAGATCACGTAATAACTGATCAAAGGTATGTTCCTGATTGCGTACATACCAGGTATGAATTCCGTCATGCACTTGCTGCTGCAGATAGTCCGTCTGGCGTATGTGATCCCAGATGTCATGACCTAAGCCGACCGTCTGATTCAGGTCCTGCAGCTCAATATAATTCTTCAAGACCGATACAGGCATATCCTTGATTTTATGCCAGAGATTGGCCTGAAAATGATAGAGTTTCTCGTCGTCAAAATGCTGGTTTAGCACATGCTCACTCATCTGGCTGAGCTTCAGAATGTTCTTTTGCAGATAACGTGCAATGGTGCTATCGAGGTTGGTATCGGTGACATTTTCCAGAACGGATTTTCCCATTTTCATAAAGCGGGAAACCCCGGGCACGCTTTTGGCAATCATGGAGTTATCCAGATAATCCTGAATAGAATGCTGGATCAATTGCGTAATCATGGCTGAAAATGCCGGATTATTGACTACGGTTTTAATCAGACGTTGCCGATGGCCACTTTTGCTGGCCACATACTGGGCGATCTTGTCTACGGTCAGGACTGGGATCAGATCGGCAATTGTGGTGGAATCATTGGCCGGATGCACCAGGGCAAAACGGATATGTTCGGCAATCTGTTCAATCAGAAAGCTGCTGGCAGCAGTACCCAGAATCTGTTTTTGCAACAGCTGATTGATCAGTTCACAGCTCCACAGCTCTTTTAGAGTCTGTTTACGCAGCCACAAATAAAACGCATGAAACTCGCTTTGAATCGTTTCAGATTGAGAAAATGCCTGATCGAGAAAATCAAGTTGAGCATCGATCAACTGCTCAATCATCGGGTGTTTCTGCATAGCATCTCTGAAACTTAATTTAAAGGAATGAGTTTATCAGCAAGCGGGTTTTTTAGGGTCTGCGTCTTGGCTAGAAAAGGCAAATAATGTTGTGCGACCTGTTTTTCTGCTTCTAGAATCGGCATATGCCCGACGTTATTCAAAATTACCGGTTTTTCTGCACGTTTCAGCAGGGCATGTAGTTCTTTGACCACTTCGACATTAATGATCCGATCCTGTCTGCCCCATAAAATCAAGGTGGGTGCTTCAACCGTGCGGGTCAGGCGGGCGAAGGTTTCCGGTGTATAAATCCGGTTTAGCATCACCACCTGATCAATCGACTTACTGGTTTGTTCAGCGCGTGAAATCAGCAGTTTTTCCTGTGCATGCCGCAACTGATAAGGAATCACCGGCGGGTTCTGCATCAGCTGTTTGGAAACATCTTGAAGATCACCGGGCTTGCTGACGATCAGGTCTTTTAAGGCCTGTGGGTCTTTGGTATAGGGCGTATTGCCCATTTTGTACAGGCCAGCGGTATTAATTAAAAACAGGCTTTGCGTATCGAAAGGGTATTGCGAGGCATAGACTGTGGCAATCGAGCCACCCAAGGAATGTCCGGCAATATGTAAATTCTCATCCACATTTAAGGTTTCAATAAATAGACGCAGCTGCGAGGTCACATTGGGCACAGAAACATCAAAATTGTCCGGAACTTTGGTGTCGCCGTTGCTCGGCAGATCTGGAATAATGACATGATAATAGGGCGTCAGAAACTGGGCAACCCGGTTCCAGTTGTCGCGCGTGCCTGCCAGACCATGAATCAGTAGAATAGATGGTTTGTTCTTGGCACCGCCTTCGCTATAGCTCCAGGTGACCTCGCCAATTTTGAGGGTCTTGGATTTGAGACCGGCAAGGCTGCGTTCTTGCAACAGATGCTGCTGCAAGACTTTGGCAGATGTTTCATTTTTCTGGCTAAACAGTATTTGAGCATGTGTCAGGCCCGGTAATGCCATGCTTAAGGCAACTACGGCTGAACAAATCATTTTCGAGCGCAATTTTATTATTTTCTTCATTGGCCATTCCCCAAAACAAACCCAGTGAGCAAATTGCTCAATCAAAATACTTCCATGTTATAAATTTGCAATTTTCATTCAAATAAAAACATTATTCTTCATTCTATTTTAAATCAATCTTTGCGCTTGTCACCCATTAGTTTTTTGCTAGATTGCATTAAATGACTGGAAAATGTGATGTATTACGCATAAATTCCCTACAGAAATGAAATTAGATAAATGCTAAAAATTTAATCAGCTAAGATTTTTTGCAAGTGACATTCAAAAAAACTGGCAGTAAGATATTGCAACTAAAACCATCGGTGATAGAAAAGAATGCTCACAGCTCAAGAAGCTTTAGAACGTCTTAGACAGGGTAACCAACGTTTTGTCAGTGGCGATACCACGCATCCAAAACAACTTAGCCACCAACAGCGCGCAGAAATGGCAGAGGATCAGAATCCGTTTGCGATTGTTTTGGGATGTTCAGATTCGCGCGTTCCAGCCGAAATGGTTTTTGATCAGGGTCTCGGCGATCTTTTTGTGATTCGTGTTGCAGGTAATATTGTTGCACCCTCACAGGTCGGCAGTGTTGAGTTTGCCGCGGCACGTTATGATTGCGCGATTGTGGTGGTGTTAGGTCACAGTCATTGTGGTGCGATTAAAGCCACCATTGATACCTTAATGTGCCCTGATTGCCCGCCATCGGCAAACCTGATGTCGATTGTGAACCGCGTACGTCCTTCTGTTGAAACCTTAATGCAGACTGAACTGAAAAATGACTTGGCAAAATTATCCAAGCATGCAGTACGTTCCAACGTATTTGCTTCGGTGAATCAGTTGCGTCATGGTTCGGCCGTTCTGGAAAACCTGATTGGACAAGGAAAATTAAAAGTCGTGGGTGCTGAATATTCACTGGAAACTGGTGAAGTGACCTTCTTTGATTTCTAATCACGATTCATCTAAATACATTCTAAAATAAGTTAAAGGCGCTTTATAAAGCGCCTTTAATGTATGGATAAGCATTATTTAACAGGATCGTCTGTGCTTTGGCATTTGGGTGAATCAGATCCTTTTGCATCAGGGTTTTATTACCGGCGACACCTTGCATAAAGAAAGGCAATAACTTCACCTTATATTGCTGACTCACCACTTTATAATTATTTTCAAAAGCCTTGCTATAGGCCTGCCCGTAATTAGGCGGCATTTTCATGCCAAATACAATGACCTTAGCCTTGGCTTTCTGGCTCTGCTGAATCAGACTGGCTAAATTTTTTTGAATCATTTGTGGTGGTTGTCCACGCAAGCCATCATTGCCACCTAACTCAATCACCACAAGGTCTGGACGATGCGTCTGTAACAGTTTAGGTAGTCTGGCCAGTGCTCCGCTGGTGGTTTCGCCACTGACACTTGCATTGACCACTTTATGCTGTTTCGGATACTGTTGCTCTAAACGCTTTTGTAATAAATGTACCCAACCCTGCTGGGGCTGGATACCATAACGTGCACTTAAACTATCACCTAAAATCATAATTGTCTTTGCTGAGACCCCGAGTGGTATCAGGCACAGACTGAGCAAAAAAAAGTAAGGCAATAGCCGAGTTTTCTGATTAAGATCTTTCATATAGGACACGTATGATTCAAAGCAGCAACGATTCGACCATCATGCCACAGGCTATTATTTCTGCCCAGAAATTGACACAAAAGATACAACTTTCACAAAAACAGCTCACCATTTTTGAGGATCTTGATCTGGATATTCAGGCCGGAGAACAAGTGGCAATTACCGGTCGTTCCGGTTCCGGAAAATCCACATTACTGGGTATTCTGGCGACACTGGATCAGGCGAGTTCAGGTCAGCTTATGGTCTGTGGCGAATCGGTCTCTAGCTTGGATGAAGAACAACGTGCACTGGTACGTTTAAGAAATATCGGGTTTGTCTTTCAGTCTTTTCAGCTCTTGCCACATCTGACTGCACTTGAAAATGTGATGCTACCACTGCGCCTGCAGCCCGGCTTTAAATATGCAGACGCTGAGCAAAAAGCCTTGGCATTACTACATAAGGTCGGTCTGGATCGACAGGCGCAGCAAACGCCAAAAGTCTTGTCCGGGGGAGAACAGCAACGTGTAGCCATCGCTCGTGCACTGGTCAGTGAACCCAAAATCATTTTTGCCGATGAACCTACGGGCAATCTCGATGGTGAAACGGCCAGAGAAATTGAACAACTGCTGTTTCAACTGAACCGGGAACTGGGGACGACGTTGGTGCTGGTCACGCATGATCGCAAACTGGCGCAGCAGTGTCAGCGGCATTTTGAACTGCTGAATGGCGAGCTGATTGAACATCCGAGTGGAGGATGAAATGAATCCATTATTTCGTCCCTTACTGACTCAAAGCTTTAAAACGACCGGGATTTATCTGCTGATTATTGCCTTAACACTGGCGATCAGTGCGACCACTGCACTCAAGTTTAGTAACGAGCAGATCCAAAATGCAGTCGCCTTGCAGGCAGCAGAAATGCTGGCCGGTGATCTGGTGCTTTCAGATAATGAGCCTTTGCCGGAGCAGTGGCGTGATCAGGCCAAGCAGCTGGATCTAAAGCAGTCAGAAGTCACTTTCTTTAGCAGTATGGCTTATACCGATGCACAGTTCGTCATGGTCAATGTCAAAGCCATTGATCAGGCTTTTCCTTTGCGTGGTGAACTGCGGGTGCAACCGGCAAAAAAATCGATTCAGTCTGGTGAAATCTGGCTCAGTCCACGAGCCATGGATCTGCTCAAAGTCAAATTGGGGGATCAGCTCAATATTGCCGATGCAGCATTCAAAGTCACCGCCAAGATTGAACAGGACTCCAATCAGGAGCTTGGATTTTCCGGCTTTTCGCCGACCGTGATTATCTCCCAGGCAGATGTGGCACGAACCAATGCCATTCAGGTGGGGAGCCGGATTGAATATCGCCTACTCATGGCTGGCCGTCCGGATGATACCCAACAATATGAAGCCTTGTTCAAGCAGCAGGTCAAATCAGCAAACGGCTCGGCTGAAACACCAGAGGAAGTGCAAGGGCAGGAATTTGAGGAGCAAAGCAGTCTCAGGTTGCGCAATGCCAGTGAAAGCAATACCCGCTTAATGAAGCCGATTGCCAATCTGGATACTTTCCTGCAACTGGCCAATATTCTGACCATTCTATTATGCGGGATTGCCATAGCCTTAACCGCGCAGCGCTATGTGCAGCAGAATCAGGATCATATTGCTTTGATGCGTTGTATCGGTGCCACCAAGCAGCAGATTCTGTCGGCTTATCTGGCTTTACTCGGGATGGTGCTGTTGATTGCGATGCTAATTGGTACCGTGGTCGGGATCAGTCTGGGTTATGGCCTGTTACAGTTGATGTTGCAGCTGATTCCAAATTTACAGATTGAATTTTCCGCTATCGCAATGTTGCTTGGACCATTGCCGGTCGCGATGCTGACCAGTGCCGTAGTGCTACTCGGTTTTGTCATGCCAAGCTTATTGCAACTGCTAAATACGCCGCCAATTCGGGTCATTCGCCAGCAGGAAAAATCAATGCAATCCATGCTGTGGATGCTGCTGACCGGAACGCTAAGCCTGATTATTTTTAGTGTGATTTTGACTGAAAACTTGCTGCTGACCGCCTGGGTGATTGGCGCGATTATCGTGTTATGTGCATTGCTGTATCTGACAGTATGGGGGGTGTTGAAACTACTGCGTAATATGAAGCTGAATCTGTCAGCCTATGTACGTACACCTTCTCAGACCGCCTTGCAGATTACGGCTTTAGCCTTGGGCTTAAGCCTGATTACGGTACTGGCAGTATTGCGTACCGATCTGCTAGATCGTTGGCAGCAACAGTTACCGGAAGGTACGCCGAACCAGTTTGTTTATGGTTTACCGCCTTTTGAGATGCCAGCCCTGAAAGCCCAACTTGAGCAGAATGGCTGGAAAAGCACACCACTGTATCCGAATATTCGCGGGCGTCTGGTCGCCAAAAATGATCAGCCTTTTGCCGAGGAACTGGTGAAAAGCAGCAATACCTTAAGACGTGAACTGAATTTGACTCAGTCAAACAGCTATCCACAAGATAATGTGATTGTCAGTGGTGACGCGGTATTAAAACAAGTCGGCACCGTATCGGTCGAAGCCAATACTGCGGAAGAGCTAGGGATCAAGATCGGAGATAAACTCAGTTTCAGTCTGCCTGAAGGCATACTGGAAGCTAAAGTGCTGAATTTGAGAACAGTCGAATGGGAAAGTTTTAGTCCCAACTTCTTCTTTATCTTTGCCCCCAATACCATGGATGCCAATGCCGGCAGTTATCTGGGCAGTTTTTATGTCCCGGAGGCAGATAAAGGCAAGCTGGTGTCTGTGATCCAGCAATTTTCCAACACGGTCTTTATTGATGTCAGCCTGATTCTGGAAGAGATCAAACGCATTGTGAATGTGCTGGTGCAAATCGTGACGATTCTGGCGGTACTGGTCAGCATTTCCGGTTTTCTGGTGCTGATGGCCTGTCTGAACCTGTTGATGGATGAACGCAAACGTGAAGTGGCTTTGTTACGATCATTCGGTAGTTCCAAGCAGAAACTGAAAACCATGATGAGTCTGGAAATTGGTTTTATTGGGCTGTTTGCCGGAATAGTTTCCTGCCTGTTTGCCGAAGTGATCAGTGCGATTGCCAGTTATAAAATGGATTTGATGATTCAGCCGCATTGGGAAATCTGGATTATCCTGCCGATCTTTATGACCTCTTTATGTGCGCTGATTGGCCGTTATCGCCTGAGTTATCTGTCAGAGATTCCACCCTTACAAAGCTTGCGTGAGATGAATCAATAAGATTCATCTCCGTGATTTTTAAACTGGCTGAGAGTTAAAGTTTTAGTTGCTGTTGCATCATTTCCAGAATCTCTTGCCACAGTGGGCGAATGGGTTCGAGTAAGGCCAAGTTATGTTGATAAAGCAGCACACAAAGGCCGAACCCGACAATCAAGGCAATCAGATTGAACAGGTGGCTACGCTGCATTTTTTGCCCGATGTACCAGAGCAAGGTGAGAAAAGCCCCCATCAGCATGCCGCCAATATGTGCGGCATTGTTGATTCCACTGATCATAAAGCCCAGCGCGAGGTTTAGACCCATCACCATCACCAGGGTTTTTTTATCCAGAATAAAACGTTGCTGTGGCAGCATTGGCAATAAGGCCAGCACCGTAAGTGAAGCCCCGAGTCCCATCACAGCACCAGATGCGCCGGCACTGACTGCAGGCAATAAATCGGGATTAGCCACACCGCCTTCGATCAGGCTATAGCTGTCCTGAATGTTCATATAGCCACTGAGCAGGCTGCCCATCAGTCCGGCACACACATACAGGCCAATAAAATACATCCGGCCAAACAGTTGTTCGGCAACACTACCAAAAATATACAAGGCCCACATATTCAACATCAGGTGAATCAGGCCAAAATGAAAAAACATGCTGCTAAACAAGCGCATGGGTTCCGCTAAATAGGTTAAAGGTGCATAATCGGCACCCCAGAGAATAGCGTCTCGGGTACTCGGCTGGCTAACATCCATGCCATGCATGGCTTGCCAGCCAAATAATCCAACATTGATCCCGATTAAAATGGCGGTGATCCACCAGAGATGCATTTCAAGTTTGCGATGTTCGACAGGGGGAGAGTATTCAGACATGCTATTTTTTTGCTGTGATTGTATATTTCGAATAAGCTTAACACGAAAAATTAAATTTTCAGGAGTAACGCACTGACATGAAAGCCTTTCTGATCCGCACGATGCTCGTCATCGTCAGTGTGATTCTGCTGGTTCAATTGTGGATCTTTGCCAGTCTGGCCTGGTGGCGAACCAATCCGGTGAACACGACCATGATGATGCGGATTGATTACTGGACAGAACCTTCCAAAGCGATTCAGCATCAGTGGCGTCCCTATGACGAAATCAGCCTGAATCTGAAACGTGCCATCGTCACTGCGGAAGATGGAAAATTTATTCATCACCATGGTTTTGACTGGGACGGAATTCAAACTGCGCTGAATAAAAACAGAAATCAGGGCCGTGTAGTGGCCGGTGGTTCGACAATCTCCCAGCAATTGGCGAAAAACCTGTTCCTCGTCAACAAGCGTTCCTTTGTGCGTAAAGGTCAGGAAGCAGTCGCGACCTGGATGATGGAACGCATGTGGTCGAAAGAACGAATTCTGGAAGTCTATTTAAACTCGATCGAGTTCGGGGACAATATTTACGGCGTTGAAGCGGCGGCCAAACATTATTTTGGTAAAACTTCGCAAAGCCTGACCCGGGATCAGGCGATCTTTCTGGCTGCCATTTTGACCAATCCGAAATATTTCCAGGATCATCGCAATTCCTCTGCATTAAATGCTCGTAAGCGGATGATTCAGCGCTATATGCGTTATGCAGAATTACCTTAATTGATGATTTGAAGAGAAAGCCCAATTATTTGGGCTTTTTTTATGAAATTGTCATCAATTTGAAGCATACTTGGAGGGATAAGCACAATTTTAAATCCGCATAGGTTTGATATGAATACGGCAGCCAGCACAACTTCAGCACAGCCCGAATATACATATAATGATCGTTATATTAATCGTGAACTGTCTATCCTAGACTTCCATTTACGTGTCCTGGAACAGGCTGTCGATCCTTTACATCCATTGCTTGAACGCATGAATTTTCTGTTAATTTTCTCGCGGAATCTGGATGAATTTTTTGAAATCCGGGTTGCTGGGATGATGGAACAGCTGGATCTGGATAATGAAAGCCGCAGTCCGGATGGCTTGACTCCAAAGCAGGTTTTAGAACAGATTTCTAAAACCGCACATGCTGCCATTGAACGTCAATACCGTATTTTAAATGAAGAAATTTTGCCAAAACTGCGTGAGGAAGATATTTGCTTCTTGCGCCGTGGTGAGCTGACTCCGGCACAATCTGCCTGGATTAAAAAATATTTTCAGGAGCAAGTGGCGCCGGTTCTCACGCCGATCAGCCTGGACCCTGCGCATCCATTCCCACGGTTGGTGAATAAATCACTGAACTTTATTGTCACATTGGAAGGGAAAGATGCTTTTGGCCGTCAGATTGATCTGGCTGTGGTACCCGCACCGCGTTCACTGCCACGCGTGGTACGTTTACCGGATGAACTGACCGATGGAAAAGAACATCATGTGATGCTGTCGGCGATTATTCATGAGCATGTCTCTGATCTGTTCCCGGGGATGACGGCGACTGGCTGTTATCAGTTCCGTGTTACCCGAAATGCCGATTTAGCCTTGAATGAAGATGTTGAAGATCTAGCCAAGGCACTCAAAGGCGAACTCAGTTCACGCCGTTTTGGCCGCGCCGTGCGTCTGGAAGTGACAGAAAATTGTCCGCAGCATATTTATGAATATCTACTGAATGAATTTGATCTGGACGACGAGCAGCTTTATAAAGTCGCGGGCCCGGTCAATCTGGCACGTTTGCTATCTAACTTTAAACGTCCGCATTTACGTTATGACTCGCATACTCCCATCATTCCTAAAGTACTGAAAAAATCTGAAAATATTTTTAGTGCAATGCAGAAGCAGGATATTCTGCTGCATCATCCCTTTGAATCTTTTGCGCCGGTGATTTCATTATTACGTGAAGCGGCACGCGATCCGCAAGTGCTGGCGATCAAGCAGACCTTGTACCGCAGTGGACCAGATTCTGAAATTGTCCAGGTGCTGGCTGAAGCTGCCCGCAATGGCAAGGAAGTGACCGCAGTGATTGAATTGCGTGCGCGTTTCGATGAAGAATCCAATATTGCGGTGGCCAATGTCCTGCAAGAAGCGGGAGCAGTCGTGGTCTACGGCATTGTTGGTTACAAGACTCACGCCAAGATGATTCTGGTGGTGCGCCGGGAAAATAACAAACTGGTGCGCTATGTGCATCTGGGTACCGGTAATTATCATGCCGGCAATGCACGAATCTATACCGATTATGGTCTATTAACGACAGATAAAGATCTGTGTGAAGATGTGCATCGTATTTTCCAGGAATTGACCGGTATGGGGAAAATGGCCAAGCTGAAAAAGCTGCTACATGCGCCATTTACCTTGCATGCCCAGTTACTTAACTATATCGATAATGAAATTGCCTATGCTCAAGCAGGGAAACCGGCGCAGATTATTGTCAAAGTCAATGCACTGACCGAAATGCAATTGATTAACAAACTCTATGAGGCTTCTCAGGCCGGGGTACAGATTGACCTGATTATCCGCTCAATTTGCAGTTTGCGTCCGGGGTTGCTGGGTCTGTCGGAAAATATCCGGGTGCGTTCAATTGTCGGGCGTTTCCTGGAACATACCCGCGTGTATTATTTCAGCAATAATGGCAATTCACGTATTTACTGTTCAAGTGCAGACTGGATGGATCGTAACCTGTTTAATCGGGTCGAGGCCTGTTTCCCGGTCGAAGATGAAGCCTTGAAAAAACGCATCTATCAACAAGGTCTGTTGAATTACTTGAAAGACAATCAGCAATCCTGGTTATTGCAAGGTGATGGTACTTGGCTGCGGGCACAGCCCAAAGAAGGTGAAAAACCGCATAATGCACAACGTATTCTGTTAGAGCTGTTTAAATAAGTTTAAGTATTTAAAGAGGCTGAATATTCAGCCTCTTTTTTATTTCGAACATACAATTGAACTGTTCAAGCTGAGTCTGAACAGTTTTCGATAGATGTATTTGACCCGGCTATATATCTGATAGTTCTTCATCTGGAGCTGATCTTGTCGTTCGGTTTGCGATTGATGTTGACTCAATACTTTTAATAACTGCAATTCAGCGAAGTTGAGACAGGTTTTGGCAATGGGCTGGTGCAGGATATAGTCTGCCAATTCAGTATTGACGTAAGCTCCACCGCGCAAGACAGTTTTCAGACTTTCAGCAAACTCGGAAAATGAATTCTGATGCTGCATATAGCTATCTGCTCCGGACAATAAAGCAGAATAGATCAGTGCTGTGGAATGAGTATTGAATATGGCAATAACAGGTGTATCTGGGCTTTGCTGTTTCAGCTGATGAATCAAACTGATCTCTGAAGTTGTTGCTGCATGATAGAGAATCAGGTTGGGTAGATGTTCAGTAATCATGGATTGTGCAGACAGCATATTGTCCGCATACAGCAGCATATCTGGCTGATAGCCCAGTTGCAGCAGCACGGTCTGGATTTTTGACAGGTCGAGTCCAGTCGGTGAACGAATCACTAAAACTGGTGCAGGCAAGAGGCTAGCCAATAAAACACGATCCTGTAGATGCTGATAGAGAGCTATACTGTGAATCAGGCAAATGCAAATGCCTATCCCAAAGAATAGGGATTTAGCTGAAATGTAGAGATTTTAAGTTTCTAGGCGAACTGAATGTATTCAATTCAAGATATAAAAAAGGAGCAACATGTACTCCCTTTTTATTCGGTGAAAATCAAGCAGCGTTGTGCTGAGTGATTTTCTGGAAAATCTGTAATAGCACATCAAACTCGCTTTGCAGCGGTGTGCTTTTACGGGTTACCAATGCCAGGGTACGACTTGGGGCTGAATCGATCGCTTTTACCTGAATCTCAGGATTGCCTTTAATCATATTGGTATGGATCGCAATTTCAGGCAGCAGGGTAAAGCCCAGATTTGCAGACACCATTTCGATTAAAGTCGGCAGTGAGCTGGCTTTTAAACGGTGATCATTTTTACGCTCACCAATCGGGCAGGCACTCAAGGCATGATCACGCAGGCAATGACCTTCTTCAAGTAACATCAGGCGAGACAGATCCAGATCTTCTAAAGAGTTTGCTTGTGCAGCATGCTGATCAGATTTTTGGTAAACCAGATACAGATTCTCTTTGGCAATTTCAGCAACTTTCAGACCACGGGTGTCGAAAGGCAATGCCAAAGCCACCATATCCAGGTTGCCATGTTCCAGCTTTTCTACAATCTTTTCACTTTGCGCTTCATGCAGATGCAACTGGATTTTTGGTAATTGCTTATGCACTTCATCCAGCAGCTGGGACAACAGGAAAGGTGCAATTGTTGGAATGACGCCGAGATGTAGATCACCGGTTAAAGGTTCACTCATCTCACGACTTAAACGCATTAGGTCCTGAGCATCGGCCAGTAGAACACGTGCGCGTGCAACCACTTGTTCACCAAGAGGCGTTAAACGAACATTCTGGCGGTCGCGTTCAACAAGTACGCCACCGAGTAAACGCTCCAGCTCCATGATGCCGCCAGACAAGGTTGACTGGGTGACAAAGGAGCGGCGAGCAGCTTCTGTAAAGTGTAGCGTCTCTGACAGTGTTACGAGGTATGACAGCTGTCTTAGGGATGGTAATGCAGCCATAGTGTCCTAATGTTTATGATTTAAAATGATCAGCAAATAATTCGCTAAGATATGGAATAAAATGCGGTGGGATATCATGCCCCATTCCATCAATTAATTCAAATTTAGCCCCTGAAATTGCTTTCGCAACGGCCTTGCCATGGCTAGGAGGCAGCAATCGATCTCGAGAACCATGGACCACCAGGGTTTCTTGTTTGATTTGCTTGTCCAGTTGCAGCAATGAGCCTGTACATAATATTGCTAAAAACTGTTGAAGTACACCAGCAGGATAGTAACTTCGCTTATATAATTTACGGGCGGTCTGCACCGCTTCCAGATGATTGACATAACCTGGTGAGCCGATGATCTTAAACAGTTTCAAACTATGATCAACAATGCCATCTTCATCTGTTGAAGCCGGTTTGTCAATCAAACTAAAGAGTTGCTTAGGGAAGGGCGGTGGCAACATCGGCTGGTTATTACTGGTAAACAGTAAGCCCAGTTTTTTGACTTTGTCCGGATAACGCGCGGCCAGAATCTGGGCAATCATACCGCCCATCGAAGCGCCCAGTACATAGACCTGTTCCAGCTGCATTTTTTCAATCAGCAGACTGACATCTTCGGCCATATCATACAGATCATAAGGTGCACCCTGATTCCCCAGACCCAGCGCAAAACGGCTCATCATTTTCAGGGTATTCAGGCGTGGGCCTTTGTGATGGACTTTTGAAGACAGGCCAATATCACGATTATCAAAACGGATAATGTGATAACCATTGTCAATCAGTGACTTGCAGAAAAAGTCAGGCCAGTACAGCATTTGTCCACCTAGCCCCATAATCAGCAAAATGGTGGGATGTTGCGGATTTCCGCCAACCTCGACATGTAGCTGGATCCCATTGCCAAGATCGACCTTGGTTTCATGCATGAACGAGGTGTAGGGGGAAAGATTAAACTGTGCTGCGCTGTACATGATCGCTGTCCTAATTAAAGGATATTTCGTTTAAAAAATATCCTTTGTATTAAACCTCTAAACTGCTGCAGGAATCAAGTCAGGAACCTGCTTGGTCAAGGTCAGACGCTGTTTGGCTGCAGTGGCGCCCAAAAGCACAAATCCGCGTAAGGTGCCGTTCGTATCGAACGCTTTGGCCAGCATGCCATCGTCGAACTCTTCAGTTTCCCAAGTGACATCCACATCAACTGGAGCAGGCAGAACAGTTAAAGGGGCAGCAGGCGTTTTGACTGCCACCGGCATTGCCGGATAATGCACGGCAGTATGTTCGCCATTTAAGGTTTTTGCCAAAGCGCGGGCTTGTTGCATGATCGGCATGACATAAGGCAATAAGGTGCCATTGACCTCGGCACAGTCACCTACCGCATAGATATCGGCCTGGTTGGTTTCCAGTTGCGCGGTGGTTAACACTCCGCGACTGGTGTGTACGTCTGCCTGTTTCGCCAAAGAAATATTCGGCTGTAAGCCCACCGCAGATAACACCACATCCGCAACCAAAGACTGGCCATTGGCCAGCGTGACCAGATAATCACCATTGTCCGCACGAGAGACTTTTTCGACTGTTGTGCCCAGGACAAAATGAATGCCGGTTTCTTCAAGATTCTTCTGGAATGCAGTAGCAACATGTTCTGGCAATAAACGGCCAAGCGGCTGCGGCGCCAAATCAATGACTGTGACCTGATGATCGGTATTTTGCAGGTCATTGGCAAATTCACAGCCAATCAGGCCTGCACCTAAAATCACCACACGTTTGTCTTCACTTGCTGCCAGATTGTTACGGAAAGCTTTATAGTCACTTAAATTGTTGACGACATGAATGTCATCGCTGGCATCACCGGCGATCGCCAGACGTACCGGATTGGCACCAATGGCTAATACCAGTTTGCTATAATGTTGTGTACTTTCCTGGCCATCTTTTTCCAGAACCAGTTGATGATCTTCCGGATGAATGGCTTTGACCCAGGTATGCTGTTCAATACGCATATTCAGCTGTGCTGACATTTTAGTGGCATCGCCCAATGGAATTTGTTCAGGTGATTTATTGCCGGCCAGAGCGTTGGAAAGCGTCGGTTTGGCATAATTGACCGCATCATCCGCACAGATCATCAGCAATTCATGTTCTGGATTGAGTTTACGAAATTCACGTGCTACGGCATAACCCGCCATACCTGAACCAATAATGACGATAGGATGCATAGTTGTTTCCATATGGTAGAGCTCCATGCTGTATAAATGATTGAAAGGCATAAAAAAAGACCATATGGATATGGCCTTTAACTGGACGTGATTAGACTTCGATCATTTCGAAATCAATTTTAGACACGCCGCAATCTGGACAGGTCCAGTCATCTGGGATATCTTCCCATTTGGTGCCTGCCACGATCCCGTCTTGAGGCCAACCTTCTGCCTCGTCATAAATCCATCCACATACGATGCATTGAAACTTTCTCATGTAACTCTCCAAAACTGAGCAACTGTAGGCGTCAGCTTAAAATCCATAAAAGGCAAGACTCTAAAAGAATATGACTTTTTAACAGTGAACATATTTGGCTAAATTTTTACGCAGTTCTATTCAGAAAGTAAAGTGAATAAAAGCCTAATCAGCGAAATTAGCAGCAGAATAGACGACACATTCCTCATTTATCTAAAAATCACGCCAATCAGCTTTTCTGGCGTAGGCGGTTAAAGAATAAAAAGCTGACAATGGCAAAAATGAGCGTTTATCTTGTGGGATAGACCAAAGTCGAGCAATTAAAACTTGAGTTTTTAGGTAATTTAAAATTAGTGAAGTCTGGATTAAATTTTTTTAAAATAAATCAATATAATAAAATCAATATCTTATAATTAAATTCCGAGTTTTTATTAGGCAGCTTGGCTTGTCCGTTCTATTCAAATAGGTTTAAAATTCCCATATTCCTTTTCTTTTTTTAAGATCTCCCATGAGCAATTTGTCTACTTCTTTGTGGTCTCACATTCGTACGGTCCAAGATTTTCCAAAACCAGGAATTTGCTTCTTTGATTTGACCCCACTTTTCATGGGCAATATTGGTCCATTGACTGACGCTTTGATTGCCAGCATTCCTGCTGACAAACTGGCAGAAGTAGAAAGCTTTATTGCGGTTGAAGCGCGTGGTTTTGTGTTGGCAAGCTTGTTGGCACAACGTACAGGCAAAGGTTTATTGTTGGTGCGTAAAGCAGGTAAATTGCCGCCTCCAGTGGTCGGTGTGGGTTATAGCCTGGAATATGGTATAGATCGTTTAGAAATGTCTGCGGAAGTTCAGTCCCAGAAAGTAATTATTGTGGATGATGTTCTGGCAAGTGGCGGAACCTTAAAAGCAGTGAATGAACTGGCTCAAAAATGTCAACATGAAGTACTTGGTGCAAGTATCTTCCTTGATCTTCCTGACCTGCATGCTGAATTAGGCCTGGATATCTGGTCAGTGCTGGATGACAAATCTCAGCCTGAAGCGGCAGTTGCTTAAGTCATAATTTTTTGTAAAAAAAGCCCCGAAATTGTGGGGCTTTTTTATTGCCTGATAAAATGATCTTCGATTTCCTGAATCAGCGTATTAATTTGCTCAGGATGTTCCAGACGATGATGGCCGCCATCAACTGCCTGAATTTGCATATAGTCTTCAAGTTGTGTCTGAACCGCATGCATATCCAGAATTTCATCGCCCAGCTCCAGATAGGCAAACTGAGGAATATCATGCTGTAAATCGTGATGCCCAATCGGCGGATAATCATCGCGGAAGTTAGGCTGCAAAATGGGATTGGCCACTACACATGGAATTTGATACGCTTGTGACATTTTCAGTGCCCAATAACCGCCAAGACTGTGGCCGACCAGAATATCCGGTTTGATGGTTTCAATCATCTCATGATAAAACTCGGTGACCGAACTATAACTCAGATTTCGATAATCGACATCGATACAGTATTTATGTACCACATCAATGGCATGGAACTTGGTGGATTCTCTGGAGGAATCTAAGCCATGTAAAAACAAAATCTTAGACATAGTTCATTACTCATTTTTATGGGACATGCCATATTGGTTATTTGTTGATTGGCACATCATCTTCAATCTGAGCGTCATTGTAGAACGTCTGGGTGTACAAGGCAGTTAGCTATTGGTCTAAGCCACAATTTTGCAGTGCAATGATTTTGTATAACCCCTGTCTGATTTAAACTTTAATCCCAACTGAGAGCAGCGGGGTGCTGCAAAAGGTTGAAGAAAGGGAATTTAAAAGAGTGACAGAAGGGCTCAACCGAATGGTGTAAATAGCAGGATAGTGGATTTTTCCAAAGAAAAGCCGGTTCCTGAGAGTCTTTACGCTACGATTTGAGAAGGATTTCTGCTATTCTATGCAACTTCTATTTTTTAACTAATCTTATTCGAGGCAGAGATGACGCAAAATAACGCTCAATCGACTTCTGAACAAATCATTTCCGAAAACGATTTAATTGCACAGCGTCATGCCAAGTTAAAGCAAATCGAAGCTCAGGCACAAGAAACAGGTAAGAGCCCATGGCCGAATACCTTTAAGCGTGAGCATTATGCCCAGGATTTACAAGACCAGTTCGCTGATAAATCTAAAGAAGAAATTGAAGCAGGCGAAAAGGTCTACGTCAAAGTTGCCGGTCGTGTAATGTTGAACCGTGGTTCATTTATCGTGATCCAGGACATGACAGGTCGTATCCAGCTGTATGTGGCGCGTAAAGAACTCGCTGAAGATGTGCTGGCTACCATTAAAGGTCTGGACCTTGGCGATATCATCGCAGTCGAAGGTTATATCGGCCGTTCGGGTAAAGGCGATCTGTATGTACATATCGAGCATTTTGAATTATTGACCAAATCATTGCGTCCACTGCCAGATAAGTTCCATGGTTTGAACGATACTGAAGTAAAGTATCGTAAACGTTATCTTGACCTGATCGTTAACGAAGAAACGCGTAAAACTTTTGAGATTCGTGCCAAAGTTGTAGCGGGTATCCGTGCCTTCCTGACTGAAAAGCGCTATATGGAAGTTGAAACGCCAATGATGCATGTGATTCCAGGTGGCGCATCGGCACGTCCTTTCGAAACACATCACAATGCATTGGATATGTCATTGTTTTTGCGTATTGCGCCAGAGCTTTACTTAAAGCGTTTGGTAGTTGGCGGTTTTGAGCGTGTGTTTGAAATTAACCGTAACTTCCGTAACGAAGGTGTTTCTACCCGTCATAACCCTGAATTCACCATGATTGAATTCTACCAGGCGTATGCAGATTACAAAGATCTGATGGAATTGACCGAGCAAATGCTGGAGCGTCTGGCGATTGATATCTTGGGTACGACTGACGTACCTTATGGTGATGAAGTGTATAGCTTCAAAGGGCCATTCAAGAAAATTTCAATGTTCGATGCGATTTTGGAAAATAACCCGCAATTTACTCCTGAAAATGTCAATGACCGTGAGTTCCTGGCAAAATTCCTTCAGGAAGAATTGAAAGAGCAAGTGAAGCCAGGTTTTGGTCTGGGCAAACTGCAAACTATGGTATTTGAAGAAACCGTAGAAACCAAATTGCGTCAGCCGACGTTCATTACTGAATATCCAGCGGAAACTTCTCCATTGGCACGCCGTAATGATCACAATCCACACATTACCGACCGTTTTGAATTCTTCATCGGTGGCCGTGAGTTGGCAAATGGCTTCTCGGAATTAAATGATCCAATCGATCAGGCTGAACGATTCCAGGCACAGGTTGCTGAAAAAGATGCTGGTGATGATGAAGCTATGCATTACGATGCAGACTTTGTCGAAGCATTGGAATACGGTCTTCCTCCAACAGCAGGTGAGGGTATTGGTATTGACCGTCTGGTGATGATCTTTGCCAATGCAGCAAGTATCCGCGATGTGATCTTGTTCCCGCATATGCGTCATAAAAATGCTTAAATGCTGAATTCAAAATAACCCGCTCTGGCGGGTTTTTTTATACTTGAAATAAAATAGATTCAAAAATTAAAGACAAAAAAAACGCAATGATTGGGGTTGTCATTGCGTAGAAAAAGGAACGTCTTTCAAACTACTTCATTAACTGTGGAGAGAGTTAAATCTGATTCCTTACTGAATATGACCATAATAGGACGCATTCTCATATGACTCATCAGTATTCATGTTAATACATGTTAAATAAGGTTAAAACTATGAAGATTATGTGGGGATATTTGCATCATTTTTGCGCAATTATAGTTTAAATAAAAAAGCCCTTCATCAGAAGAGCTTTTCAAAGCAATTTTATATTTAGAAATGGAATACGCCGAGGCCAGATTTAACTTCATCCAGTGTCGCTTGGGTAATATCGCGACATTTATCCGTACCAGTTTTTAGAATATCCATGATGTAATCCGGATCTTTAGCCAGTTCAATACGACGCTCACGAATTGGACCGATCAATTCTTTTAAAATGCTTTCCAGACGTTTTTTCACTGTACCATCGCCTAAACCACCACGACGATAATGGGCTTTAAGTTCTTCCAGCTCTTCTTTATTTGGATCGAAGGCATCTAGATAGGTGAATACCACGTTGCCTTCGACCTGACCTGGATCTTCAATACGTAAGTGATTCGGATCGGTATACATGGCATTGACGGCTTTCTTAATATCTTTATCTGTTGCATCTAGCACAATGGTATTGCCCAAAGATTTCGACATTTTTGCTTTACCATCAAAACCAGGTAGGCGACCAACATTGGAAAGTAGTGCCTTACATTCTGGTAACAGGTCATGACCAATTTGACGGTTTAAACGACGCACGATTTCGTTGGTCTGTTCGATCATTGGAATCTGATCTTCACCCACAGGAACTACAGTGGCCTTGAATGCTGTAATGTCAGCAGCTTGAGCCACCGGGTAGCACAAGAAACCGGCTGGAATATCACGCTCAAAACCACGCATCTGGATTTCAGATTTAATGGTTGGGTTACGCTCAAGACGTGAAACAGTCACGAAATTGAGGTAAAGCATGGTTAGTTCATTTAGTGCTGGCAGGCATGACTGAACACAAATTGTGGTTTTAGTTGGATCAATACCGACAGCCAGATAATCCGTCGCCACTTCAATAATGTTACGACGTACTTTTTCAAAATTGTCCGCATTATCAGTTAAGGCTTGAGCATCCGCGAGTAACAAATGTTGATGGTGAGAATCTTGCAGACCTACACGAGAGCGTAATGAACCCACAAAGTGGCCGAGGTGGAGTTGTCCGGTAGGACGGTCGCCCGTCAAGATCACTGGACGATTATCTTGATTACTCATTATCTATTCCAAAGGGTAGTCAGTACTACAGCTGTATTTTAGCGAATGGGAACATTGTACGGCATTCTGTTTTTGATTGTCAGCCAGAAAAAAAGCTGTCGTAAAAAAATCTTATAAATTAAACAAGTGAATACAATATTTTTAACAATTTTGATTAAACTAGATGGAAAGAAGCTAAGGATAATAAGTATGGCGAGCAGTTTATTACTATTATTAGATGATATTGCTACAGTCCTGGATGATGTCGCTGTCATGAGCAAAATGGCAGCAAAAAAAACGGCAGGCGTTCTCGGTGATGATCTGGCTTTAAATGCGCAGCAAGTGACAGGTGTGCGGGCTGATCGTGAATTGCCGGTGGTCTGGAAAGTTGCCAAAGGTTCTTTTGTCAATAAACTGATTTTGGTACCGCTGGCATTATTAATCAGCTTTATTGCAGGCTGGCTGATTAATCCCTTGTTGGTACTGGGTGGTTTGTTTTTGTGTTATGAAGGCGTGGAAAAAATTATTCATACCTTGCATACACCGAAGGCCAAGGATGCTGAACAGGCGCGTGAGCAATTGATCCATACGGAAATGGATTTGCACCAGTTTGAGAATGAAAAAGTCAAAGGCGCCATCCGCACTGACTTTATCCTGTCTGCTGAAATTATTGTGATTACCTTGGGAACAGTCGCCGCAGCTTCGATGCTGACCAAAGTGACCGTTTTAAGCCTGATCGCGGTGGTCATGACCATTGGTGTTTATGGTTTTGTCGCGCTGATTGTCAAGCTGGATGATATCGGTCTGCATCTGACTGAACAGCAGTCCGATTTTAAACAAAAAATAGGACGTGGCTTGTTGGCATTTGCTCCGGTCCTGATGAAAATTCTCTCCATTGTTGGAACCGCTGCAATGTTTCTGGTGGGCGGTGGAATTATCAACCATGCTATTCCTTTTATTCATCACTTTACTGAAGACAGTGTGGCCTATGTACAGGATATTCCTAGCATCGGTAACATTGTTGGTGCCGTGACGCCGACCTTAATTAATTTCGCTGTAGGAATTTTAGCGGGTCTGCTGGTCATGCTGGTGATTAGCCTGATTAAGAAAATCTGGCCCAAATCATCAAAAGCTTAAGGTGTCGAAATATCTGGATATTAAGCAGATTAAGAAAAGGAAAAGACTATGCGTTGGAAAGGTCGTCGTGTCAGTAGCAATGTAGAAGACCGTCGTGGTGGTGGTGCCAAAGCTGGCGGAATCAGTATTGTTGGATTGATTGTGGCCTTTGTGGCCTGGAAGTTTTTCGGTGTCGATCCACAACAGGCTTATCAAACCACCAAGCAGGTCACTCAGGGGGTATCGGGTGCGGCAGAAACACGTGGCCTGGAAAATCCCACGCCAGAACAGCAGGAGTCGATTGATTTTGTTGGAACTGTATTGGCAGATACTGAAGATACCTGGAATCAGGTGTTTCAGCAGCAGTTAAATCAGCAGTATGTCCCACCGAAACTGGTGTTGTTTAACGGCATCGTGAATTCTGGTTGTGGTACGGCTCAGGCGGCGATGGGGCCTTTCTACTGCCCGATAGACCAGAAAGTGTATATCGATACGGCATTCTTTAAAGATATGCGCACTCAAATGGGCATTACTGGAGAACAGAATGCCACCGAACTTTCCCGTAATGATCAGGCGGGGGATTTTGCGCTGGCCTATGTCGTGGCCCATGAAGTGGGGCATCATATCCAGACGATTTTAGGTATTTCTTCTCAAGTACAGCAAGCACGTCAGCAAGCAAGTGAAGTGCAAAGTAATCAGCTTTCAGTGCGTCAGGAATTGCAGGCAGACTGTCTGGCCGGCGTCTGGGCTTACCATAATCATGAACGTACCCAATTTCTGGAACAGGGCGATGTTCAGGAAGCGATGGATGCCGCCCATAAAATTGGCGATGATTATTTACAGAAACGTGCTCGCGGGCAGGTGGTGCCGGACAGCTTTACCCATGGCAGCAGCGCGCAGCGGGTACAATGGTTTAACACCGGCTTGAAATCCGGTCAAGTTGCGAATTGTGATACCTTTAATCAAAATATTTAAATGACTTCGATAAAAAAAGGAGCAGATGCTCCACTGCTGTCCCATAGTTTGCTTTAAATAAAAAAACCTGAGTCCTAACAGTTAAAATATGAGTGCAAACAAACACTTTAACGACCAGGAT
>NZ_JAMXXK010000038.1 GCF_024129735.1 Acinetobacter lwoffii | reverse complement strand
CTCAGAAGTGAAACCTCTTAGCGCTGATGGTAGTGTGGGGTTACCCATGTGAGAGTAAGTCATCGCCAGCTCATTATTCGAAACACCCCCTGTCATTTGATAGGGGGTGTTTTTTTATGCGCGGGTTTTAGTCAAATAATTGTTGAAGTGTTGAGTATTGATTAAAAACTGGACTCATGGGTTTAGAATTTTAAGGAATAAGTAAGACTTTAGTCGGATATTGCATGAAAAGTAGCTGTGTTGAACTAAGTTGTTGCGAAGACATGGCGATAAGAATCATTAAAAATAATAAATAAGAGTTAGGGTCATGTGTCGTGCTGAAAACAACGAAAAAAACTCACAGGAGGTGAGTAAAAATGGCAGAAAACATGAACAGAGTAGCAAACACGGTAAGTGTGAATGATCTGATTGATCAGGCAAAATTCACTAAATTTCACTTAAGCATTGTATTGTGGTGTTTGTTTATTGTCCTATTTGACGGATATGATTTAGCAATTAACGGTGTCGTTCTGCCTCTACTTATGCAAGAGTGGGGTATGAGTGCTGTTCAAGCAGGCATGCTTGCAAGTACAGCACTCGCTGGCATGATGTTTGGAGCCATGCTGTTTGGGATGCTTGCAGACAAAATTGGTCGTAAAAAAGTTATCTTGATTTGTGTGTCTTTATTTAGTGCTTTTACATTTTTAGGTGGATTTACCACTAATCCAACAGAGTTTGGTATTTTACGTTTTATTGCTGGTTTAGGGATTGGTGGTGTATTACCAAACTTAGTCGCTTTAACGTCTGAATATGCACCTAAACGTTTAAAAAGCACACTGGTAACCACCATGTTTAGTGGTTATGCCGTAGGCGGTATTATGGCTGCATTATGCGGTACATGGTTTACACCAAGTTTTGGTTGGGAAATTATGTTCTTCATTGCAGGTATTCCATTACTTTTTGTTCCATTTTTTTGGAAGTTCTTACCTGAGTCTTTAACTTTCCTCGTTAAAGAACAAAAAGTGAATGAAGCACGTCGCTTTATAAAGCAAGTCGAGCCAACTGCAGACATACAAGCAGATACTGAACTTGTTCTAGCTAGCGCTGATCAAACCCAAAGTGCATCAGTAAAAGCTTTATTTACAGAAAATCGTGCCACAGGAACATTCTTATTTTGGATTGCTTTCTTTATGTGCTTACTCATGCTTTACGCACTTGGAAGCTGGCTACCAAAACTTATGATGGCCGCGGGATATTCTTTAGGTAGCAGTTTAATGTTCTTATTAGCACTGAATATTGGTGCCGTGATCGGAACCATTAGCGGTGGTATTTTGGCAGACCGTTTTGACTTTAAACCTGTTCTTATGAGTATGTTAACTGTCGGTGTACTGTCTTTGGTTGGTTTGGGCTTTAATTCTCCAACCCCTGTTATTTATTTACTTGTCAGTTTAGCAGGTGCCTCATCTATTGGTACCAGTATCTTGTTATATAGCTATGTTGCTCAATACTATCCTGTTGCAGTACGTTCTACTGGTATTGGTTGGGCTTCTGCTGTAGGGCGTACAGGTGCAATCGTTGGCCCAATCGTGATTGGTATGCTGCTTGGGATGGAGTTACCACATAAATGGAACTTTATCGCAGTTGCAATGCCAGGTATTATTGGCATCATCGCTATTTCAATGATTCGTAAGCCACAACCTGGTCGCGTTATGGTGAAAAAATTAAAAACAGCCAAAATTTAAACTCTCGTAATTGACCTACTCAGTTAAAAAGCTCCTTACTTAAAGGGGCTTTTTCATATCTTTAGTATGAAATTAAATCAATATTCAATTGGTCAAAAGAATAAGCGGATTAAAAGAGCTTAAATATTGGGCGAATTAAAAAATAAATATCAATTATTCAAAAGTTTATATTAGTAATAGTGTGACATATCACGCAAATAAATGACCTTTCGGTGAGCATAGCAGAATATCAATTAGTCTTATTGTGCCTTAAATCCCGCTTGCGTATATTGCCTGACATTGAAGATTGACTTCAGTCTTCAACAAGATGTTATGGACAAGTACTCATGGGAGATGAGAACGATGACAACGGAAAAAATAGATGTAAATTCTGTAGTCGATAATGCGAAATTCACGCCTTTCCACTTCAATGTAGTTGCTTGGTGTTTACTCATTATCTTATTTGATGGCTACGATCTCGCAATCAATGGTGTAGTTTTACCGTTATTGATGCAAGACTGGGGCTTAAGTGCAGTGCAGGCCGGAATGCTTGCAAGTACCGCACTGGCTGGCATGATGTTTGGTGCGATGATCTTTGGTTCCCTCGCGGACAAGATCGGCCGTAAGAAAGTGATCATGATCTGTATTGTATTATTTAGTGGTTTAACTTTTGCCGGCGGCTTTGCTTCAAACCCAACCGAATTCGGTATTTTACGTTTCCTTGCCGGTCTTGGTATTGGTGGCGTAATGCCAAACCTGGTGGCATTGACTTCGGAATATGCCCCACAAAAAATGCGTAGTACGCTGGTGACCACCATGTTTAGTGGTTATGCGGTAGGTGGCGTAATGGCTGCGTTATTGGGTTCATGGTTTACCCCAAGTTTTGGTTGGCAAATCATGTTCTTTATCGCGGGTATTCCACTGTTTTTGTTACCAGTGATCTGGAAATTCCTGCCTGAATCTCTCGCATTTATTGTGAAACAGAATAAGCAGCCAGAAGCTCGTCGTATTGTACGTCGCTTGGCGCCAAATCTGACAGTTACCGAGAATACAACTTTCACTTTGCCACAGGAAAATGTGCCTGAAGCAGCCAACGTGGTGAGCTTGTTCCGTCGTGGTCGTGCGGTCAATACTTTACTGTTCTGGGTCGCGTTCTTCACTTGTCTGTTAACCATGTATGCACTGAGCAGCTGGTTACCGAAGTTAATGATGGCAGCGGGCTACTCGATGGACAACAGTTTGATGTTCATGATGGTGATGAACGTTGGTGCGGTTGTAGGTATTGTCGGTGGTGGTATTCTTGCGGATCGTTTCCACTTGAAACCGGTACTGATGTTCCTGGGTATGATGGGTGCGATTGTGATGAGCTCAATGGGCTTTGCATCTAACCAATTCTTACTTTACATCCTAGTATTCTTGGCGGGGGCAGCGTCGATTGGTTCGCAAATGTTGCTGTATAGCTATGTGGCGCAGTTCTACCCACTTGCGGTACGTTCGACAGGTATTGGCTGGTCTTCTGCGATCGGTCGTATGGGCGCGATTGTAGGGCCGATCCTGATTGGTGGCTTACTTGGTATGAATCTGCCTGCTTACTTTAACTTTATGGCAGTTGGTTTACCGGTTCTGATTACTGCAATTGCGGTTGCGTTGATCATGCATGACAATGAGTCTGAAAAGATTGGTTCAATTGAACCCGCAGTGTCTAAAGCTTAAAGCTAAGTTTTTAAATAAGAAGCCTCCGAAAGGGGGCTTTTTTATTTTTGAGATATTATATATTTTGTTTTTAATATTTATTTTTGAAAATTAAAAACATGGAAGAATTGAAATATATTTATATACAGAATATTGAACAAGCATTATCGCGTTTAAAAGTTACAAAAGAATTTTTAGAAATTTATTTAAATTCCTCAAAGCAAGCTTATTTAGAGTCTGCAATACTTCAGTTGAGGAAAACTTTAGAATTATTAGCTTTTGCTGCTATAGCTCCAAATAAAACAGAGTATGCAAAATTTAGGTTAAAAGCTGAAAGTCGTAATGATTACCGTAAAGATTATAAAGCTAGCACTATTGTCAAAATATTAAAAAATATCAATAAAGATTTTTATCCTATTCCTTTATCAGAACCCTTTCTTGTCAAGGAAGGGTATTATCACTTTGAAAGACAAAAAGAGAATTTTTTAACGATTAATAATTTCATCAGATTGTATGACAAATTAGGTAAATATCTTCATGCAGATAATCCATGGGGACATGATAAAAATTTAAAAAATTTTGTTGATACATTACCTAAAGAAATTAAAGCAATAGAATCATTATTGTCATTGTATTTTACAACTATAAGAACCGATAATTTTATCGGTGTATGGGTTATCAAAACTACCAGTGATCCTATCTCAGTTGAGGTTACGGTAGGTTATGCTAATGAAGATTTTTCAATTAAATAACTTGAAACGGATAATTTTATGAAACTCAACTCATTCTCCCCAATCCTTGAAGATGATGAACTGCATCTTCCTGAACTGGTGTACTGGGCTTCTTTAGGCGATGTTGAACAGGTCGAGCAAGGCTTACAGAAAGGTCTGGACGTTAACTCTGCCGACGAAGAAGGCTATAGTGCTTTACAGGCCGCTGCTGAAAATGATCATCTGGAAGTGGTCAAACTCTTGGTCAGCAAGGGTGCTGATATTGCACATCGCAGTCCTAATACTGCTTTAGAATTGGCCGAAATGGCCGGAAATAAAGACGTTGTGACTTATCTGAAAAGTCTGGCCGGTGGTGTCTGAATATAAAAAAGAACCTCAAATTTGAGGTTCTTTTTTATGGTATGAGCTTAGGCAGCATCACCTTCAAGCTCTTTTAAGATCGCTTCATTGAAAGCCGGTAAATCATCCGGATTACGTGAAGTAATCAGTACCCAGTCGCCAGTATTGCAGCGGTGAACCTGTTCATCGACCCATTTTCCACCGGCATTTTCCAGATCCAGCTTGATGCTCTTATATGAAGTCAGATTCTTGTCTTTGATACGCTGTGCATCAATCAAGGTCCATGGCCCATGACAGATCGCGGCAATCGGTTTGTGATTATCGGCAAAATGCTGAATGATTTTTTGCGCATCCTGATTGATTCTCAAGGTATCCGCATTGACTGTACCGCCGGGAATCACCAAAAGATCATAATCATCCAGATCGACGTGTTCAAGACTGGTATCCGGCGTATATTGGGTGGCAGCTTTGGTATCACCTTTGACCGTCGCGACATCTTCATTTTTTTCGGCAGCATGAATCACTTCAAAACCTTTGGACTTTAGAAAATTTAAAGGCTCAGTGAGTTCATCATGTTCAATGCCTTGATTAGATGTAATAAAGAGGACCTTTTTTACCATGATTGCTGTTCCTAAAAAATGCGAGGATTTTTAGCTTAACAACAAGGGGATTCTTACAATGTTGGAGTTTTAGCTCGGAACTGTTAAGCAATGATAAATAAAATAATAGGCAGAAAAAAAAGCCCCGACATCCTGTCGGGGCTTTTTCGTATCTCGTGATTTAGGTATAACTCCTGTCGTACCTCACGTCCTGGTGTTGCGATGTTATTCTTGTTTTTAGGTCTTCTGGAGCATCCTGCTCTCTATGTTTATAAAGTAATACACATCCCGGTGGCGCACTAGCAGCAGATTGCGGTTATTGCTGTACGCTTTGGCTTACATCAGCGCAGAGAAATTAAGCTGTGCAAACTTAACCGGTTGTATTGCATTAAAAATGTATATCTAAGCCGATATAAGGACCTTTAAATTCCAGCTGTAAGTCTGGACGTTGATCCTGTTCAAAATCTACCTGCATGAGGCGATAACCGATTTTGGCACCGACATCGACCAGCAGATTATCAATGAAATCATATTGCAATTCTGCCTGTACGTCGGTTTTTCGGGTATCGCTGCCGCGACTGTAAACCGCTTCTGCTTTGGCACTCATACCGGTAAATGGCAATTTAACCCCGGCTGTTGCATAGAGCAGTGGGCTATATTCATCCAGATCGTATTGCGTGAAAGCGCCGGCAGTCCGGTTTTCCACCGTACCATCCAGATTGGTTAAACCTGCACCTATATCCGCATGCACAATGGTATCCAGCAATTCGTAATACAGAATATAGTCAATATTGTTCAGCTCGATATCTGAGGCATTGACAGGAGAACTCTGTTCGCTGGTGCTGTCCAGATTGACGTATTTAATCTTGGCATTTGGCAATAACGGTACCGGATGTTCTACAGCGACAGATAGTTGTGCTGTACCTTGTCGATCCAGCTCATGCTTGAAATTGTTATCCTGGCTATAGCCGTCAAAATCCCAGTAGCTGAGATCCGCTTTCACGCCAATCACATCTGCATGACTGAGCGTACTGAGTCCAAAACCGAAGAATAAGGTGGTGAGTATTTTTGCGCGCATGGCTCTATTCCCTAAAGCTTTATTAAAATTAGAAGTGTCTGGTTACTTAAAAGCATCTTCTTAATATGGAGTAGCAAGTGCATGATATAGAGAATTTCAAAAATGTATATCCTTAGATTTTGCAGGACAATAAGATGGTAGCGAGAAGCACACAACAAGCGAAAGAGTATGCATTATATGTCGCCGGTCAGGTGGCTCAGACGAGTGAATGGCTAGAGGTCAAACATAAATATAACCACGAACTGTATGCCCGTGTCGCTTTGGCAGATGCCAACACACTGGAACAGGCGATTCAGTCTGCCGTAGACGCAGAAGCCGAAATGGCTGCCTTAGAGCCGTTCCAGAAACAGAAAATTCTGCTGCATTGCGTACGCCGTTTTCGTGAGATTCATGAAGAACTGACCGAAATTCTGATTGCAGAGGGCGGTAAACCGCGTAAAGCGGCCGAAGCTGAAGTTGAGCGTCTGATTAATACCTTTCAGATTGCCGCAGATGCCGTGACCCAGGTTGATCAGGGACGTATGCTGCCTTTGGCCGTGACTGCGGCAGCATCCGGTTATCAGGGTATTGTGAAGCAGGTGCCAATTGGTGCAGTGTCTCTGATCAGTCCGTTTAATTTTCCTTTAAACCTGACCGCGCATAAAATTGCTCCTGCGATTGCAGCCGGTTGTCCCTTTGTGCTGAAACCGCCGAGTCTAACCCCGATTTCTGCCTTAAAAATTGCCGAAATTCTGGCGGAAACCGATTTACCGCAAGGTGCCTTTTCGGTATTGCCCTGTCCGCGAGAGCTGGCCGATCTACTGGTCACTGATGAGCGTTTTAAATTACTCAGTTTTACCGGTTCCGATGCTGTGGGCTGGGATATGAAAGCGCGTGCCGGACGCAAAAAAGTGGTCTTGGAGCTGGGTGGCAATGCTGCTGTCATGATTGAGCCAGATACCGAAATTAACGATGTCTTGATTAACCGTCTAATTGGCGGGGCGTATAACCATGCCGGACAGGTGTGTATCAGTGTGCAACGCATTTTGGTGCATCAGCAGATTTATACTGAAGTGAAGGACAAACTGCTGGCGAAACTGAAAACGATTAAAGCCGCTGATCCGAATCTGAGCACAACCTTGGTTGGTCCGATGATCAAGGAAGATGAAGCCAAACGCCTGAAAAAATGGCTGGATAAAGCCGTGAAAAAAGACGCGAAAATCCTGATTGGAGGCGAATTGAATGGTGTGATGTTCGCACCGACCTTGCTGGAAAATGTAGACCACAGTCTGGAAATCTACCGTGATGAAGCCTTTGGCCCGGTGGCAATTCTGGAAGCGTATGCTGATTTCGAATCCGGTATTGCCTGTATCAACCGCAGCCGTTTTGGCTTGCAAGCTGGAGTGTATACTCAGAATCTGAACAAGATGCTGTATGCCTGGGATCATCTGCATGTCGGCGGTGTCATTATCAATGATATTCCGTCTTTCCGGGTCGATAACATGCCCTATGGCGGGGTCAAAGATTCAGGTCTGGGTCGTGAAGGAATTCAGTCCGCCATTCGCGATATGCAGGAAGAGCGCATGCTGGTGATTAAAGCCTAGGTTCAGAATATTCAATTCATCGCTTCGATATCACAGGTGGCTGGTTTTTAAATCTGCTTGTGATATTTAAACCGGTTTTTAAAGAGGTCAAAATTCCATGAGAGAATTTGATTTCCCATATCACGGCTTGGTCATGTGCCTTAGTATGAGCCGTTTCATCTTCAAATAATGATCTAAAAACAGATGCTGGATCAGAGTCTTGGAATACATTTTTTGAAACAGCGACCCTGTAGTAAAACTTAAGAAAAATATATTCCAAAAAGTTTGTCAATATATAACTTGTTTAATCTGCCTTATTTTGCAGAATTATTGAACGCTTAATTCGAATAGATTATAAATAACGAATATTTTAAGCAGAATTTACAGAAAAAATTTAAAAAAGTCAGTATTGTTAAATCATCTACAAGGTCAGTTTTTCGATCAGACTTTAAGCAAGATGTAAGACCTGCTGACCTGTTTGTACATTAGAATTCGACGCCCACAAGGTGCCCTCTAATTCAAACACCCAAAATTATTGAAAATGCTTCTTTTTTTGCTTGCGCCATAACCATAACAAGCAGCATCTAAAGGGGTTAAAAGTTTAGGTGTTCTATGACAGAAACTCGTGAGAATTGGTCCGCACGATCAGGATTCATTATTGCAGCGATTGGTTCCGCCGTTGGCTTGGGGAATATCTGGCGTTTCCCTTATGTTGCCTATGAAAATGGTGGCGGGGCATTCCTGATCCCCTATCTGATTGCGATTTTCGCAGCAGGTTTACCTTTATTGTTTTTAGACTATGCGGTCGGACACAAGTTCCGTAAAGCACCGCCTATGGCCTATAAAAAACTCATGAATGCCGAATCCTTGGGTTGGTGGCAGGTCATGGTCACTCTGGTGATCGGGATTTACTATGCCAGCGTCTTGTCCTGGGCTGGCAGCTATATGTTCTATTCCTTTGGACAGCAGTGGGGCACAGATACCCAAGGCTTCTTCTTCAATACTTACCTACAAAATGGTGAGGGTCTGACGCTCGGTTTTGTACCTGTGCTGTTCTTTGGTCTGGTGGTCGTTTGGGCAGCAGTCATGCTGATTCTTTACGGTGGAGTACGCCGTGGGGTAGAACTGGCGAATAAAATCTTTATGCCATTGCTGGTGATTTTATTCACGATCCTAGTGATTCAGGCAGTACGTTTACCTGGTGCAGTCGATGGTTTAAATGCTTTCTTCACGCCGAACTGGGAAGCGATGGCCAACTATAAAGTCTGGTTAGCCGCTTTTGGTCATATCTTCTTCTCACTGTCAGTGGGCTTCGGGATCATGTTGACCTATGCATCTTACCTGAAACGCAAAACTAACCTGACCGGTTCAGGGATTGTGGTGGCATTGGCCAACTCGTCTTTTGAAATTCTGGCGGGTATTGGTGTCTTTGCCGCGCTTGGTTTTATGGCGTTCAGCTCAGGCGCGAAAGTTGAAGATGTAGTATCTGGCGGTATCGGTCTGGCCTTTATTGCGTTTCCGAAAATCATTTCCAGTTTAGGTGCAGGTGGTGACCTGTTCGGTTTCCTGTTCTTTGGTTCATTGACGGTTGCCGGTATTACCTCGATGGTCAGTATCCTGCAAGTTCCGATTGCTGCGTTCCAGGACAAACTGGGCTGGTCAAAGAACAAGTCAGTGACGATTATTGCTGGTGGTTCAGCAGTGATTTCTACCCTGATGTTCTCGACACATAGTGCCATTACCTTTGTCGATATCATCGACTACTTTGCCAATAACATCGGTATTGTCGGTGGCGGTCTGTTATCGATTATTCTGTTGTCGTGGTTCCGTCGTCCATTAATGAAACAGCTGGAAGGCCATGTGAATGAGTTTGCCAGCGTGAAACTGGGTGCGAGCTGGAACTTCATGCTAACGGTGATCACGCCTTTGTCATTATTGCTGGCATTGGGCCTGACCCTGAAATCGATCATGGCAGAAGGTTATGGTGGCTATGCTGCCAGTACCCTATGGATGGTAGGTGGAGGAGTAATGGCATTCTTTATTCTGGGTGCCATTCTATTCAGCCTGATTAAAGATCGTCACAGCTAGGAGAGCGACTATGAATACATCTGCACTAATCATGATGATCATCTCTATCGTTTTATTATGGGGTGGTCTGGTACTGGCTGTGATTCATCTGGCAAAGAATCCGGAAGAACCAGAAGACTAAAAATCTTCACATAAACCTACTGTTACCATAAATAGAAGTCATTATCATCCTTGATGATAATGACTTTTTTAATGGCTGATGCTTTGACATGATTTCCGTTTCAGATGGACAAGTCCATACAGCCTTTGCCGTGACTTTATTTGCCGGGCTGGCCACCGTGGTGGGTGGGGGACTGGTATTATTCTTAAAAAAACCTAATTTCCGTTTGCTAGCCTTTGGTCTGGCCTTTGCTGCCGGTGCCATGATTTATGTCTCTTTAACCGAAATTCTGAACAAATCGATCGCGTCCTTTAGCCTGGATTTTGATGAAAAAAACGGTTTTGCCTTTGGCACTTTTGCTTTTTTACTGGGCGTAGTTCTGGTGTTATTGCTGGATCGCTTTGTGCCGAATCCCCATGACACCATTGAAACCCATTCTGCCAAGGGCGTCAGTTCAACCCAATTACTGCGTACCGGCATGTTGACCCTGTTTGCGATTAGCGCACATAACCTGCCGGAAGGACTGGCGACGTTTTTTGCCACACTGGAAAGCCCTGCTTTGGGTGCGCCACTGGCGGTGGCAATTGCGATTCATAATGTACCAGAAGGTGTGGCGATTGCCTTGCCGGTATATATGGCCACGGGCCGTAAAGATTATGCGCTCTGGGCCAGTCTGGTTTCGGGTTTGGCCGAACCATTGGGGGCAGCGCTCGGTTATTTTATTCTGGCACCTTATATGAGTGAAACCGTCTATGGTCTGATCTTTGGGGTGATTGGCGGCGTGATGGTTTATCTGGCACTGGATGAATTATTGCCGACGGCAAAACGCTATGCCAAAGGACATGAAACGGTATATGGGCTGGTCAGTGGCATGGCTGCATTGGCCAGCAGTCTGGTGATTTTTAAGTTTATTCAATAAACCTCATATTCACTAAATCACGAGATATAAAAAAGGCAGCTTAGGCTGCCTTTCATTTTAAACGCATGATTTATGCCGTTTTTTCAATACGGCAATAGAAGAAGCCGTCGCCTTGATCCGCTTTCGGTAACAATTGACGGCCATGAATCTGTTCGATGCCCCAATCGGCTTCGATTTTGATTTCTTTGGCATCGGCATGTTGAGCAAAGAACTCGACCATCTGTTGTTCATTTTCGGCTTTCAGAATTGAACAGGTGATGTACAGCAACGTACCACCAACTTTCAGTTGCTGCCACATATTTTCCAGAATCTGCTTTTGCAGATGTACCGTTTGCGGAATATCTGTAGAGTGACGTAGCAAGCGAATATCCGGATGACGACGGATCACACCAATTGCGGAACATGGTGCATCCAGCACGATACAATCCACCGACTCAGGTGCTGTCCAAGTGATCGCATCAGCCGCGATAATTTCAACTTCCGCATATTCAGTTAATAGTAAACGTTCCAGATTTTCTGCCACACGGACTAAACGTTTGGCATCCTGATCAATCGCATAAAGCTTTTTCGGGCTATATTTTTCCAGAATGTGCGCGGTCTTACCCCCTGGAGCGGCGCAGGCATCTACCACGACTTTGCCTTCAAGGTCAGGAACTAAGGTCGCACATAGCTGGGCATGTTCATCCTGAACCGAGAAACCACCGGCTTCATAGCCTGGCAGATTCGGAATATGGACATTCTGTTCCAGAACGATGCCAACTTCGGAAAGAGTGCAGGCACGCGCCTCATAACCTTCTTCTTCCAGAATTTCCAGATATTCATCGCGGCTGACCTGGTTGACATTGACACGCAAGGTGAGCGGCGCAATCTGTTTCAAGTCATGCGACAGTTCGGCAAGCTGTTCTGGCCAGTCTTTCTTTAAACGCTTGTAGAGCCAGCTTGGCAGACCATGCGCCTGATTTAAAGCCAGGTCAAATTCTTCTGTTTCACGTGAAACACGACGCAGAACGGCATTGACCAGACCGCTTAAAGGTTCAAAGCCCAGCTGTTTGGCTGCAGTCACGGTTTCTGAAATCGCAGCATGCGCCGGAATACGGGTACATAGAATCTGATACAAACCCAGATATAAGCAGCTTTCTAAAGCTTGGTTATCAAGAGGTTTGGTTAATAAAGGTAAAGTAATGGCTTTCAGGCCATGCCACTGACGTAAACAGCCCAAAGTTAACTCGTGATACAGACCACGGTCACGCTCAGACACGATGTTGATATGTTGATTGAGTACAGAAGCAAGTGATTGGCCGTTTTGTACAGCCAATAGGGTTTTTACAACTTGCGCGCGCAAATTCAAGTTTTTAGCTGATGATTGAATTTGGCTCATGCGAATTTATATCCTACCGATAGTTTTTGAGTTTGATTAATTTGAACAGCATTCAGGGCTTTGCCACCTGGCCATTGCAGATTGGTGATGCAAATAGCATGTTGATCACCACACATCACATGCACGCCATCTTTATCCAGGGCAATCACTTCACTAGGCAGGGCATTGCTTGCCTTTTGTGTGGAAAGTGATGAATTCCAGATGCGTAAATTGTTGCCGTCATCTAGCGGGGTGAATGCCACTGGCCAGGGATTAAAGGCACGAATATTACGGTCAATATCTGCTGCAGGCTGGGTCCAGTCAATTTGTGCTTCGGCTTTTGTCAGTTTATGCGCGTAGACAGTCAGATTTTCATCCTGAACTTCACGGGTCTCAAGATAGTGCTGTAAAGTCTGTTCCGATTCGAGCACGGCCACAATCGCCTCAGCACCTTGCAGCGCCAGTTTGTCATGCAGGCTGGCAGATGTATCTTCGGCGCTAATCGGGCACAGTGTTTTATACATCATGTCCCCGGTATCCAGACCGGCTGCCATTTTCATAATGGTCACACCTGTTTCGATATCGCCGGTAGCAATCGCGCGCTGAATCGGGGCTGCACCGCGCCAGCGTGGCAACAGCGAACCATGAATATTCAGGCAACCATATTTTGGCGTATCCAGAACCACTTGTGGCAGGATCAGGCCATAAGCTGCCACCACCATCACATCTGCATTTAAGGCTTTAAGTTCCGCTTGCGCCGCCAGACCTTCTTCAGTCGATGACTTGAAATGTAAAGGCTGATAGACCGAAAGATGATGTTCAAGCGCTAACTGCTTCACCGCAGATGCCGTGAGCTTTTGTCCACGTCCGGCCTTGCGGTCCGGTTGAGTATAGACCGCCACAATTTCATGTTCGGTTCTAAGCAACGCAGCCAATGCAATCGCTGCAAATTCTGGTGTGCCTGCAAATATGATCTTCACACATGAAATTCCAAATAAACTTAAAAGCTATTATAAGCCAAAAGCCAAATTTCAGCCTAATCGTTGCAAAAACTTATCCGAGAAGCTTGGTGAGTGCTTGAATTTCAGTGGAATTTTTATATAAAAAAAACTCATGCAAATTGTAAAAATTATTCATGAAAGTTTTGTATTGTCCTGATGATGATGGCGGTATAGTAGATTTCATTAAGAAATTTTTATCGTCAGATCATCCAAATCTCTCTATAGACATTTTTGCCTGTATCTACACCCAAAAGGCCATCTTGTAAATCAAGGGCTTGTAGTATGATAGGTTTAAAATTCAACTGATTTAAGCTCCTTGTCAGTATGATTTAGCCAGAGTGGATCTGCCCGATTCATTGCAAGCTCAAACTTTGTTGGAAATATAAAATGCCTGACTATCGTTCAAAAACATCGACACACGGAAGAAATATGGCTGGCGCACGCGGTTTATGGCGTGCCACCGGCATGAAAGATGAAGATTTCGGTAAGCCGATTATTGCGGTGGTGAACTCGTTCACCCAGTTTGTACCGGGTCATGTGCATCTTAAAGACCTGGGTCAGCTGGTGGCACGTCAAATTGAAGCGTCAGGCGGCGTGGCCAAAGAATTCAATACTATTGCGGTCGATGACGGCATCGCGATGGGTCATGATGGCATGTTGTATTCATTGCCTTCGCGTGACCTGATTGCAGACTCGGTCGAGTACATGGTCAATGCCCATTGTGCCGATGCGATGGTATGTATCTCGAACTGTGACAAGATCACCCCAGGCATGTTAATGGCCGCGATGCGTCTGAACATTCCAGTAGTATTTGTCTCTGGCGGTCCAATGGAAGCGGGCAAGGTCAAAATCCGTGGCAATGAAAAAGCCATTGATCTGGTTGATGCCATGATTGTTGCAGCAGATGACAGCTTCACTGATGAAGAAGTTGCTGAATATGAACGTTCAGCTTGCCCAACCTGTGGTTCATGTTCAGGCATGTTTACCGCAAACTCGATGAACTGTTTGACTGAAGCACTTGGTTTATCGCTTCCGGGCAATGGTTCAACGCTGGCAACCCATGCCAACCGTAAAAAATTATTCGAGCGTGCGGGTCAATTGATTGTTGAAATCACTAAACGTCATTATGAGCAAAATGACTACAGCTTATTGCCACGTTCAATCGCGACCAAAGCAGCGTTTGAAAATGCGATGACTTTAGACATTTCCATGGGTGGTTCAACCAATACGGTTCTACATTTGTTGGCAGCAGCACACGAGGCAGAAGTCGACTTTACCATGACTGACATCGATCGTTTGTCACGTAATGTGCCAGTTCTTTGTAAGGTTGCGCCGGCGAAGCAGGACGTGCATATGGAAGATGTACACCGTGCCGGTGGCATCATGTCGATCCTGGGTGAACTGGATCGCGCGGGCTTGCTGGATACTTCTGTTCCAACCGTGCATGAAAAAACTTTAAAAGATGCCTTGGATAAATGGGACATCATCCGTACCGAAGATGAAGAGGTGTATCAATTCTTCAAATCGGCACCGGGCGGTGTTCCGACCCAGACCGCATTCTCGCAAGACCGTTACTATGCGCGCTTAGATGGTGACCGTGACAATGGCGTGATCCGTAATGCAGCCAATGCCTTCTCACAAGATGGTGGTCTAGCGGTACTTTACGGCAACATCGCGCTAGAAGGCTGTATCGTAAAAACTGCGGGTGTGGATGATTCAATCCTGAAATTCAACGGGACTGCACGTGTGTTTGAAAGTCAGGATGCTGCAGTTGAAGCCATTCTTGGCGGCAAAATCACTGCGGGTGATGTCGTCGTGATTCGCTATGAAGGTCCACGTGGTGGCCCGGGTATGCAGGAAATGCTGTATCCAACCAGTTACTTAAAATCGAAAGGTTTGGGTAAAGACTGCGCACTTTTAACGGATGGCCGTTTCTCGGGTGGTTCGTCTGGTCTGTCGATTGGTCACGTGTCGCCTGAAGCGGCTGAAGGCGGTGCAATTGGTCTGGTGGAAGATGGCGACCGTATCGAAATTGATATTCCAAACCGTACCATTCACCTGGCAGTGGATGATGCAACCATGGCAGCGCGCCGTGAAGCACAAGAAGCCAAAGGCTGGCAGCCTGCTGAACAGCGTCCGCGTAAAGTGTCTAAAGCACTGAAAGCGTATGCGATGCATACTACTAGTGCGTCGAAAGGTGCGGTACGTGATATCTAATTTGTAATTTTACAGATTTAAATAGCACTCCAGATGGGGTGCTTTTTTTATACAAGAAACTATCTTAAAATGAAAGAGGACTCCACCCGACAGTCAGGGTGGAGGTGAATTTCGTAAGTTTTTTAATTTAGCTTTAATTCGTTTTTATGTTAAAATAAAAGAAATATAACATTGTATTTAAATAAGTTTTAAAAAAAATGAAAATCAACAAGGCGTATAAATTTAGGCTTGAGCCTAATGAAGAGCAAGAGGTTATTTTAAACAATCTTGTTGGTTCTGCGCGTTTTGTTTGGAATCAAATTTTAGTTGTGTCATTTGAAATGTTTGCAAAGAATGAATTTATCAATGCAACCAATTTGGTGAATAAAATCACCAGTCTTAAAAAGAATCCTGAATATGCTTTTTTAGCAAATCATTCTAATGCTGTTTCCCTACAGCAAAAAATTCGTGATCTGGCTTCGGCTTGGACAAGGTTTTTCAATGCAAAAGAACATGCAAGATTAAAAGAAAATAAGCGTAAACCACGCAAGCCCAAATTCCTCAAACTCACTGATGGTTCTGAAATCCAGTTACGCCCACTGATGCCTAGATTTAAGAAAAAATCAGATGGTTACGATTCAATTAGATTGGTGCAATTTGATAAATATTGTCGAATTGAGGGTAATCGAGTTAAGCTGCCAAATGGCATAGGATTTGTGAAATTTAGAAAATCACAAGATATTCTAGGCACAATTAAGAATGTGACAATCAGTAAGAGATCAGGTCATTGGTATATTTCATTTGGCAGTGAAAAAGAGTTATTGGAAAATCCAGTACATCCATCCAAAACCGCAGTTGGTGTTGATTTAGGTGTCAAGAAATTAGTCACAACATCTGAGGGTGAGGTATTTAACCCAAAGAACAGTTTTAAAACCAACCAAATTAAATTAGCTAAACTTCAACGTAAGTTGAGCAAAAAAGTGAAGTTTAGTGAAAATTGGAAAAAGTTGAACACCACAATTAACAAGCTACATTATCATATTGCCAATATTCGGCATGACTACCTACATAAAGTCACGACAACTCTCAGCAAAAACCACGCAATGATCGTAGTTGAGGACTTAAAAGTAGCCAATATGTCGAAGTCAGCAAGTGGCACAATCGAGAAAAAAGGAAAGAATGTCAAAGCCAAGTCGGGCTTAAACAAGGCAATCCTAGATCAAGGTTGGTCAATGCTTGTTGATATGTTGGAGTACAAACAACAATGGCGAGGTGGTTTACTCGTTAAGATTGACCCGAAATACACAAGTCAAACGTGTAGCTCCTGCGGTCATGTTGCAAAAGAAAATAGGCTTACTCAGGCACATTTTGAATGTGTTGCGTGTGGCTTTAGCGAGAATGCGGATATTAACGCTTCTCGTAATATTTTGGCGGTGGGACACACCGTTTTGTCTGTGGAGGGTGGATGCGGTAAAGGTTGCCCGATGAAGCAGAAAGCAAGCGAAATCCGTGAGGAAGTCACCTAAGAGCTGATGCTTTTAGAATCCCCCACTTGAATAAAGTGAAAGTGGTGGGAGTATGTCAAACAATGGCCTTAAAATAAATTGTCCAAGACCGACACTTAAAATCGGTCATCGCCCAGGAAGAGAATAATGAGTAAAGATAATATCCGCGAGCATTCTGCCCCTGTTTATGAAGGTATTGAAAATGCACCGGCGCGTTCCATGATGCGTGCTACCGGTTTTAAAGATGCCGATTTTGAACGGCCATTTATTGGCATCGCTTCGACCTGGGCCAATGTCACGCCTTGTAATATGCATATTGATGGTCTGGCCAGAACCGTAGAGCAGGGCGTGAGTGCGGCGGGTGGCAAGGGCATTATCTTTAATACCATTACCATTTCAGATGGCATTTCCAATGGCACCGACGGCATGAAATATTCCCTGCTGTCACGGGAAGTGATCGCAGATTCGATTGAAACCGTGGTCGGCTGTCAGGCTTATGATGGTGTGATTGCCATTGGTGGCTGTGACAAAAATATGCCCGGCTGCATCATGGGATTGGCGCGCCTCAACCGTCCGGGGCTGTTTATTTATGGCGGAACCATCAAACCGGGTGAAGGTCATACCGACATGATTTCAGTGTTTGAAGCGGTGGGTCAATATGCCAAAGGTGAAATCAACGCGATTCAGGTCAAGCATATTGAAGAGGTTTCCTTGCCAGGTCCGGGTTCGTGTGGCGGTATGTACACGGCCAACTCGATGGCCTCTGCGATTGAAGCTTTAGGCATGAGCCTGCCGGGCTCTTCGGCACAGGAAGCGGTATCGGAAGACAAGCAAATTGACTGTGCCCGGGCCGGTGAAGCGGTGATGAACCTGTTGCGACTGGATATTAAGCCGCGCGACATCATGACCAAAGCCGCCTTTGAAAACTCGATTAAAGTCTTGATTGCGCTGGGTGGTTCGACCAATGGTGTACTGCATCTTTTAGCCATGGCACATACAGCAGGAGTGGAATTGAGTCTGGATGATTTCGTGCGGATTGGTAAAGATATTCCGGTGGTGGCCGACGTGCGTCCATCAGGTAAATATCTGATGTCAGAACTGATTGCGATTGGTGGAATTCAACCACTGATGAAGCGCATGCTGGATGCCGGCATGCTGGATGGCTCATGTCTGACGGTCACAGGTAAGACGCTGGCAGAAAATCTGGCCGATGTGCAGGACTATCCGGAAGGCCAGCAGATTATTCTGCCTTTTGATGCGCCAGTGAAAAAAGACTCACATCTGGTGATTCTAAAAGGCAATCTGTCACCGAAGGGCGCGGTCGCCAAAATTACCGGTAAGGAAGGACTGCATTTTGCTGGCCCGGCTCGCGTGTTTGAAGGTGAGCAGGGTGCCATGCGCGGTATTCTGGATGGCGAAGTCCAGCCGGGTGAAGTGGTGGTGATTCGTGGCGTTGGTCCCAAAGGTGGCCCGGGAATGCCAGAAATGCTGAAACCGACCTCTGCGATTATCGGGAAGGGCTTAGGCGCTTCAGTTGCCCTGATTACCGATGGACGCTTCTCGGGTGGCAGTCACGGTTTTGTGATTGGTCATGTCACCCCCGAAGCTTATGATGGCGGCCCGATTGGTCTGGTACAAAATGGCGACCAGATTTCAATTAATGCGGAAACCCGGGAAATGACCTGGCATGTGGATGAGCCGGAGATTGCAGCACGTCAAGCAGCCTGGATCAAACCAAAACCGAACTATACCCATGGAGCACTGGCCAAATTCGCCAAACTGACCTCAGGTGCAGAAACCGGGGCGGTCACTGACTTGAATCTTGACCTCTAATCCATTGTTAAACATTGAACATTTGTTTATCTTAATCGGGCGTAAGACCCTCACCGACAGTCAGGTGGGGGATACAAGCGAGTGGCGATAGCCATATTAAAGATAATGTTTTCTTGGTTTTATTGCTTATTTTTGCTATAATTCAAACACTACAATTCTTTTATAAACAATGATTTAATGAAGATTTTACAACACTACAAGTTTAGGCTTCTGCCTAACCAAGAACAGGAAATATTGCTTAATCAAGCAATAGGTTCTGCTCGTTTTGTGTGGAATCAAATTCTCGCTAAATCATTTGAAATGTTTGCTAAAGATGAATATATTCGTTACGAAAGCATTGAAAAAAAATTAGTACCCCTTAAAAAAACACCTGAATTTTCTTTTCTTGGTCAAACATATTCAGCTTGCTTACAGCAAAAAATACGTGATCTTGCTCAAGCATGGGGTAAGTTTTACAACAAAAAAGAACAAGCTCGTTTAAAGCAAAACAAGCGGAAACCACGTAAACCCAATTTTTTTAAATTGGCTGATGGTGGTGAGATTGAGCTTAGACCACTCATGCCAAGATTCAAGAAGAAATTAGATGGTGAGCAATCTTTTAGACTTCCATTTGCAGATTGTGAGGTTATTGGTGATCGAGTTTCTTTGCCTAAAAAAACAGGTTGGATAAGATTTAAAAAATCACAAGAAATTGTTGGTAAAATCACAAGTATTACAATTAAGAAAATTTGTGGGCTTTGGTATGTTTCATTTTTTACTAACCGTGAAATCGAACAACCAATTCATCCATCAAAATCTACAATTGGTGTTGATCTTGGTATTAAGAAATTAATTACAATATCAACAGGTCAGGTATTTGACCCAATCAATAGTTTTAAAGCCAATCAAGTAAAGTTGGCTAGGCTTCAACGCAAGTTGAGAAAGAAAACCGAATTTAGTCAAAATTGGAAAAAACTTAATTTAAGGATCAATAAATTACATCATCATATTGCCAATATTCGGCATGACTACTTGCACAAAGTCACGACAACTCTCAGCAAAAACCACGCAATGATCGTAGTTGAGGACTTAAAAGTAGCCAATATGTCGAAGTCAGCCAAAGGCTCAATCGAAGAAAAAGGAAAGAATGTTAAAGCTAAATCAGGCTTAAACAAATCAATCCTAGATCAAGGTTGGTCAATGCTTGTCAATATGTTGGAGTATAAGCAACAATGGCGAGGTGGTTTACTCGTTAAGATTGACCCTAGATATACAAGTCAGACTTGTAGTTCATGCGGTCATGTTGCAAAAGAAAATAGACCTACTCAGGCTAAGTTTGAGTGTGTTAGTTGTGGTTTTAGCGAGAATGCAGATATTAACGCTTCTCGTAACATTTTAGCGGTGGGACATACCGTTTTGTCTGTCGAGGGAAGATGCGGTAAAGATCGCCCTGTGAAGCAGAAAGCAAGTGAAATCCGTGAGGAAGTCACCTAAGAGCTTTTGCTTTTAGAATCCCCCACTTGAGCTAGTCGAAAGTGGCGGGAGTATGTCAAGACTTGATATAAGTTTTTACACCATGCAGGGCTTTGGCTCTGCGATCTTAAAAATAGATTATTCTGTACAGATTCAATTTTTTGAACTGCACACCGTCATCTTTGTCGAGGCCGAACTCATGTCCCTGTTACGCCGTTGGTTTGATCCAATCCGATCGAGTTGGTTTTACCAGAAACCAATCCGTCAAACGGTGTTATCTATTCAAGATGGGCTGAGTATCCATTTAAGACTGGATGATGTGTACAGCTATCTGGCGGTACAGCAGCTGCCCCAGCTCGAAGAAATTTTAAGTCCGCAGCTCAAGCCGCTAAAAGTAATTATTTCCAGTTCGCATGCAGCCCCCCCAAATCAGATGTCTTTTGATGAATGGCAGCACTACACCCTAAATGATGCCAAGATTCTGTCAAAACAGCATCGTTTCAGTTTTCATGATACGCCGGAATTACCGAGCGCTGAGGCCTTAAAACAGGCTGAACTGATTTTGCGGCATACACCTCTGCGTGGACAAGATTTCCTGTATTTGCTGGAAGATGTTTTCCATATGCTCTGGCAAAAACAGACCGGAAAATTACGAACCCTTTATGCCATGGCCAGTCGTCATCATCAGCCACAGGACTTTCCCGAACGTATTTTTGATCAGACCCCGATTCTGGCCAGCTATTTTAATTTAGGCGGTCGCCAGTATCAGGCAGTCGATGACCTGTTGCGTCTGACCCGGCGTCTGGAGCAGCAAAAACTGCTGACCGGTAATCCGATTTTTATGATCGATCACATTGAATGGCGTGAGCATCTGATCAGTGATGCTGAAGAGCTGAACGAGATCCAGTCGATGGATCCGGAACTGGACTTGTATCTCGCGCTGGAAGATCCGATTTCCTGGCTGCTCCTAGCTTACATCAAGGAAGAACTGGCGGATTATTATAATATCCAGCTGAATGTTTATCCCTTGTCCTATCGTGGCCGGGATGAGTTTGACTGGAGTCTGGCCACACGTTTATCCAAACGGACTGACGTAGAATTTACCCCGTTCTGCCGACCGACCGAGCAGGCGATCGCGCCAATGGCACAGTTATTTTATAGCTGTCCCGAGGAGCAGCGGATTGAGGCGATGTACCAGATCTTGCAGGCCGTCTGGACCCGTGGTGAAGACCTGTCTTATGCACCCCATTTCAAGCATTTGCAGCAACAGTTAAATATTGTAGATCTGACCCAGGACGATATTCTGGCCAAGCTGCAGGACAATGATATGCTGTGTGAAATGAAGTCGCAGCCGAATTTTCCGGTACTGGAACTGCGCATAGATGATCAAAGTTATACATTTAATAGCTTATATCGGGTCTGGATGATTGAAAGTATTTTCAGTAATGTGTTAGAAGAAAAGTATAAGAGTAATAATCAAACTGAAAGTGAACTGAAAAAACATGGAAAAGATCAAAGCTGAATCACTAGAACATGCACGTCAACAGATCGATGCCATTGATACAGCTTTAGTTGAGCTGATCGCTGCGCGTCAATTTTATGTTGATCAAACCACCCGTTTCAAAAAAACCGAAACCGATTTGCAGTCACCAGAACGTATGGAACAGATTGTAGAAAATGTTAGGGCATTGGCGCAAAAGCAGGGCCTCGATCAGGAGTTTATTGAACATCTATACCGTGAAATGTTCCAATACTTTATTCAACGTGAACTGAAAGAGTTTCGTCCTTAAACGGGCTCATTTCAGTTCAACTACGCCGGACGATCTTCAAGCTATGCAGGAGATCTTGCTGTAGCCATGGCGATTTTTAAGCACAACATCGCCTTTTTGCAAAAATAATTTATCCATAAAAAGCCCATTCAGCCAAGTGCCTAAAGCCTTGCCTGGACGGGCTTTGCACGGTTTTATAGAAATTATGGTAAAAAAAATAAATTGATTTTATTAAATATTTTTACAATGTAAGTTTGATTTAATTTAAAAAGTATATATATTGTATATACATCTTTTGCAAAGCAGTCTTTATTTTGGAGAGATAAGCAATGAGCGAGAAAATCAAAAAAATAAAGACAGGCAAGAAAGATGGACAACTTTTAATTCGTATTCAGAGTACGGAGCGTGATGAATTTATTCGTCTCTGCGAAGAACTGGATACTAGTGCTGCTCGTGAATTAAGAAAATTTATTCGTGGTTTTGTGAAACAACACAAGCCTAACGAATAGCCTTACTAGGGAGTAATACCATGGCTAAGCAAGTTAAATCTTTAAAGCAAGAAATCAAAGCACGTTTGAAAAAGATTTCAAAACATAAAGGCAAATTGAAGCAACTGAAGCAAGCGCTTAAAAAACAGAAATAAGCCAACGCGAATCAATTGCCAGTCACTTAAAACAGTTCATTCTAGACAGACTGTTTTAGGCTACAAAAAAGACCGAACATATATGTTCGGTCTTTTTGCTTGCAACAGGCTGTGCCCAGTCATCGCTGAATTTTATTTTTTATCGACCAGACTGAAGAACCAGTTTAAGAACAGGGCTGCAAACGTTGCCGTACCAATACCACCTAGATTGAAGCTACCAAAAGTCAGGGCAAAATCACCCGTACCTAAAATAATGGTCACCGCAGCCACCATCAGGTTCTTGTTCTGCGAAAAATCGACCTTGTTCTCAATCCAGATTTTGGCACCAGCAATAGTAATCAAACCAAAGACTATAATCGAAGCACCGGTCAGAATCGCCGTTGGAATAGTATGAATCACCGCACCAAACTTAGGCGATAAACCCAGGAACACAGCAAAGACACCCGCGACTGCAAAGATGATGGTCGAGTAAACCCGTGTCACGGCCATTACACCAATGTTTTCACCATAGGTGGTCATACCCGGCGCACCCACACCACCGGCTAAAGTGGTTGCAATACCATCTGCTACAAAGGCTTTACCAATATGCGGATCCAGGTTTTCACCGGTCATCGCGCCTACGGCTTTAATATGGCCCAGATTTTCTGCCACCAGAATCAAGGCAACTGGTGCGATGATCAGCATGGCATTGACTTCAAAGGTCGGTGCATGGAAGGTCGGTAAACCGAACCAGGCTGCTTGCTGGATTGGCAGGAAATTAATCGCAGTGCCATAACCCATGACATTGCTGAGCATGAAATAGATCAGATAGGCCAGTAACAGACCGACCAATAATAGCAGGCGTTGCAGCAGGCCTTTGGTAAAGACGGCAATCGAGCCCATGCACATCACGGTAACGAGAGACATCCACATATTAAAGGTGTTGCCCATGACGCTTTTAACCGTGACTGGAGCAAGGTTCAGGCCAATGATCATCACCACGGCACCGGTCACTACCGGTGGCATCAGCTTTTCGATCCAGCGGGTGCCCGTCGCCATGACCAGAAAGCCCATCAGCGCATAGAAGATGCCACATGCGATAATCCCGCCTGCTGCAACGCCAATATTCGGATTCAGTCCGCCACCACCCGCATAACCAGTTGCTGCGATGACCACACCAATAAAGGCAAAGCTTGAACCTAGATAACTTGGAACCCGGCCACCGGTGATTAAAAAGAACAGGATGGTACAGATCCCTGACATTAAAATTGCCAGGTTTGGATCAAAGCCCATTAAAAAAGGTGCCAGTACGGTTGCGCCAAACATGGCAAAGGCATGCTGTACACCCAAAACTACCGTTTGTGCGGGTGGCAAATACTCTGCGGTACCTACTGGTCGTGCATCGATACTGCCCTCATACGGGCGCCATTTGGGAAACCAACTGGACATAAAATGAGCACTCAAAAGATAAATTGTGCACATCATACTCCGGTTTTTTGGAAGTTTTAATCACTCCTTTCAACTTTTTGTTCAAGTTAATTCATTGACTTTTATTTATTTTTTATCAATTGGTAAATATTTTTAATATAAAAGTAGCGTTAAATCAGTGGATTAATCATATAGCTATGCTTAAAATTCACTCATAAAGATTTGTTATTTTAGTTATAAAAAATACGATGCAGTGAGTGGTTTTGGCCAATTCATGTACAAAAAAAGCACATCACCAGGATGTGCTTTGAATGCGAGGGCGAAAAATCAGCCGGTATTACGTAAACCGGCTGCAATGCCGGCAATGCTGACCATTAAGGCATGATCGACCGGGGTATTTTCAGCCTGCTGCTGTTCCAGATATAAACGGCGACGTTTCATCAGTTCAGCTTGCAGTAAGTGCAGCGGTAACAAATAGGGTTTACGTACTTTCATCGACTGATCCAGTACACCGTTACTGCTCAGGAGTTTCGATTCGCCTTTTAAGCTCAACAGGGTTTGTACAGCATCCTGCAAACGCTGACGCAGTTCTGTTCCCAGAACTTTAAGATCTTCATCCTGAGTCAAATGCGATTCATAATATAGCGCCACATTGGCATCGGCTTTGGACAGTACCATTTCCAGCATATCAATCAGGGTCTGAAAATACGGCCACTCTGCCAGCATCTCATCCAGTACCGTGCGTTGTCCCTGATCCAGTACCGCATTTAATGCAGCACCGGTACCGAGCCAGGCCGGTAACATCAGGCGAATCTGGGTCCAGGCAAAGACCCAGGGAATCGCTCGCAGTGATTCAATCCCACCACTGACTTTACGTTTCGCCGGCCGTGAACCCAGTGGCAGCATTTGCAGTTCAAGTTCTGGCGTGACGACGGTACGCAGGTATTTCACAAAATGCGGATTTTCCCGGACGGTCTGGCGATAGACCTGCACCGATAGCTCGGTCATTTGATGCATCAAGTCGCGCCATTCCTGTTTGGGTTCAGGTGGCGGGAGTAAGGTCGCTTCCAGTGTTGCAGCGGTATAAATTTCCAGATTCTGCAGGGCGATTTCTTCCAGACCGAATTTGAAACGGATCATTTCGCCCTGTTCAGTCACCCGGATCGCACCTGAAATCGACCCTGGCGGTTGAGAGAAGAGTGCCTGCTGGGTTGGCGCACCGCCACGGCTAATTGAACCGCCACGACCATGGAACAGGGTCAATTGCACGCCATGTTGTTGGGCAACTGCGGTCAGTTCTTCCTGGGCACGATATTGGGCCCAGTTGGCCGACATAAAACCAGCATCCTTGGCAGAATCCGAATAGCCAATCATGACCTCATGTTTGCCCTGAATATGCTGTTTGTACCAGTGCATATTGAACAGGGTCGACATGGTTGCGGCTGCGCCATCCAGATCTTTTAAGGTTTCAAACAGGGGAACCACCCGTAGCGCCTGCTTGATGCCGGCTTCTTTCTGTAGCAATAAAACCGCCAGCACATCACTTGGATATTCCGCCATCGAGATGATATAAGCACCCAGAGATTCGCTCGGTTGCTCGGCTAGCGTACGCATGGTGGCAAACACTTCCTGTACATCCGGATGTTCAATCAGGCTGCCTGCTGGCTCATTCAGATGTTTTGGCAGCAACGGACGTTTGCTTTGCAGCTCTTGCAGTAAAAAGTTTTGCCGTGCCTGTTCAGTCCAGGTTTCAAAATTCCCCAGTCCTAAATATTCGGTAATCGCAGAAATCGCCTGACGGTGACGACCCGATTCCTGGCGGATATCTAGTTTTAGCAGTTCGATCCCAAAACTGTTGACCCGGTAAATAAAGTCCAGCAGGCTGCCATTGGCAATTTCGGCCAGATTGCAGTCCATCAGTGAACGGTAGCAGGTCAGGAGCGGTTGTAAAAGTTCATCTTTACTTTTAATCACCAGACTGTCATCGGCATCATTGCCTTTTAATTTTTCTGCCAGCCAGTGACGGGTGGCTTTCAGGCGGGTACGGGTATCACGTAAATATTCACGATAAGGTTCAGGATGGGGCTGGCCCAAGGCTTCAGAAATTTCCGGACTGCATTGCTGAATGGACAGTTCCCAGCGCAGGTTTTCAATATCGCGTACATAGAGATCGGCTGCTTTCCAGCGCGACAGCCACAGTACTTCCTGAGTGACGGTGTGGGTGACATTGGGGTTGCCATCGCGGTCACCACCCATCCATGAGGCAAAACGTACGGGTGCGACATCTAAGGGCAGGTTCTGGCCACATTGCGCTTGCACCATGCCATTTAGTTCACGGATAAATTTCGGTACTGCATTCCATAAGGTTTGCTCAATGGTGGTAAAACCCCATTTGGCTTCATCGATCGGAGTCGGGCGATGCTGACGGATTTCATCGGTTTGCCAGGCGGAGCTGATCAGCTGTTTCAGATCGGCCAGAACTGCCTGACGTTCACGTGGAGTCAGTTTCTGCTGGTCAAATTTGGACAGGGCATTATTGATACCGTCATATTTTTGAATCAGGGTACGGCGGCTGACTTCTGTGGGATGCGCGGTCAGAACCAGTTCAATTTTCAGTTCACAGATTTGCTGATACAGCGTATCGGCAGAAATCTCCTGCTGTTTAAATTTTTCAAATAAAGGCACCAGAGGATTGGGCGATTCTGCAGTGTCATCAAACTCGCTCTGACGGCGACGACGTACCACATGATATTGTTCGGCAATATTGGCAAAGTTTAAAAAGTGGGTAAAGGCGCGGGTCAGCGGCAGGATTTCTGCATCTTCCAGACTCAAAAATAATTGTTCTAGCTGTTTTTCTGCTTCGACCTGTCCATCACGTGCGCCTTTAGATAAAGCACGAATCTGCTCAATCTGATTAAACAAATCCTGCCCCGCATGTAATTTTAAGGTTTCCCCCAGCAAATTACCCAGTAAGCGTACGTCTTCGCGTAGTGGTGCATCAATCTGTTGAATCATTTTTTATTCCCTCACATGCATGCTTTGACTATACCGCGACTGCATGACAATCCAAGTCCCTTAGAGACAAAAGTTGCAGAGCATTGGCTGCTTTTTTAGCAAATTTTAGGCCACATATGGTTATCGGCGATCAGTCCGAAGGAAAGGAGTTAATCCGGCAGGGCATATTTCAGCATAAACAGTTCAATGGCCTCGTTAATGATCTGTTGCTGTTCTGCGCTTGAAGGGGGAAGGCTGAGACCCAGCAGGATTTTCTGATGACGGGTTCCGGTCAGCAGGGATACGATCAGCTCGGTCTGTTTTTCTGGAAGATCGACCTGAATAAAGCGGTACTGCTGGGCCAGGGCAAAGAAATCATTCCAGACTGCATCCAGTTTGCTATGCGAGGCCTGATAAAACTGTTCGGTCAACGGACTTTGCTGCGAGGCCAGTTCCATCAGCAACAGATCCAGTTTGATCGCTTCAGGTAAATGAAGAATATTTAAAGCGCGCTGACAGGCCTGATAAAACTCCTGCGCAAAGTCACTGCTCGGCTGCAAGAGCTGAGGATGTTCATGCAGAATGGCTTCACAGGTATCCTCAATCGCACAGCTAAACAGGGTGGCCTTGTCCTGAAAATGGTTATACACCGTCAGCTTGGTGACTCTTGCCTCACGTGCAATCTGGTTCATGCTGGAAGCATGATAGCCATGTGCTAAAAATAAGCTTTTGGCCGCGCTGAGTATGCGCTGACGCTTTTCCAGATCCTTGGGTCGTCCTACAGGTATTTGCACAATCTCTTCCAAAAAAAGTCAACACGGTCATTGCTTTGATGATTCAGTTGTAATTAGTGTACCGGGTGGTATATTAATTAAAAAACAAGCAATTCAATATATCAGCATAGTTTGCCCTAAAAAAGACGATCAGATAAGAGCGGATAAGATGAGCAGGATTTACAGCATATTGGCTGGCATGGTGGTGCTTTGCAGCGTGACCTTAACCGGGTGCAGCAAAGATACTGCTGCCGCAGGGCAGGAAGTTCCCTTTGTCATGGTGGCCACACCCACCACTTCACAGCATGAACTAAAAAGTTATGCCGGTGATGTGCAGGCACGACAGCAAACGGCACTGGCATTTCGGGTAGCGGGTCAGGTGACCCAGCGTTTCGTCGATGTGGGTGACCAGGTCAAAGTCGGGCAAGTCCTGGCAACTCTGGATGTCAAAGATGCCCAGCTGCAGCTGAATGCAGCACGTGCCCAGCTGGAAAGTGCACAGTCTGCCAGTAAGATTGCTCAAGACGAACTACAACGTTTCAAGCAGTTATTGCCATCCAATGCCGTGAGCCGCTCACAATATGACGCGATCGAAAACCAGTACAAGACCGCCATGTCAAATCTGAAGCAGGCACAATCCAACTATGATACCGCTAAAAACCAGACTGCTTATAACCAGCTGATTGCCACTAGAAACGGCGTGATCACTGCGCGCAATATTGAAACAGGTCAGGTGGTTGCTGCCGGGCAGGTGGTGTATGAACTGGCAATTGCCGGCGAGCGTGAAGTGGTGATTGGGGTGCCGGAACAGGCTATTTCGGAGATCAAGGTGGGACAGACAGCCACAGTGACATTATGGTCCAAACCTGAAGAAAAATTTGCCGCTTTTGTTCGCGAGATTTCACCGGCAGCGGACCAGTCGCGTACCTTCAGGGTTAAAGTTTCCTTACGTGAAGGCAATGGCCAGATCCAGTTGGGACAAAGTGCCCGGGTATTTTTTCAGCATAGCCGCGATAATATGCTTAGTGTGCCGTTATCCAGTGTCTCGGCAACGGATCAGCAGGCTTATGTCATGGTGGTCCAGCCGGATCATACCTTACGTAAAGTCCCGGTCCAGCTCGGTGCCTATGGCCGGGACAGTGTTCCTGTACTCAGTGGCCTCAAGCCGGAAGACTATGTGGTGATTGGCGGCGTACATCTGCTGCGTAACCAGCAAAAAATCAATCCGATTGATCGTGAAAACCGTCGTGTGACCATTCAGGCAGGGGGTTAAGCATGAACTTTAACCTGTCGGAATGGGCGTTAAAAAATAAAGGTCTGGTGCTGTATTTTATGATCCTGCTGGGTCTGATCGGCATCGTCTCTTATTCCAAACTGTCACAAAGTGAAGATCCGCCTTTTACCTTTAAAGTCATGGTAATCCAGACCTACTGGCCCGGTGCCAGTGCCAAAGAAGTATCCCTACAGGTTACTGACCGGATTGAAAAGGAACTGATGACCACGGGACAGTATGACCGTATCATGGCCTATTCGCGTCCGGGCGAATCCATGGTGACTTTTGTTGCCAAGGATTCCCTGGCTTCGAAAGATGTCGCGGATGTCTGGTATAACGTGCGCAAGAAGGTGGGCGATATCCGGCATGAATTGCCACAAGGGGTACAAGGTCCATTCTTTAATGATGAATTTGGCGATACCTTTGGCAATATTTATGTGCTCAAGGGTAAAGATTTTGACTATGCGACCCTCAAGGAATACGCCGACCGCTTACAGCTGCAACTGCAACGGGTCAAAGATGTTGCCAAAGTTGAGCTGATTGGCCTGCAAGACCAGAAAATCTGGATTGAGATTTCCAACACCAAAGCCATTCAGCTGGGTGTTCCAGTCAGCGCCATTCAGCAGGCCTTACAGCAGCAAAATGCCATGAGCAATGCCGGATTTTTTGAAACCGGTTCAGACCGGATTCAGGTTCGGGTCAGCGGTGCTTTAAGCAGTGTCGAACAATTACAGCAACTGCCACTTCTGGTAAATGGCAAGACCATTCAGCTGGGAGATGTCGCAGAAGTCTATCGAGGCTTTAGTGATCCGGCACAGCCCCGGATGCGCTTTATGGGCGAAAACGGCATTGGTATTGCTGTATCGATGCGTAAGGGTGGGGACATCATTGCCTTGGGTAAAAATCTGGAACAGGAATTCGCCCGCCTGCAAAAAGCCCTGCCACTTGGCATGGAGCTGCAAAAAGTCTCGGACCAGCCGGTGGCGGTCAAACGCAGCATTAACGAATTTATGAAAGTGCTGGCAGAAGCGGTGATTATCGTATTGCTGGTCAGTTTTTTCTCGCTCGGTTTCCGAACCGGTCTGGTGGTAGCTTTCTCGATTCCGCTGGTGCTGGCCATGACCTTTGCCGGTATGCAGCTGTTTGATGTCGGACTGCATAAAATTTCCCTGGGGGCCCTGATTCTGGCCCTCGGTCTTTTGGTTGATGATGCCATTATCGCGATTGAAATGATGGCGATTAAGATGGAGCAGGGTTATAGCCGTTTACAGGCGGCCGGGCATGCCTGGCGCACCACGGCTTTTCCTATGCTGACCGGGACCCTGATTACCGCTGCCGGTTTTCTGCCGATCGCCACTGCAGCTTCGAGTACCGGGGAATATACCCGTTCGATTTTCCAGGTAGTGACCATTGCATTGCTGGTATCTTGGCTGGCCGCGGTACTGTTTGTGCCATATTTAGGCGATAAACTTCTACCGGATTTCAACAAAGATTTAATTCAAAAAGCGCCGTGGTACCAGCGTCTCTGGGCACGTCTGCGCAAACAGCCAGAACCTCAGCCGATTGTGCATCACGCCGGTAAACATTATGACCCCTATCAAACCCGGTTTTATCGGGGTTTTCGCCGTTGGGTCGATGCCTGTGTGACCTATCGTAAAACTGTCATTGCTGCCACGGTCGGAATTTTTATTCTGTCTATTTTAATGTTTAAGCTGGTGCCGCAGCAGTTTTTCCCGCCCTCGAACCGGGCTGAAATTCTGGTGGATCTCAAACTTGAAGAAGGTGCATCACTGAAGGCCACTGAAGCTGCAGTAAAAAAAGTCGAAGCCTTTTTATCAAAACAAGAGGGCATTGATAACTATGTGGCTTATGTTGGGATGGGATCGCCGCGTTTCTATTTACCGCTGGATCAGCAGCTGCCGCAAACCAGTTTTGCCCAGTTTGTGGTGCTGGCATCCTCTTTGGAAGATCGTAACGAAATCCGTCAATCCTTGAGTGACCAGATTCGGCTGTTATTACCGGAAGTCCGTACCCGGGTGTCCCTGCTGGAAAATGGCCCTCCAGTCGGTTATCCATTGCAGTTCCGGGTCTCTGGTGAAGATCTGGGACTGGTTCGTGAATGGGCGCAGAAAGTCGCCGCAACCGTGGGCGAAAATCCGAATACCACCAATGTACATCTAGACTGGGGTGAGCCGAGCAAAGTCATCAAACTGGAGATCGATCAGGATCGTGCCCGTCAGTTGGGCGTGACTAGCAGCGAACTGGCCAATGTGCTGAACAGCTCGATTTTGGGGGCCGGCATTGATCAGTATCGGGAAAAGCGTGAACTGATTGAAATCCGTTTACGTGGTGCGCAGGCTGAACGCGTTGATGTCGCTTCTTTAAGCAGTCTGGCGATACCGACGTCACGTGGTACTTCGGTACCGTTGGCACAGCTTGCCAACATTGAATATAGCTTTGAAGAAGGCTTGATCTGGCATCGGAATCGTTTACCGACCATCACGGTGCGTGCCGATATTCGCACGGCCTTACAGCCGGCCACTGTGGTGAATGAATTACACGATTCACTGCACCAACTTCGAGCTGAGTTGCCGAATGGCTATCTGCTGGAAGTCGGCGGCACGGTCGAAGAATCCGCACGTGGCCAGAACTCGGTCAATGCCGGCATGCCTTTATTCCTGGCGGTGGTGATGACCCTGTTAATGATTCAGCTCAAGAGCATCTCACGGGCCTTTATTGTATTCCTGACCGCACCTTTAGGCATTATCGGGGTGGTGTTATTCCTGTTACTTTTCAATAAACCTTTTGGTTTTGTGGCCATGCTCGGGACGATTGCGCTTTCTGGAATGATCATGCGAAATTCCCTGATTCTGATTGACCAGATCGAGCAGGATATTCAGGCCGGAGAATCCCCATGGGATGCCATTATCAATGCCACAGTCCGCCGTTGTCGCCCGATTGTCTTGACCGCATTGGCCGCTGTTTTAGCCATGATTCCCTTGTCCCGCAGTATTTTTTTCGGGCCGATGGCAGTGGCCATTATGGGTGGTTTAATTGTGGCGACACTTCTGACCCTGTTTTTCCTGCCTGCCTTATATGCACAATGGTTTAAAGTGAAAAAAAGTTTAAATTCTGTTTAAAATTGTCATAATTTCAGGTGCGAAATATTGAAATTTTCAATATAGTAGCAGCTGAGATTTTTATAATTTAAAAAAATAAGTAACTACTGCATTGGCCGAACTGCCAATCCGGTAATGAGGTTAAACCAACATGACTCAAACTACATTAACCAAGATGCGACGTTCCGTAGCGATGGCTTATGTCTTCATGTTTTTGGCCTTATTTACCCTGTTTAGTGGACTTTTTGCCTACTGGTTGGCCCGTAAAGTGACACAAGTCGATTATGCCGAAGTCTGGTTACAGGCGCAGGCCTTGTGGATCATGCGAAATATCGTGATTTATACCATTTTGGCGCTCTTTGCTGCGCTGTGGTTTATTCCGCTGTTTTTCTTTGCCTGGGACAGCCAGTTATGGGTCAAGGCCTGTGTCGTGACCGGGGTGATTTTCAGCTTTATTGCCTTTATTTTCCTGCTCAATGCCTGGTTTAAAGGCCTGCATAAATTCTCTCAAAATAAAGCTGTGTTCTAAAGCATATAATTTTTTTCATATTTCCCCTTGTAAAATCAGGTTTGACCCCAATTTCAGACCTCAGTTGAATATTAAACAAAATTCCGTGAGGAGCATCGCCAGACATGGCTAAACGTGATTATTATGAGGTTTTGGGCGTCGCTAAAACCGCTAGTGATGATGAAATCAAAAAAGCCTACCGTAAGTTGGCGATGAAATATCATCCAGACCGTAACCCGGACAATGCTGAAGCTGAAGAGAAATTCAAAGAAGCAGCAGAGGCCTATGAAGTGCTCTCTGATGGTGAAAAGCGCAGCATGTACGACCGTATGGGCCACCAGGCCTTTGAGGGTGGTATGGGCGGCGGTGGCGGCTTCGGCGGTGGTTTCAGCGCAGAAGACATTTTCAACCAGTTCGGTGATATTTTCGGTGGTGCTTTTGGTGGCGGCGGTGGTCGTGGCCAGCAACGTGCACGCCGTGGTTCGGACTTACGCTATGTGATGGAACTGACTCTGGAAGAAGCGGTCAAAGGCGTCAAGAAAACCATTACCTTTACTGCACCGGCACCGTGTGATGCCTGTGATGGTAAAGGTTCAAAAAATCCAAACGATGTGGAAACCTGCCGTACCTGTCATGGTGCGGGTCAAGTGCGTATGCAGCAAGGTTTCTTCTCGGTACAGCAAACCTGTAGTACCTGTCGCGGTCAGGGCAAGATCATCAAGAACCCATGTAATAAATGTCATGGTTCAGGGGTGTCAGATCGTCAGCAAACCTTGGAAGTCACTATTCCTGCGGGCGTGGACAATGGCGACCGCGTACGCTTGACCGGTAAGGGTGAAGCAATCCGTGATGGTCAGTCAGGTGACTTGTACGTAGAAGTGGTGGTGCGTGAGCACGAAATCTTCCAGCGTGATGGCGCTGATCTGTATATGGATGTGCCGGTATCGATTGCTGATGCAGCCTTAGGTAAGGAAGTTCAGATTCCTACGCTGGATGGTCGTGTTAGCTTGAAAATTCCTGAAGGTACGCAAACGGGTAAATTGTTCCGCTTACGTGGTAAGGGTGTTAAACCGGTACGTACCAGCATGCAAGGTGACTTGCTGTGCCGTATTGTGGTGGAAACTCCAGTGAATTTAAGTGCACGTCAACGTGAACTGTTAAAAGAACTGCAAGAAACCATGGATGGGGAAGACAGCAAGTCCTCACCAAAGAAAAAATCATTCTTTGATCGCTTGTTTGATTAATTGAGTGAAAGTAAAAGAGGACGCTGAGGCGTCCTTTTTTATTATGTAGATAAGATACTCTAGATTAGAAGATGCTATTTATTAGTTGATAGGTATCGCTTAAAAACAGAAACCGCCTAAAAAGCGGTTTCTATTTTTATATTTCATTAGACTTCCTTCATAAATCATTTTTCAATCAATTTAATTGTTTATCTTTCACCCAATCTAAATTGTATATGCCAGCAAGTAAATTAAAC
>NZ_JAMXXK010000037.1 GCF_024129735.1 Acinetobacter lwoffii | reverse complement strand
GAATCCTGGTCGTTAAAGTGTTTGCTTGCACTCATATTTTAACGATTTGGACTCAGGTTTTTTATTTAAATCAAACTATGGGACAGCAGTGATCTGAAGATTCCTTTTTTTATCGTCGAGGTTTTTAATTGAATAAAGTCAGTCCATAAAATTTGCTAAAATATACGGATAGTAAACAGATTGATTTTTATATGGCTTATCAACTTATTCCACTCTCGATTCAGGCCACTGATAATATTGCCTGTCCACATTGTCAGCACAACGTGATTGATTGGGCAGAAGAGCAGTATGTGCAACCTTGTGAACATACCCTGTTTATTGCCATGGATATTGGCTTTGAATATATGACGGATGAATTCGAGCACAGCATGCCGCGTTCTGTAGATGATCTGCATGCCAATGATGATCAGGTGAATATGCTGGATGAAATCACCCAAGCGACTTATTCAAATTATCTGATATATAAGTCTGATCTGGGCATAGATGGGTATTTCCGCTATGTGGGTTTTACTGCATAAATCATCATCAATAAAAAAGCGCCAATCGGCGCTTTTTTATATGGAAAGATTAACTTTCTATTTCTTCTTCGATTTCATCATCCGTAGTATCCATGCCCAATTCTTTAAGCTTGCGCGTTAAAGTGTTGCGACCCCAACCTAAAAGTTCTGCGGCATGACGTTTACGGCCACGGGTTTGTTGCAAGGCTGCATTGATCAAGGTGCGTTCAAACATTGGCGTCGCAACATCCAGAAGTTTCATTTCACCATTTTTGAGTTTCTGCATCGCCCATTGACCCAGCAATTCATCCCAGTGATGCGGTGCGATCTGGTTCAGCGTTGGAATTGGCGCACCCGGATCCTGCTGATGAATTGGGATTTGTTTCAGTTCAGGTGGCAAGTCTTCAGGATAGACTTCACGACCTGTGATCATGACAGTCAGCCAGCGACAGGTATTTTCAAGTTGACGCACGTTACCTTGCCACGGCAATTTCTGCATATATTCCTGGGTTTCAGGACGCAGAATCTTTGGATTGACCCCAAGTTCCTTGCCGGCACGTGCCAGAAAATGCTGCGCCAGCATCGGAATATCTTCACTACGATGTGCCAGTTTTGGAATATGAATACGAATTACATTCAGGCGATGATACAAGTCTTCACGGAAGCGACCATCATGAACCAGTTTTTCCAGATCCTGATGGGTCGCTGCCACGATACGTACATCAACCTTAACCGGAATATGACCGCCAACACGGTAGAACTCACCGTCTGCCAAAACGCGCAGTAAACGTGTTTGCGTTTCAAATGGCATATCGCCAATTTCATCTAAAAACAGCGTGCCGCCATTGGCCTGTTCAAAACGACCTTGGCGCTGGGTATTAGCACCGGTAAATGCACCTTTCTCATGGCCAAAGAGTTCGGTTTCGATCAGGTCTTTTGGAATCGCCGCCATATTGAGGGCAATAAAAGGTTTTGAACTGCGTGGTGAATGACGATGCAGGGCATGCGCCACCAGTTCTTTACCTGTACCAGACTCACCATTAATCAACACGGTAATATGCGATTGTGATAAACGGCCAATGGCACGAAACACTTCCTGCATGGCAGGCGATTCACCAATAATTTCGGTAGATTGAATTGGTGGAGCCGCTTTTGCTGATTCTTGTTGCTGTAGCTTGGTGATATGTAAAATTGCACGATTTACCAGCGCCAGTGCTTCATCAATATCAAAAGGCTTAGGCAGATATTCAAAAGCACCAGTTTGATAGCTAGAAACAGCCGATTCTAAGTCTGAATGCGCCGTCATAATAATGACAGGTAGGTCAGGATAACTGTGTTTAACCTTGCCCAGGAAGGTAAGTCCATCAATACCCGGCATACGGATATCGGTCAAAATCACATCGGGTGCTTCCAGACTCAGTTGGTCTAGTGCAGATTGTGCTTCTTCAAAACTGGTCACATCCAGACCTTCCTCTTTAAAGGTCTTTTCCAGTACCCAGCGCATGGCGCGATCGTCATCAATCACCCATATTTTATTTCGCGACATGATTCGACTCCCAAGGTAAATATAAGCTAAAGACGGTTTTTCCAGCCACGGACTGACACTCGATCATGCCGTTGTGCTGATGAATAATATTTTGAGCAATACTGAGGCCCAGTCCGGTACCTTTTGCGCGACTGGTGACCAGCGGATAAAACACCGATTCGATAATCTCTTCCGGCACACCTGGACCGTTGTCTTCAATATCAATCCGTACTACAGAGCGGTGAATCACCCCGTTAATGGTAAAGAGACGCTGAATCCGGGTTCTTAAAATCAGTTCCGGTTGATATTCGACAAAGAACTCCTTGTTCTCGGTCATGGCCTGTACGGCATTGGCGCAAATATTCAAAATGACCTGAATCAATTGATCACGGTCTGCCAGCACTTCAGGCAAGGACAGGTCGTAATCCCGGGTAATCTTGATTTTCTTTTTGGTCTGATTGGCAATCAGTGAGCGTACTCGTTCCAGAGGTTCATGCACATTGACCAGCTCATAGCTCGGAAGCTGGCGTGAACCGAGCATGGTATCGGCCAGATTTCTCAGTCGATCGACTTCACTAATAATAATGTCGGTAAATTCTTTGTATTGTGGATCATTCAGGCTGCGTGCCAGGAGTTGAGTTGCGCCGCGAATACCACCGAGTGGATTTTTGATTTCATGCGCGACACCGCGAATCAGTTGACGCGCTACTTGATGCTGTTGCAGCAGATTTTCTTCACGCGAGATTTTTAACATACGATCGCGAGGATTGAGTTCAATGAGCAGCAACGGATGATAAGGTTTGCCAAGGTTTAGCTGAGAAACAGTGTAATCGACATGAATGTCTTTAAAGTTGACCAGAATAGTGGCTTCGCGGCGTGTATAAGGTTGTCCCGTAGTTAAAGTATTATTCAGGGCTTCTTCGGTGTTGAACTCATCTGTCGGGTTTCGCAGAATATTGAGTACGGATGTGCCGCTCGCGCGGAATAAGCTCACATCAAATAAGGCTTCACAGGCAGAATTCAGATAATAAATATTAAGATCGCGGTCTATCAATAAGATACACGTGGTCATATTGTCCACTAAAGCACGATAGTCGATCGGAATAATTTGATCCATTCGCGGGTTTGTTCCTGTATTAAAATGGCGCAATGGCATCTTCATAAAGCAATTTAATCAATTTTAAGTTCTGATTTGATGCAAGATGCACGCCAACTTTTATGAGTAGAGTTTATTTATTGCGATGAAATGCAGAAATGTGACAGAGCAACACAATTCATCTTAGATATAGCGGATTAAATTGAGGCTGTAAATCTAAAATGATTCATTTTGGTGCATTGGTAGGTATGTTGAATATTTTATGGCAATATTTTAGTGCGTGATGCAAAGAGTCAGGTTTTCAACTATTTTTATGATGCGAAAAGACATACAATACGCGCATTCTAGTAGAGCGAAAATTCATGAAGTCCCCCAAAGTCGGTTTTGTATCTTTAGGTTGTCCTAAGGCATTGGTAGATTCTGAACGTATTTTAACCCAGTTAAAGACTGAAGGTTATGACGTCGCTTCGGATTATGACGGTGCTGATTTAGTTGTAGTAAATACCTGTGGTTTCATTGAATCCGCAGTGCAAGAGTCGCTAGATGCGATTGGTGAGGCGATGAGCGCGAATGGTCGCGTGATCGTAACAGGTTGTCTAGGTAAAGACGAAGACAAGATTCGCCAAATGCATCCCAATGTCCTGAAAGTGACAGGTGCAGCGGCATATAAAGAAGTTATGGATGCGGTTCATCAATACGTGCCTGAGCCGCCAAAACACAATCCATTTATTGATCTGGTTCCAGAGCAAGGCATCCGCCTGACGCCAAAACACTATGCTTATTTGAAAATATCTGAAGGCTGCAACCATCGTTGTACCTTCTGTATTATTCCAAGCATGCGTGGCGATCTGGTTTCACGTCCAGTTGGTTCTGTGCTTGAAGAAGCTGCAGCGCTGAAACGTGCCGGTGTAAAAGAAGTACTCGTGATCTCCCAGGATACTTCTGCTTATGGCCTGGACACGAAATACAAGCTGGATTTCTGGAATGGTCAGCCGGTTAAAACCAAATTCTATGACATGTGTGAAGCATTGGGTCAGTTGGGAATCTGGGTACGTTTGCACTATGTTTACCCATATCCGCATGTGGATGCTGTGATTGACCTGATGGCACAAGGCAAAATCCTGCCTTATCTGGATATTCCATTCCAGCACGCGAGTCCAAAAATTCTCAAACTGATGAAACGACCTGCGCACAGTGAAAATACACTGGAGCGTTTGAAAATCTGGCGCGAGAAATGTCCTGATCTGGTGTTGCGTTCAACATTTGTGGTGGGCTTCCCGGGTGAAACTGAAGAAGACTTCCAGATGTTACTGGACTGGCTGAAAGAAGCCCAGCTGGATCGTGTGGGATGTTTTACCTATTCGCCAGTTGAAGGTGCGACAGCAAATGATTTGCCAGATCACGTTCCTGAAGAAATTAAACAAGAGCGTTATGAGCGTTTCATGCAGGTTCAGCAAGAAATCTCAGCAGCCAAACTCCAAAAACGTATCGGTCAAACCATGACTGTGCTGGTAGATGACCTGGAAGATGAATTCCCGGTAGCGGTTGCGCGTTCTTATGCAGATGCACCTGAAATTGATGGCAATGTTTTTGTTGAAGATATCGATAAAAGCGTCATTAAGGCAGGGGATTTACTTGAAGTCGAGATTACCGATGCAGATGAATACGATCTGTACGCAAAACTCATTTCAATCAAGTCTGCTTAAGATTTTGAATTAAAAAAAATTAAATTGAATACTTTGGAGTTTGATGATGTTGGATTCTAAAAAGCCACGCTTTGGTCGCATCCTGTTAAAGCTTTCTGGTGAAGCGCTGGCAGGCAATAAAGACATGGGGATCGATGCACAAGTGCTCGATCAGATGTCACTTTCTATTGCGCACCTCGTGGGTTTAGGCGTACAAGTAGGTATTGTTGTGGGTGGTGGTAACCTGTATCGCGGTAGCCAGCTACAAAAAGATGGTCTAGTTGGTCGTGTAACTGGCGACCAGATGGGTATGCTAGCAACAGTCATGAACGGTTTGGCACTTCGCGACGCTTTGGTGCGCCGTAATATTAAAACCCGTTTAATGTCTGCATTGCCAATTGGTGCCGTGGTTGAGTCTTACTCAAGCCGTGATGCAATCCGTCACCTGACTCAGGGTGAAGTGTGTGTATTCGTGGCAGGTACAGGTAATCCGTTCTTTACGACAGATACAGCTGCCTGTTTACGTGGTATTGAAATCGAATCAGACTTGATCTTGAAAGCGACCAAAGTTGATGGCGTATATAACAAAGATCCAAGCAAATATGATGATGCGGTTAAATATGACACATTGACTTTTGACCAGGTTCTGGACGAAAAGCTGGGTGTAATGGACTTAACTGCAATCTGTTTATGTCGTGATCACAACGTGCCGCTACAAGTATTCGATATGAATAAATCTGGCGCATTGCTTTCCGTTGTGATGGGTGAAAAAGAAGGGACTCACGTTACCAATTAATGACGTGAGCACCAAAGCACTTTATACTACACGCTAATTTAGTAATAACCTCTTTTCAAGAATTAAGTAAGGAAGATCATATGATTAACGATCTTAAAAAAGACAGCGAAGACCGTATGAACAAAACTCTAGAATCTCTAGAGCATGGTTTTGCAAAAGTTCGTACCGGTCGTGCGCATCCATCAATTTTAAATAACGTGATGGTTTCTTACTATGGTTCAGACGTTCCATTGAACCAGGTGGCAAACGTAGGTGTTGAAGATTCACGTACTTTGTTAATCCAGCCTTTCGAACGTTCAATGGTTTCTGCAATTGATAAAGCGATTCGTGAATCTGACTTGGGTCTGAACCCAATTACAGCAGATGCGATTCGTGTACCGATGGCTGCGTTGACTGAAGAAACGCGTCGTGACATGCAAAAAGTTGCGCGTAATGAAGCAGAAAATGCCAAAGTAGCGATCCGTAACATCCGTCGTGATGTATTGGGCGATATCAAGGCTTTGTTGAAAGAAAAAGAAATTTCTGAAGACGAAGAGCGTCGTGCTGCTGACGAAATCCAGAAAATTACTGACAAATTTGTTGCTGAAGTTGACAAGCGCTTGGCTGCGAAAGAAGCTGAATTGATGAAGGTCTAATTCATCGATGACCGTTGCTGAAGAAAATCCCCGTCTTCCGAAACATGTTGCCATCATCATGGATGGCAACAATCGTTTTGCCAAAAAAAAACAGATGCAGAAAGGTGATGGACACCGTGAAGGAAAAACGGTTCTGGATCCGATTGTTGAACACTGTAAAAAAAGAAATATCCAGGCTTTAACTGTATTTGCCTTTTCCAGTGAAAACTGGAATCGTCCACAGTTTGAAGTTGAATTGCTCATGAAATTGCTGGTAGACACCATTCATGAACAATTACCCCGCATGGAAAAATTCAATATTGCCTTACGCTTTATTGGTGATCGCAGCCGTTTGTCCCCAGAATTACAGGGGCTTATGTTGCATGCCGAACAAAGGACTGCTAATTTCAATAGTATGACACTCACTATTGCAATCAGTTATGGTGGTATGTGGGATATGGCACAAGCTGCACAGCGAATTGCTAGCGATGTTTTAACAAATAAATTAGATCTTGATGCAATTAATACTGATGTATTTGGTCAATATGTCAGCCTCGGTGATTTACCTGCAGTTGATCTGCTGATTCGTACGGGTGGAGATTTCCGTCTTTCGAATTTCCTGTTATGGCAGGCAGCCTATGCAGAGCTTTATTTCACTGAGACGCTATGGCCAGAATTTACCGTTGAAGAACTTGATGATGCACTTGCCGTATTTGGTGGGCGTGAACGTCGTTTTGGTAAAACATCAGAACAGATTCATCAGGAAAAACTTGAGAATTAATACATGTTTGAGCGGATTATAACCGCATTGGTGTTGGTAGCAGTTGTACTGAGCTGTATGTTTGCTACTGAATCACATTATCCAATGTTTGTATTGATGGTTCTTGCTGCTGGGGTGGCCGGTTATGAGTGGTTTAAACTCATGCCGCGAAAATTTAAATATGTCATCAAACCTGTTGCTTGGGGATATGGAGTGCTCACTGCAGCACTTTCAGCTTTGGCATTGTATTTTGCCGAAGTTGCCTTATTGTTATGGGTAGCTTCTATAATTACTTGGTTGCTCAGCATTTACTGGGTTAAAACCTATCCTGAATATGATGGCTGGTACAACGCCAGCCTGCACGGAATCGGCGTAGTTCTGATCTCTGCTGCGGTTACTGCAATTTTCTCTGTCTGGCAAAGTTCACCGTGGTGGCTGATGTACCTGTTTTTACTGGTATGGGGCGCAGATAGTGGTGCGTATTTTGTGGGTCGTAAATTTGGCAAGAAAAAGTTGGCGCCGAATGTTAGTCCTAATAAATCTGTGGAAGGGCTGTATGGTGGTATTGTTACTTCAATGCTGATTGTAACGGCAGTTGCCTTACTTTATCTGGATATGACTTGGCCAGAACTGATTTTATTTCTGATTCTATCTGTCGTTACAGTATTTAGTTCGGTACTGGGTGACCTGTTTGAATCCATGATCAAACGTCGTGCCGGTATTAAGGATTCAGGTCGAATTTTGCCAGGACATGGCGGAGTACTGGATCGTATTGATTCTTTGCTTGCTGCAGCTCCAATCTTTGCAGCAGGTATGGCTGTTTTAAAACTTATTGGTGTAGATTTATAAATGTCACAAGCAGTTTGTATACTGGGTGCTACAGGTTCCATTGGTCAAAGTACTTTAAAAATCTTGCAGCGACATCCTGAAGCATACTCGGTTTTTGCTGTGACCGCGCAAAGTCGTATTGATGAGCTGGTCGAAATTTGCCAGCAATACCGTCCTAAAGTGGCGGTGGTACCGGCTGAAAAAGTAGATGAACTTTCAAAACTACTTCAGCAACATCATTTATCTGATATTGAAATTCTGCAAGATGAAGCCGGTTTAATTGCTGTGGCTGAACACGCGGATGTTGATATCGTCATGGCGGCAATCGTTGGTGCAGCAGGCTTGTTGCCGACACTGGCTGCAGTGAAAGCGGGTAAGCGCGTACTGCTGGCCAATAAAGAAGCTTTGGTGATGTCAGGTGACATCATGATGCAGGCAGCGCGCGATCATGGGGCATTACTGCTTCCCGTGGATTCCGAACACAATGCGATTTTCCAATGTCTGCCACAGCATTATTTTGAAGCAGAGCGTCATGGCAAGCCCAAACTGGGTGTGTCCCAGATTCTACTGACCGCTTCAGGTGGCCCATTTCTGAACCACAGCATGCAGCAACTTGAAGAGGTCACACCTGCCCAAGCTTGCAAGCATCCTAACTGGTCCATGGGTCAAAAAATTTCAGTCGATTCTGCTACCTTGATGAATAAAGGTTTAGAATTGATCGAAGCCTGCCATTTGTTTGCAGTTCAAGAACAATTTGTTACAGTTGTTGTGCATCCACAGAGTATTATTCACTCCATGGTTCAATACGTTGATGGTTCGACTTTGGCACAAATGGGTAATCCGGATATGGGCACGCCTATTGCACATGCTTTGGCATGGCCTGAGCGTATTAGTACGCATGTGGCGCCACTGGATCTGTTTATGCATTCACAACTTAATTTTCAAGAACCGGATATGCTCCGTTTCCCTGCATTAAAATTGGCCCGTCAGGCCATGCAGAGTGGCGGAATTGCACCGACAATTTTAAATGCGGCCAATGAAATTGCAGTTGCTGCATTTTTAAATCAACAGATCAGATTTACCCAAATTCCTCAGGTAGTTGAGCATGTCCTAAATCAGATGGACAATCAACCCGCACATGATCTGGAGGCTATCTTGCAAGCAGATCAAATGGCGCGAGGTTTATCACAGCAATATGTTGTGAATAAAGGAAGTTAAGATATGAATGCCTTGTTTATGATTGCCGCTGCAATTCTCTTACTCGGTCCCTTAATTGCGATTCATGAGTTCGGTCACTATATTGTGGCGCGTAAACTGGGCGTTAAAGTATTGGTCTATTCGATTGGATTTGGGCCAACATTATTAAAATGGACCTCGAAAAAATCCGGAATTCAGTATCAATTGTCTGCCTTGCCTTTGGGCGGCTATGTCAAGATGCTGGATGAACGTGAAGGTAATGTTGCTGAAGAAGACTTGCCAAAAGCGTTCAACCGTCAGCATCCCTGGAAACGGATCGCGATTGTGGCAGCAGGTCCATTGATCAACCTGATTTTTGCAGTGCTTCTGTTCTGGGTGTTATTTTTACCAGCTCAAGAACAACTTAATACCCGTGTGGGCAAAGTTTTACCAAATACGCCTGCTGCAACCGTACAAATGCAGCCGGGCGACAAAATTGTAGCTGTGGATGGCACTCAGGTGGAAACCTGGGAAAAACTCAGTTATGCCTTGGTGGATCGTGTCGGTGAAACTGGCGTGGTTTCTATTCAGGCAGATCGAGCTGGTGAAAACAAACTGTTCCAGTTGCCGATTCAAAACTATTTAAAAGATCAAAGTCAATCGCCATTAGAAAGCCTGGGTTTTTTGCCTTATCGGCCAGAAATTCCAGCAGTGATCAGCAAGCTGAGTGAAGATGGTGCAGCCATCCGTCAAGGTTTGAAAGAAGGTGACAAGATTCTGGCCATTGACGGCGTTCAGATGAAAGACTGGTTTGATGTTGTGCAGGTGGTACAGGCATCTCCAGAAAAATTACTCAAAATGGATGTTCTACGCGCAAATCAGGTGGTTCAGCTTGAAGTCATGCCTCAAGGCAAACGTGACAATATGGGCAAGGTGACCGGTATGCTGGGCGTACAAAGCGATCCGGGTAAAATGAACATTCCTGCAGAATATAAACAGACCATTCATTACTCGCCAGGCGAAGCACTGGTGATGGCATTTGATAAAACAGCACATTTGTCTTCGATGATTCTGAACTCGATTGTCAAAATGGTACGTGGCCTGATTGGCCTGGATAATTTATCAGGTCCAATTACCATTGCCAAAGTGGCAGGACAAAGCGCAGAAATGGGCTGGGAAACTTTTATTTCCTTTATGGCGCTAATGAGTGTAAGTTTAGGAATATTAAATCTACTGCCTATTCCAATGCTTGATGGCGGACATCTGGTTTACTATTTTGTTGAATTAATTCGTGGTAAACCTGTTTCCGAACAAATACAATTGGTTGGACTAAAAATTGGTATGGTACTGCTCGGCAGTATGATGCTTCTGGCATTATTTAATGATTTTATGCGTTTATAACAACGTAAATGGAATAAATTAACAGCGGAAAAGACTGGCATGCAGCACACACATTTATTTATGCCTCTGGCACTCGTTAGTGCAATGGCAGTAGCACAACAAGTATATGCAGCAGATGAATTCATTGTACAAGATATAAAATTTGATGGATTAGTACGTTTAACTCCTGACAATGTGTATGGCCTAGTGCCGATTAACAGTGGTGATCGGGTCAATGATCCAGTCATTGCCAATGCAATTCGTAGCATGTATGCATCAGGCCTGTTTGATGACATTAAAGCCGTTCAGCAAGGCAATACTTTGGTTTTCCAAGTTGTTGAACGCCCGGTCATTTCGAAAATCGAATTGAAAGGCAATAAGCTGATTCCTAAGGAAGCACTTGAAGAAGGCCTGAAAAAAATGGGTCTGGCTGAAGGCGAAGTGCTGAAAAAATCAGCGCTACAAACCATTGAGACTGAACTTGAACAGCAATACATGCAGCAAGGTCGTTATGATGCCGATATTACGGTCACCACGACGCCTCGACCAAATAACCGTGTTGAATTGCTGATTGATTTTATTGAAGGTAAAGCGGCCAAAGTTTTCGATATCAATATTATCGGGAATACTGTATTTAAAGAGTCTGATATCAAGCAGGCCTTTGCAGTAAAAGAAAGTGGCTGGAGTTCGGTCATTTCGCGTAATGACCGTTATGCACGTGAAAAGATGGCGGCAAGCCTGGAAGCTTTGCGTGCCATGTATCTAAATCGCGGTTATATCAACTTTAATATTACCAATTCCAGCCTGAACTTAAGTGAAGATAAAAAGAATGTTTTTATCGAAGTTTCTGTGGATGAAGGCGAGCAATTTAAATTTGGTCAAACCAAATATTTAGGTGATGCGCTTTATAAGACTGAAGAATTACAGGCTTTACAAATTTTCAAAGAAGGCGAAATTTATTCGCAGGAAAAAGTCAACGCGGTTAAGCAGTTATTGCAGCGTAAGTATGGTAATGCAGGTTATTACTATGCAGAAGTCAATATTGTTCCTCAAATTAACAACGAAACCAAACTGGTTGATCTAAATTATTATATTAATCCGGGTCAGCAAGTTACGGTAAGACGTATTAATTTCACTGGCAATACGAAAACTGCAGATGAAGTATTACGTCGTGAAATGCGCCAAATGGAAGGTGCGCTTGCCAGTAATGAAAAAATTGACCTGTCTAAGGTCCGTCTAGAGCGTACCGGTTTCTTTAAAACTGTCGATATCAAACCTGCACGTATTCCGGGTGCACCAGATCAGGTGGACTTGAATGTTGCCGTTGAAGAGCAGCATTCAGGTACTAGTACTTTGGCTGTCGGTTTCTCGCAAAGTGGTGGTGTGACTTTCCAGGCAGGCTTAAGCCAGACCAACTTCTTGGGTACCGGTAATAGTGTTTCAATCGATTTGTCGCGTTCTGAAACTCAAGATTATTATAACTTGAGCGTGATGGACCCGTACTTCACCATTGATGGTGTGCGTCGCGGTTATAACATGTATTACCGTAAAACCAAGCTGGATGATGACTATAACGTCAACAACTATGTGACAGACAGTTTTGGTGGTGGGATTAACTTTGGTTATCCAATTGATGAAAACCAGAGTGTCAGCTTGGGTCTGAATGTTGATCAGACTGAAGTAACCACTGGTAATGGTGTATCCACCTATGTTCGTGACTACCTTTTAGCTAATGATGGTAAATCAATAGGCCAGAGTCCTTATTGTATAGATGATGCTAATCCTTGTACAACAGTGTCAAAACCAGACAGATTTCAAGGCGAGTATTTAACTTATAACTTAAACTTGGGCTGGTCTTATAATACTTTAAACCGTCCAATGTTCCCGACAACGGGCATGTCACATCGTGTGAATGCTGAAATTGCATTGCCAGGCAGTGATGTCGAGTATCAAAAAGTCACTTATGACGCTCAGGCATTTTTCCCATTAGGCAAAGATTTTGTCCTGCGCGGTTATGGTAAGTTGGGTTATGGTAATGACCTGCCATTTTACAAGAATTTCTATGCTGGTGGTTTCGGTTCAGTTCGTGGTTATGAGAACAGTACTCTAGGTCCAAAGTATGACAGTGTCTATGCAGAAAATGCGGGCTTAAGCAACTTTGATCCGGAGGAAGTGGGTGGTAATGCTCTAGTGCAATTTGGTACTGAGCTGGTACTTCCAGTGCCATTTAAAGGGGATTGGGCACGTCAAGTCCGTCCGGTTCTCTTTGCAGAAGGTGCACAAGTTTTTGACACAAATTGTGATGTTTCACAATCTGCTGACTTACGTCAATACTGTAAAGACAACTTTGATTTTGATGCTGGCAATATGCGTTATAGCGTTGGTGCTGGTTTCACCTGGATCACCATGATTGGCCCATTATCACTCAGCTATGCTTATCCGTTGAATAAAAAAGACGGTGATGATACTAAAAACATCCAGTTCGAAATTGGACGTACTTTCTAAAATCGTTTTGACCTAGAAACTAAATTTTGCTCATAAAGCCTGCAGGTTTTGTGAGCAAATTTTTTTGAATGAGTAAGAATATGAAAAAAATGATTATGGCAATGAGCCTGGCTTTGGCAAGTGTTGCACCTTTAACTCAAGCGGCCAGTATGGGGGTAATTGACTTGGAGCGTGTGGTTGAAGGTAGTACTTATCTGAAACAACAAAACACGGCATTTCAGCAAAAAATTCAGCCACAAACCACCAAGATTGAGCAACTCAGCAAAGAGCTGGAAGCTTTGCAGCAACGTGCTCAATCCAATACTAAGCTCAGTGAGACTGAAAAACAGAAAATGTCTGCGGAATATCAGGCTAAGCTGCAAGAATTGAATCAGTTACAACAATCTGTACAGACGAATGTTCAAAGCTCGATTCAGCAGATCCGAATTGTATTTGATGCACGAGTAAAGCAAATTGCTGAACAATTGCGTAGAGAAAACAACCTCGATGTGGTTTTAAATAAAAATTCAGCACTTGCTTATGATGCTAAATATGATTTAACTGATAAAATGATTCAAAAGGTTAATGCAATTAAATAATCAATGAATCATCAACAGCTTCAGTTAGCTGATCTCGCTCGCCTGGTTCAGGGCGAGTGCATAGGTCAGACAGATTTGCGTTTGAGCGCTTTGGCCAGTCTTGAGCAAGCGACCTCACAAGATCTTGCATTTGTAAATGCCGATAAATATGTAGAGCAGGCCAATCAAAGTCAGGCAGGTGCTTTAATTGTCACGGCTGAACTAAAACAACAGATAACTTCACATCAAAACTTTATTGTTGTGGCAAATCCCTATCTGGCTTTTGCGATTCTGACGCATGTATTTGAGAAAAAACATCGCCAGCGCGGCATTGAAAGTACTGCCCAAATTCACCCGTCGGCAGTGATTGCGGACGATGCTTATATTGGTCATTATGTGGTGATTGGTGAGCATTGTGTCGTGGGTGCGAATACGATTGTTCAGGCGCATGTGCAGATCGATGATGATGTCGAGATCGGTCAGGACTGTTTTATTGACTCACATGTGACCCTCACCGGCGCAGCAAAAATTGGTAATCGGGTGCGTATTCATGCCAATAGCGTGATTGGCAGCGAAGGGTTTGGTTTTGCGCCTTATCAAGGGAAATGGCACCGTATTGCGCAATTAGGTTCTGTACGCATTGAGGATGATGTACGTATTGGGTCAAATTGTAGCGTAGACCGTGGTGCACTGGATGATACGATTTTGCAACAGGGTGTAATCATTGATAATCTTGTGCAAATCGCGCATAACGTTAAAATTGGTGCACATACCGCCATTGCTGCAAAAACTGCCGTTGCAGGAAGTGTTTCAATTGGCAAAAACTGTATCATTGGTGGTGCCTCTGCGATTTCTGGACACTTAAATATTGCCGATAATGTGACGTTGACCGGAATGTCAATGGTGACAAATAATATTTCTGAAGCTGGAAAATATTCATCGGGGATTGGTCTGTTTGAAAACCAGAAATGGAAACGTACTGTGGTTCGCCTCAGACAATTAGCAGATGTGCCATTGACCCAGGTGATCAAACGACTAGATCATATGCAATCTCAGATTGAGTCCATTGAATCAACATTTAAGTTGCGTAAATAATTATGATGACAGAGTCGAATTTGCTTACATTCACGAAGCCTGAATTGCCAATGAATATTCAAAAGATTCGTGAATATTTGCCCCATCGCTATCCATTCTTATTGGTTGATCGCGTTGTCGAAATTACCGATAATGGCATTGTTGGTTATAAAAACGTCTCAATTAATGAAGAGTTTTTACAAGGCCATTTTCCGAATTATCCAATTATGCCGGGTGTACTGATTGTTGAAGCGCTGGCACAAATCTCTGGAATTCTGGGTTTTGTGATGAATAACGAAGTGCCAAGTGAAGGTTCTTTGTTCCTGTTTGCTGGTGCGGAAAAAGTTAGATTTAAAAAACAGGTGGTTGCAGGTGACCAATTGGTTTTAAAATCTGAATTAGTGATGCAAAAGCGGGGCATTTACAAATATAATTGTATTGCCACTGTAGATGGCGTCGTCGCAACAACCGCGGAAATTATGGTTTCGCATCAAAAAGTCGAGCAGGCATGAGCAATAATCCCCTTATTCATCCAACTGCCATTATTGACCCGTCAGCAGTCATTGCTGCTGATGTAGAAATTGGCCCATATTGTATTATCGGGCCAAATGTCACTATTGGTGCGGGTAGCAAACTTCATTCACACGTGGTGGTGGGTGGCTATACGCGTATAGGTGAATATAATGAAATTTTCCAGTTCGCCAGTGTAGGCGAGGTATGTCAGGATCTTAAGTATGCCGGTGAAGAAACCTGGCTTGAGATTGGCGATCACAACAAGATTCGTGAGCATTGCAGTCTGCATCGTGGCACGGTTCAGGACCAGAGCCTGACCAAGATTGGTAGTCATAACCTGCTCATGGTCAATACTCATATTGCACATGACTGTATGGTCGGGGATTATAATATCTTTGCCAATAACGTCGGTGTGGCTGGACATGTGCATGTCGGGGACTACGTTGTCATTGGCGGAAACTCAGGCATTCATCAGTTCTGTAAGATTGATTCTTATAGCATGATTGGTGGTGCATCACTGATTCTGAAAGATGTACCGGCTTATGTGATGGTTTCAGGTAATCCTGCGCATGCATTTGCCATGAATATTGAAGGTATGCGTCGTAAAGGCTGGTCAAAGACAGTGATTAGCGGTTTACGTGATGCCTTTAAACTGATTTATAAATCAGGTTTAACAACTCAGGAAGCAATCGAGCAGATCCGTACAGGAATTTTGCCGGAAGTGGCTGAAGTACAACGTCTAATTGACTCTCTTGAACAGTCGAAGCGCGGCATTGTGCGCTAAATGTTTGAGGTAATAAAAAAGACACCTGAAGGTGTCTTTTTTATTTTGGGAATTTCTATTTTACTTAAGAAATTTAATTTCCTCAGCTTTCGGATAATTCTTCAGTAGCTTTGTTTTATATTGTGAAGCAAGCGTAGCATTCTTTTCGACATCTTTGCTGATGTTATAAAGCTGATACAGGGCAGTGGATGCTTTCGCGGAATTTGGGTAACGGTCAACGACAATCAGATAATTACGTTTCGCTTCAGCAAATTTTGGTGGGTCAATCGCCAGATTGAATTCCGCTAACCAGAAATAAGCATTGCTGATATAAACGCTATTCGGATTGTTTTTAATAAAGTTTTGCATCGGGGCAATGGCTTTGGCTGCACCGCCATTTTTATAAGCATCTAAAGCCACGGTATAAGCGGCTTTTTCCAGCTCAGCAGGTTGCTGTCCGCTGCTTGCTGTATTGACCTTATTTGCGCTTAGGCTGGGTGCAGTATCCTGTGGGTTTTCCTCCGTTGGATTGTCTTCAGCAGGTTCAATTTTTTGCTGCAACAGTTCAAGACGCTGATCGAGATCGGCATAACGATTGGTCAGTTCATTCTTGAGCCGTTCAATCTCATTTTCCTGTTCTTCCATTTTACCGCGCAAAATCCGCAGGTCATTTTCGAGTTGCTGGTTCTTTTGCATGATTTGCCAGCTGGTATTGGTTTGAACTGCTGGAGTTGCACCAGCCGCAATTGCTGCTGAGGTATTTACTGTGGTTTGATTCGTAGCTTGACTCAAGCCACGCGATTCAATCGGAATATTGGCAAATAGAGGCGTGGTAAAGAGTGCTGTCACTGCACACAATACGGTCTTTTTAAACATCATAAAATTTCCATAATTCTTTGTGAGATGCGGATCCGCTGCTCATCTTTTCAAAGTAGATCATTCATATACATTGCACACATTAAAAACGGCATTTTTAGAAAATGCAACAAGGTTTTACAAAGATCATGTGAATCTGAGTGTTGATGGATTGATTGTGAAGATCCCTTAAAAATCAGCAGAAATATCAATATTGTTTTTAAAATAATCAAACGGATAGCTTGAAGGATGATTTTAGGAAACAAGGCTTGCAACTTGATTAAAAATCTCTATACTCTGTTTTTGTAATGGTAGCCCTGCTGGTTACTTCGCAATTGTACTCTATGAACCCCGCCAGGACCGGAAGGTAGCAACGGTAATAGAACTATGATGTGCCGGAGCTTTGCTGGTAGGGTTGCCACCATATTTTTATTATTATAATAACAATGCGAATTCGCAGTTTTCTATTCTCAAATTTCAAAGCTCATTCCTTTTCCAATATCGTCAAATAGCATTATCTTATTGTTTTAATGATTAAATTTTCATTATTTTATGTCGTGCTTTATTTTGCAACTAATATTGGATAAATAACCAATATACTTATATGTGTATTAAGGCTTTCCAGGAAGATAAGAATTAATCTTCTGCTTTACGGTTAATGGCCTTGATAATCGCATCCATTTCAAAACCACGATACATTAGAAAACGGATCTGTTTGGCTTTGAGCTTGGGGTCTTTAGTAACTTCAGTCCCATATTTTTTGACTTTTAGTTCATAGGCTTGCTGCACCCAATCAGTTTCCTTGAGTTCTTCTGAAATCAGGGCAGCATCAATCTTTTTGCTCTTGAGTTTCATTTTAATTTGATTGGGGCCTTTACCTTTACGCTTTTGACTCGACAACATGGTTTCCGCCACGCGCTGATCACTTTGATAGTTCTCACGAGACAGTTCTTCCACTAAGTTAATGACTTCATCACGATGTTCTGCATAGAGTGCTAATTTCTCTATCAGTTCGGCTTTGGAATATTCCTTGCGCGTCAGTATGGCAAAGGCATAAGAACGTAAGCGTGAGCCAGTCAGTCCTGGTTTTTTCTCATCCTGAGTTGGGGTAGAGGAAAACGAAAGCTCTTCAGGATCAAATTCAGGAGTTTCCTGAATCGTAGTTTTTGCAGGTTGAGCTTGATCTTCAGCATCACCAAATTGCTGTTTTAAAGTTTCATAATCGAGCAGTTTGCTGAATTTCGCGTCTGACATTATTCTCTCGGATTTTAGATTCCCTATATAATAACAAAACGCCCCGGAGGGCGCTGTGTCTTGATGTTTAAAGATGACCCATCTAATAAGATCATGCATCTAAAAAGTCAGGTTCTTCCTTGCTATCGTCTTCTTCAACAACCACTGCTTTAGTCAGAAGCTGGTCGCGAATCAGTTTTTCAATCGTCTGAGCCATTTCTTTATGCTCTTCCAGATAACGGATGGTGTTGTTCTTACCTTGGCCAATTTTGTCGCCTTGATAAGAATACCACGCACCAGCTTTCTGCACGATTTCTTGCTGTACAGCAAGGTCAATCAATTCACCTAGATGGTTAACACCTTTGCCATAAAGAATCTGGAATAAAGCTTCTTTAAACGGAGGCGCCATTTTGTTTTTCACGACTTTGACTTTGGTTTCAGAACCAACAATCTCATCGCCTTCTTTCACCTGACCGATACGACGGATATCCAAGCGAACAGAGGCATAGAATTTCAGTGCGTTACCACCAGTTGTGGTTTCCGGGCTACCGAACATGACGCCAATCTTCATACGAATCTGGTTAATGAAGATTACCATACAGTTTGAGCGTTTGGCATTACCGGTAATTTTACGCAGTGCCTGGCTCATCAAACGGGCTTGCAGACCCATATGCGAGTCACCCATTTCGCCTTCAATTTCAGCGCGCGGAGTCAATGCAGCAACAGAGTCGACAACGATCATGTCGATCGCGCCAGAGCGTACCAGCATGTCTGCGATTTCAAGTGCCTGTTCACCGTGATCGGGTTGCGATACCAGCAGGTTGTCGATATCTACGCCCAGTTTGCGCGCATATTGAGGATCAAGTGCATGTTCCGCATCGATGAATGCGCATGTACCGCCTGCTTTCTGACACTCTGCAATCGCTTGCAGGGTCATCGTGGTTTTACCTGAAGATTCAGGACCATAGATCTCGACGATACGACCTTTAGGCAAACCACCAATACCGAGCGCGATATCCAGCGTTAAAGAACCTGTAGACACAGCTTCAACTGCCTGAACGGTATTGTCACCAAGACGCATAACTGTATTTTTACCAAACTGTTTTTCAATCTGGCTTAAGGCAGCGTTGAGCGCCTTGTTTTTATTCTCATCCATCTTACAACCTCAATACGATGTCACTAAGTTAGTACTCAAGTGGATGTCTTAAATTAGAGCTTTGTTCCACAGGTGTATAGTGACAGAATTTTCCCTAGTGTTCTATAAAAGTCAGCGCATGTACGACATATTCTGACGCTTAAATTTATTCGTCATTATAGGACCATGACTGATCGAAATTCTGACTATTTTCATTTTTAAATCTACTGATGTCACGACGATCTTTCTTGCTTGGACGATGGTCGGGACGAGCTAGATTATGCAACTTTCTTTGTGACGTAATCAATTCCCGGCGCGCAATACTGACTTCGGTCTCTTCATACAGTTTTTGTGCCACGGGTGCAGGTCCACGAACATCAGAAAGTTCCTTAACCAGCACGGTTTTTTTGTCGATGCCTTGCTGAATCGTCAGTTCCATACCGACACGGACTTCGCGTGATACCTTGACACGTTCACCATTGTGATGGACTTTGCCACCTTCAATTGCATGTTTGGCAATCGATCGGGTTTTAAAAAACCGTGCTGCCCACAGCCATTTGTCTATACGCATGCCTACCGCATCTTCGGGTAAAGACGATTTACGCATATTTTTTTTCTACCTCAGCCTGATTTAAATGAGTGATTAAATCTGTTAATTGGTGCAGCATCGGGTAATTACAAGTCTGGCGTGCTACTTTGGCTGAAGAGGGCTGCTGGATGCTCAACAGATTCTGAATGCCATAGGCTTGAGCGCCATTCAGGACTTTTTCGGTATCATCAATAAAATAAGCATGCGTAGGATCAAATGGATGCAATGCATTTAGGCCTTGCCAGAATTCGATAAATTCTTTGGCGTGTCCGATGGTCTCTGAGCTGACGATGACATCGAAATAATCTCTTAAATTTAAATGATCCAGTTTAAATGCTAGACCCGCACAGTCAGCATTGGTGGCCAGCCAGATTGGATAACCATTATTTTTAAGATAATCGAGCAATTCGAGACAATGAGGGCGTAAGGCGACTTTATCTTTATGTTCAATTTGCATCGCCAGAACATCGACTTCGACTTTAGCCGTCCAGAAGCGTGAAGAGTACCAGTTTAAGGTATGATTATGTTCCTGATAGAATGCATAGAGTGTCGCCTGGCTGTGTTCCAGGCTACAGCCATGTGTGGCAGCATAACGCACAGGCAATAACTCGTTCCAGATGAAATCGTCGTAGGCAAGATCAAGTAAAGTGCCATCCATATCGAAAATTATGGTAGGTTTTTCAGAGCATTTTGACATATTTAGGTTTTCTATGTTTAAAGCAACAGCAGCACCACAAGATCCAATGATTTTGCAGTTTGTGCCCATTTTGACACAAGCCTGTGAAATTTTGCGAGAAGAATATCAGCGTTATTGTTCTGGTGCGGCTTTTGATGTCATCAAAAAAAATGATAATTCTCCGGTGACTCAGGCAGATTTTCGGGTCAATACTTATCTGACCCAAGCTTTGGCAGAGATTTCAAGTTTGCCTTTACTGTCTGAAGAAGGACAGGAACATGAACGCCGCTCATGGTCAGAATTCTGGTTACTGGATCCGCTAGATGGTACCAAGGAATTTCTGCACCAGCGCCCCGAATTTACCATTAATTTGAGTCTAGTCAGAGGCAGTTTGACCACTTTTGCCATATTGGCGGTTCCGGAGCAGCAACTGATTTATTTCTGTCCTGAGCAGGGCTTGCCTTATAAATATGATATCCAAAAGATGACATGGTTTGCTTATGAAATGCTTGAAACTACTAAAACGATTGCTGTAGGATTGAGCCAAAGTAGCCAGCAGAAACCGAAATATACCGAGTATTTGCAAAGTCTGGCTAAGCTCACTGACTACACCGAATTTAAAGCGGGCAGCGCTTATAAATTTTGCATGATGCTGGAAGATCAGGTAGACATCTATCCACGTTTTCATCCGACCTCGGAATGGGATACCAGCGCTGGTCAATGTATGCTCGAACGGATTGGTGGTGGTCTGGTTGATTTAGAAGGCCGTCCATTTATTTATAATCATCGGGATACCTTGCTGAACGGTGGATTCATTGCTTATAAAAATAATGATATGAAAATTATTGCATTGCAGGCAGTGTCTGACATGCAGGCCGAGCATTGAGCAAAATTCTGAGCGTGTTATAGTGGTGCTTAACCTATTACCAATCCAGAGTTGGCTGTAACGTGTCCCTGAAACTGCTTCCACCGAGTATGTTGAGTGCAATTGATTTATTGCCTGATGTACAAACGCCTGTCACCTTATTCACACGGCATTCGATTCGTGAGGAGGTTCCGGGTCAAGGTTTGGCAGGCTATGATCTGCAACTGACCAATCAGGGGCGGGATCTGGCGCAAGAGTGGGGGGCTTATCTGGCTGATCAAACCAATCGTGTGATTCATCACTGTATTTCAAGTCCGATTCAGCGTTGTATTGATACCGCTGCATTGATGATTGAGGGGGCAGATGCGGTTACCCCTGAGCAGAATACCCATCGTATTGAAATTATTGAACAGGGACTTCTAGTGGAGCCTGGCAGCTTTGTGCTGGATATTCAAAAAGCAGGGCCTTATTTTGCCAAGCAAGGTGCGCTCGGTTTTATTAACAGTTTTGTCAATAATGCCTTGCCGGGGATGAAACAGCCGATTCATGGCGTAGTGGATGTACTAGAACTGATTTACAACACCCATCCACAAAATAAATATGGGCTAAGTTTGGCCGTTAGCCACGACACTATTCTGGCAGCGATGATTGCGGTGATGTCAGGGCGTCAGGATGTCAGTCGGGAAGACTGGCCGAAAATGATGGAAGGTCTGTTTGTCTGGTTTGAGGGTGATGTATTCTTGGAATCTAAGCTGAAATGGATCTGGCGCGGTCAGGTACATGAACTGGATATTGCTGATTTTAAACGTTCCCAACTTTCTTAAATGAAAATATTCTTTCAAAACTCAATTGTTCGCAGCAGTTGAGTTTTTTATTGGGGAGTTAGGAATTATGAAGATGGTGTGGCCTTTCATATTGACCATTCAATAAAAGTCAGTCTAAAACGATAAAAATAAATTCTAAACTGCTTCTTTTACATTTATAGGGTGAAAATTCAATAATGTAAGTATAAAAATTATCTATGCTTAATAAATATAGAAATATTCATCTTGAGGAAAAACTATGAAAATTATCACAATTTTTAGCCTGATCGCGATTCTGGGTTTAACCGCATGTCAAAAGCGGGACACTGACAATACGAAACAGGATAAAACCACTTCGCCATCCTCTATGGATAAAGATCAATAATCTAAAAGAGAGGGAGATTCAGGTTTTTATCTCACAGTATCGCATTGACTGGATGAGTGTTGTCTAAACAAATTATTTTTCTGAATGAGTCATTATATTTTTTAGTTTCTTCAAATTCCAGACACAAAAAAAGCCCTAAAAAGGGCTTTTTTCATTTGCGATTAGTTAGAAGCTAGTGCTTTAACTTGCGCGTTCAAGCGGCTCTTATGACGAGCTGCTTTGTTTTTATGGATGATGCCTTTGTCAGCCATACGGTCGATTACTGGAACAAGCGATTTGTACGCTTCAGTAGCAACTGCATAGTCATTAGTGCTGATAGCAGCTAATGTACGTTTAAGATAGGTACGAACCATAGAACGCAAGCTTGCGTTGTGTTTGCGTGCTTTAACGTTTTGACGAGCACGTTTTTTAGCTTGAGCAGAGTTTGCCACTCGTGCACTCCTTGAAATAGATTGGTCTGGGCGGGCTGAAACTCAACTGAAAACCAACATCAGAGGAATTATCACCAGCCCGTAAACAAGTGCCATATTTTGATTAAACTAAGCACCGAAGTCAAGTCTTGACATGCTTTGACAACATTTTAGATGCAGAAAAATTCTAAAGAAAACGTTAGATTAGTATTCCACCTAGGAGATCGTATAAAAAATGACTAAATCACTGACTCATCCCATCGTGATAGGTGCCACCGGCTTGGTGGGAAAACAACTGATAAAACGTTTGCAAGATGAGCCGACTTGCCAGCAGATTACTGCAGTGGTCAGAAAACATCAAAATGATCTGGATGCTTTGGATAAAGTTCAACAACTGGTACTGGAAGATTTCCTGATGTTGAATGATCAGGATGTTAGTAAGCATAGCCATGGTTTTAGCTGCCTGGGCAGCACCATGAAAAAAGCCGGATCCAAACAGGCATTTTATAGTATTGACTATACCATAAATGCTCACTTTGCAGAGCTGTTACAGCAAACCTCAGCCCATTATCTTTTGCTAAGCGCAATGGGTGCCGATTCCCAATCGCATTTTTACTATAATCGGGTCAAAGGTGAACTGGAAGAATATATACAAACATTGTCCTTGGACAGAATCAGTTTGATTCGACCTTCATTGCTCATTGGTGAACGTCCAGAGCAGCGTTTTTTGGAAGATATCGCGCAGCAGGTTTACCACAAAGTATCGCGTTTTATTCCAGATAGTTTTGCCTATAAGCCAGTGACAGCCGATCAGGTGGCTCATACTATGGTCGAGGCCGCGCTAACTCAGACGGTAAAATTTGAAATTTATGATAATTTACGCATACAAAAAATGAAATGAGGGGAAAACACCGTGTCTACAGCAGCATTTGTTACCTGTGACTTGTTAGATGATCATCCAGAATTAGAGCTTCAGGTGGTGACACCTTGCCTGGACGGTAAATTTTTTAAGAGTTATGGGGCGCGCAAAACCTTTGGCGGTCAGATTGTGACAGTAAAATGTTTTGAAGATAACTCGCGGGTGAAAGAGTTGTTGGCCACAGATGGAACAGGCAAGGTCCTGGTCGTAGATGGCGGTGCATCCATGCGCTGTGCCTTGATGGGTGACCTGATTGCAGAATCAGCGGTAAAAAATCACTGGAATGGCGTAATTATTTATGGTTGCGTTCGTGATGTCGATGCGATTGCTGAACTTGATCTTGGTGTGCATGCATTGGCGGCTATTCCGCAAAAGAGCAACCGCAAGGGTGTGGGTGAAGTTGATATCTCTCTCTGTTTTGGTGGTGTCACGTTTAATGCAGGCGAGTATGTCTATGCAGACAATAATGGTATTGTGGTGTCTAAAACAGCATTAGTGGCTTAATCGGCCGGAATCTGCATTTCTGCATGAAAGAATAACAACAAAACTTATCTGTACCCTGAAAGACAGGATGCCTAGATTCTGTCTTTCATTCATATAAAACAAAAATAGGAAAATACTATGTTGAGTCATCAAATTAAAGTTGTACAAGCTTTGGCCTCTTCAATCGCTGAAGGTGGACGTGGGATGGTGGGTACACCGTTTCCAAATCAGCCTGAAAAAGCCTTGAAGCTCTATGAATACGAGGGTTCACCATTTTGTCGTCGGGTGCGTGAAGTCATGACCTTGCTAAATCTGGATTATGAAGTTTATCCATGTCCACGAGGGGGTACTCATTTCCGTCCTGAGGTGCAGCAATTGGGTGGAAAACTGCAATTTCCTTTTTTAGTTGATGAAAATACCGGTGATCGACTCTATGAGTCTCAGGATATTATCGATCATCTGTTCAAGCATTATGGCAAAACTGGCAAAACTCCCAAGAAATATGCTCACTATCCTAAAATTCCAGTGGCTGCAATTGCGGGAACCGTCCTCAATGGTTTACGCGGCGGAATGGTGAATCCCAAGATTAAGGATCGGCCAACACCTGAACTGTTATTAGAATTATGGGGCTTTGAGGCCAGTCCTTATACCCGAATTGTACGCGCCGTTTTGAGTGAACTGGAAGTGCCGTTTGTTTTTCATAATGTCGCTAAAGAGCGCTGGCAAGATTATGGACCGGCCAAATTGCGTTTAAAACCGGGAAAATATGAACCACTACCAGGCGGTAAGCGTGAACATTTGTTTGAAATGATGGGAAATAATATTCAGCTTCCCTATCTGGTCGATCCAAATACAGATACCAAAATGTTTGAATCGGCTGAGATTGTGAAATATTTAAAACAGCAATACGGTACTGCTTAAAGTAGACAGCTCGTATAACTTCAAAAGATTTTCTATCTTGAACTGCCATCTGCTAAACAGATGGCATTTTTTATGTCTATGATATGGAAAACGGGCGTAAGCGTTTCTCGCTGCTTAAAACTTCAGATAATAAAAAATAAATAAATCATGATTTTTAGTGTGATTTTGTTTATATTTTAATCTTAAAGGGGATATATAAAAATAAATATAAGGGGCGTGCTTATGACAGCATCGGAGGCAGTCTTGCCAGTACCAGTATTAATCGTTGAAGATGAATATGTCATCCAGCGCCGTTTAAAAATCATATTAAGCAATCTAGGTTATCAGGATGACGTTCTGTTATTTGCCAATACGGTGAAAGAAGCATATGCCGTTTTGCAGCAACAGCCGATTGCACTGGCCTTAGTAGATTTGGGTTTACCGGATGGAAGTGGCATTTCAATTATTGAAAAAATCCGCGAACAGGACGCACAAGCGCTGATTCTAGTGGTGTCTGCCTGGAGTACACAGGATAGTCTGTTTAGCGCAATTCAGGCTGGTGCGACCGGTTATGTGCTTAAAGAGCGCGATGATGTGGAAGTCGCCTTGGCTATTCGCAGTATTTTGCGTGGCGGTGCACCGATTGATCCCTTTGTTGCTCGTGAAATTTTAAAACAGATTTCTATTCCCACCATTTCAGCAACAATAGAGCAAAACAGGTCAGCTGCGGATCAGGAAATGCTGACACAGCGTGAGCAGGAAATCCTGTCCTTGGTTGCGCAAGGTCTGAGTAATCGTGAAATTGCCGAGCAGCTCTATGTGTCGCGCTATACCGTCGAAAGTCATATCAAGCATATTTACCGGAAACTTTCGGTCAGTAAACGTACTAAGGCAGTCAGTACCGCACGGTACTTGGGAATTCTGTAATGTCATCTGGCTGTTCCAGAAGTAGCAAGCAGCAGCGACTGAAATGGATGGGCGTTTTTGTCCTGTGCATCTGGCTCTGTCTGTTCTGTAGGATGAGTCAGGCACAAAGCCATTTTCAGATTAATGATCTTTGTCAGGTGAAGATCGACTATATTCAGAAGGTTCAGGCTCAGGATCCTACCGAGATGCCGAAATCGGGCTGGCAAAGCGTACGTTTGCCGGATAACTGGCAGAACAACTGGAAGAGTTATCATGGGGGTGCTTGGTACAAGATCGTCTGGCGTTGGTCATGTCAGGACAACATCCGCCTTGCAGAACCGGTTGCCTTTTCTATTGATTATATTAATTCGGCAGGTGCCGTGTTCCTGAATGGTGACTTGCTTTGGTCTGACCGGAACTTGCAAGAGCCCTTGTCAAAAAGCTGGAATATGCCGCGTTACTGGGTTTTCCCGATTAGCGGTTTGCGTAAAGACAGTAATGAAATCCTGATTTACGTAAATGGCTACAGTTTCCAAAGCGCGGGCCTGGGCAACATTCAATTTAATAATGTGCTGGTGAATAGCCAGCAGTATTTGGAAAAAATCTGGGATCGTCGTACTGTATTTCAGATCAATATGATTTTCTCTGCCACGATTGGGCTGATCTGTTTCATTATCTGGTTATTCCGGCGTTCAGAAACCACTTTTGGCTGGTTGGCACTCAGTTCACTGTTGTGGATTCTGTTTATTTCCAATGTTTTGACTACAGAAAATTTTCCATTTCGCTCCACGATTTCGGCAGCTAAAGCCAATATGCTTTTTTTTATTGCCTATATCCATTGTTTTTGTCTGTATCTAATCCGCTTTGTAAAACAGAAATTTAAGCAGTTGGAGCGAGGATTTATTCTGGTCAGTATTCTGTCCAGCTTACTGGTTATGATCAGTCTCTTGGATTATCTGGAGCAGGTACTGGGCGGAGTGTTTATCATCTATGTATTGCTCTTTGTCAGTTGTACTGTGTATATCAGCTATCAGGCCATCAAAACCCGAAATGGAGAATATCTCTTCCTGATGCTGTGTCTCTGGGGAATTCTGCTGTGTGTAGTCATCGACCTGATCATGTTGAACCAAACCAAGATCAATGAATTTTCACCTTTATCTCCCTATACCTCACCAATTATTACCTTGTTTGTCGTGCTGATTATGGGCACACGCCTGAATCGTAATGTCAGGAAAATCGAAAAATTTAATACCCAGTTAGAACGTAAAGTCCAGCAGGTCAGTGCTGACCTGAATAAAAGCCTGAGCGATAAACATCAATTGGAGCTGACGAATGTTCGTCTGCAAGAGCGGATTAATCTGTCACATGAACTGCATGACGGGTTGGGAGGGTCTATTGTCCGTTCCATGATTCTGGTGGATCAAAGTAGCGAAACAGTTTCTAAACAGCAGTTTCTTTCCATGCTGAAACTGCTCAGAGATGATCTCAGACAAATCATTGACAGTGGTTCATCTATTGAAAATAAAGTCCCACAAACGCCGGTACTCTGGATCGCACCGGTACGTTATCGTTTTACCCAGCTGATGGAAGAAATGGGGATTGTAGTTGAATGGTCATTTCCAAAAGTCTGGCAGCGTGAACCGACGGCATTACAGTGTTTGACCTTGATCCGAGTAGTCGAAGAAAGTCTGACCAATATCATTAAGCATAGTCAGGCCAGTCAGGTAAAAGTCAGTCTGGAATATTCCCAGCCACATCAGCTTACTTTAAGCATTCAGGATAATGGCATCGGTTTCGATGCTGACATGGTGCAAAAAAATGGTCTGAGTATTGGAATGCGCAGCATGAAAATGCGGGTTGAGCGCATGGGAGGATTGTTCCAGATTGAATCTGAACAAGGAGATACGTTGATTCGTGTTGTATTAGAGCTGTATCAGCCTTAAGTAACTAGAATTTTAGTAGAAAATAAAAAGAGGATCATGTGATCCTCTTAAAATTATTGCTTAAATAGAGCCTTGGAAAGCTTACTCGTCGTCAGCAGGTGGAACCAGCATTAACACGGCTTCATTTAATAATGCCGCAACATCTTCCAGAATTTCTTCATCAGCGAAGTCTTCACCGAATAACAACGCTTCACCATCTGCAAGCTGTTTGAGTTTTGCAGTGAATGCCTCAGAGATGCACACACCTTCACCATTAGCCCAGAACAAAACATCGCCGTCTGTTTCAGTATAGAGTAGGCGTGACGCAGGTTCGAGCATCAGGCTATAACCCTGATCAAGTGCTTCTTCCAGATCACCTGTACCGATTTCTTCTGCTTCAGGCAGGTTTTCAGGATATTTAGGTTCGGACATCAAGCTCATGATGGCATCTTCGAGAACATTGGAATTATGCAGTTGCTGCATGATGTGTTCTTTCAGATATTCCAGCTCATTGCTGCTGACTTCGCCAATGGCACCGACTTGATCACGGATGATATCCAGCAATGGGTTACGCAGCGTTTCATTTTCAGAGAATTTATCCCCGACACGATCCATCATGTCACTGACATTTGGCATACGGAAACCGAATGAATAAGTCAGGCAGTCATCTTCAGCTACGCCGTAGTGAGCTAGACCGGGCGGTACATAGAGCAAGTCGCCAGGTGCCAGGACTTCATCAAAGTTCACTTCTATTTCAGGCAATAATTTAAGCGGTTGACCCGGAACAAATGGAGTTTCGGTATCACACATTTGCCCAAGCTGCCAGCGACGATGGCCATAGCCTTGTACCAGAAACACATCATAGAAATCGAAATGCTTGCCGACTGAACCGCCTTGCGGTGCATAAGACACCATGATGTCATCGCGACGCCATTGTGGAATAAATGGGAATTTTTTCCAAAGTGCCGACAGGTCAAATGAATAGTGATCTACAGCCTGAACCAAAAGTGTCCAGAGTTTTGGCATTTTCTGGAAATCTGCCTTGAGCAAAGGTGAAGATTTCACGCTCCATTGATTCGGATCACGATCTTTCTGCTTGATGAGACGGGCAGTGACATGTTCTTCAAGCGCAAGTTCCATCACATCATTGGGTTCAAGCAAACTGGCGATTTCAGGCATTGCATTACGCACCAGTAAAGGTTTCTTTTGCCAGTATTCGCTAAGGAATTGTTCAGCGGTAATACCGCCTAGTACGTCTAAAGGTTGAGACATAGAGTAAAGCCTGAATTTAAAGGGAGAGATTAAGGAACCAAAATTTTTAATTCACGAAGAATATGACAGAGCTTGATCATTGGCATGCCCATCAGCGTGGTCTGATCTTGTCCGATCATTTCTTCAAACAAGCTGATACCGAGGCTTTCACATTTGAAACTGCCTGCACAATGCAAAGGTTGTTCAATTTCGACATAACGCTCGATTTCGACCTGAGACAGTTTGCGGAACTTGACTTTATAGTGTTCAACCAGACTTTGTTCAAAACCGGTCGATAGCTGCTGCACACTGAGCGCAGTACTAAAATAGACAATCTTGTCCGAGTTGGCTTGTAGCTGGCGAATGGCCTTTTCAGTCGTTAACGGTTTACCAATAAAAATATCCGGCGCACCTTCACGCCATGCCACCTGATCTGAGCCGATCACAATCGCTTCTGGATTTTGTTCAGCAATATATCTGGCTTTCTCAAAAGCCAGTCGTTGTGCCAGATCATCTGCGTGATTTTCCCCGCGAGGAGATTCATCAATATCCGGTACCAGGGAAATATAATTAATATGCAGACGATCCATCAGCGCTTTGCGGGTTTGACTGGACGATGCCAAGATAATCTGTGCAGAATTCATTAGACAGCATATTCCTCAAGAATATTTAACGGTACATACGCCAGAACAGCTTTGTGACAGGCTTGCAGCTTGATTGGAGGTGCTTGACCCGCTTCATAGGCTTCGACCCAGCGCGTTACGCAGATACACCAGAAATCGCCAGGTTGCAGGCCCGGGAAATCCAGTTCGGGCAAAGGCGTAATCAGGTCATTACCGACTTTTTGAGAAAAATTCAGAAATTCTGAGGTCATTTGCGCGCAAACCGTATGCTGGCCCAGATCGGTGGTCGCAGTATGGCAAAAGCCATTGCGGAAATATCCGGTAATCGGATCGAAGCAACAGCTGGACAAAGGCTCACCTAACACGTTCAAACGGTTAAGATTTGGATCAGGATGTATCGACATAGGGACTGAATCTAAAAGAGGCTTTTTTCTATCATAACAAAACTTTGGCATTCATAATGTTTTCTGCAAAAGATGCTAACCTTTTTCTGCATAATCATTTAAAATCGCCTGGTTTTAATATCTATAAAGTGAGCTCTACATGAACTTTCAGCGTATGACTGACCTCGATTTAGCAGGTAAACGTGTTCTGATCCGTGAAGATTTAAACGTTCCTGTTAAAAATGGTGTGATCACCAGCGATGCGCGTCTTCGTGCAGCATTGCCAACGATTAAAGCAGCACTAGAAAAAGGCGCTGCAGTCATGGTGTATTCTCATCTGGGTCGTCCGGTTGAAGGTGAGCCTAAAGCTGAACAGTCACTTGCTCCTGTAGCGGCTTACTTGACTGAAGCTTTGGGCCAAGAAGTAAAACTGTTTACTGACTATTTAGATGGCGTTGATGTTCAGCCAGGTCAGGTCGTTCTGCTTGAAAACTGTCGTTTTAACGTCGGCGAGAAGAAAAACAATCCTGAACTTGCAGCAAAATATGCAGCGCTGTGTGATGTATTTGTAATGGATGCCTTTGGTACAGCGCACCGTGCAGAAGCCTCTACTGAAGGTGTAGCGCGTTTAGCGAAAGTTGCAGCAGCAGGTCCTTTATTGGCAGCTGAACTGGATGCGCTTGGCCGTGCACTGAAAACTCCAGAAAAACCAATGGTGGCGATTGTTGCAGGTTCTAAAGTTTCAACCAAACTTGACGTTTTGACCTCACTTTCTGATATCTGTGATCAATTGATCGTTGGTGGCGGTATTGCCAACACTTTCCTTGCTGCGGCAGGCTATAACGTGGGCAAATCACTGTGTGAAAAGGATCTAATCGATACAGCAAAAGCCATTGCTGCAAAAGTATCAGTTCCACTTCCAACTGACGTAGTCGTTACAGATGCCTCTGAAATTAACTTTGAAGATTTCTTGGGTTCATTGGCTGCTGCGAAAGCGACGGTGAAAAACGTTGCAGATGTTGCTGACAACGACATGATCCTAGATGTAGGTCCAGAAACTGCGAAAGCATTTGCAGAAATCCTGAAAACCTCTAAAACCATTCTTTGGAATGGCCCGGTCGGCGTATTTGAAGTAGATCAATTCGGTGAAGGGACTAAAACTTTATCTTTAGCAATTGCTGAATCGGAAGGTTTTTCGATTGCGGGCGGTGGGGATACACTTGCTGCGATTGATAAATATGAAGTGGCTGACAAAATTGGTTATATCTCGACGGGTGGCGGTGCATTCCTTGAATTCGTTGAAGGTAAAACCCTTCCTGCTGTTGCAGTACTTCTAGAACGTGCTTAATTGTATGTCCTAAGCTAAAAAGCTGGCCCAGTGCCAGCTTTTTTTATGTCATTTTTTTGACAGTGAAAATTTACCCTTCATGGCTTCGTCATTAAAATGCAATAAATCTGTCATAAGATGCAGTCATTAAATCACCAAATGACGAGAATACGTGATGAAGAAACAGTTAACTATTGCAGTATTATTAGCAGCATCTCTGGCATTGACTGCGTGTGCAAAACAGGAAAGTGCACCAGAAGCTGAAGCAGAAAGCTCGGCAGCCGTGGCAGATCAGGCTGTAACTCCAGAACAGCAAGCTGCCATTGATGCCATTGACCAGCCAATTTTAGATGAAAAAAATACCGATATTCCAGCTGAAGTTGCCAATGCGCCAGCCGACGAAGCGACTGCAGACGAGTCAGTTGCTGCGACTTCAGAGCCTGTAGCACCTTAATCCGGTTAATGTGACACAAAATCCCTGCAAATGCAGGGATTTTTTTTAAATAGTGTTATTTGTTGCTGAATTGAAACCTTTGAACATGTAGAATATGTGGCATTCACTGGGAGGATATTATGGCTCTTATTTCATTGCGCCAGCTCTTGGATCACGCCGGCGAACATGCTTACGGCGTACCAGCATTTAACGTAAACAACTTAGAACAAATGCGTGCAATTATGCTTGCAGCAGATGCAACCAATTCACCTGTTATCGTACAAGCATCTGCGGGTGCGCGTAAATATGCAGGCGCTCCGTTCTTGCGTCACCTAATTTTGGCTGCAATTGAAGAATGGCCACATATTCCAGTGGTAATGCATCAAGACCACGGTACCAGCCCTGACATTTGTCAACGTTCAATCCAGTTAGGCTTTTCATCAGTAATGATGGACGGTTCACTGGGTGAAGACGGTAAAACACCAACTTCATATGAATATAACGTTGATGTGACTCGCCGTACAGTTCAAATGGCACATGCGTGTGGCGTATCTGTTGAAGGTGAAATCGGTTGTTTGGGTAGCCTTGAAACAGGTATGGCGGGTGAAGAAGATGGCGTAGGCGCAGAAGGCGTACTGGATCATTCTCAACTCCTGACTTCAGTTGAAGAAGCGCGTAGCTTCGTTGCTGATACCAATGTTGATGCGCTTGCAATTGCAGTAGGTACTTCACACGGTGCGTACAAGTTCACGCGTCCACCTACAGGTGATATTCTTGCGATTGACCGCATTAAAGAAATTCACGCAGCACTTCCAAACACACATCTTGTCATGCACGGTTCAAGCTCTGTGCCACAAGAATGGTTGGCAGTGATTAACCAGTATGGCGGCGACATCAAGGAAACTTACGGTGTTCCGGTTGAACAGCTGGTTGAAGCGATCAAACACGGTGTGCGCAAGATTAACATCGATACTGACTTGCGTTTAGCATCTACCGGTGCAATGCGTCGTATGATGGCAGAAAAACCAAGCGAATTCGATCCACGTAAATTCTTCAGCGCAACTGTAGATGCAATGAAGCAAATCTGTATCGATCGTTACGAAGCTTTTGGTACTGCAGGTAATGCAGACAAGATTCGCCCAATTTCTTTAGAGAAAATGGTGTCACACTATAAATAATTCCCAGTGAATTATTTATAAAAAAAGCCCACTGCAAATGTGGGCTTTTTTGTAGACTCATAAATATCAAGAATAAGAGCAGCATATGGAACTGATTTTCGCAGCAGCGCTATGCAGCGTTGTGGTCTCAATATTATTAAAAGTCGCTAAAAATAAGGGCTTGAGTCCGATACACATGATTAGCTGGAACTATATGACAGCCAGTCTCTTGTGTTTTTTCTGGTTCAAGCCTGATATTCAACATATTTCAATGTCTCAGACGCCTTGGCTGCTTATTCTGGCTCTGGGTGTTTTGCTTCCGAGCGTATTCCTGTTTTTGGCCAAGGCTTTGCAAACGGCTGGAATTTTAAAAACCGAAATTGCCCAGCGACTTTCTGTAGTTTTGTCACTGGCTGCAGCCTATTTCATTTTTCAGGAACAGTTTAATCAGCTGAAAATACTTGGGATCGCTTTAGGTATTGGAGCAGTGCTGTGCATCCTGTTTTCACATCGACAAAGTACAGGACAGGGCAGTCAGGGAATGTTGTATCTGGGCTTGGTCTGGGTCGGTTATGCACTGATTGATGTATTGTTGAAATATACAACCAGTCTGGGCCTCCAATTCGCGGTGGCGCTGAATCTGATGTTTGTTTGCGCTCTGATCATTTCGATGGGCTATCTGTTACTCAAATATAAAAGCTTGGGCTCGATGCAGAATATCGGCGCTGGTCTGTTATTGGGTATCCTGAATTTTGCCAATATTGCTTTCTATGTCAAAGCCCATATGCTGCTCAAGGATTCACCGGCGATCGTCTTTGCCGGCATGAATATTCTGGTGGTGGTATTTGGTGTGATAGCAGGTCTGGTATTCTTTAAAGAACGGCTCAAACCTGCAAGTACTCTAGGATTACTGCTAGGCTTGACTAGTGTGATTTGCCTAGCTTATGCAATGTCTGCTTGACATAAGAGGATGCAAATTCAATCGGATGTCGGAGCAGGTCACCTGCTTCGGCCAGTCCAAGCAATAAACCGGACTGTTGGCAGTCTGGACAGTGCGGATAACGATGCTGTTGCTCTTTATAGTGCTGGAGATAAATTTTATCGCAATGATGGCATTCAAATTTCAGGGATTTGGATGTAAGGAGCGACATAGATGACCTCTATTGTTATTCTATTAGATGTAAATTAAATAAAGCAAAAAATAGGCCCGAATTGACATGGAAAGGGGCGCTTGACCTCTTTTATAGCATAAATTCCTTACAGTTTGGTGAAAATATCTTCAGCGGCAAGACGTGATTTAGGCAGTTTGGCATTGAAATCATTTTCACTGCGATAGCCTAAAGTCAGCAATACAGAGGGGATCAAGCCCTGTTCTGCGAGTTGTAATTCTTCACTTATAATTTCTTCATTAAAGCCGCCAATTGGTGTGGCATCAACCCCTTCAATTCCGGCAGCCAAGAGTATTTGACCGAGTGCAATAAAGGTCTGGTTTTCAGCCCAACGCTGAATATCACCTTTTTCATTGCGATAATAATGAATATAACCTGCACGGGTGTTTTTCTGACCTTCTTTGGCTGATTCATCTTTAAAACGGCCACTAAGATCATCGCGGTTCAATAAGTTTTCCAGATGCAACTCATTAATATCAGCTTTGGTGCAGAATAAAATGGTATGGGATGAATCCAGAACTTTGGGTGCATTGTAGGCATAAGTACCGACCAAGGCTTTGGCAATGCGCTGTTTGGCGGCATCATGATCGGCAATAAAAAAATGCCAAGGCTGAATATTGATCGAAGAGGGTGCCAGACGCAAAATTTCTAATAAGCGCTCGAACTGTTCTGCCGGGATTTTCTTGCTAGGATCATAGGCTTTAGTGGTATAGCGGGTTTGTGTGATCTTGAGTAAATCCATCAATGGACTCCAATCTTTTTAAATAAACAGCGAGTAGAAGTTTTAAATATATACATTTTTCACATACCCTGATTATTACAATACGCAGATTCAAATCCCAAGTGCAACACATTTGTAGTTAGTTGAAAAAGTTAGGTGTATTCATAGAATCATTAGACTTTTTCAACTCGCAA
>NZ_JAMXXK010000036.1 GCF_024129735.1 Acinetobacter lwoffii | reverse complement strand
GCCAAAAGACACTGTAAATTGGATCCTGAATTGAAAATCTATAATCAAGAAATCAATAAAAGAAGAATCGGAATTGAGCATGTATTTGGCAACCTGAAAACCTTCAAAATCCTTGCTGAGCGTTATCGAAATAGAGGTAAAAGGCTTGATTTGAGATTCAATTTAATCGCTGGAATCTACAACTTGGAACTGAGCAAAAAATGATTTATGAAAGAGGTCTAATTACTCATGTAAAATAAATGGCATATTTAATATTAATAAATCTTCAAAAATCGCAAACCCACTCCCGGTTCAGTAATAATATATTTAGGCTGCACAGCATTATCATTTAACTTCACTCTTAATTTAGCAACCAGAATCCTTAAATAATGCGTATCTTCTTGGTGCGTTGGCCCCCACAGCTCTTTCAGTATTTGCGGCTGGGTAATCAATTGGCCTTTATTTTTCGCCAATAAATTCAGCAGCTGATATTCTTTGCGTGTTAAGGAGAGCAATTGTTGATTTAAAAAAACCTGCCGTTTGGAAAAATCGATTTTTAATACGCCATCATCAAAAATTGCCGTATCAACAGTACTATGCTGATGCTGCCTAAGCAGTACACGAATGCGCGCCATCAGCTCCTGAACACTAAACGGCTTGGTCACATAATCATTTGCGCCAGCATCCAGAAGCTTCACTTTTTCTTCTTCATTTGCCCGCACAGACAGCACTATCACTGGAACGTGCGACCATGTGCGAAGCTCAGACAAAACCTCATAACCATCCAAATCTGGCAAACCCAAATCGAGGATCACTAAATCTGCGCCTTGCAAAGCTAGGAGTTCCAAACCCTTTTGGCCATTTTCAGCCAAAAGGGTTTTATAGCCTTGCGCTCTGAGTGCTATATCCAAGAATTTTCGAATCTGATTTTCATCATCAATAATCAAGACATTGGTCATGGAGCTGGCTGATTCATTCTGTTCTGGCATTTTCCCACCTAAAAGCTGCTAGATGCTTTAAGTAATTTGCTGAATAGGAAGCTGTATGCGGATACATGTTCCTTGATTGTTCTTGCCTGATGATGCCATGATTTTCCCCATATGCGCACCCACAATCGCTTTCACAATCGTCAAGCCCAAGCCTGTACCATATTGCCCGCGGTCACCGCGCTGCATGGTATAAAACATGTCAAAAATGCGTTCCCGCTCACCTTCCGGGATACCCTGCCCCTTATCAGTTATGGCAATTTCGATCTCATTTTCATTCACCTGCTGCACCTCAATCATCACAGCTTTATTCTCTGGTGAAAATTTTGCGGCATTTTCCAGCACATTAAAAATGGCCTGTTCAATCAAGGCGGCATGTACAAATAAACTCAAAGATTCTTGAGGCGCATGCACTTCAACCAATGCATCTGGCATATAACGGTTTAAACGGCGCACTGCTGAACCGATCAGTTCATCAACTCCAATCCAGTCCCGCTTCAAGCTTAAGCCTTCATGGCCTAAACGGGTCATATCCAGTAGGTTTTGAATATAGCGGTCTAAACGTTCCCCCTCTAAATGAATCGCTTCCAGCAAGCTGTCCTGATCATTTTCATTCATGGAATGGCGGTAAGTGCTCAAAGTATCCGCTGCTCCAATCATCGACGCCAAAGGCGAGCGTAAATCGTGCGATACGGATGATAATAATGCCGAGCGCAATTTTTCCGTTTCAGAATTCACATTGGCTATTTCCAAAGCCTTGGTCAGCTGGGTGCGGAAAATCGCCTGCGCAAGATACTCTACCATGAGTTCAGCGAGCTGTTTTTGCTCCGTATTGATTACTGCTTGCACATCTTTAAGTTTCAACCCCACCACGCCTAAGCATTGCTTGGAAGCCAATAAGGGCAAAAACCACCACTCATTTTCCGTCAAGGTTTGGGTAAAGCGACCGGACGGTTGATGGTTTTTGAATGTCCAATCGGCTGAAATTTTTTCTTTATTACTCATGATAGTCGATGATGCTTGAGTTGCTGCAGTATCTGGGAAATACAGCCAGACATCTGCATTGAGATTTTTACTCAGGCTATGTTCAGCAATCTCCTTGATTTGTGCCAAATCTAATGCTGTGGACAGCTTCTGCCCTAAATCCTGCATAATGCTGTTATAACTGTTCGCCGTTTTGAGTGCAGTCACCTGCTCTTTCAAACGTGACGCTAATCGGCTCGAAATTAAAGCCGCGCCCAAAAATGCAATCACGGTGACAATCCCCTGATGTGCAGAAATCTGAAATGTAAATTGCGGGGAAATAAAGAAAAAATTATAAGCTAGAAAGAATAGGATGGCTGAAAAAGCTGCAGCCAGCATCCGTGTTTTTGATGCCACAAAAACCACAGCGGTGATAAAAATCACCGAAAGATCTTCAATCCCTAAATACTTTTCCCCTAAGCTTGCAATCACAATGCTGATGACCGTGGTGGCTAGTACGTACTGTATTTCTCTCAGCGACAAGAATGCCCTTTGAGTGAAAAAGGACAGATGCTTATTCTCTGCAATAATCGGCACAATACTGAGTTCAAAACTGGGCCGGTATTGCAGTAATTGATCAATCAAATTGAGCCTTAAATTCAGCGAAAACTTTTGCGGAGCCGCTTGTGCTAAAACCAAGGTTGAAATGCCGCGGTCCATCACATAATCAAATAAAGTTTTAGCATGTTGCTGGCCGTGAAGGACTTCTGTCATTCCACCCATTTGACGCGTTAAGTTTAAAGACCGTTCAATTTCACGGCTTTGCGAGTTTTCCTGTTTATTCATGATTTGCGTATCATGAGAAAAAGCAACAACCGTCCATTTTGCCGCACGATGCTCGGCAATACGGCATCCAGTCCGAACTAAAGCTTCAGAATGCCCTTTGCCATCAATCATAATTAAGACATGATTTTTTAAGGGAATTTGAGCAAGCCCTTGAATGGCGAAATTTTCGCGTACATCATTATCAACATAATTGGCCACAGTTTGCATTGCCAGTTCACGCAGTGCCGTTAAGTTGGAGCTGTTGAAAAATCGCTGCAAGGCCTGTTCGGCCTGCTCAGGCACATAGACCTTTCCTTGGTTTAAGCGCTCCAACAGCTCATTTACAGGCAAATCAATCAAGCGGATATCTCGAATCCGTTCGAATACCCTGTCTGGCACGGTTTCAGTGACACGAATCCCTGTGATTTGATATACCACATCATTCAAACTTTCCAAATGCTGAATGTTCATGGTGGTAAAAACATCAATACCAGCATCTAATAATTCATTGATATCTTGCCAGCGTTTTTCATGACGGCTGCCGGGCATATTAGTGTGGGCAAATTCATCCACCAAAACAATACTGGGCTTTTTATCCAAAACGGCATCTAGATTCATTTCCTCCAGATGCTGCCCTTGATATTCAATAGCCTTTCGCGGAATTATATCTAAACCAGAAATTAAATTTTCAGTTTCTCTACGGCCATGCGTTTCTACATAGCCAATGACGATATTAATGCCCTGCAGCGCCAGTTCATGCGCACGAACCAGCATGGCAAAGGTCTTTCCCACGCCCGGAGCTGCGCCTAAAAAAATCGTCAGCCGCCCAGACTGATAACGCTGTGTATGTTGCAGCAAAACATCGGCTTTATTGGTTCGTTGATCAGTCATAGAAGTAATCTTTATTTATTGCTTTAAAAAGATGTTTTTAAATTCATTTAAATGCGTCTAAAGTCAGCTTGGCTATTGCTGGGCAATATGGATGCCACCGTTGGGCGGAGGTATAGAACATCCCCTCGCCCAACAATCGTATGTAACTTAATTCAAATTATTTAATAGCGTTCAATCACTATATTTTAATCTTCAAGCCATTCATATCACTTCCCGCCCCGATCCAAAGCCAAATTCAATTCAAGCACATTGATACGTGCCTGCCCTAAAATCCCAAAAATCGGCTGAACCGTATGCGACTGAATCAGTTTTTCGACATTCTGTTCAGGCATATGCCGTGCATGGGCAATCCGCTTCACTTGAATCATGGCTGATTGCACGCTAATTTCAGGGTCGATGCCACTGCCTGAAGCGGTGACCAGATCCGCAGGAATTTTAGATTTTTCAATCTGTTCCTTCGCTGCGATTCGATTCAGCCGTTCCTCTATGGCTTTCTGCAGTTCAGGATTGGTTCTCGCCATGTTGCTTCCGGCCATCGCCATAGGATCATAATTTGCGGCAGATGGACGCGGATGGAAATATTGAACTTGGGCAAAAGGCTGTGCCACTAAGCGTGAACCGATCACTTGATTATTTTCGACAATCAAGCTGCCGTTGGCTTGTTTTGGAAAGAGCATTTGTCCTAAGCTGGTTGCAGCAGCACTATATACAAAGCCGCATAAGCCTAGAGCAATGATGGTCATTCCAAACGAAGCGCGCAGTTTCTCACCCCATGATGAGTCTGCCAATTGATGATTTTGCATATTCACTTTGTCATCCTCAAAAAATTTATAGGGCCAAGATTGGACTGATCAGCAGATCAATCGCTTTAATGGCAATAAACGGTAGCAGCACCCCGCCCACACCATAAATCAGCATGTTGCGGCGCAATAATTGGGTAGATGTCGAAGGTTTGAATTTCACACCGCGCAGTGCAATTGGAATCAGCAGAGGAATAATGATCGCATTAAAGATCAGCGCAGACAGGATGGCACTTTCAGAACTGCCTAGTTGCATGACATTTAACACATGCATTTGCGGAATTGCCGCGACGAATAATGCCGGCAAAATTGCAAAATACTTTGATACATCATTCGCCAAGGAAAAGGTGGTTAATGCACCGCGAGTAATCAGCTGCTGTTTGCCTATTTCAACCACAGATAGCAATTTGGTTGGATCAGAATCTAAGTCCACCATATTGCCTGCTTCTTTGGCTGCTTGCGTTCCCGAGTTCATGGCTAAGCCAATATCTGCTTGGGCCAACGCCGGTGCATCATTAGTACCGTCACCGACCATCGCTACCAAATGTCCTTTGTTTTGCTCGGTTCGAATGCATGTGAGTTTATCTTCTGGTTTCGCTTCAGCGATATAATCATCCACACCAGCCTCTGCTGCGATGGCCGCTGCTGTGAGCGGATTATCTCCGGTCACCATCACAGTTTTAATGCCCATTTCACGTAAGCGCGCAAATTTTTCTTTAATGCCTTGCTTAATCACGTCTGATAGTTCAATGACACCCAACAAATTCTGGTCTTTAGCCACGACCAGCGGCGTTGCCCCTTTTGAAGCTATTTGTTCTACGCGCGCTTTCAGTTCGGCATGATTTTCAAGGTTTTGCGAAGCGAATTTAAGAATGGCATCCATAGCGCCTTTACGCACTTGATGACCATCCGCCAAGTTAAGGCCTGAAATGCGTGTGGACGCATTAAAAGCGATAAATTCAGCCTGTTCAGGCTCGGCCACTCTTTCACCTTGCTCTTTGGCCAAAGCAACCACCGATTTACCTTCTGGCGTTGGATCAGCCAAAGAAGTCAGTACCGCCGCTTGGCGAAGTTCAGACTCCGTCACTCCTGTTAAGGGATAAAAAGCAGTCGCCTGACGGTCACCGTAAGTAATAGTTCCGGTTTTATCGAGTAGTAAAACATCTATATCGCCTGCAACTTCAACCGCCTTGCCTGATTTGGCAATCACATTGGCTTTGAGCGCTCTGTTCATCCCTGCAATTCCAATAGCTGGCAATAAGCCGCCGATGGTGGTTGGAATCAAGCAGACCAATAGCGCCACCAATAAAATCGGGCTGATTTCAATATGCAGGAAATGTCCAATCAACGGCAGGCTGACCACGACGATGATAAAAGTCACAGTCATCACGGTCAGTAAAATACCTAAGGCAATTTCATTCGGTGTTTTTTGACGGTTTGAGCCTTCGACTAAAGCAATCATTCGGTCGAGAAAGCTATTTCCCGCCTCTGCGGTCACTTGCACGATGATCCGGTCGGTTAAGACTTTGGTTCCGCCAATCACCCCAGATTTATCTGTGCCCGCTTCACGGAGTACCGGCGCAGATTCACCTGTTACTGCAGCTTCATTGATCGTAGCAAAGCCCTGAATTATTTCACCATCTGCGGGAATCAATTCCCCTGCACGCACTTCAATCAAGTCATGCATGTTCAATTCAGCCGCTGAAATCTGCACCCCATCCATATCATCTTTAGAATGGATCCGGCGCGCCGTCAAATTCTGACGCGCTTGACGCAGGGATGACGCCTGTCCGCGGCCTTTGGCTTCAGCAACCGCTTCGGCATAATTGGCAAAGAGAACCGTCACAAATAAAATCAACGTCACCAATAAGCCAAAAACCAAACTAGATTGACCTAGAATTGTACTAACCAGTGTAATCAGCGTCCCAAGCCAAACGATGGCCATCACCGGATTTTTAATCACATGCTGCGGCAGCAGTTTAATAAAGGCATTTTTCCATGCTTCAGCTTGAAATAAGGTTGAAGCTATGGTGTTTTGCTGTGTTTGAACAGTGTGTTTTGAATGATTCATTGTACTCACCCTTAACCTTGAACCAATAACAGATGATCAGCAATTGGCCCCAAGACCAGGGCTGGCATAAATTGCAATAAGGTCAACATCACCACAATGGCAATTAAAGTCAGTGCGAATGTTGGCGTTTCGACTTTTAAACTGCCGCTGCTTTCAGGTGCTTGGCGTTTAGCAGCTAAACGTGTAGCGATGATTAAAGGAATAATTAATGTCGGGAAACGGCCGAGCAATAAAGCAATACCGCATGTGACATTCCACCACACGGTATTGTCTGATAGCCCTTCAAAGCCTGAGCCATTGTTGGCAAATGCAGACACATATTCGTATAGCACTTGAGAAATGCCATGGTATTGCGGATTACTGTTGCCCGTCAATTCAGGAAAAAATACAGTTATTGCGGTTAAACCAAGAATGACGATGGGTTGGATCAAAATCACAACAGCGAGCAGCTTGATTTCACCGACTTCAATTTTGCGGCCAAACAATTCTGGGGTGCGGCCGGTCATTAAGCCTGCAATAAAGACTGCTAAAAACAGATAAATAATGAATTGCTGTAAACCACAGCCAATCCCGCCCCAAATGGCATTGATCAGCATATTGGACAATTGCACCATACCTGTGAGCGGTGCAGATGAATCATGCATCATATCCACTGAGCCGTTATTGACTTGGGTGGTGACCGCTGACCACAAAGCAGATGATGCCTCGCCAAAACGCACTTCTTTACCTTCCATGGCGGAAAGCAATGTCGAAGTCGATGAAAGGCTTTCTGACCAGATAGCGCTAGTCGCAGAAATGATCGACATCAGCAGCATTGAAGCAAAGACCAAGCCTGCGAATTTGGCGCGTTTGGTGAAAAAGCCCAGCATAAAAATCACCGAAACAGGGATCAGTAAAATCGCAAGCATTTCCAGAAAGTTTGACAATGGTGTCGGATTTTCCAAAGGTACACTGCTGTTCGGACCATACCAGCCACCACCATTACTGCCCAATTGCTTAATTGCTACCATGGGCGCAACAGGGCCTAAAGGTATTTTTTGCGTTGTTAATTCGCTGCTTTGGTCGATGACTTGAACTTCTGGGCCGCCTTGAAAAGTCGATGGTACGCCTTGGCTAGTGAGCAATAATGACCAAACCATGCATAAAGGAATCAGAAAGCGGAACGTCGGACGAATCACATCGGCCCAATAGTTGCCGACATTAATTTGTTGCACTTTATGCTTAAAGCTGGTCTGTTGATCGGTTTCAGAAAGTGCATTGGATTGTTTGTAGAACAGTGCTCGAACTGTAGCCACCACCATCGCCAGGCCCATCATCGGCGTGATGATCTGCAAGCCGACAATGCCGACCATTTGCGATAAATATGACAGTTGCGCCTGTCCTGAATAGTGCTGCTGGTTGGTATTGGTCAGAAACGAAATCATGGTATGCAGCGCCAAATCCCATGACATATTCGGTGCATGGTTTGGGTTCAACGGCAGGCTGGCTTGAACCATAAATAGAGTCCAAGTCACCAAACCGATCACTGCACAGCTCATGACAAAATTGAATGAATAGGTTTTGACATTCATCCCCCGTTTGGGATTGATTCCTAAAACCGCGTAAATGGGCTTTTCAATCCAATTGAATAGAGGATCAATTTTCATATCGCGGTTGTGCATAATTGCTGCGAGGTATTTACCCAAGGGATAAGCCAGAACAAAGACGATGGCTAAAAGCAAAGCAAACTCTAACATGGCATTTCACTCCTATGTTTCAGAGCTGAAATCTGCTTAAAGAAGTTGAAATAAGATATATTTTGATTGTTTTGTACAACGCAATTTTTTTGATGCTGTACCTGCTGATGCGCGTGAATGACCGCACTCATGTTTTTCATCCTAAGCATTGGGATATTCCACTATCTAGTATGAAAAATAAAACCGTAAAGTCTCTATCCATAACTTTGGATGCCGCGTAAAGAAAGCGTAAAAATTTGGCTCAGTGAATTTATAAATGCAGAAAAATATCTTAAAAGTGATGGTTATTATTATTCCGTGACTCACTTTATTTATGGATATAATTTCAGTACTTAAAGCCTTATTTTTAGGTTTTATAGAAGGTTTAACGGAGTTTTTACCCATTTCCAGTACTGGTCATTTAATTTTATTTGGCCATTTAATTGATTTTCATTCAGACTCAGGCCGTGTCTTTGAAGTTGTCATTCAACTGGGCGCAATCTTAGCCGTTTGTTGGCTCTACCGTAAAAAAATTATTAATCTACTACATGGTTTTATATCAGGTGATTACCATGCGAGACGTTTTGCGATAAATGTCTTCATTGCATTTATTCCTGCAGTAGTGATCGGAGTTATAGCTGTTGATTTTATTAAACAAGTTTTATTCAGTCCTTCGGTTGTTGCATCTGCACTGATTATTGGTGCACTGTTAATTTTTGCTGTAGAAGCTAAAAATTTTAAAGTCCAAACCATTGAGGCAACCAATATTGGATTCAAACAGGCCATTGTTATTGGTTTGGTTCAATGTCTTGCGATGATTCCGGGGACTTCACGGTCTGGTGCAACCATTATTGGGGGGATGTTGGCGGGTTTATCACGTAAAGCAGCTACTGAATTTTCTTTTTTCCTTGCCATACCAACAATGCTTGGTGCCGCTACTTATGACATATTTCGCAACGTTGATGTTTTAACTTCAGAAAATTTATTGAATATTTCCGTAGGCTTTGTAACCGCATTCATCGCAGCTTTGCTTGTGGTAAAAGCCATGGTTAAATTTGTAGAAAAACATACTTTAAAAGTTTTTGCTTGGTATCGTTTGGTATTAGGTTCAATCATCTTATTTATTTTTTAATACAAGCAAAAAAATAAATAAATTAAAGAGAACTCGCTGTTCTCTTTAAGTTTTTTTAATTTACAACCCGTACATTCTGCTGCAAGCTTTTCTGAATCTCTTGTACAACACCCTCTCCCTGATGGAACTTAGGCCCTGATTTAGATTCCTTTTTGGTTCTAGTTTGCAGGGGTTCAGATTCAATAAGTTCATCTATATCAAACTCCTTAACTACCTCCAAGCCTTCCTCTATATCGACCTCCATCCTTCCATTCGCAAAACCCTTCCTTGCAGTAAAGTCTAAAGCCTCCTGATAAAACCCAGCCTGCTTACTCTGCTCATCAATTTGCTTTGCCTGAATAATGGCTTCATTCAAGCTAATCCCCTCCCTTAAAGTTAGATCCACGTAATACACCGGCTGACGATAGCTTTGTGTCGTACTCTTGCCCCGCAATATCAATTGCAAGGGTAGACATGACAGCAAACCATTTGATGCCGCATGGTAATAACTCAGCCGTGCAGCCAAAGTACGGATACTGTTAAAGCCTGTGGTTCTAAAGATAAAAGTTCCAAATTCATCAGATTCATCTAAGTTCACATGCAAACGCCCATAGGGCTTGCAGTTCCCGCCTTGGGCCAATGGACATAAATCAGGGGATAGACAGGGATGTTGTTCTACGCCTTGATTAGTTAAACGCTGGCAGGTTTCTCCATTACCGACACACACTGGCCGTCCGGTCTGTCGGTCAAACAGGCTGTATTCTGCACGCAGGTTTAAATCAGGATCATTAAAGATCATTCTGACGGGGATTGAACGTAGCTTTTGATTCGAAGCATTCGCTCGCAGCTGATCATCCAGTGGATGTTTAACCCAGCCTTCTTTGCTTTGAATCTGGGAAGTAATGGTGAACTGGTCATCCTTTTCCGGTAGGCGTTTGCCATTCTTCTCGATCATCCGACCGATACTGATCCGTCCGAGTATTGGAGGAGTAATTGCTAAACCTTTAATCATGTTGATATTCCTTAATGTATTACGTTACAAATTTGGGTCTATGTATGTAGGTCAGAACAAGGACCAAATAAGTTACCCAAAGAATGTAGAGCCAGATAAAGTGCTACAGAGATCGCGACCGATTTGCTCTCTACCGAAGGGTAGAGAGCGGGGAGCGATTTTTGTGATTTTTTGATTTGGTGCTGTACATAGGGCTTAGTCGCTATAGATGTTAAATCGACGACTGCCTTGCTTTTCAAGTGGATAAAGCTCGATGAGTTCAGGCTGGTGCTGAAGCAATGCCTTGGTGTTGAGACTGATGGAGTCCTTGGCTTTCTTCCAAACTACCGAGCCATGTGCAAAGACTGCCCTTTCCTTGTCTTGCATCATCATCTGGATTTCATGTTTAAGCTGGTCAAAGCGTTCCTGCTTATGCTGAATCTCTTCTTTCATTTTGATAAGCTGGTCGAACATCAAATTGGCATTTTCATTTTGCGAAAGATCCTCTACCGTTAAAGGTACATGCGCTGGATAAAGTTGTTGAATCGCTTTAGCTGCGGATTCACTTGCATCCACGGATGGTGGTGTATCCTTTTCCACGCATTCCCAGAAATATCGTTCGGCTTTAACAATATGCTCAATCACTGATTCAGACCGTGTCACTTTGAAAATCTTGGTTTCATGCCCACAGATTAAGACACAAACATGTGCTGCCTGCTTACCAGTCACCGCCAGTTGATGTTGTACCTGACACAGCACGTATAAAGGCACACCATCACGCCACAATTTGGCTCCATGCTCACCTGCTGTTTTGCATTCTAGGATCTGAACGTCCTCACTGCCGACCACGCTGTAATCCAGATTGGCTAACATAAAGTGTTTATCGGGATCAGGATGCTGAAGTACTGCATTGATCCGTCGCACCTTGTTATGGGTGTGCATGCTATAGAACTCTGCCACTAAAGGTTCCAGCTGCTTACCCCAATACAGCGGTGCTACACCTGAGCTTTCATCTTCAATAGACTGAGCTTGACGGCCCGTTTTGATTAGCCACAGTTCCAGCATCGACATGTAGGGATTGAGACCACAGGCAGTTGCGGCATCACTGCTACCGATACCTTGTTTGCGAACTTCAAGCCAGTCCTGATATTCCATCCCTTTGGTATTAACCAATCGCTTGGCTGCTGTTGAGCGTTTGGTGGTGATGGTTGGATTGACTACGATCTTTGATCCTACCGTCGTAGGCTGATGGGAAATAGATACAATTTGATTCATGGAATGATCCTTATAAATTCTGATCTCTGTAAAAGAAATGCATAAAAAAGCCATACCCGACACGAGGTCGGGTATGGCGATTTGTTTGCTGTTTTAATTGAGAGGGGTTACATGAGTGCTCTGATGAGCATTTGTTTGGGGTGACTTGATTTCGACATGAGTGAGTTAGTTAATTTCAGGCGATCAAAGTAAGTGCTTGCTCTAATCCTCGTTGTTTCACACCTGCACCTGCACCAAACCAAGCTGAATCAAGACGATGATCGGTACTCATGGCACGTCGTTCATGATCCACAAATTCTGTGATGGAACACAGTAAGCCATAAGCCGTATCTTTAGCTGATGACAATTCAGCACCGCGTCCTTGCCCATTAAACATCTCCAAGGCTTTATTCATAGCACGACCATTCGGTTCAGGCTTTTTCTCCTGAGCTTGATGCGCGACATTACGATAGAACTGAATGATGTTTTCTTCAGGATCGGAAATTGACATGGTGCTGTTATTGAACACGGCATCAAAGTAGGCTTTGGCTTCCTGCTGACTCACCTTACGCTGTGTGAGCTGTTTCATTTCATACATGTGCTCATCCCATGCACGCACTGAAATACCTAATTGCTGCTTCACTTTCTCTGCATCGAACTTGGTGCTGTGCGGTACTTTGACTACACCAGCACTACTGCTCTGCCCACGTAGAGCAATGGCTAAAGTGTTGTTACAGACCACCCGGATACTTGTGAACTGTGCTGTCGTTGCCAAAGTGCCATCACATGCAGTAGCCAGCAGGATATAACCATTACTAACATCCCTAGCCTTTAATGCGGTACTTTGTCCAGTACGTGCTAAAGCCCAGAACTTCTTCCCACCTTTCAAAACCCCTGCGGTTTCTAGCTCAAAGCCTGATTGCTCAGTGAGGTCCCGGTAGAACTCCAGAATCTCTTTGGGTTGAACTTCCTGATAACGCTGACTGACCACAGATAACGGTGCATACGTATCTGAGCGGTACAACACTCGCTGCTCTTCAAATGGCATGATGATGCTCTGACCACGTTCATTTTGTGCCATATAGCTGACGTTCGAGGATTCAATCCGCCAGTCCATCCCAGCTTGCTGTGCCCAAACTTCGAGTGGTTGATTCGGACTGAGTTGATTACCCAGACCATGCCAAGGGGTTTCGCCAACATAGGCTATTTGTTCGATTTGATGTGCCATCGTTCTTATCTCCTATGCTGATTCAACGAAAGTTTTGCTGACAGTGATTGCAGTGATAGTAGGCCAGGGTGATTGGCTTTTTCGGCTCATCAAACACGCTGCTGAATAAACCACCAATGACCGCACCTGCAAGCCCGCCAAGCAGTGGTGATACTGGCAAAGGTAAACCCTTTGAAATAGATGCACCGATAGTTGCGAACGATGCAGATGCTGCTAGACCTGTAGAATCAGATCCACTCACCTGCTGATTAACCACCTGAATGACCTGATCCGATAAGCAATAAGGACAATTTAAACTCATAATATATACCTCTAGAAATGACAAAGGCTCGCCGATGAGCAAGCCTTGCAAAGTTAAAAAACTCGTTTTCATCTAGATAATGTATATCTGAGATTATTTTCATTTAGCGTCTATCATACTGCGCTCTTAACTGACCTTTACCAAATATTCTTCGTCCTTTTGGCTTTACACGTAAGTATTGAAGAGTACGTTTGTGATGATCAGTAAGGTATTGCATTGCCTCAATGAAATTTGTCACTTGGGTTGAATTACGACGATAGATTACACCAATCCCCAGCTTATTCTCTCTTCGAAGTTTCGCTACACGTTCCCGGTTCCAGCAATTATAGCCTTGACCATAACCTCTAGTAATATCCTTCCATAGCGCGATTATTTCATCCCCCCAATATGCTGCGCTTCCATCACGATAGGCATTATCATAAATGATTGCTAAGTGACAGTGAAAACCTTTACTTTTACCGCCTTGCTCCACTCCCCATATATACCCGACCACATGTTTAAATATGCCATCTTTATTTTGGATACGATTAAGCAGTATATCTAAGTCCTTATAAATATCTTCAACTCTGATGCGACTAGAATATTCTTGCAAATAACCCAAGTCTACACGAGCAACTAATATTCGACTGCATTTATTAAGTATTGATCTACAATATTCCTGAACTTCAACTTTATTTTCATCTTTCTGTTTTTCGATTATCTTATAATCTTTTTCAAAATCCTTAGATAAATCTAAAAACCATGATCTCATCTCTCTATACCCAATTATCTTTAGCTCATCCATAAGATCAAAATAATCGGAGTCTATTCTCTGCAAGTCATATCTCAGAATTACAAAGAATTTAAGATAACCTGTGTATTCATCATCAGGATCATAAATATCATTAAAGTCTAATAACAGATTAGTAAGCTGTGAATAGAATCCATCCCATTTTTTACGTTCTCTTTTTAAACGTTTTAAAAATTTCTCAATCTCAAGTGTAAGTCTTTCCTGATTAATTGAATCTCTCATGTTTAAACCTATGTGTGTGATAGTTACATAAGAGATAGGGAATTCAGTATATGTATACGTTTACTTTTCAACAAAATATTAACTAATAAACAGATCTCTTGCGAAAGTCATTATTGAAAATTTATCCGGTTTACCAATGCAGCTATTAAGTTGACGCGTAAACCAAATCTTTTCCGTCTATTTCGATAGCGTTCACTTAATATTCTAAATGTTTTCAATTGACTATTGATGTGTTCGATCACAACTCGTATTTTTCCAATCATTTTATTGTACTTTTTCTCAACATCAAATAAGGGTAAATTCTTCTTTTTCTTTAAGTTGTCATTAAAAAGTAAACATGTATTCTTTTCCGAATTGGTTTGATACTTTCTCCACCCATTGCTCTATTTTGTCAGCTGTCATGACTTGAAAATCTCGCCAATAATATTTCATCTGCTTCCATACCATCTCGATTCGATTTAACTCAGGGCTATAAGCTGGAATAAAATACAGATTCGTCGAAAAGTTAGTTTTAAGTAGCTCTCTGTAATCAGCCATCTTTTTACTTCTATGAATCGAGGCATTATCAACAATAAGAACCAATGGAAGGTTATACGTCTGTTTTACTTGTTGAGCTATTCCAGTTAAATAGGCATAAAACCAAGTGCTTGTCACTGACTCTTGTAAACAACTAGTCACCAGTTTCCCCGTTGAAAGCAAACACCCCATGACATTAACTCGTTTTAATCTTATTGCATCAACCGCATGAACATCACCTATCTTTGTCCACGCATAGCGGTTATCAGGTGTAGATGAAAATCCTGTTTCATCAACATAACCTAATATAATTTCACCACGTGCCGCTTGCTCTCGTAATTCTTCAATCTGCTGTGTTGCTTGTTCAAATGCAATCGGATCTCTTTTTTTTCAAGCTATGACGGGTACGCTTGAAGACCATACCTGAATCCCGTAAAAACTTACGAATGGTTTCAACAGACACGGACACTTCGTATTCTTCATGTAGTTTGACTCGGATTTGTTCTGCATTGAGTGGACTTGTATTGACCCAATCTAGGATTTTCGCCTGATAGTCTGAGATCAATGTATTGGGTCGACCTGAGCGATGACCTTCTTTAATCGATTCAAACTCATACAATTCCCAACGTCGGCGTTGTAGCCTTATGGTTTCTGGGATACGTTCTTGTAGAGTGGCAACTTCCGCAACGCTTTTACCTTCGGAAAGCCAGAGAATAGTTTGGGCACGTTGCCTTTCACGCCAATGTTTTGCATGCTTGACCAGAAAAATGAGTCGTTCTCGCTGTTCTAAACTAAGTGGTACAGAAACAATTCTAGGCATGTGTGAACATCTGTTAACTAAAAAAACCTTTTCGCATCATTAGTTATTTTTGTCAACTTATTGGCATCAATAATTTAAAGCCATCTTGCTCTAATCCATAGTAACCTAAATCGGTCATAACATATTCACAATGTTTGAATTTCTTAACCGTTTTTCTTGCCAGTTTAATGTCATGCTGACTGCCATTCGATATATCTAGCCCTATGATTTGTTTGCTCTTCGGATGATAGATCACTTGTACTTTTAGCGTATGTTTCTTCTTTTTACCACTGTAGAACTTACTCTGATTTTTTTTTCGGGCGTTCTATTGAACATTCTGTGGCATCAATAATAACCCAGTTAAAGTGTTCGTCTGCTGTGGTAATGCTTCGTTTTGGCAGAGTAAAACGTCTTGATTTCATTAATGCATCTTCAACTTTTTTAATGGTTCGATTCACATTGCTTTCAGCGATATGGTAATTTGCCGCCAATTCCAGTTGAGTGCTGTAGTTCCGTAAGTAATTGAGCGTTAATAACAACTGATCCTCTAAATCTAAAGTATGAGGACGACCTGATTTCTTTTTGAGTGATTCTGCTTTTTCTAAAACATCTACCATTTCGGTAAAAACTGGTCGAGGTACGCCAACCAGGCGTTTAAATTCAGAATCTGAAAAACGGTTTAATTTCTGATATCTCATGAAATCTATATTGAGGTGGTTTTTACTTTCGCAAGAGGTCTAACGATTAGATTAATAACCAAAGCTCTAGAGAGCCTAAATTCCTCCTGTAGTACAGTATCTATTTATCGCATTAAGCATATTTTCTCCCTGCTCCACGCTTAAATTCATCTAGGCTCCAACCTTAAAAAAGCTAGAATTAAGTTAATTAATAAAAATCAATTTCAAAATTTGTATAGGGATAAAAATTCAAAGTTTTAAATTTATTTAGCCATCAAAAGCATCTAAAAAGTTACACGGTATTTTCTGCTTAAACACTCCCTCATTATTCACTTAAATAAATTCATATTTTTTCAAAATCATGGATCATAAATTCAAATTAAAACCTCATCACCTCCATATTTTAAATTCTAAACGTCCTACATTTAAAACTACGGTAAGCACTCCATCAAAGTTAAATAGGCCCTGTATTTAAGATGGAGCTATAGATATCACGGTAATTTCTTCACGCCAAGCATTTAAAAAAACTATGGCAAATCAACCGAAATCACCCGAAAAGAAATGGAATAGTAAGCAATAGATTGCCATAAAGTATGACCTAAGCTTTTACTAAGGTAGATTCAAAAATGCGTAGAACTCCAGCTTTAGATCAAACTAAATCATTCCTATCACGTTGTAGAGATATTGATGCAGTATGGATACTCAATATCTTTAATGAAGAGATTAAACAATACAAAGATGTTAGGCGGACTGATGTTGATATGCTAAACAGACTCGATAAATTTTCTGATATCAAAAAGGAAATCATGGCTGAACTCTGTCATTTACATGACCGTGATATAGAGCATTTTATTTATTGCCTAGAAGAATACCAAGCTCATATTTCTATGCCTAAAATTGATCTGAAGAATATCGAAAATAATAAACGTTTTATATTATTCGCAAACAATACTATGCAAAATAATTTAAGAAGTAGAATACTAGAAGATATAAGCAATCCTGTTTATAAGTTTTTTTATATACTTTTCACATACGAAGAATATTTTGACCATCCCAGATCATTAGAGGAAATATATAAACGTTTCTCCAATGTACACATGAAGTTCGATAGTCATTTTAATTTTGCTGAAAATGATTTTTACATATGGGCTAATAGTCACATTTATAAAAGTGAAGAATATAAGAGACTCCGCGTGAATTTATTAAACTCTACTAATCCTGAAATAAATATTAACTCAATCTTTGATCAACTTTATGATCTAGATATTAATGTCCACTATGCCCTTAGAAAAAAAATATCTAATGCTTGGTATCAGAAAAGACATCGAGATGATAAAAAGGTTAAAAAACCTGGATTTTATGCTCTTACAGTTAAAGCAAAAGAAGCTTTAGCCTCACTTGCTCGTAAAAACAACCTTTCGGAAGATAAGGTTTTGGATGAACTCATAAATCAAGCCTATGTAAAAGAATGTAACCAACTAACAGGTGAGTTTCCTTACTAAATCTAAATTAAATCATAGTGAAATTAGACTCTGCCTAGATTAGGCAGAGTCTAATTTCATTAATTAATATTAAATTAAGAAGCTTGGAGTTCCTATTTTTCAAGAATTTTTTCAAGTAAAGGCTTATTTTTACGTAAAGTATTCGCAACTACTTTTTCAATATATTCAGTGCCATATGATAAAAAATTATTATAATTTTCGTATGGATATCCTCTTCTCAAACTCTCTTTAATATTTGAAATTTCCTCGTTCATTAACTCTATTCGCTGTTCAATTACTTTATACTTTGGATCATGTTTACGAATATTCTTAATTTTTTCTACCTGGTCCGATTTATCTAACTCAATTTCGACTAACTTGCTATTAAGCCATTTGGTATCAATTTTTTCAAACTCACTATCAATAATATCGATACAATCTTTTGCAACTTGATCTGCAGATTTCCAACGCTTACCTTGCTGATGTTGTCGCAAAACAATCTGCGTAAGCATTTCGTTTTTTTGACTTCTGATCTTAGTCCTTTCACCTAAAACAACTCTAGTCTTATCAATTCGTTTTTTTAAAGCCTTACTAGTCAACCCATAATTAGCCGTATTTAAAAAAATATATTGATAAAAAATATCTTCAAACTCTTCTTCAGCTTCTTTTGCAGTTAAGTTAGACAATCTACTAGACAGCAAATCTAGCTGATTAAACAATTCAATTAAATCCCCAATACTATATTTATAATCTTTTTGGAATTGTTCATAACGGGGATTGTGTTGATCCTGAAGCATAGCTTGATAAATTTCTTGAGTTTCGCTTTCTTCAAAATCATCCTTTATTTTGTGAAACTTTATTCTTTCAACAGACTCTAAATTAGAAAATTTTATAGATTGGATGCTCTTGATCTTCTCTTTCACTGTTTTAATAGGCATAGATTTATTTCTTACAACTTCTACTTTTAGTTGTTGCACATAGGGATCCCAATCCGCAAGAAATACAATGACTGCACCATACTGATTTAACAGCTCAGCTTTTAACTCGTTAATATTTTGTCTAATTTCTACATGAGACATCTGCTAGACCTTTTTCAATTAGAATTACATAACTAATTTACATGAAAAAATAAACCTTACAATTCAATTAATTTACGTTCATTTATTTTTTACAGCTGTAACATTCCTCATTTTTTATTTATCAATTGCACAATGCACTTATCGACAATACATGAGTGTTTTAAAGTGAAAACAACTATTTCTACTTACGACTACCTTTTTCTAAAATTTGGCAACCCGATGCCAATGTTGGATGATGTTTGCAAAGCATACTACCCACATCTAAGCAAAGAAAATATTTTAGAGAAAGCACGAAAAATGGATTTTCCTTTCAAATGTGCACGTTTAGATCGAAGTCAAAAGTCTCCATATTTTGTTGATTTAAGAGATCTTTCTAATATTTTAGATAGTTTGTTTCAAAAGGACTCACCATATATTGATACCAACATTGTTCATACTCTAAAAAGCCCAAAGGAGTAAATTAGCAATGGCTTATCTTACTTCTAAAGAATTACTGGATAGATTTAAAATCAAATCTCAAACAACGCTATGGAGATGGCAGAAACCTACTCAGAAAGTTTTTGATGTACCCTTTCCATCACCTGTCAAGGTATCAGTGGGTTCTAAAAGCCTTTGGGATGAAGAGCAAGTCATTACTTGGGAAAACCAGCACTTCAGAAATAATAAAAGCCTAACTACTTAGTTAGGCTTTCCAATTTATCCCACCATTGCTTGTAAGCGATTCCCATCTCGTTCTGATAATCATGATAGTCATAAGTACCCTGCTCTCCTGGCATGGTGTGACCAATCATTAACTCTGCAATATCACGCGATGTAAAACGACTAAAATGAGTACGAGCGGTACGTCTTAAATCATGCATAGACCAATGTTTCATCTCAACACCATAATGTCTTCTTGCATATTGCATGACATTATACGGTAGTTTACCTGGGCCATTTTGCCCATACATCTCTTTAGTCCCATTATTCACGAACATATAGATGGAATTATTCAGCTCTATAGCCTGCTTAATAAAAGGCTCAATTTCAGGCAAAATCGGTCTAATAAGAGGTCGTTTCGTATACTTACCTGTCTTATGATTTTCAGGTGGCACTGTCCAAATCTTACGTTCAAAATCGAAATCCGATTTTTTCGCCATCCTCAACTCACTATACCTATTCGCATAGAAAAGACAGATTTTAATAAACAGCGCATTCTTCAATGCCATTCTAGATTCATCACAAATTTTCCAAATTAATGCCACTTCATCATCGTCAAGAACTCTATCCACTTTATTTTTTTTAATATTAAGATCACGTTTTCCCGTTATATGACGTATCGGATTATTCTCAATCAGCTTACGATTTACACCCCAATCTAAACACTGCTTTGTATTTGTCAGTAATCTATCTGTAATTGAAGCTGATTTTTCAAAATGCGCTTCTAGTAACTCTAACCACATATGTAGGGTGATTTGGTCTGCTGGTAGAGATCCATATTTAGGAAATAAATACAACTGAAAAGACCGCAATTGTTGTTGTGCATTTTTCTTATTCGCCATGCAGTATTTTTCATGCCATTCTAAATAAAGTTCCTCAAAAGTTAGTGCATTCGTCACCTTATGAACTTCTAATTTTTTATACACTCTTGGATCATGACCAGCCTCCAGAACCCCTTTCATTTTTTGTAATTCTAGCCTAGCTTGCTGTAAAGTCAGATTTGGGTAAGAACCTAGGTCAAGCCGTGCTTGCTTTCCTTGATATCTGAAGCGCATTTGAAAAATGATTTTACCTTTAGGCGAGACACGTGCACTCAATCCATCTCTATCAGCTTTAACATGTTGTTCAGCTCTAGTCTTACCTAAATTCTTTTTTAGCCATGTATCTGTGAGTGGCATTCCACACCTGTGTACAAAATTTTAAATTAGAAAAACAACATCATATATGTACACACTTATGTACACAAAATTTATGAATAAACTTAAAGCAACTTGAAGTCACATGCAATGGGTATAAAATATAAAATTAGTTAATATACTGTAAATTATAGAAATATTAGATTCGTTTTCGAGACTTTTGAAATGGGTTGAAATAAGATGAGTTATAGTGTGGTATTTGGGTGGGAAATAATAGCGAACGTACGTCGCTGGGCGACTTGTGCCGCCAGTTCTTGCTTAAAGCTCATGAAATATACCTACTGCTCAATGCACAGCATTCGAGATCAAATTCGATCAATATGAAAAAAATTGGCGATATTGTAGCAGAGTTTCAGGGTGGAGTTCCGTGAGCCATATTGTCTATCCTGACGCTCAATCAATTAGAGCGCTATTAATGGAATTGTAAATTTTCTAAACGTTGTTCATCTACCGGCAAGCCCAGCAAAAAGCCTTGTAACTGTTCACAACCGAGCCGGGTTAAAATTTCTGCTTGCGCTTCTGTTTCAACACCTTCGGCGGTCACCACCAAGCCCAGTTTTATGGCCAGCTGAATAATGCTTTCCAGAATCATTTCCTCTTTGGAGCCGACTGCCAGATTTTTGATAAATTCCCGGTCAATTTTTAACTCATCTACGGCGAAATTCTTTAAATAGAGAAAACTGGAATGCCCTGTACCAAAATCATCAATGGCTAGACGGATGCCCATTTGTCTTAAGCGCTTAAAGCTGCGCATACTCACATCAATATGATGCATGGCAGTCGATTCAGTAATCTCGATCATTAAATGCTGAGGACTGATTTTATATTGTGCAAATAACTTTTCTAAAGTACTAAACAGATGCTTATGTTCAAATTGTACCGCAGACAAATTGACCGCGATAGGGAAAAATTCAGTATGTGTCCGTTGCCATTTTTGAATCTGCTGACAAGCCAGTTCCAATGCCCAATAGCCCATTTGAATAATCAATCCAGTTTTTTCAGCCGCATTGATAAACAGATTCGGGCCGAGCAAACCAAACTGGGGATGGTTCCAGCGAATTAATGCCTCTACCCCACACAAGCTACGATCCTTGGTCCGAAACTTGGGCTGATAAAACAGCACAAACTGCTGCTCTTCCACGGCTTTATATAGGTCATTAATCAGGGTGCTTTGGCTTTTGCTTTCATCCTGGTCGGTAGAATAATTAAAGACTGAATAGGTATTGCGTCCCTGATACTTGGAACTCAGCATCGCGGCATCAGCATTGACCAGCAGATCCTGTAAATTTTTGCCGTGCTCCGGATACATGGCAATACCAATACTGCCCGAGATATGAATACTCTTGCCTTCAATCAGGAAACTTTCCTGAATCAGTTCAAGAATCTGTTCTGACATTTTTGCAGCTTTGGCGACTGAAGTATTTTCCAGTACCAGCAGAAATTCATCCCCACCGATTCTGAGCAGCTTGGAATGATGGCCTAATAACAGATGAATCCGCGTGGTCAATTGAATCAGCAACTGATCGCCGACCAGATGGCCAAACACATCATTGACTGCCTTAAAACGATCCAGATCGATATATAAAAAAGCAATTTCATGCTGCTGTTCGGACTGACCTGAAAACAGCAGATTTGCATATTCAGCCAGATACAAACGGTTAGGTAATTTGGTCAGATTGTCCTGAATGGTCTGATTTTCAATTTGTTGATTGGCCCATGCAAGCTGACGGTTGCGTAATCCCACACGCAGTTCGGACACGATGATACACATCAGCGTCACCAACAACAATCCGCTCATAAGTACCACGGCCAGAAATAGCTGATCATGTGCCTGAACTAATTCCGGTGACTGTTGCATATGGGCGGCAGTAAAATTGAATGACATCATGCTAATAGAGTGCATGCCAAAGATGCTGAGTGCGATCACACCTAATACGAGAACTGACCGGAAAAATGACCAGGTACTTCTGGTACTTAACCAGAGGATAAACATAGATGCAATGCATATCACCAGAACAGACAGGAGCATCAGGCCCAAATCCATCTCATATTTATTCAGCACAAAACTTGCTGTCAGCCCAATAAAATGGATCAACCATATGAATAGGCCCAATAGCATGGTGGTTAGCATTAAATTGAAGGTTTTAAAGTTTAGCTGTAAAGCGCCTGAAGCAAATTTTTTAATCCGTGCGATGAGATAGCAAGCAACCAATGCAGAAAGAATGGACCCGATGAACAGACCAATATCATGCTGAATATCAATCATAAAAAATGTTCCCCATCGGTGATCATTTTTATTATTCTCTGCACTGATATTTCCATTTTCACCCGATCAAATTTGAACTCAGTAAAATCTCAAGACTGACTATCCATGCAAGCCAATTGGTCTGCAACAACATCAGTCTTAACTAAAATTTAGAATTTATATTTCTTTCTTTTGAAGTTGAGAATTGCCCCAAAAATAAAACTCAACAGAAAAATAAAATACAACTTATATATTAGAAGTGTTTCAAATTTAAGCAAATATTTAGCTTCATTTTTTAGCTCATTTATTCGATCACCATCACAATTTTTTTCTTTTTATTTAGACAGATGGCACTTCATAGCAAAATTTTATTTGGATTTTTGTGCAGATTTACAAAATAAAAAAATAGCCTGTCGAAACAGGCTATTTTTATCAACGATCAATGAGGCTAAAACTTAGGGTTTTGCCTGTAATTTGGCATAGTCCAGTAACACATTTGCCGCTTCAATCACAAACGCTTCTTCTTCAGGCAGAGCCGGACGTTCTTTGGCCTTCATCTTGGCACGTGTTTCAATCAAGGCATCCAGTGAAGCCTGATAACTTTCCCAGTTTGGATAAGGTTTCAGACCTGTTGCAGCACGACGAGTGTTTTCTGCGTCCAGCGTTTTTTGCTCCATGGCAATCAACTCAGCTTTACGCTGTTGCAAGTCCAGTACCTGACGTTTCTCTTCTTCGGCTTTCTTCATCACGGCTTTACGCTGTTCTAAATACTTGAACTGAGAATCCAGTGTGACCCGTTGCTGAGAAAGTTTGGCCAATTCAGGGACGTATTTCTGTACAGCCCCTTCACGTTTAAATGGTGCCGTTGGAATGGTATCCCACTGCAAGGCATTTTTAGCCTTACGCTCACCAAACTCTTCGTTATAAATATCGACCAGTTTAATGTCTGGAACGACCCCTTTATTCTGGGTACTGCCACCGGTCACACGGTAGAATTTACGCTGCGTCAATGTCGCCTGACCATGCGCCAGACTATCCAGTTGCACCTGTGCTGTACCTTTACCGGTGGTGGTACTGCCAATCACAATCCCGCGTTCATAATCCTGAATCGCAGCAGAGTAAATTTCACTGGCCGATGCAGAGGCCAGATTCACCATCACTGCCAGTGGACCTGCATAAGTTTGTGCACCGCCATCATCATCTTCAAAGACGCTGACATTACCATTGCCATCACGGATCTGCACCACTGGGCCAGACTTGATCACCTGCCCCAACATACGTGCCACTTCTTCCAGTGAACCACCTGGGTTATTCCGTAAATCGATAATAATCCCAGCAACATTCTTCGCTGCCAGCTCTTTCAAGGCCTTGTTGGTATCTTCAGATACCGAGCGATAATCGGTACCAGCACGGCGTGCGCGATAGTTCAGGTAGAACGATGGAATTTCGATCACACCATATTGATATTTCTTGCCATCGCGTTGAATGTCGACCACACGTGTACGCACACCGGCATCTTCTTCCTGAATCACGTCACGGGTAATGGTCACATTACGTGCCTGCCCCATGGCAGCACCCGCACCGAGCAAGCGTAGAGTGACTTTCGTGCCACGTTTACCACGAATCAGACCGACAATTTCATTACTTGGCCAGCCAATGACATCGACCATTTGCTCGCCGTCTTGGGCTACACCAATGATACGATCACCTGATTTAACTTGACCGGATTTGCTGGCCGGACCACCTTCAACGATGGTTTCAATCTTGGTATAATCTTCATTGCCACGCTCCGGACGAATCGATACGCCGACGCCTTCCAGCTGTAAAGTGGTCTGACGATTCAGCTCCATCGCATCCACAGGCGGGAAGTAATTACTGTGGGGATCATAAGTCAGCATCATCGCGTTCAGTGTCTTGTCGAGCACATCATCACTTTTGACGCGGCTGAGACGTTCCAGTTGACGGGTATAACGCTTGGTCAAGGTTTGCGCAGGCGTTAGATCTTCAGGACCAGTCAGGTCTTGTCCATTGGCCAATTCCGGATTGGCTTTCAGCGCTTTCTGCTTGGCCAACTCCTCTTCTTTACTGATGGTCAGATTGATCAGCTGAGACACCAGCATTTTTGACCAGTGCGCACGCTGTTCAGCCTCAGTTTTAAAGAATGGCGCTTTCTCACGATCCGTTTCGATATAAACATTTGGCTGATTCAGATTCTGCGGTTTTTTCAGCTCATTCAACATATAGGTGTAGAACTGGTGCAAGCGCTGTTGATATTGCGCATGCATTTCATAAGGACCAGACAAATTGCCGGCTTTCAGATTGGCACCAAAATTGGCACCATAGCGTTTCTTATAGTTTTCAACTTCGGGGGCCAGAAACAGACTGTGTTCCGGATCAAGACTATCAATATAGAAATCAAAAATACGCTGTGAAGTCTGGGCATCCAGACGCATATTTAAATAGTGCTGACGGTCAACCAGGGTTGCCAGCTGACGTGACACCAGCGCCTGCTCTTGAGATGGCTGAATTGCTTTACTGACCACTTCATTACTATTGGCCGCAATCGCATCATTCACTACATGGGTAAAAAATAATCCACCTGTCGCAATCGCAACTGCGCAAGCTATAGTTTGAAATTTCATAAATAATTCGTACTTCCTTGGCCTAGAGACCAATGTGACCGTGTTGCTTTTCGACCAGAATTTAACGTATTCAGCATCTTAAACAACTTAATATGTTTATGTCGTGTAGTTTTATCATATTCTGTGCTGACAAAGTGTAGCAAATCATTGCAGAATTCAGGTATTGTTTTCTCCGAAAAACTCTAAAACGGATTCCGCATATGATTGGCGCATTGATGCTCGACATCGCAGGCACAACCCTCACTCAAGAAGATATTGAACTATTAAGTGCGCCGCAAGTCGGTGGAGTGATTTTATTTGGTCGCAATATTGAATCTCCGGCGCAAGTCCGTGCTTTGACCGATCATATGCGTCAGGTGCATCCTGATATTTTAATTGCGGTAGATCAGGAAGGCGGTCGTGTCCAGCGTTTAAGACAAGGCTTTACCCTGCTGCCTGCCACGGGGAAATTTGGCGAACTTTATACGCGCGATCCACAGCGTGCCCTAGAGCTGGCTGAAAAATGCGGCTGGCTGATGGCGACTGAAGTGCTGGCTGTCGGCATTGATTTCAGCTTTGCCCCAGTACTGGACTTGAATGACATCAGTGATGTGATCGGTGATCGTAGCTTTGCCCAAAATATCCAGGACATTATTCCACTCGCCAGCGCATTTCTAAAAGGTATGAAACGTGCCGGTATGGCTTCAACTGGTAAACATTTCCCCGGTCATGGCTCGGTCAAAGCGGACTCGCATGTTTCTGCAGCAATTGATACGCGCTCTTATACAGAGATTCAGCAAAAAGATATGCAAACATTTATACAACTGCAATCACAACTGGATGCGCTGATGCCGGCTCATGTCATCTATAGCCAAGTTGATCTAAATCCAGCCGGATTCTCTGAATTCTGGATTCAGAAAGTTTTACGTCAGGAGCTTGGTTTTGACGGTGTCCTGTTCTCAGATGATTTAAGCATGCAGGCCGCCTGTGTCGCAGGCGGTGCCGATGCCCGAATTCAGGCCGCCCTTAAAGCTGGTTGTGATATGGGTCTGGTCTGCAATGATCGTGCAGCACAATGTATTGCACTAGAAGGAATTGAAGATTTGCCCCTCCCGAACCAGCAACGCCTGGAACGCATGCGCGGCAACATCCCGAACATCCAGATTGGTGATGAACTGGATCTGGGTGAAGAATGGCGCGAGATCCGTGATGAAATACTGGCATTTAAACAGCAATCCAGCTAAAACTTTTTAAATCCAATCAATATGAAAAAGGGACACGACAAGGTGTTCCTTTTTAATTATAGTAATGAAAAGGTTACACTATTATTCAATCAACTTAAAAATAACAATAAGGTCAGAACAAATATGACAGACTCACTTTCGCAACATCGCCATATTTCTTTTACGGCGCACTATACCGGCTATATCTGGTATCAAATGGGAATCTCACATCCAGCCTTTGCTACATCCAAAGGCAAGTTTCTGGCCAAACTGCTTCATCCCCTTGAATCCTGGGCAGAACGCCATGTCGGCGGTAGCATGCGGACTACACTCAAGCAGCGTCATCAGATGATTGATGAGCATTTGTGTCAACTAATTGAGCAACACCCACAACTTCAGGTTCTTGAAATTGCCTGCGGACTATCTCCCCGCAGCTGGAATTTCAGACAGAAATTTCCCGAGATTAATTATCGTGAACTGGATCTGCCCGATATGGCCAAGATCAAGACGCAGGCTTTACAGCAAATTGATCAGCATGCACCTGAAGTCCTGACTGCCGATATTTTTAGTGAAGAACTGGACTGTATTTTTCAGATGTTTGACCGCAACCAGCCCTTAGTGGTCATTAGTGAAGGACTGATTAATTATTTTAATCAGCAGATGTTACGCATTCTGATGCAGGGTATTACAGAAAATGCGCAGTATTTCCCGGCAGTTCACTATCTCAGCGATATTTACCCCGAACCGGTGAAAAATAAACTAGCGAACTTTATCTGGAGCAGTAGCCGTCTGCTTAAATTCATGTCTCGAAGTGCGTTTACCTTTCATTTTAAATCCCCTCAAGAACTACAGCACTTTTTTCAAGATGCAGGATTTGACCAGGTTGAGGTACAACAACCACAACGTTATTTTGCCGAGCCTCATCAGCCAAACCCGACTCATGAACAGGATGAACATTTAGGTGATCTGGTCTGGATGATTCATGCCGTGAAAAAAAACAGCGTTTAAGTACGCTGTTTTTTAATGCTGCTGTTTTTTAAATTGCTGCATCAAATACTTCAGTTTGTGACAGTACTTTTTGCATTTGTACAAAGCGTAATAAGCGTTCTGCGACTTCAAAACTGCCATGTTTGAATAAAGCACGCAGCTGAGTATCATCCTGTTCAAAGATCAGGCACTCAATCTGAAATTCCCCAACTTCATCTTCCAGATGCAAGGCCAGATCACGTGGATAAGCTGTTGCGCATACTGCCTGTTCTACATCTAACTCCAGCAATACCCCAAAGAAATTCATGTCCACGATCTCTGCTTTTAAAATGAGATCAGAATGACGATGACTGAGGAAACGCTGTGAATCTTGCACCTGAATCCGCTCTTCACCGCGACGTTCAAGCTGCTGTATCTGCTCAGGGCTAAACGGAATAATTCCCGGCAACTGATCGACCGGTTCATCACGTAAGAAGGTTGCAAACAGATGCATGGTTTCTTTACGACGTTGTAACTGCGGTACATGATCGGCGCCTGCAATTTGTACATACTGCATATTCGGACATTGCAGGGCAAAATTGGCATTCTCATGTGGCAAGGTAAAACTGTCATATTGCCCACATGCCACCAGCACTTTGCACTGTGGAATCGGCACATTGGTCAGACGCAATAAACGGTTGCAATTGATATCATAACGATCCTGTTCGGTGGCCGTAAATTCCGCCATCTGTTTAAAGAACAAACGCTTTGCAGTCGGTGACATCCGGGTTTCTGTTAAACGTGCATGATTCACCAGGTACAAAATGACGGCCTGACCAAATTCATCCATACGCTGTTCTTTCATCAGGTGTAGGGATTCTTCCAGCAGCATTCGCCAGCTTTTACGGGTTTTCTGCATCACACCCATCAGAATCATCCGATCGACCAGTTCAGGACGCTGATCTGCCAGACAGGAAGCCACCACTGACCCCAAGGACATGCCTAGAATTGCCACTTGCGGCAGCTGCATCTGTTCCAGCCAGCGCCCCAGCATCGCAGCAAGGTCTTCAAGCTCCAGTGTTCCGGCAGACAGACCTGTGTCGACATTACTAATCTGCTGGTTGGCCCCCATGGATGGTAGGTCAATCAGAATAATGGGGCCTGCATCAAAAAGCTGTTCTACACAGTATTTGTAGGAATTAAAATTCTGAAAAGCTCCCCCAATAATCACCATGGGTCTTAAATGTAAGGTATCCGGACGGGCGATCGCCATATATTCGATTTTCCAGCCATCCATCCAGGTGGTGCGTGGCGGCTGCTTAAAACTGTGCTTATCATAAAGATCAAAAAAACCATCGTGGCTATGTTGTTCCAATACATGGGCGTCCATGTGGATAATGGAATTCATATTCATATTCCTTTTCCTCCGTCCTTGCCTTATTTTTATTGTGCAAGTCATGCTTAACAGATCTTATATTTCAGGCGCATTCCGGTGTGCCTGAACACGCATCCTGCTCTTTAATAATTATAAATGACATCAATGCCGCGTGTTTCATTCTATACAGAGCTGCTTTTCACAAGCAACCGCTTCAGTGACCACTTATCTACTTTTAAACAGAAAACAATTTCAAAATGTTTAGAAGTCTGCGAAAACGGATGATTTTTAATAGATGGGCTTCATTGTGCAGCAGCAGGCTGTTAATATCGAAATGAAATTTCTAAGTGATCAAACCGCTATGCAAGAGTCTATTGAACAATACATGCAAACGGTAGGACAGCAGGCACGCCAAGCGTCTCGCATTTTGGCTCGCGCGTCCACCCAAACTAAAAATAATGCGTTATCCGCTATTTATACGGCTTTGGAAAATAGCCAAGCTGCTATTTTGGTTGCTAACCAGAAAGATATGACTAAGGCGCATAATAACAATCTGGACCCTGCCCTGCTTGATCGCTTAGAACTCAACCCCGCGCGCTTTAAAGGTATGTTACAGGGCCTGAAAGATGTCATTGGCCTGAAAGATCCAATTGGTGAAATTAGTGATATGGCTTATCGCCCATCCGGGATTCAACTGGGCAAGATGCGTGTGCCTTTGGGTGTGGTCGGCATGATCTACGAGTCACGTCCTAACGTCACGTTGGAGGCGGCATCACTCGCGCTCAAATCAGGCAATGCCATTATTTTACGGGGCGGCTCAGAAGCTCTGGAATCGAATCAGGCAATTGCAGTCGCGATTCAGCATGGCCTGAAAGTCGCAGGCTTGCCTGAGGCTGCCGTACAGGTCGTGAATACGACTGACCGCGCTGCAGTGGGCCAGTTGATTACCATGACCGAATATGTGGATGTGATTGTGCCTCGTGGCGGCAAGAGCCTGATCGAACGAATTACCGAGGAAGCACGCGTACCGGTCATTAAACATTTAGATGGCAACTGTCATGTGTATGTGGAAGCTCAAGCAGATTTGTTGAAAGCATTGCCTATTGCGCTCAATGCCAAAACCCATCGCTATGGTGTATGTAATGCCATGGAAACCCTGCTGGTCGATGAAAAAGTCGCTGAAGAATTCTTGCCACGCATCGCAGAGCTTTACCAAGAGAAAAAAGTCGAACTTCGTGGTTGCCGGGAAACCCAGCGTATTCTTGGAGATGCAGTCATTACGGCCACTGAAGAAGACTGGTATACCGAGTATCTGGGCCCGATTCTGGCGATCAAAGTCGTTTCTGGTATAGAAGAAGCCATTGAGCACATCAACAAATATGGCTCGCATCATACCGATTCCATTATTACTGAAAACTACAGTCTGGCTCGCGAATTTCTGGCGGGTGTAGATTCAAGTTCGGTCATGATCAATGCCTCTACTCGTTTTGCAGATGGTTTTGAATATGGCTTAGGCGCAGAAATCGGGATTTCGACCGATAAAATCCATGCTCGTGGCCCAGTCGGTCTTGAAGGCCTGACGTCGCAGAAATGGATTGTCTTTGGTGATGGTCAGATTCGCCAATAAGTATTCAGATCGCTCATTTAAAACAGCCTCATAAATGAGGCTGTTTTTTATGGACAGAAAAATTGACACTGAAATAGATGGATTAGAACCTTCCGGTTATTTTATTGATGAATCTCTTTATAGAATTGTATGTAAAAACAATATTTGCCTTTTCAGGCGCTAAACTAAAGAATTAATCTGTTCTAAAATTAAATTTAAGCAGAGTTTAGTATTCTTATTGATGATATTTTCAGCATCATTTTATTTATAAATGAAAACTATGAACTGATAAATTTTAGTTATTATTGTTAAATCGGTCGATAATGCTTAAGTCTAATCTGCTAAAGTCTATCTAGGACAGAAAAAAAACAAATGTTAAAACATATTCATTGATCTGGATTGCTGCTTCATTGCCTGCAATTGGGTCAAGCAAATGGACGAGAATTTTAATTAAAAATTGGGTAATCAATCGTGTCTAAATCAGTATTAGTTATTAATTGTGGCTCTTCTTCAATCAAGTTTGCATTACTTCTTGAGGAGCAGAATTTCCGTATTCATGGTTTAGCTGAGAACTTAGGCACAGAGAATGCTCGCATTAAAGGTGTGACAGTTGGCAATGAGCCGGTCGATATCCACATTCCATTTGCTGACCACAAAAAAGCACTCGAAGTCGGTCTGGAACGTCTAGCCAACTACCGTCCGGATGCGATCGGTCACCGTGTGGTACATGGGGGCAGCCTGACCAAGGCTGAACTGATCAATGACGAAATTATTGAAAAAATTCGTGAAGCAACACCGCTTGCGCCATTACACAATCCGGCTCATCTGATTGGCATTGAAGCTACCAAACGTTTATTCCCGGAATTACCACAGGTGGCGGTATTTGATACTGCCTTCCACCAAACCATGCCAGCGCATGCTTATCGTTATGCCCTGCCGAAATTTTTATATACCGCTCATGGTGTACGTCGCTATGGTTTCCACGGGACTAGTCATGCCTATGTTTCAGAGCGCGGTTCTGAACTGGCAGGCAGTTTCAAACAAGGTGGCTGGTTAACCGCGCATTTAGGTAATGGTAGCTCGACCTGTGCCGTTTGGAATGGGAAAAGTGTAGATACCTCAATGGGCTTAACCCCGCTTGAAGGCATTGTTATGGGCACACGCAGTGGCGATGTCGACCCAAGCCTGCATAGCTTCCTGGCGAAAAACCTGGGTTGGGATATTTATAAAATTGACAAGATGCTGAATAGCCAAAGTGGTCTTTTGGGTCTGTCTGACCTGTCGAATGACATGCGTACCCTGATTGAAGCTTCAGAGCAAGGCAATGAAGATGCCGCACTGGCGATTGAAGTATTCTGCTACCGTTTAGCTAAATCTCTGGCAGCGTTGAGCTGTGGTCTGCCACGTCTTAATGGTCTGTTCTTCACTGGCGGTATTGGCGAAAATTCAGCCTATATCCGCGAAAAGACCATGACTTACCTGCCCCACTTCGGCTTCAATCTGGATAAAAACGCCAACAATGAATTGAAACGCGGTACTGAAGGTCGGATCGATTCAGGTACAGGCCCACAAATCTGGGTAGTGCCAACAGATGAAGAAGGCCGTATCGCACAAGAAGTTCAAAGTGTGGTTGAACTTGAGGTGGAGCGCAATACTGCAAAAAAGTCTAAAGCTGAGGTAACGCCTGCATAAGCAGGCTTAGCCACTTTTTAACTGATTTTTATTATTCTGCGACTGACATAACTTATGAAAACAATTTTATTGGTTCCCACTGGGGAAGGCGTAGGCTTAACTTCTGCATGTTTGGGCCTGATTTATGCACTGGAATGCCAAGGGGTAAAAGCTGGTTTCCTGAAACCTTTTGCCCAGGAATTGAATGAAATCGAAGACCGAACCACGGCTTTGTATCGTCATATTTCTCAAAGTGAAACTGTTGAACCCATCCGTTATAGCAAAGTCTTGCAGCAGATCAATCTGGGTGAACAGGATGAATTGCTTGAAGAAGCGGTACGTCTGCATCGTCAAATCGCCAAACAGCATGACCTGATTATTGTCGAAGGTCTGCTGCCAAATACTCAGGACAGTTTTGCCGATGATTTGAATGCTTCACTGGCACAAGCTCTTGATGCCAAAGTTATTGTGGTCAGCAATGCCAATATTCAGCAGCCAAGCCAAACCGCAGACAAAGTTGAACATCAGCTGCGTAATTTTGGTGGCGCTAGCTCTACCCGTCTGGCAGGTATCATGTTAATGCGCACCAAAGGCCTGCCTGAAGAATCTGCGCAGATTCCTGTCACGCTGAATCCAGATTTACGCCTTAAAGCTGAAACCGCCGAATTTATTACAGCTATTCAGCAGACGCATCCGCATATTGGTTCTGAAAAATTGCCAGTGATTGGCTTGGTGCCTTTCAGTAAAACCTTAAGTGTGCCACGCATGTCTGATCTGGCTGCCCATATTTCTGCTTACTGGATTAATGAAGGCGAAGCCAAACAGCGCCGTGTGCAACACAGTAGTCTGATTTCAGCCAATATTGAACATGAACTACATAAGTTTGTAGCTGGCGAATTAATTATTAGTGCCTCTGACCGGATTGATGTATTACTGGCAAGTAGTCTGGCCAGCAGTAATGGGATTCCTTTGGCCGGTCTGGTGCTGACTGAACATCAACAGCCAAATGATCATGTACTGGAATTCTGCCAGGCTGCCATCAAGCAAGGTTTACCGATTTTACATACACCACTCAGCACGTTTGAAACCGCACAAAAACTGGCAAATCTCAGCAATGAAATTCCAGTGGATGATACCGAACGTGCAGATCAGGTGACACGTTTTGTTTCAAGCCATATCAATCCGGAATGGCTGAATCAAATGTTGAATGGTTCTTATAAGCCACGTCTGTCACCTTCCGCTTTCCGTCATGAACTGGTACAGAAATCGATTGCTGCGAAAAAACGTATTGTACTGCCAGAGGGTGATGAACCGCGTACCGTACAGGCTGCGGCCATTTGTCAGTCCCGTGGCATTGCGCAATGTATTTTGCTAGCGAAGCCTGAAGCTGTGCTAGAAGTAGCCAAAGCGCGCGGCATTGAATTGCCTGAAGATCTGGAAATTCTTGACCCGGATTTGGTGCGTGAAAACTATATCGACAAGATGGTCGAGCTGCGTAAAGGCAAGCTCAATGAACTGCAAGCCCGTGAACAACTACAAGATACGGTAGTACTTGGCACCATGATGCTGGCACTGGATCAAGTCGATGGCCTGGTTTCTGGTGCAGTACATACCACCGCAAATACGGTACGTCCTGCTTTTCAGCTGATCAAGACTGCTCCAGATTATTCTCTGGTATCTTCCGTATTCTTTATGCTGTTGCCAGATGAAGTCTATGTGTATGGTGACTGTGCGATCAATCCGGACCCTGATGCAGAACAGCTGGCCGAAATTGCAATCCAGTCCGCCGATTCTGCCAAAGCCTTTGGTATAGATCCACGCATTGCCATGATTTCCTATTCGACAGGAACTTCGGGTACTGGCGCTGATGTGGAAAAAGTCGCGGAAGCTACACGCATTGCCAAAGAACGTCGTCCTGACCTGTTGATTGATGGGCCATTACAATATGATGCAGCATCGGTGGAAAGCGTGGGGCGCCAAAAGGCACCTAATTCACAAGTGGCTGGACGTGCCAATGTATTTATTTTCCCGGATCTGAATACCGGTAACACGACCTATAAAGCGGTACAACGTGCTGCCAATGTAGTCAGTGTTGGACCAATGCTGCAAGGCTTGAATAAGCCGGTCAATGACCTGTCGCGTGGTGCCTTGGTCGATGACATCGTGTTTACCATTGCCTTAACCGCGATTCAGGCCGAGCAGCAAGAAGCTTAATACTTCTTAAATTTAAGTTTTCCAAACCATCTGATTGAAAAATCAGGTGGTTTTTTTATAAAAAAACACTCATAGCTTCAATAAATTCAGCACGCGATCATTATCTCGTTTTAATAAACAATAAAAATGCCAGTCTTTCGAACTGGCATTTTCAACGGTTACTCATAAAGTCTGTGACATAAAAAATTAAGCTGAAGCAGCCCTGCTTTTCAGTCCACTGACTTTAATTTCTTATAAGGTAGTCCACTCTTTACGTACCTCTTCCGCAGTTTTATTGAGCACGACGCTATCGTCTTTGATTTCACTTACCCAACTCAAGGGAATCAGATGATGCTCATTATTTTCATCATCACTTCTTGTTAATTTAATTGAATCCTGACCTTCTAAATGGTCCACCTTCCCGACTTGAGTACCACATGAAGCAATGACTGAAGCATGTTCTTTAATATCACTTGCATTAAAATTGTTCATTCTACTTGCCTGTTTCTAGAAGTTGAGAGAAACAGTCTAAGCAATAAAAAATGCCGCATGTGTAAGGGTTTTCAGGCTTTGAGTTTTTCTGGGTTAAAAATGTAAATGGTCAACATGGCTTGAGTAAGCTATAGGAGAGATACTTTTTAAATTTGAGTTTTCAAATATTTTTATAACTGGATTTGAAGATTTAAAGATTTGAAGATTTGAAGATTTGAAGATTTGAAGATTTGAAGATTTGAAGATTTGAAGATTTGAAGATTTGAAGATTTGAAGATTTGAAG
>NZ_JAMXXK010000035.1 GCF_024129735.1 Acinetobacter lwoffii | reverse complement strand
AAAAGCTTTATTTTCACCCGATAAAATACCCATAAAACAAGAGGAAGCTCAAATGAGCTTCCTCTTGTGAAAAATTGTGGGACAGCAATGGGGAATTCCCCTATTTCTTAAAGAGGGCTAGGGGAGATTAAATTTCGAAAGAATCCTCTCCCTAAGCAGCACTGCTGAGCAAGTCTCCTTCTTGCACGTCGTTTAAAGCAGTGCTTTAAACTCGTTCAGGAGAGGGAACGTTACTTATTAAATAGTAATGTTGAATTAAAACTTCATTGATAATTCGACTTTATTGGTTCTTTTATTAAAGTCATTTGCTTAAGAATGAAAAATTCCTTCTCCTTGTAGGAGAGGGCTTCAAGACTGAATCAAATCTAGGAAATCTTTTATGAACTCACCTGTAAAATTGGTCATTTTCGATTGGGATGGCACTTTATTTGATTCAGTCGGTCAAATCGTGGCGAGTTTGCAGTTTGCCGCACAGCAGTTTCAGCAGCCGTTAACGGATGCAGATGCGAAAAGTATTATTGGACTGGGTTTACCTGAAGTTGCACAGCGTTTATTCCCGACAGTACCAGAATTACATACGGATATTTTGCAGGCTTATTCCGATCATTATGTTGCCAACTCATCAGGAGATTCCTGGTTTGAAGGCGTAGCGCGCATGCTCGCAGATTTACAGCAGCAAGGCGTGAAGCTGGCAGTAGCCACAGGGAAAAGCCGTAAAGGTCTGGATCGTGTATTAAAACAGACGAACAGTGAAGAGCTGTTTGTGAGTACGCGCGCAGCCAGCGAAACCCATTCTAAACCTCATCCACTCATGTTAGAAGAAATTCTGGCGGAAACCGGTGTGCAGGCTGAACATGCGATTATGGTCGGTGATACGTCTTATGATCTGGAAATGGCGCAAAATATTGCCATGCCAAGCGTTGGGGTAAGTTATGGCGTGCATGCGCCTGAACTTTTAGCACAATTTAATCCAGTCTGTATCGTGGATGATGTAGCTGCTTTGCATAGCGCTTTGTTGGCTAAAGTCCAATGGAAACAAGCAGTTTAATCCAGTATCTTGGTTGTAATGAAAAACAAGCAGTTCCCCGGTTTAAATTGGCTGGGGAATGCTGCAGATTTAAGCGCTGGTTCTTATCTTTTAGTCTAAAGTCGTAATTGTACTGATTTTATTCGGTCATATTATGGCAGTTATTTTGCTAAATAACGATGTGTTTTAAACAATAAGATTTTGTTTTATTTAATTTTTTATAAATTATTCTTATAGATAATAGCTATAGCAAAAAATAAAATAACTATTGGCACAAACGCCGGATTTTTCCCATCCTAAAACTGTTTATTCCTATGCTCGCTCTGAGAAAGGCAGTCCATACGGATGATCAGCCTGATCATGTCCATATTTTCTGTCCCTCTTAGATCCCGGCATAAGCCTAATTTTTGCAGTTTAAGGAAACATTGATGTCGAATTCTGCTGTTGTTGAATCAGTTGCACAAGCACTTCGTAGCGCTGAATTATCACAAACTGCGATTGCACCGATTCGCCCGGAACTTGGCGGTGAAAGTGCTGACGTAGATATCGCCTATGCCGTTCAGGAAGTGAATACCGAGCGTGCTTTGTCTGAAGGTCGCCGTCTGGTGGGTCGTAAAATCGGTTTGACGTCTAAAGTCGTTCAAGCGCAACTGGGTGTAGATCAGCCGGATTTTGGTATGTTATTTGCCGACATGGCTTATGGCGATGGTGAAGCAATTCCAGCTGGCCTTCTGCTTCAGCCGAAAGTTGAAGCAGAAATCGCATTGGTGATTAACCAGGATTTAACCAAAGAAAAACACACGTATGCAGACATTATCAGCGCAACTGATTATGCACTGCCTGCAATTGAAGTGGTCGATAGCCGTATCGAAAACTGGAAAATCAGCCTGATTGATACTGTGGCGGATAACGCATCTTCTGCTGCATTTGTCTTGGGTTCTCAGCCGGTTAAGTTAGAAAAACTTGATCTTGTGAACTGCAAGATGGTGATGACGCGCGGTGAGGAAGTCGTTTCTCAAGGCGTGGGTAAAGCATGTCTTGCAAACCCACTCAATGCTGCGGTTTGGCTTGCAGATGAAATGGTGCGTCGTGGCCGTCCATTGTTGGCAGGTGACATCATCTTGACGGGTGCTTTAGGTCCAATGGTTGTGGCGCAACCAGGTGATGAATTCAAAGTTGAAATTGAAGGCTTCGGTTCAGTAACCGCTGCATTCGCTGCTGAATAATCAAGATTCCAAGAGAGTACATTCATGAAAAAGATTAAATGTGCAATGATCGGTCCAGGGAATATTGGTACTGATTTGCTTTATAAATTACAACGCAGCGAATGGTTAGAGCCTGTTTGGATGGTGGGGATTGACCCGACTTCTGAAGGTTTGGCGCGTGCTGCGAAAATGGGTTTAAAAACCACAGCTGAAGGCGTTGATGGTCTTCTTCCTCATGTGATTGCTGATGACATCAAAATTGCATTCGACGCAACTTCTGCCTATGTCCATGCTGAAAACAGCCGCAAGCTGAATGAACTTGGCGTGTTGATGATCGACTTAACGCCTGCTGCGATTGGTCCATTTTGTGTACCACCAGTCAACCTTGAAGCATTACTACAAGCGGGCGAAGTACCAAACGTGAACATGGTGACATGTGGCGGTCAGGCAACGATTCCGATGGTGGCTGCGGTTTCTCGCGTTCAACCTGTTGAATACGGCGAAATCATTGCAACTGTATCGACTAAGTCGGTTGGTCCGGGAACGCGTAAAAACATTGATGAATTCACACGTACTACTGCAGGTGCCATTGAGAAAGTCGGCGGCGCGAAACAAGGTAAAGCGATCATCATCATTAACCCGGCTGACCCACCTCTAATGATGCGTGATACTGTTCACTGTCTAGTAGAAGGTGAGCCGGATCAGGCAGCGATCACTGAATCTGTACATGCCATGATCAAGGAAGTCCAAAAATACGTACCAGGTTACAAACTGGTAAATGGTCCAGTATTTGATGGCAACCGTGTATCAATTTACTTGGAAGTTGAAGGTCTGGGTGACTTCCTGCCGAAATACGCAGGCAACCTGGATATTATGACTGCAGCAGCTGCACGTACTGCAGAAATGTTCGCAGAACACGTGTTCAACACCGCTGAAGCTTAAAGGAATACCAAAATGTCTAAGATTATTGTTCATGATATGACTTTGCGTGATGGTATGCACCCGCAGCGCCATCAAACGACTGTTGAGCAAATGATTGCAATTTCAACAGCACTTGATGATGCCGGCGTACCTTTAATTGAAGTAACGCACGGTGACGGCCTTGGCGGTTCATCAGTGAACTACGGTTTTGCTGCTGCAACGGATGAAGAATATTTATCCGCTGTTGTGCCACGTATGAAAAATGCAAAAATTTCTGCATTGCTTTTACCTGGTATCGGTACGGTTGACCATTTGAAAATGGCACATGAAATTGGTGTTTCTACCATTCGTGTGGCGACGCATTGTACTGAAGCGGATTGTTCTGAACAGCACATCACCGCTGCACGCAAATTAGAAATGGATACCGTGGGCTTCTTGATGCTTGCTCACATGGCATCTCCTGAAAAATTGCTTGAAGAAGCAAACAAGATGGTGTCTTACGGTGCAAACTGTATCTATGTGACAGATTCAGCAGGTTATATGCTTCCGCAGGATGTGATCGACCGTGTTGGTCACTTACGTCAACACTTGGATCCAAGTGTTGAGCTTGGTTTCCACGGGCACCACAACTTAGGTATGGGTGTATCGAATACTGTTGCTGCGGTTCAAGCAGGTGCAGTACGTGTTGACTTGGCATCTGCTGGTCTTGGTGCTGGCGCAGGTAATACACCACTTGAACTGTTTATCGCTGTGGCAAACCGTATGGATATGGACACTGGCGTTGACCTGTTCAAAGTACAAGACGTTGCGGAAGACCTTGTGATTCCAATGATGCACAACCCGATTCGTGCTGACCGTGATGCGGCAACTTTAGGTTATGCCGGTGTTTATTCTTCATTCCTGTTGTTTGCTAAACGCGCTGAAGCAAAATATGGCGTATCTGCACGTGAAATCCTGATGGAACTGGGTCGCCGTGGTACGGTTGGTGGTCAGGAAGACATGATCGAAGACTTGGCGTTGACGATGTCTAAAGCGCGTGAGTTACAAGCTTAATTTTTAATGCAATCGTATTAAAATAAGGCTAATAAAAAAGCATCCAAAGTGGATGCTTTTTTATTATGAAGTAGTTTTAATAATATATTAAAACTCTGATCTCAGATATTTTAGTTATAGTGTTATGTGAAGATTATTTTAGTTTAATTTTTTCCTTAAACATAAAAACGATAAATAAAAAATAGTGGCTCAATATTTTAAAAAAAATTGCGCTTATTAATAGAGGAAACAGAAATTTGAATTAAATATCTGGTCAAATTTTTATTTTCATTAATCGGTTTAAAATCTAAGAGATTGAGTGCTTAAATCTGGGCTTGGAATATGCAGAGCTAAAAGAGCAAAAGTTTAATACTGTGGTCGGATTTTTTATTTAAACCGACTTGCGCATGATGGCTGCATGGATTTTATCTGCTGAATGGGGAACTCATCATGCGTCGTCACAATTTATGGATTGCAATACTTGCTGCGACAGCAACTTTAGGGACAACTGCAACGAATGCAGACTTTATTGACGACAGCAATGTTCAACTCAAATTTAAGAACTTTTATCTAGACCGTCAGTATCAAGATGACTATTCATCACGTAATTGGGGTTCTTGGTCCCAAGGGGTGACTCTGGATGCCAAGTCGGGTTATCACGATATCGGTGGTGGTGTGCAGGTCGGTGCTGATGTACTGGTGCAACATGCAGTCAAACTCAATGGCCGTGATAAAAATCCGGACTGGGTTTTACCGCACGATGGCAAAGAGTCAAAAGACCATTTCGGTAAAGTCGGCGCGACCTTAAAAGCCAAAGTGTCACAAACTGAACTGAAAGTCGGTGAGTTATTGCCTGTATCTCCAGTCTTGGTATTTGATCCATCGCGTCAGTTATTGACGACTTATAGTGGTGCCTGGTTAGAGTCTAAAGACCTTAAAGATACCAAGTTAACTCTTGCGTATATTGATGGTATTAACAACCGTTATGACAACCAGTTCCGTGATTTAACTAAATTTGCTCCACCAAGTTTCTATGATACGGGTGCTGAAGCTGATGGCATGTGGATTGCGGGTGTAGACCACCAACTTACTAAAGAAGTAGGGGCGAGCTACTGGTATGCCGATGTTCAAGACATTTACCAACAGCATTATCTGGGTGTGAATTATAAAACTGCGCTCGGTGAAAAAACCAAATTAGATAGCCACATCCGTTACTTCGATAACTCGGAATCAGGTGACAAGTTGTATGGTGAAATTGATAACCAGGCTGTGTCTGTCGCTGCAAAAGTAAATCATGGTGCACATAGCGTAGGTGTAGGTTACCAGCAAATGTTTGGTGATAGCGCATTCCCGACATTGGGTGGCTGGGTGCCGCAGCCTTATCTGGTGAACTGGGGCGTTGCAACCTTTACTGCACCAGAAGAAAAGTCATGGAATGTTTCTTATGGCTATGACTTCTCTGAAATGGGTGCCAAAGGATTAAACGCAACTGCGGTTTATTTCAAAGGTTATGATCAGAAAGGTACTGGGGCGTATCAAGGTCAGAACTTCAATACGGATGAAGTGAATGCCATCGTGAACTACACTGTGCCAGAAGGTAAATTAAAAGGTTTGGGTGTACAGGCGATGTATATTGATGTGAATTTTGCCAATCCAGCAAAACCAGACCTGCAAGAATACCGTGTCGCAACTACTTATACCCATAAATTCTAATACCCGTATATTTTAAAAGCAGTCAGTCTTCTGGCTGCTTTTTGGTTTAAGAATGCAGTTAAAGCCTTAGTTTATGTAGGGTTTAATTTATAAAAAAATATATAAAACAAATACTTAAATTATATCTATTTTGTTGGGTGCAATCGTAATTTTGTATCAGTTTGCTGCGGTTGAGCGGTTAATATAAGGGTGTACACAAGTCATTTTAATGAGTCAACTTGACGTCGAATTCTTGAAAATAGAGGGACACGCAAGCGAAAGACTGTAAGAGGAAGCAATATGAGCACTGTTCAAATCCCTGACTATCAAACAGATCCATTCTTTGGCTTAGAAGACAAATGGATTGAAACTGCTGAAGGCGAGTTGACCCATTACCACGAAATTGGTGAAGGTACGCCTATTCTATTTTTACACGGTTCAGGTACAGGTGTATCGGCCGCGGCAAACTGGTGGTTAAACCTGCCACAAATTGGTGAGCAAGCGCGTTGTATCGCGATTGATACCATTGGTTATGGCCAAACTGTGGTTGCACCGGGTACTGAATATGGTATCCGTGCCTGGGTAGATCATGCGATCCGTACGCTAGATGCTTTGGGTATCGAAAAAACCTGGTTGGTCGGTAACTCTCTGGGTGGCTGGTTAGCATTCCAGATGGCATTGGATTATCCAGATCGTATTTTGGGTATCGTGTCTATGGGTACGGGCGGTGCGAAACAGACAGCTGCACTTAAAGCTCACGCAAACCCAGTTCTTACAGAAGAAGGAATCAAGAAAACCCTTTCTATGTTTGTCGTAAACAAAGACCTGATTACTGATGAACTGGTAAAAGTACGTTTTGCTTCTGCTGCAAATGACTATGCATCAAATCGTTTAATGGATGTGGTTGGCGCACGTGACCGTGACCGTTTCGAATTCCCATTAGACTTCGAAAAAATGAAAGACATTACTGTGCCTGTACTATTGATTCATGGTACGCAAGACGTGGTGATTCCGGTTTCTCGTACTTGGGACATCCTGAACATCGTGCCAAATGCTGATGCACATATCTTCAGCCAATGTGGTCACTGGTCTCAAGTTGAAAAAGCAGATGAGTTCAACACTGTGATCAAAAACTACTTGGCTGTACACGGCGTAAAATAAGCTCGATGTAGTTTTAAAAAGGATGGCTTCGGTCATCCTTTTTTATATCGGGAATATTTAATGTAGCGTACCTAAGTGAGTTTGATTCTCATTTATTTGGATAAATCTAAAAATCTAATAATTTTTATAGGTTTGAGCTATTTAAACTGAGAAAAATCCGAATTAAATTTTATTAGACTTAAGTGGTAAATGCAGCACATTTAGAGCTAAAAATACACAATTTTGGTCGAGGTCAAGTGACAAATTTAAACGCTAGAAATAGATTCTTTATCACAAAATAGAATTAAAAACGAATTCTTAAGCATAAAATAATAAAATAAAAAAAGCACATGCCTATCAAAAGTTGAATGGCATATGCCTGATAGAGGGAAGAAATGGGATTAATTTTGTTCGCTACGGTAAATATCCAGATAGAATACACGGGTCAAAAGTTCAAGAAATTTGCTGACGGCATAGGATTTGTTGTTTTTATGGTAGCTGACATACAGGTCTAAATAGGGCAACTCCACGTCCAGCGGACGAATCACGCTATTATCCATGGTCAGCGGTGCAATATAGCCCGGCAAAATGGTACAGCCCAAGCCCATTCCGATCGAGTTGATATTAAATAAAATATTATCGGCCTTTTGCACAATATTGAATTCAATGCCGTTGGCTTTGGCAAAGTCCAGAATCGCCTGATTCAGGGTCAATGACTGCTCTGCTGATGGAATAATAAAATCAATACCATTCAATGCTTTAACAGGAATTCTTTCGTATTTTGCTAAAGGGTGATCTTTAGGCAGCAGGAAAATCAGCGGTTCACGAATCACGAACTGGCTTTCAATTTCATCACTATTGAAATTATGACGGGTAAATGTCAGATCCAAATCACCTTTTTTTAACAAACGCATTTGCTCATTGTTGTTCAGGCTGAGCAGTTCAATTTTTAAATCCGGGTTCTGTACACGTAGATTTGGCAAGATATACGGGAAGATTTTCATCTCGGCTACCGGTACAAAACCGATGCGGAGCATTTGCTGCTTGGCCTGTGACACCTGACGTGCCATGGCAACGGCCTTGTCCGCTTGTGCCAGGGTGAGACGGGCCTGTTCCAGGAATACGGCGCCTTCTTCGGTCAGCTCTACTTTACGTTTGGTTCGGTTGAGTAGTTTTACCCCAACATCTTCTTCCAGGTCTTTGATTTGCTGGCTAAGTGAGGGTTGAGCCGTATAAAGTTTAAGTGCTGCCTTACTAAAATTGAGCTCTTCAGCAACGGTGATAAAGTAGCGAAGGTGTCGTAATTCCATGTCATCAACCCAAAGAGTAATCCAAAAAATGTCTTACTATAATTTCCTCAAAGTATAATCTATAAACAACTATGTCGTGAAGATTATTTTCCCATTCATAAACTAAATGCTCTGGCGGGATTAATAGATGTTTTAATATAAAAATTCACGTGCTTAATAATTGCTTTAAGCTCTTAATTGAAACAAAAAAAATATTTCCCGAAAAACGCTGTCAAATCCATCATCGTTGAAAAGTTGAGTCTATTACTTTGTGCCAAAGATAGGTCACAGGAGAGCTTTTCATGAGTGGAAAAATTGATGTGCGCGAAATCGATGCTTTAGTCGATGCACAAAATGGACGTATTACGCCATCTATTTATACGGATCCTGACATTTACGAATTAGAACTCGAACGTGTTTTCGGTCGTACTTGGTTATTCCTTTGCCATGAAAGCCAAATTCCTAAGGCTGGTGATTTCTTCAACACCTACATGGGTGAAGATCCGATCATTGTGGCACGTCAAAAAGACGGCTCAATCAAAGCATTTTTAAACCAGTGCCGTCACCGCTCTATGCGTGTAAGCTTCGCTGACTGTGGTAATACCCGTGCATTTACTTGCCCGTACCACGGCTGGTCATATGGCATTGACGGTTCTTTAAAAGATATCCCGCTTGAAGATCGTGCTTACCCGCATGGTGCATGTAAAGAGCAATGGGGTCTGGTTGAAGTGAATCGTGTCAAGTCTTACAAAGGCTTGGTATTCGCTTGTTGGGATGAAACCACACCTGATCTAGAAGAATACATGGGCGATATCGCCTGGTATCTAGATGGTGTACTTGACCGTCGTCCAGGTGGTACAGAAATCATCGGTGGTGTACACAAATGGGAAATCGAGTGTAACTGGAAATTTGCAGCGGAACAGTTTGCATCTGACCAGTATCATGCCTTGTTCTCTCATGCATCTGCGATCCAAGTCCTTGGCGCAAAACCAGATGATGAAGCATCGAAAAAACTTGGTGCTGCACAAACTGCTCGTCCAGTTTGGGAAACTGCGAAAGACGCGATCCAATACGGTTCACGTGGTCACGGTTCAGGCTTCTTCTTCACAGAGAAACCAGACGCAAACGTATGGGTTGATGGTGAAGTAGCAAACTACTTCCGCGAAACTTACGAAGAAGTGAAAGAACGCCTAGGTGAAACTCGTGCGCTGCGTCTTGCAGGTCACAACACCATGTTCCCTACATTGTCTTGGTTGAACGGTACTGCGACTCTTCGTGTATGGCACCCACGTGGTCCAAACAAAACTGAAGTTTGGGCATTCTGTATCTGTGATGCGGACGCGCCAGAAGATGTACAAGCAGCATTTGAACGTTCTGCAACTCGTGCCTTCGGTCCTGCTGGTTTCCTAGAGCAAGATGACTCTGAAAACTGGATCGAAATCCAAAAAGTTTTACGTGGTTACAAAGCGCGTCAAAACAAACTCATTATGGAAATGGGTAAAGGTAACGAGAAAGTACGTGAAGATGGTATCCCGGGTATCACTAACTATATTTTCTCTGAAACTGCAGCACGTGGTATGTACCGCCGTTGGGCAGATTTATTGATTCATGAAAAATGGGAAGACGTGGAAAAAGCAGCTGACGAATATGAGAAGGAGCTTATGAAATGAGTCAAATCAGCTTAGAACTTCATCACCAAATTAGTCAGTTCCTGTATCGCGAAGCAAAGCTGCTTGACGACTGGAAATTCCGCGAATGGTTGGATACCTTAGCTGAAGATATTTCTTACACGCTACGTACCACACCAAACGCACAAACCCGTGACCGTCGTCGTTCAGTTGAACCACCTACGACTTGGGTATTCAATGATACGAAAGATCTTTTAGAACGTCGTGTTGCTCGTCTGGAAACTGGTATGGCTTGGGCTGAAGAGCCTCCATCACGTACCACTCACATGGTGAGCAACGTGATTGTTGAGCCAACTGAAGTTGAAGGCGAATACGATGTGTACATGACATACCTTCTGTACCGTACCCAGAAAGAGAAAGACGTTACGATTTACTGTGGTAAACGTCATGACAAGATTCGCAAAGTTGAAGGCGGCCTGGGCTTCCAGATCTTCAACCGTAAGATCACCCTTGACCAAGTTACCTATAACTCACATAACCTGAGTGTGTTCTTCTAATGAATAAGATTTTTGTTTGCCAAGTTGACGAATTAGACGAAGGCGAAGCGTTAAAAGTGGATTGCGGCGTAAACGGTATCGAAGCGCTTGCTGTATTTAACAATGGCGGTGAATTCTTCGCTATGAACGATAAATGCAGTCATGGTAATGCGTCAATGTCTGAAGGTTACCTTGAAGATGACGGTACTGTGGAATGTCCATTGCATTCAGCACGTTTCTGTTTAAAAACAGGTGAAGCATTGTGTCTACCTGCAACTGATCCAATCAAAACATTCCCAGTGATTGTTGAAGATGGCCAATTGTTTGTAGAGATGGCAGGAGAGTAAGCATGGGTTGGCTACAGGGCGAAGTTGCACTTATTACTGGTGGTGGTTCAGGCTTAGGCTGGGCTTTGGTCGAGCGTTTTATTGAGGAAGGTGCACAAGTTGCGGTTCTTCAACGTTCAAAAGCGAAAGTGGATGCCTTGAACGAACACTTCGGTGGAAAAGTTCTTGCGATCGAAGGTGATGTAGCCAGCTATGCAGATAACGTTCGTGCAGTTCAAGCCACTGTGGAACGTTTCGGTAAACTCGATTGTTTCGTTGGTAATGCCGGTATTTGGGATCACTATGCCGATATCGTCAATACCTCTGGTGAGCAACTAGAAAAAGCCTTTGACGAGATTATGGGCATCAATACCAAATCTCTGATCCTCGGTGCGAAGGCTGCACTGGATGCATTGATCGCTTCTGAAGGTTCTATCATATTTACTTTGTCTAATTCGGCACTGTACTCCGCTGGCGGAGGCCCTGTATATACTGCATCTAAGCATGCGGGTGTCGGGATTATGAAAGAACTGGCTTACGAGCTTGCGCCTAAAGTACGAGTGAACGCTGTTGCACCGTCAGGTATGAATGTGAATATCAAAGGTGCGGCATCGCTGGGTCAGGAAAATGTGGGCCTGCTCGATGCACGTGATCCTGAGAAAATTGCACGTGGCATGCCACTGAATTTCTTGCCTGAACCGGAAGATATGACCGGTTCATACGTGCTGTTGGCATCTCGTCAAAACAACCGTCCTTTGACTGGTGTTCTGATCAATGCAGAATGCGGTCTGGGTATTCGTGGCCTACGTCAGCCACGTGCAGGTTTCTTTGACGAATAAACATCTAGTCTCATTCAAATGGACTTACCGGCAGCCTCTTCTCTCAGGGCTGCTTTCCTTCTAGGAGTCTCTCATGGCCGTTAAACTTATTTGTGCATCGCACAGTCCTTTAATGGAATTTGCTTCACCTCAAGATCAATCAAAAAAGCAAAAAGTTCGTGCTGCTTTTGAAAAACTCTCTGCTGAAGTAAAAGCTTACGACCCAACCCTGATCATCACTTTTGGTCCAGATCATTTTAATGGTTTCTTCTATGACCTGATGCCAAGTTTCTGCGTCGGTATTCGTGCCAAAGCTGCAGGTGACTGGGATTATGGTAAAGACAATGCACACATTGATGTACCAGAAGACAAAGCACTGGGCTTGGTCCGTCGTGTACTCGATGAGGGTGTGGACGTTGCGTATTCTTACCGTATGCAAGCTGACCATGGCGTGACTCAGCCATTGCACTTTCTGTGCGACGGCAAACTTGATCGTTATCCAACGATTCCAATTTTCATTAATGGCGCTGCAGCACCAATGCCAACCACGAAGCGTACCATCGCTTTAGGCCGTGCTGTAGGCCAGTTCATCAAATCTCTGAACCTTGAAAATGAGCGTGTGCTTGTTTTAGGTACCGGTGGTCTTTCACATGATCCACCTACACCGCAAATGGGTGCTGTACCACCAGAAGTGGAAGAGTTCCTGATTGCAGGCCGTTATCCAACGCCTGAAGCACGTCATGCACGTCAATCCAAAATTATTGCAGTGGGTCAAAAGCTGGCAGCAGGGGATACGTCAGTTGCCGTGCCTTTGAATGCTGAATGGGATATTGCCCTGCTGGAAACCTTCAAGAATGCTGATTTTGCAACATTAGAAGCGATGACTGAAGCTGAAATCCGCCGTGATGGTGGTCGTGGTGGTCAGGAAGTCCGTTCTTGGATGGCTGCCTTCGCTGCCTTAAGCGAAATGGGTGAGTATGAAATGACCACGCATTGCTATGAAGACATCAGCGAATGGATTGCCGGCTTCGGTATCGTATCTGCAGAGTTAAAAGGTTAAGAAAATGAGCAACGTAAACAACATCGTGATCGTGGGTGCTGGCCAGGCAGGTGCGAGCGCAATTTTAGAACTTCGTGGCAACAAGTATGAAGGCAAAATCACTTTAATTGGTGATGAAAGCCATCTTCCTTATGAGCGCCCACCGTTGTCTAAAGATGTGATTCTAAAACCTGAAGAGACCAAGATCGAAATCCTGTCAGAACAGAAACTGGCAGATTTGGGTGTGGAAACAATTCGCGGCAATGGCGTGGCGAAAATCAATGCTGAAGCGAAAACCGTTGAACTCCTGAACGGTGATGTTGTTGCTTATGACAAACTCTTGCTTGCAACAGGTGGTGCAGCGCGCCGTTTGCCTAATTTCGATGCTTTGGGCAAACACGTCTATACCCTGCGTAACCTGGAAGATTCACAAGCGCTGGTGCCTGTGCTTCAAGCCGGTCGCCGTATCATCCTGATCGGTGGTGGCGTGATTGGTCTTGAGCTGGCATCTTCAGCACGTTACAAAGACTGTCAAGTCACTGTGATTGAAATGGGCCCGATGGTCATGGGTCGTTGTTCACCACAAATCCTGAGCGAATTCCTGCTAGAGCAGCATCGTCAAAACCAGGTCGATGTGCGTCTTGAAACCAAGATTACAGATTGCCGTTTAGATGGTGAAGAAGTCGTGGTAACGCTGGAAGGCGGTGAAGAACTGCGTGCTGATGCTGTAGTTTACGGAATCGGAATCGTGCCAAATGCACAGCTTGCGCTAGATGTAGGTCTGGATGTTGATGTTGCGATCAAAGTGAATGAACACTGCCAAACCTCGAATGCTGATATTTATGCAGCGGGCGATGTTGCGACCCAGTTACGTGACTGTGGCAATCACCGCCGTGTGGAAACCTGGGAAAATGCCAACCTTCAGGCAGGCATCTTCGCGCGTCACGTGATGGGTGTGGAACATCCGAAAGCCAATCCGGCCTGGTTCTGGACGGATCAGCTGAATATCAACTTCCAGTTTGTCGGCGATATGGCCGCAGCTGAATGGCATATCCGTGGTGAAATGGATGCAGCCAAAGGTGCAGACAATTCATTCGTGATGTACGGTGTGACTGATGGTCAGATCGTTGGCGGGATTACCGTGAATGCAGCCAAAGAAATGCGTCATTTGAAAAAAATGATCAGCAAAAATACGGCGTTTGATGTTGAAAAACATTTAGATATCGCGCAAGACTTACGCAAAATTGCTTAAGTCGTATTGAGATATCTTGGGACAGACCTATGTTTTGCATAGGTCTGTTTTTTATGCACGAAACTTGATGAATTTATCAAAAATTAAAACTTCATCTCAGCATGAATTCGCTATACGCTATTTTTGAAGTTGCTGATCCAGAACTTTTTGGCCTCGTTTAGGAGACTTATGAGTTCTTCATCTTCATTGCCGGTCACGGCAAGTATTTACGCTTTATTGGTGCTGATCTGGGCGGCAACGCCACTGGCGATTGTCTGGAGCGTGGCCGAGATTCACCCGATGTGGGTGCTGATCATTCGCTATTTCGGTGCCTCGGTTATTGCACTGTTCCTGCTGAAGATCATGCGCGACCCGCTGCCTTTTGACCGCACTTCAATGAAAAGTTATCTGGCAGGCAGTTTGAATTTAATCGGTGCGCAGCTGTTTATTTATCTGGCGGCCAATTATCTGACCTCAGGATTGATGGCACTGATTTTTGGTTTTTCACCGCTGATCGCCGGTTTAATCGGTCATGTGATTTTAAAAACCCATAAGTTGATCTGGCTGCAATGGCTCGGCATGGCAGTGGCCGTCGCCGGTTTGTCTTTTGTTTTTGCCGACTCGGCAGACAGCAAGATTAATCCCTGGGGTGTGGTACTGATGCTGATCAGTATGGTGTCCTATATCAGTTCCATCTTCTGGGTTAAACAGATTAGTGCCCCCTTGAGTCCTATGTCGCAAGCGACGGGTTGATTGCTGGTCTCCGCGGCTGGTTCACTCATTTTAGTGCCATTTATCTGGCAACATATGCCGACTCAGTTGCCTAGTACACAGGCGATGATCGGTTTCGTATTTACCATGATCATGTCTTCGATTGTGGCGATGCTGTGCTATTTCTGGCTGATTCGCCGTCTAAATGCTTCGACCGTCTCATTGAGTAATGTGATGACGCCGGTGATTGCTCTGGTATTGGGAGCAACCTTAAATCATGAAATTATCAGCAGTCATGCTTTTGCAGGAATTGCCGTAGTGATGTTCGGGATCATCATGTATTTCTGGAAAGAGTGGCGCGAGCAGTATTTTTCCAAGCATTAAAACTGTAAAAATCAAAAGGGCGAAAGCCCTTTAATTATTTTAGTAGAAAGTAGAGGGATTCAGCAGCGGGAGAGATCACGACTAAGCAACAATTTGTAAAACAACTTTCAATAATAAATGATTAAGATTTTGATACATAAATCATTCAAGCTTGCACAAGCTTATTTAGGACAGTGTCAGGATGTCTGAATCCAATAAAATCGTAGTTTATGCAGCCCTGTTTGGTAATCTGGCGATTGCGCTGGTGAAATTTGTTGCGTCCTATATAACCAATAGTTCTGCCATGTTCAGTGAGGCAATTCATTCCGTAGTAGATACCTTGAATGAAATTTTACTGTTATATGGCATGAAAAAATCAGAAAAACCGGCAAATGCCAAACATCCTTTTGGTTATGGGCGTGAACTGTATTTTTGGGCCTTTATTGTGGCACTGATGGTTTTTGCCCTGGGTGCGATTGTGTCCATCTATCAAGGGATACAGCATATTCTTCAGCCTGAAGTCATGCAGGATCCATTGATCAATTATATTGTGCTGGGTCTGGCGATTCTTTTTGAAGGATTTTCATGGTCAGTGGCTTTAAAAACCTTTCGTAAACAAAAGGGAAATCTGGGATATTTTGAAGCCTTTCGACACAGTAAAGATCCAACGACCTTTACCGTGTTATTTGAAGATACTGCCGCGCTGGTCGGCTTGGTGATTGCTCTGGTCGGTATCTTGCTGGCGCATCAACTGAATATTCCTGAATTGGACGGTGCCGCATCGATTTTAATTGGTATCGTGCTGGCGGTTTCTGCCTGGTTTCTGGCACGTGAAACCAAAGGTTTGTTACTGGGTGAAACGGCAGATCCAAAACTGCGTGAAGATGTATTGAACATTGCTCAACAGGATGCGGCAGTTTTTAGTGCTAATGGGGTATTGACTGAGCAGATGGGTGCTCAGCAAGTCATTGCATCATTGAGTCTGGAATTTAAAGATGATTTAACTTCTGATGAAATTGAAGCCTGTGTCAACCGGATCGAAGCGCAGATTAAACAGCTGCACCCGGAAATTATTGCTTTATTTGTGAAACCCCAAACCAAGGCCGTATGGCTGGAACGAACTCAAGGTCGTGTATAAAAATCTAAAAAACGCTTGAGGTTTGTATTTTGATCTCAACTTGCCTTTCTCGCACAATTGATGTGATGATACTGAGGTATGGCGAATTTCATCATAAAATCATCAATGGGCAGACATGCTTTTGTCAGCATGGGCTTATAAATATTGAGTATCATTTTGTATTTTTAGACAGAAGGGCGCGAGCGATATTTTTCTAGATAATCCAAGGCTTCAGCCAGCCATAAGGTCGATGAAATGCCATTTTTTTGCTAAAAATAACAAAAACATACATGATTTTCTGTGACGGATTTCATACTATGTTGTAGTGTGCCTGTTTTTAGTTTGTATGCTCATTAAAAGATGCACCGCTTGACCATTTCAAGAGGTTGTTGTCTTGCATATAGCGAATAATAAATAGTGGATGTTTATGCAAGATCTTCTCAAAACTAAAAAATTCCAGTTAATCACGGAATCCAGTTGGAAACATCTCTGGTCTAAGCCAGTGTTTGAGTATCTGCATTCAGATCATTTCGACGGAAAACAGTTTCGTAATCTTGAGCATGCTTCTCTATCGCGTGGTCGCTTTGATTTATACAAATGGCTCATTACCCGAAAATCCAAAACCTGGAATGTTAATCTTGATGAAGAGCGTGCCGAGTTTTTTTCTCGTCCACGCGCATTGCCACAGCAGCGTCCAGATGCAGCTCTGGATGACTGGCAAGTCTGGTTTATTGGTCACGCCACCACATTAATACAGATCGGCCCCTATAATTTCCTGACCGACCCGGTCTGGTCGGAATATGCCAGTCCTTCGGCTTCCACGGGTCCGCAGCGGGTCATTCCGGCTGGCATTGCCTTGGATGAATTACCTCAGATTGATGCCGTACTGCTCAGCCATAACCATTATGATCATATGGATCTGGCCAGTCTGGAATGGCTGTACAACACTTTTGAGATGCCGATTTATACCGGTCTGGGTAATGCCTGGTATTTGCCAGAACATTATACCGTGCATGAAATGGACTGGTGGGAAAGTGCCTTTTTTGAAGAGATCCGGATTGTCTATACGCCGGCTCAACATGCCTCAGGGCGCGGCATGCGCGATCAGAACTGTGCACTTTGGGGAGGATTTTCTTTATTACATGGCAAGGAACATTGTTTTTTTGCCGGAGATAGTGGCTACGCCTCACATTTTAAAGAAATTCGTAAACGTCTGGGTGCACCGCGAATTGCCTTACTCCCGATAGGAGCGTATGAACCGCGTGAACTGATGCGCGCGATCCATATGAATCCGGAAGATGCCTTTCATGCCCATCATGACTTGCAGGCCAAATGTTCACTGGCGATTCATTACCGTACTTTTCAGCTCACGGATGAAGACCGGGATGCGCCGGAACATGAGTTGCATGAGATCATCAAGCATTCTTCCAAGTTGATTAATCCGTTTTATTGCATACGTGAAGGCAAACGAATTATTGTTTAAATATTTTACTCTGTTCCTGTTGGATGAGTTGAATGGCCACTACAGAAAGCATCAGCATGGCGGTATTCATTACCACAGGATTGAATGCTGCAGTAAGTTGCAACGGGGCTGTGAATGCAATCAGCAGTAGTAATCCAGCAAGTCCGATAATATTCAACCTATGCAAGAGTATGGACCGGTTCCATTTCAGAAAGCATAAGCCAAATAGCATTTCACATCCTCCGGAAAGTCCAACCAAGACTTTGGCCAGTCCCAGCTCAAAACCCATATTTTGCCAGATTGTGATTTCAGCGGGTGATTGGAACAGAATTTTTGGAATGAGTCCCTGATAGAGCCATAGTATGACCAAAGTCAGCTGGATAGTACGCAGTGGTTGTAGGAATACAGGTTTAGGATTCACGAACAGCTTCTTTCAGAAAATGGCGTTTATTTTCGCTGGATGGAATCAGGCAATACTCGGTTTTACTAAATAGCTTGTAACGATTTAAAGCGACCACACGATACAGAAAATCCCGGATAAAACGCGGAACCAAATAACCTGCTCTCATTAAATTAAGGGGAAAACCGAGATGCTGCAGCGCCTTCAGTAATGCAGTCGATTCGGTATAGAGTGTGCTATCTTGAATGACGAGCATGGTGGTGTAATGTTCAGTAGACATCTGATAATGTTCGAGCAGTGCCGTACCTAAAGGCGATTGGGCGGAAACCAGTTTAAACTGAATCTTTTTATCGTATTTAATCAAAAACCGTGCCCAGCCATTACAGATCACGCAAACAGCATCAAATAAAACGATGTCGTATTGTTGAATGATGTCTTCAATATTCGGATGCATTGTTGTAGTTCTTTTTGTGCCAGCTTGCTTCTATACTGCTTGATGCCGCAATAAAAAACCACCCGAAGGTGGTTTTTGTACATGTCTAAACTGGCTTAGAGAAAGCTAGGCAAACCTTTGGCTGGATCGGTTTCACGAGCAGCTTGGGCATCTGCTACAGTCATACCTAGGGCCTTAGCAACGCCTTGACCATAAGCTGGATCGCAAGCATAACAGTTGCGGATGTGACGGTATTTGATGAAATCTAGCGCATCACCCATTGCTCCGGCCGTGTTATTAAACAGTGCCTGTTTCTGCTCATCATTCATCAGGTTGAACAGGGCACGGGGCTGACTGAAGTAGTCATTGTCATCTTCGCGGAAGTCCCAGAAATCGGCATCACCGGTGATTTTCAGTGGAGGCTCTCTGAATTCCGGTTGTTCCTGCCACTGGCTAAAACTGTTCGGCTCGTAATGTGGCAATGAACCATAGTTGCCATCCATGCGGCCTTGACCATCACGGCGGTTCGAATGTACAGGACAACGTGCAGCATTGACTGGAACCTGTGAATGATTCACGCCAACACGGTAACGCGCTGCGTCGGCATAGTTCACTAAACGTGCCTGTAACATACGGTCCGGTGAGTAGCTGATGCCCGGTACAAGATTACTTGGTGCAAAGGCTGCCTGTTCTACATCCTGGAAATAGTTTTCCGGATTGCGGTTCAGTTCGAATTCACCGACTTCAATCAGTGGATAATCGCCCTTTGGCCAGACTTTGGTCAGGTCAAATGGATGATAAGGCACTGTTTCGGCTTCCAGTTCCGGCATGATCTGAACGTACATTTTCCATTTTGGATAGTCACCACGTTCGATGGCATCAAACAGGTCGGTCTGGCTGCTTTCACGGTCTTTGGCGATCAAGTCTGCAGCTTCAGCATCGGTCAGGTTCTGGATGCCTTGCTGGGTACGCATATGGAATTTTACCCAGAAGCGTTCATTTTTGGCATTGATAAAACTGAAGGTGTGACTGCCAAAACCATGCATATGACGGTAACCGGTCGGAATCCCGCGGTCGGACATGACAATGGTCACTTGATGCAAAGCTTCAGGCAACAGTGTCCAGAAATCCCAGTTATTGGTGGCGCTGCGCTTGTTGGTTTTCGGGTCACGTTTGACTGCTTTATTCAGGTCAGGGAACTTGCGGGCATCCCGCAGGAAAAATACCGGAGTATTGTTGCCGACCAGATCCCAGTTGCCTTCTTCAGTATAGAATTTTAAGGCAAAACCGCGAATATCACGTTCTGCATCGGCTGCGCCACGTTCACCTGCCACCGTTGAGAAACGCGCAAACATTTCGGTTTTTTTGCCGACTTCAGAGAAAATTTTAGCGCGGCTATATTGGGTAATATCATTGGTCACGGTAAAGGTACCAAAAGCACCTGAACCTTTGGCATGCATACGACGCTCTGGAATCACTTCGCGGACAAAGTTGGCCAGTTTTTCATTCAGCCATAAATCCTGGGCAAGTAAAGGTCCACGCGCCCCTGCCGTCATACTGTTCTGGTTGTCGACCACAGGGGCACCAGCTTCAGTGGTCAGGTGGGTGACAGGGCATTTTTTAAAATCTTGGCTCATCTTTCCTCTCCAAGTTTTGAATATCTTATGTCGTTTACCTAGTATTCATAAAATATTGAGATATATGCTAATCAGATCAGGTTTCGCTATATTTACAATATCTTTAAATAAAGGGTGTTACAGCACAAAACGGAATTCAGGGTATAATTGAGTGAGCTCACTCAAAAAATATTTTTAAATTTAATAAAGTTTAAAATGTTGAAAATTAAATGGTTACTCTTAAAAAGTAACGGGTTTTCCACTCTGTGACAATATCAAATTCTATATATTTTGAATAACTCGAATAATGAATGGGATTAAACGAAAATAACAATATCTAAGTCGATAATATGTTTTTATCAAAGGATAAAAATAATAAGTGAATAGTATTGTTTAAAATAAATTTTATAACTGATTTATTTTAAACGTTTTTTTAATCGAGTTTTGTTGGGCTGAAGAAACCCATAAAAATAATGAATGAAATAAGGGTGTTTTCTGGCTATAACTCCCATTTTTGCATATAGAAAATCCTGGCTAAATGGGCTTTATTTTTGAAAAAGCATTGGCAAATATGCTTGAAAATTAGTCAGTCGGCCCTATAATTATCTCACTCCTTCCTCCAAATTATATAGAGAGCAAGATGGCCAAGAAAAAAACAGCCGAGCAGGTGGTGATCCACAATTTTGTGGCAAAACACATGCATGAAGTCAACAAAAGCCAGGTTTTTGTAGATCGAAAGAAAAATTCAAAACGTGGCTACAACAAGCACAGACAAGGGCGATATTCCATGGAAGATCGCCCTTTTTTAATGGCCGCTTAAGGTCTGTAAGGTGGCTGGGGACGACGTGGGGGCTGCTTAGGATTAGTTTTAACTGGAGAGAGCGGGGCGACAGGCCGGTTGTTACGAGTTTGCGAATATTGATTTGGATACCGGGATGATGTTGTCGATTCATCCGCGATTAAGTCATTAAAGAATTTATTGAGTTTGCTTTGCACTGGTGCTTTGTGGTGAGGGGAATGAGGCTGTGGTCTGGCCTGCTGAAAACTGGCAAATTGATCTTTTTGTTGGTGATAGAGTCTGGCAGCAATGACGGAGGGGTCATCTCTGCCTAAACGCCGCCGTTGCGATGCCGAAATTTCAATGCCCAATAATGGAGTCATTTTAGGCCGATCGGCATAGCTCATTGCTCGATTGCTGGCGGGGCGTATATAAGATGAACCGGAATTATGAGCTTCTTTGCGGGCAGCCAAGGCCGGTGCAAGAATGACCACATAGAACACCGCAACCATCATGAACAGGATGACCAGAAATTCCATAACCACCTCTACCACTGTCGAGGGACTGGAAAAAGTCCCGTATTAGGCACTCACCATACGTGATGCAGATTTCACCATATCCCCTAAACCATGGGTTCTGAAATAATATTCTAACCAGCTTTTTACCATGAGCGGATTGTCCATTTTTAACACATGTTGCAGCAAATCCTGTGCATCACTCATCGGAACATGACAAATGGTTTTACGTACCCGCAAAATATTACTGGAACTCATCGACAGGGTATTAAAGCCCATGGCCATGAGCAAAACTGCAGACAGCGGATCGCCCGCCATTTCACCGCAGATACTGACCGGTTTTTCATTACGATGACAGTCCTGCACCAGACGGGTCAGGGCACGCAGTACTGCAGGGTGTAAATGTGAATAGACATTGGCTACCCGTGGATTATTGCGATCCACAGCCAACAGATATTGGGTTAGATCGTTGGAGCCGACCGAGAAGAAATCCACCAGTTCGGAAAATTCATCAATCTGATGTAGCACACTTGGCACTTCCACCATGATGCCGAGTTTTGGCTTGTTTACCTTGACCTGTTCTTCTTCCTGAATCGCCGCATGATCACGTTCTAGCAGGTAGAGCGCTTCCTCGACTTCGCTGACACTGGTCACCATCGGCAGCAGAATATGCAGGTTATTCAGCCCGATACTGGCCTTGAGCATGGCGCGAATCTGTGAAGAAAAAATTTCCGGATGATCCAGGGTAAAACGAATGCCGCGCCAGCCGAGTGCCGAATTTTCTTCTTCAATCGAGAAATACGGCAGGTCTTTGTCTGCACCAATGTCCAGCGTCCGCATCACCACCGGTTTATTGGCAAAGTGACTAAGCTGCTGACGATAAATCGCACGTTGTTCTTCTTCGCCCGGGAAGCGGTCACGCAACATAAACGGAATTTCAGAACGGTATAAACCGACACCTTTGGCACCGCGCTGCACGCCACGCACCACATCAATCATCAGGCCGGTATTGACGTAGAGTTTGACCGCTACGCCATCCGGAGTAATCGCATCTTTGGTTTCGTACTGGCGCAAATCTTTGGCAATCTGTTCTTCTTCTTTTTGAATTTCTTTATAGCGACTGCGCAGGCGACGTGGCGGATTAATAAACACCCGCCCCTGATGTGCATCGACAATCATCTCGACATCATCGAGGGTGTTGATTGGCAGTTCGGTTACGCCGACTACGGTGGGAATGCCAAGGGCACGCGCCACAATCACCATATGCGAGTTCATGGCGCCTTCAGTGGTGACAATCGCGGCAATTTTATCCACGGGCAGTTCAACCAGTGCAGCCGTCGATATTTCCTCACCAATCAGAATACTTTCATCGGTCAATTCACGGTGACTGGCATCGGCTTCCTGTAAACGTGCCAGAATGCGGCGACCCAGATCTTTTAAGTCCGCCACTCGCTCACGTAAATAATCATCTTCCATCTGGGAAAATTGTGCCACATGATTGTCAATGACAATTCGCACGGCGCCTTGTGCCCAGTGACCTTCACGAATAAAGGCCTTGATTTCTGAAGGCAGGGCATTTTCATCCAGCATACGCAAGAACACGCTAAATAGTGCGCGTTCCTCGGCCATCAACGCATCCTGCATTTTGTCATCTAGCGACTGAATTTCTTCGCGGACTGAATTCAGGGCGTTATCTAAGAGCTGCAGTTCTTCGCTGATGTCATCTGCTTCACGGTCAGGGACTGCGGCAAGATCTGCCGGTGGATACAGAATCACTGCACGACCTAAGGCAATACCACCGGAGCCAGAAACTCCCTGAAAGGTTTTATAGGCGGGCAGGTTGCTTGGCTTACGGAATACATCGATATTGCCGACGGCATGGGCATGGGCGATGACGCCAGAAAGCTGCGCACAGAGCGTGACCAGAAAGGATTCAGCAGCTTCAGAAAAGTCCTGTGATTCTTTATTCTGAACCACCAGTACACCCATGACCTTACGGCGATACATCACCGGCACACCGAGGAAGGAGTTATAAATTTCCTCACCGGTTTCAGGTAAAAACAGGAAGCGCTCGTGTTTAGGGGCATTGTCCAGATTGACAATTTCCTCACGCTGCCCAACCAGGCCCACCAGACCTTCACCGGTCTGCAAAGACACATGGCCGACAGATTCTGCATTTAGGCCTTTAGACGCCATGAGTAAATAACGCTGATTGCGTTCATCGAGGAGGTAGATCGAGCAGACATCAACCTGCATGGCCTCGGCCACATGCTTGACCATAATGTCGAGTGATTCATGCAAACTGGTGGAAGCATTGATCTCCTGAACAATACGTCTCAAGGTGTCCAGTTGCATATTCGACATAAGGTCTGCTCCGTCTATTCAGAATTTCAGTAATGAAGTTTATTTATAACAATAGCCGCGTAAAAAATCTGCATTATTTATGCGATTTTTTAAGGTTTTTGCTGGGGCAGTTGCTGACACAACTCCACCAAGGCTTTGCGGTAAACATCACGTTTGAAATTCACGACTTGACCGAGTGGGTACCAATAACTGACCCATTGCCATTGATCAAATTCGGGCGGATCAGACAGATTCAACTGAATATGCTGAACGGGGGCCGTGAGTTTGAGTAAAAACCACTTTTGTTTTTGACCGATACAGACCGGATCAGAGTCCGTACGAATGTATCGATGCGGCAAACGATAGCGCAACCAGCCTTTGGTTTGCGCGACTATCTGGACGTGTTCGGGCAATAAGCCAACTTCTTCTCTCAGCTCACGATAGAGTGCCTGCTCGGGGGTTTCTCCATATTGGATCCCGCCTTGTGGAAATTGCCATGCATTATGACCAATGCGTTTTGCCCATAAAACCTGTCCAGCATCGTTTGCCAAAATGATCCCGACATTCGGTCGGAAACCTTCAGAGTCGATCATTTGGCTACCTAAAAATTGTTTAATTTATGCCTTTGCCATCGGGGAGCATTATTTCGTTATCCAACTCGAAAAAAGCAAAGTTTAAAAATGTTAAAATTGCTATGATCTTAACGAATTTCTATCGACTAGCGGAGATAGATTTACAATTTTTTTCTTAAATTTCAGTTTTAACGAGTATTTTCATGAAATTGGCGCTATTTGATCTCGATCACACCTTGTTAAACACGGATTCGGATCATTCTTGGGGAGAGTTTTTGGTCAGTGAGGGCCTGGTCGATCCAGTTCAGCATCGCGCCATGAATGACAAGTTCTATGATGATTATAAAAAAGGCCAGCTGGATCCTTATGCCTATAATGAATTTGTGTTCCAGTTTCTGACCAAACATGACAATGATTATTTGACTGAATTACATCAACTGTTCATGCAAAAAGTCATTCGTCCACAAATGCGTCCCGAAGGTTTTAAAGCCATTGAGCGCCACCGTGAAGCAGGGCATGCCTTAGTGGGCATTACCGCGACTTCAGACTTTATTACTGCCCCCATTTTTCGTGAATTCGGAATTACTGAAATTATTGCCACCAATGCTGAAGTCATTGATGGGAAATATACTGGTAAAGTCATCAATACCGCATGCTATCAGCAAGGGAAGCTGGTGCGCCTGGAACAATGGCTGGAAGGTCGCGATGTAACCGAGTCTTGGGCCTATTCAGATTCGATTAATGACCGTTTCTTGCTGGAATATGCGGATCATGCCATTGCAGTCAATCCGGATGATCGCTTAGAAAGTCTAGCCCAAGAACAGGGCTGGGAAATACAGGACTGGTCGATCTAAGTATTCTAGTCCCATTCATGTGATTTATTCAGCACAACTTCGGTTGTGCTTTTTATTTGCCTCATTTGAATATTAATGTTTTTTCACAGTCCGGCTGAATCAGACATGCTATGCTCAAAAAACAGGACATGATAACAATAGTAGATTCTGAGGTATGAGATATGACTCACGTTCGACCGCGTATGACACATCTGTTCCAGCAGCTTGGCTTGGATGCCAGTGCAGAAGGTATTGAAACATTTATTCACGAGCATCAATTGCATAAAGATCTGACTTTACTGGATGCGCCGTATTGGTCAGAGGCACAACGTCAATTTTTAAGCGAGAAAATAGCCTCTGATGGCGAATGGGCGATTGTGGTAGATCAACTCAATGAATCCTTGCATGAAAATTCAACCAGTGAAGGATAAGATATAAAGCCAATCGTATGATTGGCTTTTTTTAGGCCATCACCTTACCTTTAGCGAACACGTTTCCAGATCGTGACTTGTGACAGCGTGTGTTGATACTTTCTGGCCGTTTCTCGAATCACAAAAGGCACATCTTGGGGTTCGGCCACCAATTCAAAGTGCTGGGTTAAGATATTGCTTATACCAGCCAAGGTCGTGATGTTTTCCCCATCCTCCTGAAAACCGCCTAGCCACTCACTACGTGCCGTATGTTCTTCCAGCCAGGTATAGGGCGAACTCAGCATTAAAATTCCACCTATATTGATACGTTTATGAATCTGCAATAAAAAGTCTTTCGGATGATGCAGCCGGTCAATCAGATTCGCTGCCAGAATAAAATCATAGCCGCTAAAATGTGCTTTCAGGTTGCAGGCATCGGCCTGAAAAAATTCCGTTTTCGACGCAACCTGATCCAAAGCGACATCTTCAAGTGAACAGCTTTTTTCTTCGCTTAATTCACCTTCTAGTGGCAGCTGATAACGTACCCTATGGCCTTGAGCCAAATAAACTGCTTGCTGGATAAAGCGTGCCGAAAAGTCCAAACCGGTTACCTGATCAAAAGAGCGTGCCAGTTCAAAGCTGGCGCGGCCGGTAGCACAGCCAATATCTAAGGCACGATGGCACGGCGTTTGCTGAAAATAGGGTTGTGCCAGATCGACCAGTGTTTTGGCAAAATTAGCGATACCAAAATATTCGATACCATACTGGAATTCCAGATATTGGGAGACCAGCTGGTCGCTTTCATAATGCGAAGGGAAATGTTGCAATGCTTGATCAGAAGCGACGTAGCGAAAACCAGCGTGCTGAAAGAAATGCCGTCTGAAGGCGTAGCGGGAACTATATAAAGCTTCATTGCCCGCCGAAATCCAGGAGCCACCTTTCATCAGGTTATGGCGACCGTCAAAGGTTGGTGTACTGAAATCATCATAAAGCGGATGCACCTGAAAACCCTGAAATGGATAGATCGGAGTTTCAGTCCACTGCCAGACATTGCCCTGAATATCATAAAAATCGCCCTGCTTGAAATGATCGACCGGACAGGAGCTGGTGCCGTATTTCAACTCGATATTGGCCTGTTCAGGGCTCGGTAAATCTGAATCCAGATCGGAAACTGCATACAGGCGATACCATTCATCTTCAGTCGGCAAGCGAATGGTTTTTCCCAGCAGTTGGGATTTCCACTGACAAAAGGCCTTGGCTTCATGATAATTCACTTCTACCGGCCAGTCCCAAGGCATCGGCACTTCTTCTAGCATCAATCGCAGTGACCAACCCAATTCAGTTTTGCGCCAGAAACAGGGATGAGCAGCTTGTGAAAATTGCAGCCAGCCTAGACCTTCTTCACTCCAGTAGTGTTCGGTCTGATAGCCATCAGCTTCGACAAAGGCCAGAAATTCCTGATTCGATACCAGATATTTGGAGGCTGCAAAAGCTGCAACCTCGGCTTCATGCCGGCCGTATTCATTGTCCCAGCCATAAAATGGATGGTTAAAATCTTTCTGTAAATGCACTTTGCCTTCCGGCACATCCAGCAAAATATTATCCGGGGCCATGCCGGTAATAATATTGGCACGCCATTGCGGATGCTGGCGTACATGTTCCAAAGCATGCTGGCGGATCAGCACAGAAGAAGTTTCCAGATGGATCCGTTCATGTTCGATGCCCATGATGATGGTCCACCAAGGGTTTTGCCAGTTTAAGGGTAGAGTTAGCGGAGCATGTTCAAGGATGTTCAGGATCAGGGCGCGTACCTGATGCCGATAATCACGGACTTCCTGCACACTGGGCCAGTCATAGTGCACTTCATCCAGGTCATCCCAGCTCATCTCGTCTACACCGATTGCGAAGATACTTTCAAAATGCGGATTTACGCGTTCGCTAATCAGCTTGCTGAGCAGCAGTTTATTGACAAAAAAAGTGGCGGTATGGGCAAAATAAAAAATCAGCGGATGACGTAAAGTAATCGGCTTGATGAAAAAAGCATCTTCATGCTTGAGGCATTCAAACAGTTGCTCATAGGTGTCAAAGGTATTCAGGAAATATTCGCGCAGGCAGTGTCTGGCGGTCTGTTCGTCGGCAAAATCAAGTGCTGGCGTGGGCAGCAGCATCGGTTTGACCGAAAGCCACAGGCTGCTTGTATTGGTTTTATCTTGAGAGTGGGATTTTAGGGGGGAATCGAGCTGCATCCGTCAGGCTCCATCGAATAATTTTAAGCATTCCTCTGCACTGCAAAAGAATGGAATTGTCTTAAAAATACTCGAAAGATATCGCCAGATGGGGTGTATTTAGGTAACAAAATGCTGCACCGTTTTGGATGCAGCATGTTCAGGAACAGCTTAAATAGACAGGGATACGCCTTGCATGAGCTGAACTAGGGCCTGTGCCGCTTTGGACTGAGTACGGCCAGGATGCCAGACCATGCCCAAACGACGGTTCATTTCCAGATTAATATCCAGTTGGTGCAGGTCATGATTGACCAGAGTTTTTGGCAATACCGACCAGCCCAAACCAATCGATACCAGCATCCGGATCGATTCCAGCGGATTATTGCTCATACTGACTTTCGGTTTAATACCCTGTTTTTCAAATTCGGCCAAAGTAATCTGCGAGGTATAGGTCTGTGAAGAGGGCAACAGGCTCGGGTAGTCGAGCAAATCTTCCAGACACAGACTTTTTTGCTGCGCCAGCGGATGAAATGGTGCCACCACAAAGACCAGAGGATCATTCCAGATGGTCACGTAATTCAGACGCGCATCACCACGGGGCGGCAAGGTTAAAAATGCCAGTTCAAGATCGCCGGCAATTACCTGTTCATGCGCCTGCTCGGAATCAACAAAATGCACATCCAGGGTCACGTCCGGATATTCCTGGACATAATGGCGCAAATGACTCGGCAGATGATGCAGGCCGATATGATGGCTGGTACCAATTTTTAGTTTGCCCTGTACCTGACCCTGTTCATGGCTCAAGGTATAATGAATATCACCGAGTTCATTCAGCCAGTTTTTCACTTTAGGCAACAGAGAGTGCGCCGCGTGGGTGGCCTGTACACCACGTCCGGCAGATTCAAACAGCTTGACCCCAAAGTATTCTTCCAGACTGTGAATACGTTTGGTGACAGCAGGCTGGGTAATGAAGAGCTGATCTGCGGCCAGAGAAATCGAACCGGTTTCCATGACTTTCACGAAGGCTTCAAAGGCTGCGAGATTCATCTTAATCACCTATAAAGAATTTTTATGTGTAAATCTATTATTGTTATATTTTAAGAATAAATCAAAGTAAAATTAGCTCATCTATGTTGCAGTGCTGAATTACTATACATTTTCAAAGCCTTGGCATTTTAAAAACTAAAAAAGACCACCTATAAAGGCAGTCTTTCATCAGGAACCTCGACTGAAGAGTTTAGACGGTAATGTCCTCATTCTGCTGTTGGTTATTACGCTCCCAGATTTTTTCATGGAAGAAGAAAGCCACTGCCTGTACCGTTGGCTCTAATAAACTTAAGGCAATGGCCATGGTCAAACTGCCGGTTACCAAGTAACCCACAATCATCGCCACAGTAATGTGCATAATGTAGTAGCTGAAGGTCTTTTTGAACATGCGCTGGTTGTTGTCTACAAAGCGTTGAATATGTGCCATGTCGAAGTTCCTTAAAAATAATCTCTGTCGATGAAGAAATAATAATAATTCTCATTTGATTTGTAAAAGCGAATATTTTTTATAACTTAATCGGAAAATTAGATTTATGACAATATAGCTAAAGCATGATTTGATTCAGCTTTTAAAAGATTCCAAAAAGTTTTTTAACTGATAAAAATGATAAATTAGATTTATGTGATTGCAGCGATATAATCAAAATCAGAGAAAGAATTTACCCAGTCCAGTGGAGTACATCGACATGGCAGGCGCAACCCAAACAGCAAAAACATTATATGATAAATTGTGGGACGACCATTTAGTAACGCAACGTGATGATGGTTCTGCCTTACTGTACATCGACCGTCACTTATTACATGAAGTGACTTCTCCACAGGCCTTTGAAGGTTTGCAATTGGCCGGGCGTAAGCCATGGCGTTTAAGTGCCAACATTGCCACACCGGATCATAACGTACCGACCTCAAAAAAAGAGCGTGAGCAGGGCGTTGCCGGAATTGAAGATGAAACTTCGCGCATCCAGGTGCAAACCTTGGATGATAACTGCAAGACTTTTAATATTGTTGAATTTGATATTAACGATATCCGTCAGGGCATCGCGCATGTGGTCGGACCGGAGCAGGGCTTGACCTTACCGGGCATGACCGTGGTATGTGGTGATTCGCATACGGCAACACATGGTGCTTTTGGCTGTTTGGCGCATGGTATCGGGACATCCGAAGTTGAACATGTATTGGCGACCCAATGCCTGGTTCAAAAGAAGATGAAAAACATGTTGGTACGCGTCGATGGCAAATTAGGTCAGGGCGTAACACCGAAAGATGTGGTCTTGGCCATTATTGGCAAGATCGGTACCGCAGGCGGTACTGGTCACGCGATTGAGTTCGGTGGTCAGGTCTTCCGTGACATGTCTATCGAAGGTCGTATGACTGTGTGTAACATGGCGATCGAAGCCGGTGCACGCGTGGGTATGGTCGCTGTCGATGACAAAACTATCGAGTATGTTAAAGGCCGTCCTTATGCGCCGACTGCAGAACAGTGGGATCAGGCTGTTGCTTACTGGAATACTTTACATTCAGATGATGACGCATACTTTGATACGGTTGTCGTGTTGCAAGGTGAAGAAATTGAGCCACAAGTGTCTTGGGGAACTTCTCCTGAGATGGTGATTCCAGTGTCTCAAGCAGTACCGACTTTAGAACAAGCCAAAGACGATGTACAACGCAATGACTGGAACCGTGCTTATCAATATATGGGCTTAAATGCCGGTCAGGCCTTGGCTGAGATTCAGCTGGATCGTGTCTTTATCGGTTCGTGCACCAATTCGCGTATTGAAGATATCCGTGCTGCAGCCGAAGTGATCAAAGGTCGCAAAGTCGCATCTTCAATCAAACAGGCGATGGTGGTTCCGGGTTCTGGTCTGGTCAAAGCTCAGGCAGAAGCGGAAGGCTTGGACAAGGTATTTGTAGAGGCAGGCTTCGAATGGCGTGAACCTGGCTGTTCAATGTGCCTGGCAATGAATGCAGACAAGTTGCAACCGGGCGAGCACTGTGCCTCGACTTCGAATCGTAACTTTGAAGGTCGTCAGGGCAATGGCGGTCGTACTCATCTGGTGAGTCCAGCCATGGCAGCCGCTGCTGCGATTGCAGGTCATTTTGTTGATGTCCGTTCATTCTAGTTTAAGCCCTCATCCCGACCTTCTCCCAGAGGGAGAAGGAGTTCCCTCTCCTGAGTGAGTTTTGAAGCACTGCTTTAAAACGAAGCACAAGTGAGGGGTAGGGAGAGGTTACGAATTCATTGGGAAATAAATATGAAAGCTTATACCGTTGAACAAGGTATCGTTGCACCCTTAGATCGTGCCAATGTCGATACAGATTTAATTATTCCAAAACAGTTCTTGAAATCGATCAAACGTACTGGTTTCGGTGACAATTTGTTTGATGAATTACGTTACTTGGATGAAGGTTATCCAGGTCAGGACAATTCAGTTCGTCCGATCAATCCGGACTTTGTCTTGAACCAGCCACGTTATCAGGGCGCATCTATTTTAATTTCACGTGCCAATTTTGGTTGTGGTTCTAGTCGTGAACATGCACCGTGGGCCTTGAGTGAATACGGTTTCCGTACCGTAATTGCGCCAAGCTTTGCGGATATTTTCTTTAATAACTGTTTTAAAAACGGTATGTTGCCCGTGATTTTGGCTGAAGATATTGTTGAGCAGTTATTTAAGGAATGTGCGGCAGATGAAGGCTATCAACTGACCATTGACTTGCAGGCACAAGAAGTTCGCACCCCTACAGGTGAAAGCTTTAAGTTCGAAGTCGATCCATTTCGCAAGCATTGCCTGTTAAATGGTCTGGATGATATTGGCTTAACTTTGCAGGTGGCGGATGATATTCGTGCCTATGAAGAAAAAACCAAACAATCGCGTCCTTGGGTATTTGCCGAAATTCATGGATAAATCAGTAAAAATTGTCATGGCATGACTGCGATGCCCTTGCTAATATCGGAAGATTATTGAGTTTTTTGATTGGGTAAGACAGACATTATGGCGAATTATTGGAAACAGTTGCTTGCTTTAAGTGCAGTATCGGTGCTGTTGACTGCATGTCAAAGCATCGACACGATGAAACTCAAACATGCCAAAGAAAGTACTGAGAGCAAAAGCAATGCCCTGATTTACTGTACAGGGACGCCAGATTGCCAGTTCGAACGCTTCAATCAGACCATCATTGTCAACGCCGACAATGGCCGCATTAGTGGTGAAGCGCTGAAACAGAAACTGGTACGTTTGCAGGCTAAAAATTTAAATCAGGCCAATCCGATTTATTTATCTGTGCCGGCAGGACAGCATGAACTGGTCGTGCGTTTTTATCCGATCAGTAAGGATAAAGCGGAAACTTTACATGTATTCCATCGTTTTCAGGCCAATAACCGCTATAGCTTAAAAATGTTTCGTGACCGTAGTGCGCGTAGCAGCAGTTTATTAAATTCTTCGGCGCCGGATCCGCTTTGCGTAGATCTGGTACAAGAGCAAAAAACCATTCGTCGTTTTTGCAAACCCTATAATGCAGTCACCGGGATTGCAGAGTTTGTAGAAAAGAAAATTTAACCTCTGTCAGGTCTGAATCTGACGTTTTAAACGGAAAATCTCATGTCTAAACAAATTTTGATTTTAGCTGGTGACGGTATCGGTCCTGAAATTGTCAAAGCGGCAGAGCAGGTGCTGACTCGTGTAAATGAAAAATTTAATCTCGATTTGACATGGGAACAGGGTTTACTCGGTGGTGCAGCCATTGATGCGCACGGTTCACCGTATCCAGACGTGACTTCTGAACAGGCTAAAAAAGCCGATGCGATTTTACTCGGTGCCGTGGGCGGTCCAAAATGGGACACGATTGAGCGTTCAATCCGTCCGGAACGTGGTTTATTGAAATTGCGTAGCGAACTGAATCTGTTTGCTAACTTGCGTCCAGCCATTCTTTATCCGCAACTGGCTGATGCTTCAAGTTTGAAGCCTGAAATCGTAGCAGGTCTGGATATTCTGATTGTGCGTGAGTTAACGGGTGGTATTTACTTCGGTCAGCCACGTGGTATCCGTGAACTGGAAAATGGCGAGAAGCAAGGCTACAACACTGACGTTTACTCAGAGTCTGAAATCAAGCGTATCGCTAAAGTCGCTTTTGAAATGGCCAACTTGCGCGGTGGTAAAGTATGTTCAGTGGATAAAGCCAATGTGCTTGAAGTGACTGAGCTGTGGAAACAGACAGTGACTGCGCTGAAAGATGCCGAATATCCTGAAATTAATTTATCGCACATGTATGTCGACAATGCTGCGATGCAGCTGGTACGTGCACCGAAGCAGTTTGACGTGATTGTCACCTCTAACCTGTTCGGTGACATCCTGTCTGATGAAGCTGCGATGTTGACCGGTTCAATCGGCATGTTGCCATCGGCATCTCTGGATGAAAATGGCAAAGGCATGTATGAGCCTTGTCATGGTTCTGCACCAGATATCGCGGGTCAAAACCTGGCAAATCCATTGGCAACGATTCTTTCGGTGGCGATGATGCTGCGTTATACCTTCCGTGAAGAAGCCGCTGCTAAAGCGATTGAAGATGCAGTAGGTCAGGTCTTGGATCAAGGCTTGCGTACGGCGGATATCATGTCTGAAGGCATGCAAAAAGTCGGTACGGTTGAAATGGGTCAAGCAGTCGTTGCTGCATTGAACTAAGCCTGTTTCGATTCAAAAAAACGCAGCCTTGAGCTGCGTTTTTTTATGATAGAAATTTCAAAGCTTAAACGGCTTAACAGGTTCGACCTGTAGTACGAACTGCGGTTGCAATATTATCTTTGAGTAAGAAGGTGATCTTACATTGCAGATTGACGTCATAGCCACCTGAAGGACTCACAGGAACCGGAATAGGTACAGCACCGCCTGCTGCCGGAAACTGTGCTACAGGCAAAGGAATTGCAACAGGGCGCTGTACCACATAGCTTAATTGCTTGGCGCTGCGTTCAGGCCCACTGACCTGCTGATAACCTAAACGTTTCAGATCCAGAGTTTGATCGATCAGCTGGCTGCTTTGTCCAATGAACTGTTGTAAATAGGCATCACGCTGTGCAGTCGTTGAGGAGGTGGTGCTGCATGCACTAAGCAAACCCAAGGCTGTGCAGCATGCTAAAATCAGTGTGAACTTCATGAGTTGTCCTCACACCAAATAAAATGAGTGTAAGCGCATTCCATGCAAAAATACTGTTGTGATTTGATACACGGTAGAAGTTTAGCGTGGTGAGGTTGATCCCTGATTTAATCCGATACAGGCTTTGAACTGGATGAGTACAGCTCAGCAAGCTCTACCGGTAAAGCGAATCGCCTGAACAATTTCATCTTTCAAGTCAAACCAGATTTGGCATTTCATCTCAATGTTATAACCACCATTTGAGGGCATCGGCATTGGTGCGCCGATCGGAATGCTCTGACTAATATTCGGCGTTCCCATTGGAATATTCATATCCCGAAAAATAGTGTAGCTGAGAAATTCTGTGGTTTGAATCGGTTGCTGGGAGGTCTTGAATCCAATGGCACGAAGATCAAGCTGGCTACGAACCTGTGCGGCAGTTTGACCTACATAAGGTTGTAGAGACTGATGCAGATGCTGATTGCCGCCGATAGCGCATGCAACGAGAAACAAGCTGGAAAGTAGGGATAAGCATTTCATATTCATTGTTTTTATACATGTTATTTTTAATTCAATGAATAGTCGTGAATTTATAAGGCTGTGTCAAATTATTTTATTGATTGATAAATAATTCAAGTAATAAAAAAGCCACTAAAAGTGGCTTTTGCTTGCGCTAAAACTTAGCGTGCACGATATGTGATACGACCTTTAGTCAAATCATAAGGTGTCATTTCAACCTTCACACTGTCGCCAGTTAAAATACGGATATAGTGTTTACGCATTTTACCAGAGATGTGGGCAATCACTTCGTGACCGTTCTCTAAACGTACACGGAACATAGTATTAGGAAGCGTCTCGGTGACAACGCCTTCGAACTCGATGAGTTCCTCTTTATTGGCCATAGCCTACCTGAATGAATAAATTGGAAAGGCGCAAATTATAGTCAATTTTTTTGCAAAATACAAGACGAAACGGGCGTTAGACTGATCATCTGCCAGTAAAATAGGCGAACTGTCACGATAATTTTTTTAACTAAAAAGACACCTGTTTCTGTTGTCAGTTTGGTCAATCACAGTTAATCTAAAATTAATCTTTTTAAGTATAAATGAAGTACATACAAGGAAGGCTTTTGAGTGAGTCAGCTAACGGATGCATCAGTCGTATTGCGTTTAGGCTATCAGGCGATTCGTCGTGCGGGGTTGCCAACAGAAGAACTTTTGACCAAAGCAGGAGTGGCTTTAAATCAGGTGGAAGCCAATGACCGTACCCCGCTGAGTGCCCAATATGCCTTTTGGGTGGCGGCAGAGGAAGTCAGCAAGGACCCGGACATTGGATTGCATCTGGGTGAGCACCTGCCACTTTATCGTGGTCAGGTCATTGAACACCTGTTTGTTTCATCTGAAAATTTTGGTGAGGGACTGAAACGTGCTTTGGCTTATCAGCGACTGATTAGCGATGCCTTTGCTGCCAAATTAGTGATTGAAGATGATCGCTGCTATTTAACCAATGGTGAACAGCCTTTTGCTGAGAGTCTGGTCAATCGTCATTTTACTGAATGTGCCATGTCAGGTGTACTGCGTTTCTTTAAATTTATTACCGAAGGGCGTTTTGAGCCGATTTATATCGATTTTAATTTTTATAAAGGGGCACCTGATGATGAATACTTCCGGGTTTATGAGTGTCCGGTCAGTCTAGGTCAGAAAGAAACCCGTTTGTATTTCGATCCGACTATCCTGGAATATCCGCTGTGGCAGGCTGAACCTGAGCTGTTGCAGCTGCATGAGCAACTGGCCATTGAAAAGCTACAGGAACTGGCAAGATATGATCTGGTCGGTGAAGTACGTCGTGCAATCGGCTCTACTTTGGAGAGTGGCGAAACCACGCTAGAAACTGTGGCAGCCCAGCTGAACATCACGCCACGCCGTTTGAGAACACAACTGAGTGAGGCACATACCAGCTTTCAGCAGATTCTCTCGGATTATCGCTGTCGTCTGGCCAAGCGTTTGCTGGCGAGTACCAATGAGAGCGTCGAGCGGATTGTCTATCTGACCGGTTTTTCCGAGCCAAGTACCTTCTATCGTGCCTTTAAACGCTGGACCAATGAAACGCCAGTGGAATATCGGAAGCGGAAGCAGCGTTAAAAATCCCTCCTAACCTCTCTTTAAAAAAGGGAGGAATTCCCCCACTGCTGTCCCATAGTTTGCTTTAAATAAAAAAACCTGAGTCCTAACAGTTAAAATATGAGTGCAAACAAACACTTTAACGACCAGG
>NZ_JAMXXK010000034.1 GCF_024129735.1 Acinetobacter lwoffii | reverse complement strand
TAAAAGCTTTATTTTCACCCGATAAAATACCCATAAAACAAGAGGAAGCTCAAATGAGCTTCCTCTTGTGAAAAATTGTGGGACAGCAATGGCAGATGCTCCTTTTTTTATTTATGCAGAAAACGCCGGAAGTTTCTTAATATCTTGATACTGACAAATAATGCAGCCAAAGCAAACAGTGCAATTGCAAAGACTGTATATTTGAGGTTGCTAATGTCATTTTGATAAAACTGCTGAATTTCTTGTTTGTTATATTCTAAAGCAGTTGCTTTGCCGGTTCGGCTATCTCTGAACTGGATTTTTTCAATATAGAACAGATTTCCCGCTTTGATTAAGTCAACAGTCTGGATTTGACGGGTATGCGATTGATTGTCTTCATCGCTACATAAAGCGCTGTAATGTTCACAGTTGATTTTGGCCACATAACCATTTCCTGCAATCAGAATAAAAATTGCATTGTCTGGTCGCTGGTTATTGGACACCAATACATACTGTTCGCCGGCTGTACTTTTTAAGGGAATGCTGGTGGCTTGCTGATAATGCTGTTCTGCTTGCAGAATTTCCTGAATTTTAGCAAAGCAGGTAAAACATAAGGACAACGTGATCAGAAAAATCACGCTGGCAAAACAGAGACGAAAAATGGTTTTGACAGTTTGATGCATGGGAGAAAAATTCAAAATAGAATGATGGGAAAGCAAAAGCCGAGTGCTGATCTGTATGTTAAATCATCATTCGAAAATACTGAAAAGAAACTTAACTCAATTCGATAAAAAAGCGGACTAAACTTGTTTTGCCAGAATACCTTGCTATTCAAATCTCTATTTTAACAACGCCTCTCGGCGCATAGTGCTCCATATCGCCCGATTTTAGGAAACCGAATGGGAAATTTCTTTTTTCTTCAGCTACTCACGGTGGTCTTTGCTCTGTCTATTGCCACGACCATGTTTAATAAGCGCGTTTTAGGCTTTCCGCAAGCGATCGGTGTCCCTATTGTCTCTGCAATCTTTGTTTTCATTTTGCAGTGGGGCGCCAGTTTACTGCATGGTAATCCATTCTTTAGCATCAATATTGACAATATCGAGCAGGCTGTTCGTCACGTCGATTTCTATGATTTTCTGATCAATGGTGTGATCTGTTTTATCCTGACTTCATCTGCGCTGAAGTTTAAGGTCTCAGATTTGCGTAACCACTGGCGGCCGATCAGTATTCTGGCCGGTCTGGCTTTAGTATTCTGTGCCGTGTTCTTTGGCGTGGTGTTATATGGTTATCAGTTCCTGATTGGTAAGCATGTTGACTTGCTGGTTTTGCTGTTACTTGGGGCGGCCTTGGGCGCCACAGATCCGATCGGCATCAAAGGTGTATTGAGTTCGGTTCGCGCACCGCATCATTTGATCGTCAAGCTTGAAGGCGAATCACTGTTTAATGATGCAATGTGTATTGCCTTATTTATGACCTTGCTCAATGTCCTGCAAGGTGAAAACTTTACGGTACTGGCAGTGCTGCAAACCTTGCTTTATGAAATTGTCGTGGCGGTGCTGATTGGTCTCGGATTCGGTTTTGCGATCTTGCGGATTTTGCGCGGCAAACATGAAATGGAATCTCTGATTCTGACCACGGCCTTGCTGGCTTGTGGTTCCTATCTGGTGGCTTTGCTGGCACATGCTTCCGCGCCAATTGCCTGTGTGATTGGTGGCTTGATTGTTGGCAATAAATGGAAAGAAATTCTGGCAGATGCCGAAATTGGTGACGTTAATCATTTCTGGCATACGGTTGAGGGAATTATCAATTCATTCCTGTTTACCCTAATCGGTCTGGAATTGTTTATTCTCGACTTGAGCACCAGTCTGGTTCTGGGCGGGATGGTGGCCTTTGTGATTCTGCATTTGGCTCGTTTTGCAGCCAACTATCTGGCCTTTGCCATGTTCCCAAAAGTCAGCAAGAAAAGCTATAACGGTAGTTTGACCATCCTGTCTTGGGGCGGAGTACGTGGCGGGATTTCTTTGGCCTTAATTCTGGCGGTCGCCAATATTCCTCAGCTGGAAGCCTATAGCAGTATTCTGGTGGGCTATACCTTTATTGTGGTGCTATTATCCGGTGTGGTATGTGGCTTGGGTCTGCCTGCGGTGATGAATGCATTTTATTATAATCCCAATGAAGAAACGCAGGGCTTTAAAGGCTGGTATCAACGTATGTGCCACAAGTTGAACCGTAAGGGCTTTCGCTATATTGTCGGGGAAGATGCCAAAGGAAATGAGACCATCACTATCTTTCAGCCAGAGATTCTGATTGATCAGAAAGATGCAGATGGCGTCGCCACGGTGCATCATCCAGATAAGGTTCAGGAAGTAAAACGCTTAGAAAATCCGGATAATTTCTAAAGTTAAAACTTAGAATCTCAATATGCTATGGATTTGTTGTTAGTGAGCTGAGATCGCTTGGGTTAGCGTATTTCATCAGGCTTGATTATTTTCATCTAGCTTTTTGTGGATAGGTTGAGGTGTGATCTTTTATTTAAATGAGCTATTAATGAGATGAAAATGACCCAGACAAGTTCAGCCAATCAGGAAATGACAGAAATGATTTTGGTTGTGGTCAATCAGATTCCATATGCCAAAGTCGCCACCTACGGACAGATTGCCAGACTGGCAGGTTTACCCAAACATGCGCGATTGGTCGGGCGAGTATTAAGTCATCTAGAATCGGACACTAATATTCCCTGGTATCGGGTGATCAATGCCCAAGCGAAAATCAGTCTGAAGCAACTGGACGAACATGGCCAGAATATTCAGCAGCAAAAACTCATGCAGGAAGGAATTTGTTTTAGAGGTGATCGAGTGGATTTAAAACGCTATCAATGGGATGGTCGAGTAGAGATATAAAAATCCCCACTTGGTGAAAAGTGGGGATTTTAAAGATGATTTAGTTGCGAATCACCATTACTGGAATATCCGCTTGGCCGAGAATGCTTTGCGCTACGCTGCCAAGGAACAGTTTTTTGAAGCCAGTACGGCCATGAGAACCAATCACGATCAGGTCAGAATTTAAATCTTTAGCTGCTTTGACAATCTCGCTATAAATTACCTGACCCTCAAGGAGCTGTGTATCCACTTCAACACCGGCACCAGAGAATTTTGCTTTGGCTTCATCCAGCGTTTTTAGGATGGAAGTGCGGGCACGTTCAATCAGGTCATTGGTTTGTGCCGCAGAGATATATTCCGCAGCGATATAAGGGTCCAGCGCCAGCACCTGAACCACTGTGACTTTACTGTTAAATGCTTTGGCAATTTCTACAGCTTTATCCACTGCAGCATACGATGTTTCTGAACCGTCAACAGGTACTAAAATATGTTCAAAAGGCATTAGAATTCTCCTAAGGGGAATTTAGAGTTATAAAATTATGACGCGTTAAACCGGGTACGAATAGTTGTTTATACTTTGATCATAGCCTGTATTGTATAAAAATAAAACCAAGTAAATACATAGGTATAATGTCTAATAGATTAAAGAATCAAGCACCTGTTTAGAGCTATTGAACTGGGTGATTTATTTAGCCTAAGTTAATAATTTATATGTAATTAATGTGATAGCCTAAGACAGTGATTAATCACATCGAATAGAGGTCGGGTCTAATTTTATTTGCGGTGACAGCTGTTCATAGCGATTTAAAATTGTTTGAGTTTCACCTGCATAAATTTTTTGCTGTAGCTGCTGGATTTTATGTTCTGTCACATGTAAACGCACACAATGTAATGCAATCTGATTTTCCCGGGTTACCGCCAGTCGTTGGGTCTGATCATATTCCGGATAGCGCTCGATTTTCTGCTGTGCTCTGCTGAGTTGTGCCAAGGACCGTTTTTGCTGCATGCTCATCAGTTGTTGCTGATTAATCCACTGTGCCACATCACGTCTGACACCATTATAATCTACGAAAATAGGCGAGATGATCTGGCAGGCACTCAGGCTTGAAAGGCTAATGAGTAAAATAAGTATTTTGATTTTATACATTTGGTGAATCCTCGAAGAATTAAAGGGTGCTAGGAATGCGTGAATTACATACTAAAAAAAGCTTTTTTGTTTAAACTTTAAAAGTTTATTCTGTATTTGCATAAAGACTGAACATTTGTGTTTTAAAATGCTTGACGATAGAGGCTGAAATTACGATAATGCGCACACAGTTTACGGCTATGTAGCTCAGTTGGTTAGAGCACCGCACTCATAATGCGGGGGTCACAAGTTCAAGTCTCGTCATAGCCACCATTTTAAAAGACCAAGCTCTCAGCTTGGTCTCTTTTTTTGTCTTTTAAAAAGTACTGAAAACCATAAAAAATATTTGAAGCATCCACTAATTTTTGCAGTTTCAGCAAAACATCATTTTTCCTTCTTAATGTTGGGGCTATTCTTCATTTTACTGCCGCATAAAAAAAAATCGCCCAAGCATTCACTTGGACGATTCTGATTTACATCACTGAAAACAGAATTTAGCTACCTGCTTTCCAGCCATTGACGATTGGATAACGACGCTCACGGCCATAAGAACGTGAACTGATACGTGGCCCAATGGCACCTTGGCGGCGCTTGTACTCATTGATATCAACCAGACGAATCACTTTCTTCACGACTTCAGCATCAAAGCCTTTGGTAATGATATCGTCTTGGCTCATGTCTTCTTCAATATAAGAGTACAAGATCGCATCCAGAATGTCATAGGCCGGCAAAGAGTCTTGATCGACCTGATCTGGACGCAGTTCTGCTGAAGGCGGACGGGTAATTACACGTTCCGGAATCACCGGAGTTTCTGAAATGCTGTTACGATATTTCGCCAGTTCAAACACAATGGTTTTATACACATCTTTCAGAACCGCATAACCACCAACCATGTCGCCATACAGGGTGCAATAACCAACAGCTAGTTCAGATTTATTACCGGTTGCCAGCACCAGATTACCGAATTTATTAGATAAGGCCATCAATAAGGTGCCACGTGAACGTGCTTGCAGGTTTTCCTCGGTGGCATCGACTGGAGCATTACCAAAGAATGGGAACAGCACCTGCATAAAGCCGCTTACTACTGGATTGATTTCGGCAATACCGAAAGTCACGCCCATATTTTTGGCTTGAGCCGCTGCATCTTCGACACTGATTTGTGCAGTATAAGTATACGGCATCATCACGGCTTGAACTTTATCTGCACCAAGCGCATCTACAGCAATCGCCAAGGTCAGGGCAGAGTCAATCCCGCCAGACAGGCCCAGAATCACACCTGGGAAGCCAGAGCGTTGTACATAATCACGTGTGGCCATGACCAGGCTTTGATAAATCTCAGCCATGGTGTCTAAAGCAGGTGCAATTGCGCCTTTGCTGAATTGCAGCTGTTCAGCATTAAACTCTGCAATTGCCAGATTTTCCTGGAAAGTTGGTGCCTGTAAAGCCACCTCGCCAGATTTGTTGAGCACAAAGCTGGTGCCGTCAAAGATCAGATCATCCTGGCCACCGACCTGGTTACAGTACACCAGATTGATATTTAGCTGTTTGACCAAGGCCGCCATGGTTTCAATGCGATGTTGTGGTTTACCCACTTCATATGGCGATGCATTCAGTACCAAAGCTGTGTCGATATTCAATTTTGCCAGTTGCTGAACAGTGGCTAAAGACCAGACATCTTCACAGATCAGTACGCCAAATTTATGTCCAAGATACTCAAAAACCAGATGCTGATGACCTTCGCCAAAATAACGCTTTTCATCAAATACGCCATAGTTTGGCAACACTTGCTTGTTATAAACACCCAGTACTTCGCCATCTTTCATGACAGCAGCCGAGTTATAACGCTGACCATCTTCAGTTTGATTAACAAAACCAAAGACCATGACAATATCTTTTACTTCAGTCAGTTTTTCAAAAGCCGCTTTGGTGCGTTTCACCAGGCTCGGGCGAATTAATAAGTCTTCTGCAGGGTAGCCCAGCGTTGAAAGTTCAGGAAAGATAATCAGATCCGCTTTATCTTTTTTAGCCTGATTGGCCAGATCAATCATTTTTTGCGTATTTGCATCCAGATTGCCCACATGTGGAGAGAATTGAGCAATCGCAATTTTAAAACTTTTCATTCCAAGTAAATCCTATTCCTATAGGTTGATACACTAAATTACTGATTTTTATAGTTCTAATTATTCAGTTGAGTGCACTTCGATATTCATAAAATGCCAAATGGCTTAAATAAAAAAACTTTTTATCGCATGATCATTGAATCTTAATGTGCGATGCAAAATAATCATACCGGCCTATTTTATCGAAATTTTATCGATAAGCTAGAGTTGATTTAGCAGAACAGGCATTGAGTGAAAAAAGTTATTATATAAAATTAGAAAATATGCTGATTTTTTATGCATCTAGGCTTATGTAGATTTAAAGACTGAAATCTAAATTTTGGCTTTTAAAATATGCCTTAGCTATATTGTTTGGAATTAAACTGATTAAATATCATCTGTTTATTTTTGGATTTAAAATAATATTCGGAATTTTTTTTAGAAAAATATCCCGGGCAATATCGCCTTGTTGTTCAATATTGTAGGTTGAAAATGATTTGTTGGGATTAAATTGATATTTGTACGGATTATATTTTCCCAAGCTGAGAAAATAAGCACTTTGTAAAAATGCCCCTTTTAAAAGCACATTGATCTGACATTGGTGTTGATAAATATGCGCCATCTCATGAATAAATAGTGCCTGATAAGATAAACTCTCGCGCGAATAATCTTCCCGATAATTTAAATTGCGTACATGGATGTAGCCACTGGGCGCCATAATGACATGTTTGGATTGCCAAGGCAGGTAGGGGTGATTCATGATTTTAACGCGAGAATAATCGATCAGGTTGCCAAATACTTGTTGGGAAATTTTGATTTCACCAGACGTTAAACTGCGGCACTTAAACTGTTCAAAATGAACCAATCTCAAAATAAAGGGCAGAAAATACAACAGCATTCAATATACGTCCTGTTTTTAGGTGACTTAATCCGTGAATATGATTTTGATATATTCATTTTAAAACGTTTCAGGTCAATTTTTTGTAGGCTTTTGTCAGTGCTAAAAAAACCACCCGGGTGGGTGGTTTTCTTGAGTCTTTCGACGCGGTTCGAATTAACGAACGATATCGCGTTGAACTTCGCCAGTATAAAGCTGACGAGGACGACCGATCTTGTAAGGACCGCTGTGCATTTCTAACCAGTGGCTGATCCAGCCAACAGTACGTGCAAGCGCGAAGATCACAGTAAACATTTCTGTCGGGATACCAATCGCTTTAAGGATGATACCTGAGTAGAAGTCTACGTTAGGGTATAGGTTACGCTTGATGAAGTATTCGTCAGAAAGCGCGATACGTTCAAGTTCCATAGCCAATGCAAGCTGTGGATCATTGATGCCAAGTGCACCAAGAACTTCGTCGCAAGTTTCTTTCATTACTTTCGCACGTGGATCGAAGTTTTTGTAAACTCGGTGACCGAAGCCCATCAGTTTAACTTCTTTAGTTTTCACTTTTTCCATGAAGCCAGCAACGTTTTCTACAGTGCCGATTTCGTCAAGCATCTTAAGAACAGCTTCGTTCGCGCCGCCATGAGCAGGACCCCAAAGTGCAGAGATACCAGCAGCGATACATGCATATGGATTCGCACCAGTAGAACCAGCTAAACGTACGGTAGACGTAGACGCATTTTGTTCGTGGTCAGCATGAAGCGTGAAGATACGGTCCATTGCTTTTGCAAGGATCGGATCAACTTTGTAATCACGATCTGCAGGCGTAGCAAACATCATGTGCAGGAAGTTTTCTGCATAACCAAGGTCGTTACGTGGGTAAACGAATGGTTGGCCGATGGTGTACTTGTAGCTCCAAGCCGCCAGCGTAGGAATCTTCGCGATTAAACGAATCGCAGTGATTTCACGGTGGTTCACATCTTCGATGTCAAGGTTGTTGTGATAGAACGCAGACAACGCACCAACCACACCTACCATGATCGCCATAGGATGCGCATCACGACGGAAACCATTGTAGAAACGGCTAACTTGATCGTGAACCATCGTGTGGTTACGTACTTTAGCGTCAAATTCTTCTTTTTGCTCAGCAGTTGGAAGTTCGCCATTTAACAATAAATAGCAAGTTTCCAGGTAATCAGCTTTAGTCGCCAATTGATCGATTGGGTAGCCGCGGTGTAAGAGTACACCTTTGTTACCATCGATGAACGTGATTTTAGACTCGCACGCAGCTGTCGCCATAAAACCAGGATCAAAAGTAAAGTGACCTGCAGCCAACACATCTTTAACGTCGATTACATCTGGGCCCAATGTGCCGCTGTAAATTGGTAGTTCAATTTCTTTGCCATCAAGCTGTAAAACGGCTTTCTTGCCAGTTGCTTCAGACATTCAATAGATCTCCTGTCCTGGTGAATGTATATCCGCTTTGTCTATCAATCTTTTAATGCACAAAACGGACGGATCAAAAATTTGCTATAAGATTAGTGAGTACTGAAATTTTGTCAATTATACTTATGGATGAAAAATGACGGCCGCACAGCAGTTTAGTCACATTCGCTCAGTATAAAAAGTTCAGTAAAATCACAGCATCAAACCTCTATAATAAGTCAAATTGATGCAGAGGTGCAGAAAAAAATAGACTGCTTGGGGCATTTGTAAGCGTTTTTTCCTAGCAAGAAATGCGGGCGAAAATAGTGAAAGATTAAGGTGAGCATGCTTAAAACTATATAAATCTCATAACTTACATCGTTTTTGCCAAGCTGAATTTAACAGGTAGAATTATAAATAAAAGCAATTAATTGAATTTTGAATATGGTTCAATTGATTAAAAAGTAGCTTAATAAATGGCCAGTTTTGCAGCAAAGGTAAGCAATATAAAAATAAATGAATGATTTTTTGAATCTAAATGCTTCAAATCGATTGAAAAACCCATCATGTGGTGTACTAAGTCGCTATTTAACATCAGGTTATCTGAATCACTGCGCTGCTGATGAATTGGGGCAATTGGTCTGTTAAATCTAGACACTTGATTTAAATCTGAATTAAAAAGAGATTTAAATAATATTTGTGATGGAACTGTGCATCTTTAGTCTAAAACTCAAACATGATCCTGTAGGCTGAAAACCGAGTAAATTAATCATCTTAATTATTTAAAAACAATCATATAGATAGGAATTGAAAGGGTGGAATAATATATAAAGTCTGACTTATTGTTGTTAATGAGTCTTATTTAATGGTTTTTTATCCAAAAAGCCAAATTCAGCCGTTTGTATTTTAATAGTTCACGTTTTATAATTCAGTGTCGTTTTGATTTTAGGCATGTATTTGCCTGAGAATGCCAGCTTTCCTTCGAATTAATTCCAACAAACTCCGGATGGAGTTTTTACTTACAGGATGCCCGCTGTGAAAAGCAACAGACCTGTCAATTTGTCCATGGGTCAAGTTTTAGAAGTAAACTTAAAATCCCCCGTGGCTATTGCATCAATTCTACACCGTCTTTCAGGTGTTATCGTATTCTTACTCGTACCGGTCCTTCTATGGATTTTAGACAAGTCATTGTCTTCGCCTGAAGGTTTTGCGCAAGTTCAAGAAATCTTTAACGGTTTCATTGTTCGCTTTATTGTATGGGTATTTGTCGCCGGCATGATTTTTCACTTTATTGCGGGTGTTAAGCATTTACTTGCTGACATTGGCGTTGCTGAAGAACTAGAAAGTGGCCGTGTTGCATCTACTATCGCATTAATCTTGTCTGCAATCGGTATTGTTGCAGCATTTGTATGGATCGTACTCTAATGAAAAGCGCTACTGGTTTAACAGGTTCAGGTTCTCGCGATTGGTTTCTCCAACGTGTCAGTGCTGTAGTTCTAGCTGTTTATACCGTTGTTGTACTGGGTTGGATTCTACTGAATGGTGGTTTCAACTTTGAACAGTGGTACGGCTTTATGATGACAGTTCCAATGAAGATTATGTCTTTATTGGCGGTCTTATCTCTTGTTGCACACGCATGGATCGGGATGTGGCAGGTATTCACGGATTATGTGACTACTCGTCAAATGGGTCCTTCAGCTTCAGGTTTACGCCTTGTACTGACTTCAGCAGTGATCATTGCTGTACTTGCATATGCAATCTGGGCGATCCAGATTTTTTGGGCGAATTGATAGGAAACAATCATGGGCGCTATAAACCCTAAAGAAGATTACACAAATATTCCGCACGAAACTTTCGATGCTGTCATCGTTGGTGGTGGTGGTTCAGGTATGCGTGCGTCTTACCAACTTGCTCAAGCTGGTTTGAAAGTTGCGGTTCTGACTAAAGTATTCCCAACTCGTTCGCACACTGTTGCAGCGCAGGGTGGTATTGGTGCATCTCTTGGTAACATGCAAGAAGATAACTGGCACTACCACTTCTACGACACAGTTAAAGGTTCGGACTGGTTAGGTGACCAAGACGCAATCGAGTTCATGACTCGTGAAGCGCCTCAAGTGGTTTATGAACTTGAACACCTGGGTATGCCATTTGACCGTAATGCTGACGGTACAATTTACCAACGTCCATTCGGTGGTCACTCAGCAAACTACGGTGAAAAAGCTGTGCCACGTGCATGTGCTGCTGCCGACCGTACCGGTCACGCACTTCTTCACACGCTTTATCAAAGCAACGTGAAAATGGGTACTCAGTTCTTCGTTGAATGGATTGCGCTTGACCTGATCCGTAACGAAAAAGGCGACGTTTTAGGTGTTACAGCAATTGATCAGGAAACTGGTAAAATTGCGGTATTCCAAGCAAAAGCGACTTTGTTTGCTACTGGTGGTGCTGGTCGTGTTTACCGTGCATCTACAAATGCTTATATCAACACTGGTGACGGTCTTGGTATGGCAGCTCGTGCAGGTATTCCATTACAAGATATGGAATTCTGGCAATTCCACCCAACGGGTGTTGCGGGCGCAGGCGTATTGTTAACTGAAGGTTGTCGTGGTGAAGGTGCAATCCTTCGTAACAAAGACGGCGAACCGTTCATGGAACGTTATGCACCAACTTTGAAAGACTTGGCGCCACGTGACTTCGTATCACGTTCTATGGATCAAGAGATCAAAGAAGGTCGTGGTTGTGGTCCTAAAGGCGATTACATCCTGCTTGATATGACGCACCTAGGTGCGGATACGATCATGAAACGTCTTCCATCTGTATTCGAGATTGGCAAGAAATTCGCGAACGTTGACATCACTAAAGAGCCAATTCCTGTAGTACCAACAATCCATTACCAAATGGGTGGTATTCCAACGAATATTCATGGTCAGGTGGTTGTTCCTGAGTCTCCTGAAACTGAAGCGCTTGTTGCTAACTACAACAAAGACACCGACGTTTACTCTACCAATGCTGAAGGTCGTGACTTTGCTAAGCCAGTAAAAGGCTTCTATGCAATCGGTGAATGTTCATGTGTATCTGTACACGGTGCAAACCGTCTAGGTACGAACTCATTGCTTGACTTGGTTGTATTTGGTAAGGCCGCTGGTCAACATATCATTGAATATGTTACTAAACAGCACGATGGTGAATATGAGCCACTTCCAACAACTGTGCTTCAAGAAACTGTTGAACGTATTCGTAAACTTGACGAATCGACTACAGGTGAGAATGCTCAAGACGTTGCTGATGCAATCCGTGACATCGTTCAAGACCACGCTGGTGTATTCCGTACATCTGCGCTTCTAGACGAAGGTGTGAAGCAGATTCTTGCAATTGAACCGCGCGTACGCAATATTCACTTGAAAGACAAATCTAAAGTATTCAACACTGCACGTATTGAAGCACTTGAAGTTGAAAACTTGTATGAAGTTGCGAAAGCAACGCTTATTTCAGCTGCTGCTCGTAAAGAATGCCGTGGTGCACATACGGTTGTAGACTTTGAAGAGTCTCCAGACCATGCTGAATACCCATATGGTCGTCGTGATGATGAGTGGATGAAGCACACTTTATGGTTCTCTGCGGATAACCGTCTAGAGTACAAGCCAGTTCGTTACCGTCCATTGTCGGTTGACGCGATTCCACCTAAACCACGTACATTCTAATCAGGAGAATTCAGATGAGTAGAGGTACTCGTACATTTCATATCTACCGCTACGATCCTGACAAGGATAAAGCACCGTACATGCAAACTTTCAAACTTGAACTGACTGACAAGCACCGTATGTTGCTTGATGCACTTCTTGCATTGAAAGTACAGGACGAAACTTTAACGTTCCGTCGTTCATGTCGTGAAGGTATTTGTGGTTCTGATGGCGTAAACATCAATGGTAAAAACGGTTTGGCGTGTCTTTGGAACCTGAACGACTTACCAAATGAAATTACTGTTCGTCCATTGCCTGGTCTTCCTGTAGTGAAAGACCTAGTGGTTGACATGAACCAGTTCTATGATCAGTACAACAAGATCCATCCATTCTTGATCAACAACCAGCCTGCGCCTCCTAAGGAACGTTTACAGTCTCCTGAAGAGCGTGAGCATCTTGATGGTCTGTATGAGTGTATTCTTTGTGCATGCTGTTCAACTTCATGCCCGTCATTCTGGTGGAACCCGGACAAGTTCTTGGGCCCTTCAGCATTGTTGAACGCTTACCGCTTCATCATTGACTCGCGTGATACTGGAACGCAAGAGCGTTTGGCTCGTCTAGACGACCCGTTCTCATTGTTCCGTTGTAAAGGCATCATGAACTGTGTATCTGTATGTCCTAAAGGCTTGAATCCAACTAAAGCAATCGGTCATATCCGTAATATGCTTTTAGATATGGCAGGCTAATAGGCTGCTCTTTGCGGTTTAGAAAAAAGCACACCTTCAGGTGTGCTTTTTTTATGCAAACTATTGGAAAAATTAGAAAATCATAAGATAAAAATAAAGATATTATACTTAAAATGTATAAAGTTGAGTGAAACAGTCAGGAAAAGGGTAAGGGCTTTGAGCGCCATATAAGAAGAACATGTGATTATTTTGGGTATTTATGATTTTTAGATGTAAAACTGACCTGAAAAATAGCAAGAACGATGTTATTATATAACGGAAATTTAAGGAGGGAGTGGATTGAAAGGTTTGCTCTCTTTTTATTTATCGGAAATGCTTAGGACTTAAGTCTACATTGAATCTATTTTTGAGATAAAGCACCATATATTAGAGTAAAATATCTGAACTGTATTTAGCCAATTTATGGGAGGTATGTGTCAAAAAAATCAATTGAAAAGTTGAGATCATGTTAGCATTTAGCCCATGACTATGTTTAAAAAATGCCACGTCAGGTACATTTTTTAAACACTGCATAATCAGGGACTGGTATATAAAGGTAGACCCGAGTCGCTTTAGAAAAAATCTTTGTTAATGCTTGGTTTTTTCTAAGTCGATTTGCAAAAAATTGCCCGGTTTCGATCGGGTATTCAATGAGTGATGATGCCGCTGAGGGGCGTTATTGTTCATTAAACATATCAAGATTTTCTTGGTGTGGTGATAACGCCTCATGGCTTATGCCTTATGGGGGACTAGTATCATATTACCAATTTGATGCTAATAATCCTGGGTTTTGCTTAAAAAGCATCCTGAAAATGTTTTTGCAATAGGAAATGGGTCCACAAATGCAAGAAGTTGCTGACGCTCTGCGTCTTGACACTGAACTTTCCGCTGATAGTGCAGCGTATATTGAAGAACTTTATGAGCAGTATCTGACTGCTCCAGACTCAGTGGGTGCTGACTGGAGAGCGTACTTCGATAAATTCCCAAAAGGTGATCAACCACACAGTAATGTACGTGAGCAATTCCTACTTTTAGGTCGCAATTCAAGCCGTATTCAGCCTATTGTTCAGTCGACAGTCAGCTCAGAGCATGAACGTCGTCAAATTGGCGTGCTACAGCTGATTGCTGCGTACCGTAACCGTGGCCACCAGAAAGCAAAACTGGATCCATTAGGTTTGGCGAAGCGTGAAGTTGTGCCTGATCTAGATCTTGCTGCGCATGGTTTGACTCAGTCTGACTTAGACACAGTATTCAATACTGGTAACCTGGCGATCGGTAAAGAAGAAGCGACTTTGGCTGAAATGGTTCAGTCAATGGAAGCCACTTACTGTGGTTCAATCGGTGCTGAATACATGCACATCGTGGACACCAAAGAAAAACGTTGGATTCAACAACGTCTAGAAAGTGCACGCGGTCAATATGGCTTCAATGCTGATCAAAAGAAACATGTCCTTGAGCGTTTAACTGCGGCTGAAGGCCTAGAAAAATATCTTGGTAATAAATTCGTTGGTGCCAAACGTTTCGGCGTTGAAGGTGGTGAAGCATTCATCCCGATGGTCAACGAAATTATTCAGCGTGCAGGTTCTGTAGGCTGTAAAGAAGTTGTGATCGGTATGCCTCACCGCGGCCGTTTAAACCTTCTTGTTAACATCATGGGTAAGAACCCGGCTGACCTGTTTGGTGAGTTCGAAGGTAAATCTATTCACAAGAAAGGTTCTGGTGACGTTAAGTATCACCAAGGCTTCTCTTCAAACGTGATGACTCCAGGTGGCGAAGTTCACTTGGCATTGGCGTTTAACCCGTCACACCTTGAAATCGTTGGCCCTGTGGTTGAAGGTTCAGTACGTGCACGTCAAGTACGTCGTAAAGACATTGGCGGCGATGACGTATTGCCACTAATCGTACACGGTGATGCTGCATTTGCAGGTCAGGGCGTTAACCAGGAAACTTTCCAGATGTCACAAACTCGCGGTTATACCGTGGGTGGTACAGTGCACATTGTAATTAACAACCAGGTTGGTTTCACGACGTCTGATCCACGTGACGCACGTTCTACAGAATACTGTACTGACATCGCAAAAATGATTCAGGCACCGATCTTCCATGTGAATGGTGATGATCCTGAAGCTGTGGTGTTCATTTCACAATTGGCACATGACTTCCGTCATACCTTCCGTAAAGACGTTGTGATTGACATGTTCTGCTACCGTCGTCGTGGTCATAACGAAGCGGATGAGCCAGCTGCAACTCAACCAATGATGTATCAAGTGATTAACAAGAAAGCGACTACGCGTACGCTTTATGCGGATCAACTGGTACAACAGGGTGTTCTTGATCGCGCAAGTGCAGATCAAATGGTTGAAAACTACCGTGCAGACCTGGAAGCGGGTAATCACGTTGCCAATGCACTGGTACTTGAACCGAACAAAAAAATGTTTGTGGACTGGACGCCTTACCTAGGTCATGAGTACACAGACGACTGGGATACAACTTTCCCAATCGAACGTTTGAAAGAGCTTGGCACGAAAATGCGTGAGCTTCCTGAAGGCTTCGTGATGCAGCGTCAAGTTGCAAAAGTGATCGACGATCGTCTGAAAATGCAAACGGGCGAAATGCCACTGAACTGGGGTGCTGCTGAAACTCTGGCGTATGCAACTGTACTAGATGATGGTTACTTGCTTCGTTTAACGGGTGAAGACGTAGGTCGTGGTACTTTCTCACACCGTCATGCAAAACTGCATAACCAGGTAGATGGCTCAACTTATCTTCCGCTGTGTAACCTGAAAGAAAACCAGCCGCGTACTGCAATCTATGACTCTTTATTGTCAGAGATGGCTGTATTGGCATTTGAATATGGTTATGCGACGACTCTTCCTAAGAGTTTGATCATCTGGGAAGCGCAATTCGGTGACTTCGCAAACTGTGCACAGGTTGTCATTGACCAGTTCATCTCATCTGGTGAAACCAAATGGGAGCGTGTATGTGGCTTAACTATGCTTCTTCCACACGGTTTTGAAGGTCAAGGTCCAGAGCATTCATCTGCACGTTTGGAACGTTTCTTGCAGCTATGTGCTGAAGACAACATGCAAGTCATCACACCGACCACGCCTGCGCAGATTTTCCACGCATTACGTCGTCAAGCGATTCGTCCAATCCGTAAGCCATTGATTGTTACTTCGCCGAAATCTTTACTTCGTCACAAGCTTGCTGTATCTAGCCTTGAAGAGCTTGCAAACGGTACATTCCAAACCGTGATTGATGAAGTAGACAACATCAACAAGTCAGATGTAACCCGTCTGGTACTGTGTGGTGGTAAGGTGTATTACGACCTAGTTGAAAAACGTCGTGAAAAAGAATTGAACAACACTGCAATTGTACGTATTGAACAATTATATCCATACCCAGAAAAACGCCTGGCAGAAGTGCTTGCGCAATATCCAAACGTTAAAGAACTTGTTTGGGCGCAAGAAGAACCGAAGAACCAAGGCGCTTGGTTGTTCATCGCACCGCGTCTATATGACGACGTGATGAAAGCGGGTAAACAAGTACGTATTAGCTATGCAGGCCGTGAAGCTTCTGCTGCACCGGCATGTGGTTCACCATATTTGCATGCAAAACAACAAGCTCAGCTCATCAACGACGCGCTTGCGATCGACGCTGAATAATCCAGGAGATTCTAAGTAATGGCAACCGAAATTAAAGCACCGGTATTCCCAGAGTCAGTTGCGGACGGTACGATCGCAACTTGGCACAAACAACCAGGTGAAGCAGTGTCACGTGATGAAGTGATCTGCGATATTGAGACTGATAAAGTTGTTTTAGAAGTTGTTGCTCCTGCAGACGGTACACTTGCATCTATTATTAAAGGTGAAGGCGATACTGTTCTTTCAGCTGAAGTCATTGCACAGTTTGAAGAAGGTGCTGTTTCTGGCGCTACGCAAACTCAAGCAGTTCAGTCTGAAGAGAAAGTTGAACAAGCTGCTGCGCAAACTGAAGCGGGTAATGCACCGATCGTTGAACGTCAACAAGTACAGGATCAGGCTCCAGCAGTGCGTAAAGCATTGACTGAATCTGGTGTTGCAGCAGCTGATGTTGCAGGTACAGGCCGTGGCGGTCGCATCACGAAAGAAGATGTGGCAAATCATCAGGCGAAACCGGCAGCACCTGCAGCGCAACCATTAAGCGTTGCAGTGGGCGAGCGTATCGAAAAACGTGTTCCTATGACTCGTCTTCGTAAGCGTGTTGCTGAACGTTTACTTGCAGCGACTCAAGAAACTGCAATGTTGACGACGTTCAACGAAGTGAACATGAAACCAATCATGGAAATGCGTGCTCAATACAAAGATGCATTCGAGAAGCGTCACGGTGCGCGTCTTGGCTTCATGTCATTCTTCGTTAAAGCAGCAACTGAAGCACTTAAACGCTATCCAGCGGTAAATGCTTCAATTGATGGCGATGACATCGTGTATCACGGTTACTACGACATTGGTGTTGCAGTTTCATCTGAGCGTGGTCTAGTGGTTCCTGTACTTCGTGATACAGACCGCATGAACTATGCTGAAGTTGAAAACGGCATCCGTGCATATGCTGGCAAGGCACGTGACGGTAAACTGGGTATCGAAGATATGACTGGCGGTACATTCACTATTACTAATGGTGGTACTTTCGGTTCATTGCTTTCTACACCAATTCTAAATACACCACAAACTGCGATTCTGGGTATGCATAAAATCCAGGAACGTCCGATGGCGGTGAATGGTCAAGTAGAAATCTTGCCAATGATGTACCTTGCACTGTCTTATGACCACCGTTTAATCGATGGTAAAGAAGCAGTCGGTTTCCTTGTAACAATCAAAGAATTGTTAGAAGAGCCAGCGCGTCTGATCCTTGATCTGTAATTTATTCATTAAAAATCTCCCCTAACCCCTCTTTAAAAAGAGGGGAAGATCCCTCTTTGGAAAAGGGGGATTAATAAGGGGGATTAGTTGGAGATAAACATGTCTCAATTCGATTTAGTCGTAATTGGTGGTGGCCCGGGCGGCTACGAAGCAGCAATTCGTGCAGCTCAACTTGGTTTTAAAGTTGCGTGTATCGAAAAACGTATTCATAAAGGTAAACCATCTTTAGGTGGTACTTGCTTAAACGTCGGTTGTATCCCGTCTAAAGCTTTACTTGATTCTTCACATCGTTATGAAGATACAGTTCAACATCTAGATGACCATGGTATTACGACTGGTGAAGTTAAATTCGATCTTTCTAAAATGCTGGCTCGTAAAGACAAAGTTGTAGATCAATTGACTGGCGGTATCGATCAGTTACTTAAAGGTAATGGCATCGAGTGGTTAAAAGGTACGGGTAAACTGCTTGCAGGTAAAAAAGTAGAATTTGTTTCTCACGAAGGTGAAACTCAAGTTTTAGAGCCTAAATATGTGATTCTTGCGACGGGTTCTGTACCAGTAAATATTCCAGTGGCTCCTGTAGATCAAGACTTAATTGTTGATTCTACTGGCGCGCTTGAATTCCCAGAAGTACCTAAGCGTTTAGGTGTAATTGGTGCGGGCGTGATCGGTCTTGAGCTTGGTTCTGTATGGCGTCGTCTTGGTGCTGAAGTTGTTGTATTTGAAGCAATGGATGCATTCTTACCAATGGCTGATAAAGCATTGGCAAAAGACTTCCAAAAACTGTTGACTAAGCAAGGTATGGATATCCGTATCGGTGCAAAAGTTGCAGGTACTGAAATCAATGGTCGTGAAGTAACGGTTAAATATAACCAAGCTGGTGAAGACAAAACTGAAACTTTCGATAAATTGATCGTTTGTGTCGGTCGTCGCGCATATGCTGAAGGTTTATTGGCTGATGATTCAGGCATTAAATTGACTGAACGCGGTTTGGTTGAAGTCAACGATTGGTGTGCAACTTCAGTTGAAGGCGTATACGCAATTGGTGACTTGGTACGTGGTCCAATGCTTGCGCATAAAGCAATGGAAGAAGGCGTAATGGCGGTTGAGCGTATTCACGGTCATGCTGCACAAGTGAACTATGACACCATTATTTCTGTAATTTACACACATCCGGAAGCGGCGTGGGTAGGTTTAACAGAACAGCAAGCGACTGAAAAAGGTCACGAAGTTAAAACGGGTCAATTCGGTTTTGCTGTGAACGGTCGTGCTTTAGCTGCGGGTGAAGGTGCCGGTTTCGTGAAGTTTGTTGCTGATGCAAAAACGGATCGTTTACTCGGTATGCACGTGATTGGACCTGCTGCGTCTGATATCGTTCACCAAGGTATGATCGCGCTTGAGTTTGTATCTTCAGTTGAAGATCTTCAGTTGATGACTTTCGGTCACCCGACATTCTCTGAAGTGGTACATGAAGCTGCACTTGCAGTTGATGGGCGTGCAATTCACGCGATCCAACGTAAGCGTAAGTAATTCGAAAAAAGAGCGACTTAGGTCGCTCTTTTTACATTTCATGGTTGTTTTTATTGGAACAATCATCTAAAAATAAAGATAACGATTTTAAGAAATGCTGGTACTGCTTTGACGGACGTCTGGGTGCTAGTGGGTTATAACAAGGCAAAGAAGTAATAAAAGGTTATTCAATGAATTTACATGAGTATCAAGCAAAAGCGCTATTAAAAAAATATGGTATGCCTGTACAGGAAGGGATACTTGCCACCAATGCCGATGAAACGGTGCATGCTTTCGAGCAGTTGGGTGGAAAGTTTGCAGTATTGAAAGCACAGGTGCATGCGGGTGGCCGAGGTAAGGCTGGTGGGGTAAAAGTAGTGAAATCGGCTACTGAGGCTGCTGAATATGCCAACCAGATTATTGGTTCACGCTTGGTGACTTATCAGACTGATGTCAATGGTCAGCCGGTCAATAGCATTTTAGTTTCTGAGGATGTTTATCCGGTTGAGCGCGAGCTGTACTTGGGCGCTGTGGTGGATCGCTCGACTCGCCGCATCACTTTTATGGCATCGACTGAAGGCGGTGTTGAAATTGAGAAAGTGGCCGAAGAAACCCCTGAAAAAATTATTAAAGTTGAGGTTGATCCTTTAGTTGGTCTAATGCCATTTCAGGCGCGTGAAGTTGCTTTTGCACTTAAACTCAAAGATGGACAAATCAATCAATTTGTTAAAGTCATGACGGCTGCCTATCAGGCATTTGTAGACAATGATTTTGCACTTTTCGAAATCAATCCGCTGTCTGTGCGTGAAAACGGCGACATTCTGTGTGTCGATGCCAAAATCGGAATTGATTCGAATGCACTGTACCGTTTGCCTGAAGTGGCTGCTTTGCGTGATAAGTCTCAAGAAAATGAACGTGAGTTAAAAGCCTCTGAGTTTGATCTAAACTATGTGGCACTTGAGGGTAACATTGGTTGTATGGTCAATGGTGCCGGTCTTGCCATGGCAACCATGGATATTATTAAGCTGTATGGCGGTCAACCAGCCAACTTCCTGGATGTGGGTGGTGGTGCGACCAAGGAGCGTGTGATTGAAGCCTTTAAAATTATCTTGGCAGATCACTCTGTCCAGGGTGTATTGATTAATATTTTTGGTGGAATTGTACGTTGTGACATGATTGCTGAAGCAATTATTGCAGCGGTTCAGGAAGTAAATGTGACAGTTCCTGTGGTTGTTCGCCTCGAAGGCAACAATGCGGAACTGGGTGCAAAATTACTGGATGAATCAGGTTTGAAATTGATTTCTGCACATGGTCTTGCTGACGCTGCAGAAAAAATCGTTGCTGCTGTAAAAGCTTAAGGAGTATCTAACATGAGCGTATTAGTTAATAAAGACACTAAAGTATTGGTACAGGGCTTTACAGGCAAAAACGGTACATTCCATTCTGAACAGGCTTTAGCCTACGGCACTAAAGTCGTGGGTGGTGTAACCCCGGGTAAAGGTGGTCAAACCCATTTAGAATTGCCTGTATTTAATACCATGCGTGAAGCAGTGAAAGAAACAGGTGCAGATGCTTCAGTGATTTATGTTCCGGCACCCTTTGTACTGGACTCTATTGTTGAAGCGGTTGATTCTGGCATTGAGTTAATTGTGGTGATCACTGAAGGTGTACCGACCATCGACATGCTTAAAGCCAAGCGTTATCTGGAAACCAATGGTAATGGCACACGTCTCATCGGACCAAACTGTCCGGGTATTATTACGCCAGGTGAATGTAAGATCGGGATCATGCCGGGACATATTCATCAGCCGGGTAAAATCGGGATTATCTCGCGTTCAGGCACATTGACTTATGAGGCTGTGGCGCAAACTACAAAACTCGGTTTAGGTCAGTCGACCTGTATCGGGATTGGTGGTGACCCGATTCCGGGCATGAACCAGATTGACTGCTTGAAACTGTTCCAGGAAGATCCACAAACTGAAGCTATCATTATGATTGGTGAGATTGGCGGTACTGCGGAAGAAGAAGCTGCGGAATATATTCAATCGAATGTGACTAAGCCAGTTGTTGGTTATATTGCGGGTGTGACTGCACCTAAAGGCAAACGTATGGGTCACGCAGGTGCGATTATTTCAGGTGGTAAGGGCACAGCAGAAGAAAAGTTTGCTGCCTTTGAGCGTGCGGGTATGGCGTATACACGTAGTCCAGCCGAACTTGGTTCAACCATGCTGCAAGTATTAAAAGATAAAGGTTTAGTTTGATATTCACATTAGACCTTTAATAAAAAAGCTCCCAGATGGGAGCTTTTTTATATCTCAGTCTATTTTTAAGTTTTAGCTTTAAGGCTTTGGGTCATCCCATTAATATCTCCACCCTGAATACCGAGCTCACTCATCAGGCTGTCAATGAGCGGTGCCTGGCTACGATAACGCAGGGCGCTATTCACCACCTGATCTGAAAGAGCAACATTACTATTCTCATGATGGGCATCTGCCTGACAGGCACCGGCATGACCGCCATGTAGGCCATTCACCTGGAGAATCTTGATATCATCAATATTCTCCATTGGCTTGACACTTTCTCTGATAATTTCAGGCAAGTATTTCAGCATGGCCAGACGAATCTGCATTTCGACCTGTTCAGGTGACAGGACGTTATTGGCTTCATTGACCGCACGTGTACCTTCAGCATCCACCTGATACTGTTTCTCCATTGCCTGAGCCAATAGAATTTTCGCATCCGCTTCGCCCTTGGCTTTAAGGCGGACTTTTTCTGCTTCCGCCTCAGCCGCAATCCGCACTGCTTCTGCATCATCTGCTGCCGCTTGTTTGCCAGCTTCAGCGGCAACTGTAATGGCAATTGCATCTTTTTCAGCATGTTCTTTGGCTGCGACCAGCTCAACTGCCTTTTGACGCTCTGCTTGCTGGATTTGACGTACGGTGATGACTTCTTCTTCCGCTTTTACCGCTTGTGCACGCGCCTGATCGGCTTGGGCTTTAGCTTCAGATTCAGCACGTGATTTTTCCGCAATGGCAATGGCGCGGTCCTGTTCAGCGAGTTCAATGGTTTTCTTTTGCTCGACCTGTGCTTTTTGAATCAGCTGAGCCTTTTGAATATTTTCATTTTCGACATCACGGGCGGCCAAAATACGCTTGAGTTCGACTTCTCGTTCAGCGGCAATTTGTGCTTCTTCTGCTTCACGTTTTTTGCCGGCTTCCTGAGCGGCAATTTCAGCCAGCTGTTCAGCACGGCGAATGGCAATTTCACGTTCTTGTTGCAGCTTGGCATATTCTTCTTCACGAATAATTTGCAGGCGCGCCTGTTCAGCTTCCAGATTTTTGGTTTTGATCGCCAGATCGGTATCCTGTTCAATGTGGTTACGCTTGCGGCGACGATCTTCAATGGTTTCAGTGAGCTTGGTCAGACCTTCAGCATCAAATGCATTTTGCGGGTTGAAGTATTTAAATCCGGTCTGATCCAGTCCGGTTAGGGAAACCGTTTCAAGCTCCAGACCATTTTTATGTAAATCTTCCGAAACGACTTGCTGTACTTTTTGTACGAAATCGACGCGTTTTTCATGCAGTTCTTCCATGGCCATTTCTGCAGCCACTGCGCGTAGTGAATCAACGAACTTACCTTCCACCAGATTTTTTAGTTCATTCGGTGACATGGTTTTTTGACCAAGGGTTTGTGCTGCGGTGGCAATTGAATCTGCTGTAGGTTTGACTCGGACATAGAATTCGGCCATGACATCGACCCGCATCCGGTCACGGGTAATCAGTGCCTGATCATCAGCACGGCGGACTTCAAGGCGTAGGGTGTTCATATTTACCGGAATAATTTCATGTAACACCGGAAGCACGATTGCGCCTCCACCTAAAATCACTTTTTCTCCACCCCAACCGGTACGCACAAAGGAAATTTCTTTGCTTGAACGACGGTATAAGCGTGCAATGATGAGACCGAAGGTCACCAGTGCCACAAGAATAATTCCCGCAATAATTAAAATATTATATAAATCAAATGTTAACATTGTTATAAAAGTCTCAATTGAGTGCTAGCTAAATAAAATTAAAGTGCAATGGCTTGAAAGCCGTTCTTGGTTTTGTGGGTTAGAACTACATTCTGACCTTGATTTAAAATTTGATTGTTTTCTGGTTCAACCAGGACATAATGAGTCTGGCCATGTTGATCTCGGACTTTGGCTTGTGCGGGAGAATTCACTTTGGCATCTCCCAGAATAATGGTCGCGGTACGTCCGATGAGTTCATCGCTATGAATCGCAGAGGTTTCATCTTGAGGCAGGAGCTTGCTGGCGGCCATGGCAAGAAAGCGCACCACAGGCATACACAGAAACAGGCAGGCCAGAGAAATCAGCCAGACATTAAACAGCTGGCTGGTCAGGCGCTCAAATATTCCCTGAATTAATAAACCGCTCAAGCCATAACTGGTCAGAAAAATGATTAGCCAAATAAATAAAGGCAGACGCCCCAGATATAACCAGTCAAATACTTTGCTGAAAACACCCGGAGACTGATCCGCACTTATTTCTGGTTGCAGGGGATCTTCAGGTAAAAACTTTTCGAAGATATGCTGAGAGCCGCCGCCGAGCAGCAATAGAATACATTCTAGAGCAGCAAACATCAGCATTAGGCTAAGGCTAATACTAAATACGATATTTGATGGATGCGTAAATAGTTCCCACATTTTTTTATCTCTATAATTATGTTTTTAGGAAAAGTGTCTGAAAGTTTTTATTGATATAACGATAACAGTAATTGCTGATTTTGTATGCAAAAAAATAACAAAAAACCTTATAAACAAGGATTGAATATCTTGATTATTTAATAATTATTGAACTATTAAAATTAATAATAAACTATAAGTTAACTGGATGTTTGAGCAAGTAATGCCACAGCGGCAATAGGAATTCGGCATTCTGTGTGTGCTTGCCTGAGAAAGTATAGAGATACATCGACCTGAGTATCTCCAAATTTTTCTGTTCAAGTTTAAAGTAGGGCAGTCTGAATCCGGACTTTCATATCTAGAGTCTGTTGCAGAATATAGTGTTCCATCCATTTGACTTGTTCGCCCATAGGATTGACCTTGACTGCAATATTCAGGAAGTCGAGATCAGGCTGCTTGAAAAGCTGCTTTTGCAAGGTTTGCTCCAAAATCTGACTGTTGGTTGTCAAAGGTAATGCCATTAGATAGAACGCTTTAGGATAATTATAAAAGGCATATAATAAGTTAAAGGCTTTTTGATCACCTTTGAGGTTGCCAGCACCAATTTCGTAAGCTGCGTTCTGGTTACTATAAGTAACGCCGATTAGAAATTCCCAATGACCTTCTTGCAAACGCAGACCAAACTGTAATCCAATTTGATCCGCGGTCAGCTCGTGTTGCAGATAGATATTTAAAGGCTTGCCATCATCACTGAAAGGTTCTTGCAAGACCAAAATATGTTGCTGGTGCTGATAAATATAACCAGCAAGCTGGGCCTGTTCCAGACGGGTTTTTACAGTGGTGAGATCAAAAGCGCTATAGGGCATAAATGAAGTATATCAAAAGGAAGAATTGAGTCTTACTCTAGTAATTTTTTAACTATTTGAGAACCACTACTTTAGATTATTTTCCTAGGATTTTATTGGTTTAGCGACAGGTTAATATATACCTCTACCACACAATATCCTCGCTTGAATTGTGCAAATCATTGATTCATAAAAACTGATATTCATTATTGATGAATTTTTATATGAGCTTTTGATATATCAATATCATAAAACAAGCAATGGATAGGATAAGTAAATCACTATAATGAATATAAATTTTCAAAAGTGTCATAAGTACACGTTTTTCTAAGCTGGTGTTGTCCATGTCGTTAAATGAGGAAAGACTTACTCATCTCAAACAGCTTGAAGCTGAGAGTATTCATATCATCCGCGAAGTTGCTGCCGAGTTTGAAAATCCGGTCATGCTGTATTCGATTGGTAAAGATTCAGCGGTCATGCTGCATCTTGCGCTAAAAGCGTTCTACCCAGCAAAACTTCCATTTCCATTATTACATGTCGATACAGGCTGGAAGTTTAAAGACATGATCACTTTCCGGGACAACATGGCGAAAACCCATGGTTTCGATTTGATCGTGCATCAGAATAAAGAAGGGGTTGAGGCCGGTATTAACCCGTTCGACCATGGTAGCTCTAAATATACCGACATCATGAAAACTCAGGGCTTAAAACAGGCTCTGGATAAATACGGTTTTGATGCTGCTTTTGGTGGCGCGCGCCGTGATGAAGAAAAATCACGTGCCAAAGAACGTGTTTATTCATTCCGTGATTCGAAACATCGTTGGGATCCGAAAAACCAGCGTCCAGAACTTTGGAATCTTTATAACGGTAAAGTGAACAAGGGCGAAAGTATTCGTGTATTCCCGTTATCTAACTGGACTGAGCTGGATATCTGGCAATACATTTATTTGGAAAGTATTCCATTAGTACCACTTTATTTGGCTGCAGAACGTCCTGTGGTTGAACGTAGTGGCACACTTATTATGGTTGATGATGAACGTATGCCTTTAAAAGAAGGTGAAGTTCCACAAATGAAATCGGTACGTTTCCGTACTTTGGGTTGTTATCCATTAACAGGTGCTGTGGAATCTACAGCCAATACCTTGCCGGAAATTATTCAGGAAATGTTGCTGGCAACCAGTTCTGAGCGTCAAGGTCGTATGATTGACCATGATGAAGCAGGCTCGATGGAGAAGAAGAAGCAGGAAGGCTACTTCTAATTTAATCTCCCCCCTTGCGCAGCAATGCTGCTCACCTCTTTAAAAAGAGGGGGAACTCCTAAATCAGAACGGAGATAAAGTCCCTCTTTATTAAAGAGGGATTTAGGGAGATTAAAAAGAGATTCAAAACAACCGATTTCTAAAGAATATGTGGAGCTTTGAGCGATGTCTCATCAATCTGATTTAATCAGCCAAGATATCTTGGGCTATTTAAAACAACATGAAAATAAAGACCTGTTGCGTTTCCTGACTTGCGGTAACGTGGACGATGGTAAATCAACGTTAATTGGTCGTCTGCTGTACGATTCAAAATTGATTTATGAAGATCAATTACAGGCTGTGACCCGTGACTCGAAAAAAGTCGGTACGACAGGTGATGCACCTGACTTGGCACTTCTGGTCGATGGTTTACAAGCAGAGCGTGAGCAAGGCATTACCATTGATGTGGCATATCGTTATTTCTCGACAGAAAAACGTAAATTCATCATCGCGGACACGCCGGGACACGAACAGTACACCCGTAACATGGCAACCGGTGCGTCGACTTGTGACCTTGCGATCATTTTGATTGATGCGCGTTATGGCGTGCAAACCCAGACGCGTCGTCATACCTTTATTGCGAGTTTGCTCGGGATCAAGAACATCATTGTTGCAATCAATAAGATGGACTTGGTGGAATTCTCTGAAACGCGTTTCAATGAAATCCAGGCTGAATATGCGGCATTCGTTGCACAATTGGGCGACCGTAAACCAAGCAATATCATCTTTACGCCTATTTCTGCATTGAATGGCGATAACGTGGTGAACAAGTCAGCCAATACGCCATGGTACACTGGTGAAACGCTGATGGGTACACTTGAATCGGTGGAAATTAACCGTAGTTCAGCGAAGCAGGATTTCCGTTTCCCTGTGCAATACGTGAACCGTCCAAACCTCGACTTCCGTGGTTTCTGCGGTACGATCGCACTTGGCGATATCAATGTTGGCGATACCGTAACAGCATTACCTTCTGGTAAATCATCGACTGTCAAAGAAATTGTCACTTTTGATGGCAATCTTGAGCATGCAGTTGCAGGTCAGGCAGTGACTTTAACGCTTAACGATGAAATTGATATTTCACGTGGTAACGTGTTAATTCGTGCGGATCAAGCTGTTCCAAATATTTCCCGTTCAGTTCAAGCGACTGTTGTGTGGATGGCAGATCAACCACTTGTACTGGGTAAGCTGTACAACATCAAGATTGGTACGCAAACCGTTCCGGCAAAAGTAACGGCAATTCATTACCGTACCAACGTTAACACATTGGAAAAAGTTCAGGTGGATAAACTTGAGCTAAATGCAATCGCCAATGTGACTGTTGAATTTGATGCACCAGTGGTCTTTGACCGTTATCAAGACAGCCGTTTCACCGGTTCGTTTATCTTCATCGATCGTTTGAATAACGTGACGATTGGTGCTGGTATGGTGGAAGAATCAGTTGAATGGTCTGCACACGATGAGCCTGTCACTGCAGAAGCACGTGCGGCACGTTTGGGTCAAAAACCTGCTGCGGTGACTGTATCTGGTAAAGCTTTGGAAAATGCTCAGGCGCTAGAAAGCTTGCTGATTCAGCAAGGGATCGTTGCTATTGCTAAAGCAGGTTTGAATGCGGAGCAGGTTGCACTGGTTCGTGAAACTGGTGTGGTTGTGATTACCGATGCTGCTGAAGGTACAGACACGACTTTAACCGTAGATACAGTTGAAGAACTTGCTGAGAAGATTGTGGAATTGGTTCGTCTTTAAGACTGGACTGATTTGAAGAAACCCGCTGAAAAGCGGGTTTTTTATTGCCTAAATTTTGATTGCATGAAAATCATTCGATTAGTCAAAATGTGATCTTTCAATTTACTAGTCAATTAATACAATACTCCCTAGATTTGGGGAATATATGAAAAAATTAATATTGCTGGCTGGCTTGTGTGTGGCTTTTGGAGCTGAAGCCAAACAGAGCAGCCAAAGCGTTGAAGCAATCAAGCAAAAAATAATCCAGCAGTCGATTGAGAATTATCCGGGAAATTGTCCGTGTCCTTACAATACTGCAAGTAATGGTAGTCGTTGTGGTAAGCGTAGTGCTTATAATCGTGCAGGCGGATATGCGCCGCTGTGTTATCCGGAAGATGTGAGTGATCGAATGGTAAAGGAATATAAAGGGCGTAGTTAATTAAAGGCTCCGTATTTAGATAGTGAGCTAAAAAAAATATTTTTGTTAGATTTGGCTTCACATGGGTAATTATTCATAAGAATCATTGAGGACTAAGGCCAGAATAGCTTTCATTTCGGTTAAACTTTTCACGCCTGCAATCCTTTTAATAGTTTCTCCATTTCTAAAAATAAGCGTAGAAGGCAAACCATAGGCATTATAGCGCAAGGTTAAAATCGGAGACTGATCCACATTGATCTTGCCAAATTTAACTTCAGGATTTACCTCAGCATAGTATGTCGCCAGTTCGGCAAAGATCGGAAAATTCTGAACACAGGGCTTGCACCACTCTGCATAAAAGCGAATCACGGCAAAACCTTCAAACCACTCAAAATCACTGTAATTGTTTTCGTTATATTCGATCACTTGGGTCATGGTTGGCCTATTATCAATTTCCTGAATAGTCCCCCGATTATACATAAGTCCGATGTAGCTTCATTCCTCATGCTAACTATGTTCAAATAAGTCCAAGATATATAAAATGCATAGATTAGGGAAAGAAATCATGTCGCAACAAACCATGCAGCAAGTCATTATTACAGAACCAGGTGGTGTCGATAAACTCGCTTATGAAACGGTGACTGTACCTGAACCTAGAGCAGATGAAGTTCTGGTGAAAGTTCATGCCTTTGGTATTAACCGTCCAGATATCCTGCAGCGTCAAGGCTTATATCCGATGCCGAAAGGGGTAACGCCAGTTCCTGGCCTGGAAGTGGCAGGTGAGGTGGTTGCGATTGGTAGTGATGTAAGTCAGTTTAAAGTTGGTGATCAAGTCTGTGGTTTGACCAATGGTGGCGGTTATGCTGAATATTGCGTCATACCTGAAAGCCAGACCTTGAATATTCCTGAAGGCGTAAGTTTTGTACAGGCAGCGGCCATTCCTGAAACTTTCTTTACTGTATGGGCGAACGTGTTCCAGATGGGTAAGGCCAAAGCAGGGGAAACTGTACTGGTACATGGTGGAACGAGCGGGATTGGTACGACTGCTTTAATGTTGTGTAAATCACTCGGAATCAAAACTTTTGCAACTGTCGGTTCAGATGAAAAAGTTGCGGCTATTTCTGATTTAACCACGGCTATTAATTATAAAACTCAGGACTTTGAGCAAGTTATTAATGAAGCCACTGACAATGGTGGTGTCGATGTCATTTTAGATATGGTCGGTGCACCATATTTAGAGCGTAATTTGAATTTGTTGCGCCGTGATGGACGTCTGGTCTATATCGCTTTCTTGGGTGGTGCCAAGGCCAAAGAAGTCAAACTGGGTCAAATCATGATGAAACGTCTGACCATTACCGGTTCGACCATGCGTGCACGCAGCACGGCTGAAAAAGCGGAAATTGCACAAGGTCTGAAAGAGCAGATTACCCCATTATGGGCAAAAGGCGAATGTTTGCCGATGATCTATAAAACGTTTAAGTTCGATCAGATTCAGGATGCCCATGCAGCAATGGATACTGGAGAACATGTGGGTAAAGTTGTGGTTGAAATTGTTTAATACGAGATAAGTGATTCAAAAAAAGCCAGTAATTTTACTGGCTTTTTTTAATTTTAAGTAAAATCTTATTACAAATAAATATATAAAATTTTGAATAAAAATTAAAAAATGTTAACTGTTCGACACAACCTGTCAATTATGACACGTAAATTGCATCTATCGATAATTCCGACCAAAAGGTTAAACATTCACATGAATGTGAGAGGGAAAATAAGATGAAAATTATTTCAACAGCATACAGTTCAAAACATAGTTTAAGAGCATTACGACGTATTCATAAAATGATTATTTGCGGAAGCATGAGTTGGGCGGAGTTGCATAAAATGTATCGGGCGATGCTACATCTGGAGCGTTATATGGAAAGATTAACAATACAAAATCGTCATTCAAGCAAGAAAGCATCCAGAAAATCCACATAAGATCTTGTATTTTTAGAGTGAATAAAGGGTCAAGATCTGATCTCAAAAAATATCTTAGACTTTGTCCTAATATTATTCATCTATCGGCATTCAGTATAATCATTCAACATCTAGCGATAAATAAGTACATGAGAATGTATTAAGTGGGGATTTATGAAGCGCCCAGCTTCAACACATGAGCGTCTTGCAGAGCGTTTAGCCAGAATTTTGACCAAATTAAACGTCGGATATCAACTCCGGGCTGCAGAGCTAGCTGCAGAATTTCAGGTCAGCACCCGCACCATTGAGCGTGATTTTGATCGTCTAGGCTCTTACTTACCCTTACTTCAAGATGAACAGAAACGATATTATCTGGAACCCTCTTATTTAGGGCGGTTTAAATTGCAGGATATCCAGACTTTTGCCCAGCTTTCGGGGATCAGTGAGTTGTATCCGGCGTTGGATATGTCTTTTATGCGTGAACTGCTGGATGAGCGGGCAAATCAGGTATTTTCGGCAAAAGGCTATTATTTTGAAGATGCCAAACAGTTTGCCGAACATTTCAAGTTGCTTGCAAGCGCAATCTATAAACGTCAGCAGGTTGAGTTGCAATATTCAGATCAATTGCGAATCATTAAGCCTTATCGCTTGATTCACCATCATGGTATCTGGTATCTGGTGGGCGTAGATCAGGACAAGTTGCGCACTTATCGCTTAAGTCAGGTGCAACAGCTCAAGCTGGTTTCTAAGGCGGAGAGCTTTGCGCATGATCCTGAAATACTGAAAATGCTGGCAGATGAAGACAGCATCTGGTTTGGGCAGCAAAAGCAGCAAGTCTTAATCAGGGTACAACCTGAAGTCACGGTCTTTTTTAAAGAGCGCCGTTTATTTCCAGAACAGCAGATCGAGCAGGAAGCCGAGACTGGAGAGTTAGTGATCAGTTGCCAGATTCGTCACGAAATGCAGTTGTTGCCTTTGGTGCGTTACTGGTTGCCCTATGTGAAAATTATTGAGCCGATTCATTTTCAGCAGAAACTGGAACAGGATTTGCAAGGATATTTACGTTCTACTGGATGATATTGAGAAAGCAGAGCAGGAGGGCCTGATTAATGATGACACTTTAAATGGGAATTTAATTTACTTATTTTTTGACTAACTAAATTACAGACATAAAAAAACCAGCTTTCGCTGGGTTCTTTATTTGCACCATCTTTCTATAGTAGAAGAATGGTGCCCGAGGCCAGACTCGAACTGGCACGCTTTGTGGGCGGGGGATTTTAAATCCCCTGTGTCTACCGATTTCACCACTCGGGCTTTAACAAGATGGAGGCGGAGGTCGGAATCGAACCGGCGTCCACGGAGTTGCAGTCCGCTGCATGACCACTCTGCCACCCCGCCGCGTCTTGTTGATGCGTATATTAGCAAGCTCAGAAAAAAAAACAATAGTGTATTCATCTGTATGCGCATAAAAACATCATCTGGCGGAAAATATTTAAATTATTCATGTAGAATGTGCAAAATTGATTCATATCAACACTTGGGAGAAGTGCCGTGGCATTAGTTCTAGACGGTCGTGCATTGGCGAAGCAAATTGAAGCTGACTTGTTTACTCGCGTAGAAGCGCTGAAAGCAAAATCAGGTCGTACTCCAATTCTTGCGACGATTTTGGTAGGTGACGATGGTGCATCTGCAACTTATGTTCGCATGAAAGGCAATGCCTGCCGCCGTGTTGGTATGGACTCACTCAAAGTGGAACTTCCTAAAGAAACCACAACTGAAGAATTATTGGCTGAAATTGAAAAATTAAATGCAAATCCTGATGTGCACGGTATTCTGCTTCAGCACCCGGTTCCTGCGCAAATTGATGAGCGTGCCTGTTTCGATGCAATCTCGCTTGAAAAAGACGTAGATGGTGTCACTTGCCTGGGCTATGGTCGTATGGCAATGGGTGAGGCAGCCTATGGTTCAGCGACGCCTGCGGGTATTATGACTATCCTGAAAGAGAACAACATTGAAATCGCTGGTAAACATGCGGTAGTTGTAGGTCGTTCTGCAATTTTGGGTAAACCAATGGCTGCGATGCTGCTAGAAGCGAATGCAACCGTAACCATTTGCCATTCACGTACTCAAGATCTTGCAAGCTTTGTTAAGCAAGCAGATATCATTGTCGGTGCGGTAGGTAAAGCAGAATTAATTCAAAAAGACTGGATCAAACAAGGTGCAGTGGTTGTTGATGCTGGTTTCCATCCACGTGATGGCGGTGGTGTTGGTGATATCCAACTTGTTGGCATTGAAGAAATTGCTGCTGCTTACACACCAGTTCCGGGTGGTGTAGGTCCAATGACGATTACCACTTTAATCCGTCAAACGGTTGAAGCTGCTGAAAAAGCTTTAGGTTAATCAAATCCTCCCTAACCCTCCTTTTTCAAAGGAGGGAACTCTGATCACTATTTTTGGATGGAGTTTCCCCCTCTTTTTTAAAGAGGGGCTAGGGGAGATTCTTCAAAGACATTAATACTAATTAAAAGAAATCTAATGAGCTGCACCTTCCGACTCCCTCAAGCCCCAGAACATCTACTAAAAGCCTTGCATGATGTGATTCCACACTGTGAGCTACATGCACAGCAATTGCCGGATACACCCATTTCCCTGTGGCTGATTCCGCCAGTATTCCCAACAGATAAGCTGGATGATGAGGTGATTCGTCGCATTTGGAATGATACACCATACTGGATCTTTTGCTGGGCCTCAGGCTTGGCGATGGCGCAGTGGCTATTGGCAGAGCCGCATCATGTTAAAGACAAAGTAGTTTTGGATTTTGGGGCGGGATCGGGCGTAGTTGCCATTGCGGCGAAAATGGCAGGTGCAAAACGTGTGATCTGCTGTGATATCGATCAAGTTAGTCTAGATGCCTGTCGTGCCAATGCAGAGCTAAATGATGTCGAGCTTGAATATCTGGATGACCTATATAAGGCAGAGAAAGTGGATATTTTATTAGCCGCAGATGTGCTTTATGATCAATGTAACCGTTTCTTCCTGGATGAGTTTTTAAGATTTGCACCTGAGGTCTGGGTTGCAGATAGTCGAGTAAAAAACTTTAGTCATCCTCAATATGAAAAACTGGATGAGCGCAGTGCAACGACTTGGCCAGATCTGGATGAATCACCAGAATTTCGTAATGTCAGTTTCTATAAAACACTTTAAAGTTGAAAAATCAAAAAGGGCAGTTAGCCCTTTTTGATTGTCTTGATTTCTATAAGTATCAGATATTAAGAACAAGTATAACGAATAACGCGCATGGTCGTTGGGCGGGCTTCTAAAGCTTCGCGTGCACCCGGGTTCTCGCTATTATGTAAATCGGGCGTGTTGCTTAAGCTGATTTGCGTGCGGCTATTACCCAGTTGGCGGCCATAGTTTTCCTGTTCCGCAGTTGGATTGGAAATTTCATTGGTGCTTAAAATCTGGATATTGTAAGTTTTGGAATTTCCTAACACGTGTCTGCAAGCGGCTTGCAAGCGATTTTCATCCTGGCTTGGTCGTCCTGAGAGGGTGTAGCTCAGGGTTGCTGTATTGCCTGAACGTTCCAGAATCTCATAGCCACTTTGTCCATTGAATTGATGGGGTGTGGTCTGACATGCACTCAGTACAAAACTGCTTGCAGCCACAGCCAAAATTACTGTTGTTCTTTTCATATTTATAGTTCCTGAAGTCTTGGTTTAAGTATGCCATATTTTGCTTAAGCAGCTGCTCTGGTCAATTGTGATCAATTGTTTAAACAGCCAATAAAAAAGGCCGCTTACGCGACCTTTTTTAAATTAAATCAGCAATTAAGCAGATTTAACCGCAGCAATAAGTTCTGCTTGACGAGTTTTTAACGCTTCCGGTAAACGCTCACCTAGCTTGTCGAACAATTCAGTATGGCTTTCAAGTTCTTTGATCCATTGATCTTTATCTTGAGAAGTTACTAGGTCAAACTGTTCTTTAGTGAAGTCAGAACCAGTCCAGTTCAACTGTTCATAAGTAGGAACTAGGCCAATTGGTGTTTCAACAGCCTCAGCACGACCTTCACAACGGTCAATGATCCACTCAAGAACACGCATGTTTTGACCGAAACCAGGCCATACGAAGTTGCCTTCAGCATCACGACGGAACCAGTTCACGTTGTAGATACCTGGAAGTTTGTTGCCAGCAGCGGCAGCTTTCGCGCCCACTTGCTCGCCCATTTCTAACCAGTGCGTGAAGTAATCCGCCATGTTGTAGCCAGCGAATGGCAGCATCGCGAACGGGTCACGACGAACGATACCTTGTTGGCCAACAGCAGCAGCAGTGGTTTCAGATCCCATAGTCGCAGCTTTGTAAACACCGTCAACCCAGTCAAATGCTTCTGAAATTAGAGGCACTGTGTCTGCACGACGACCACCGAAGATGAACGCAGAGATTGGAACACCTGCTGGATTTTCCCAGTCAGCATCAATAGAAGGGCACTGGCCAGCAGATACTGTGAAACGTGCGTTTGGATGCGCTGCTTTTTCTTCGCCAGTGTGTGGTTGACCTTTCCAGTTAGTCAAGTTAGCAGGCGCTTCTTTAGTCAGACCTTCCCACCAAACTTCACCGTTGTCAGTCACAGCAACGTTGGTATAAATCACGTCTTTGTGCATGGTTGCCATACAGTTCGGGTTGGTTTTGGTATTGGTACCAGGCGCTACACCGAAGAAGCCAGCTTCAGGGTTGATTGCATATAAGCGACCGTCTTCACCTGGTTTGATCCAGGCAATATCGTCACCTACAGTTTCAATCTTCCAGCCTTCATAGCCTGCTGGTGGAATCAGCATTGCGAAGTTTGTTTTACCACATGCAGATGGGAATGCAGCTGCGATGTAGTGTTTTTCGCCTTGTGGATTGGTCACGCCAAGGATCAGCATGTGTTCAGCTAACCAGCCTTGTTGACGACCCATAAATGATGCAATACGTAATGCCAGGCATTTTTTACCCAATAATGCGTTACCGCCATAACCAGAACCATAAGACCAGATCTCACGAGTTTCTGGGTAATGCACGATGTATTTTTCTTTGTTGCAAGGCCATGCAACATCTTTTTCGCCGTTCGCAAGCGGAGCACCTACAGTGTGTACGCAAGGAACGTATTCACCGTCAGTACCAAGAACGTCATAAACAGCTTTACCCATACGAGCCATTTTAGACATGCTTACTGCAACGTAAGGAGAGTCAGTTAACTCGATACCGATATGAGCGATATGAGAACCCAATGGACCCATAGAGAATGGAACCACATAAAGTGTACGACCTGCCATTGAACCGTCAAATAAACCGTTCAATTTTTCGCGCATGACAGCAGGTGCTTCCCAGTTGTTGGTCGCGCCAGCATCGTCTTTGTTTTCAGAGCAGATGTAAGTACGATCTTCAACACGTGCTACGTCAGAAGGATCAGAATTTGCAAGATAAGAACCAGGATGAGTTTCTTGATTCAGCGCTTGCATTGTGCCGTTAGCGATCATCAAGTCGATATAACGTTGATATTCTTCTGCGCTACCGTCACACCATTCAATTTTTGCTGGTTTTGTTAATTTAGCAATCTCTTCCACCCAAGCAATAAGCTTAGGGTGACGAACGAATTCTGGTGCGTTCACTTGGGTCATGGTGAGGCCTATCTCAAATGTGTACAAATTAGATGTACAAAGTACAATCCGAGCAATAAAAAATATCGCCCAGATGAAGTATGAAAAAAAGTGGCTGTATTAAAGCATAAAATGATAAAAAAAATAAGACCAAAGAAGTGCTAGATTTCTTTTGGAATATAATGCTATTTTATTTATAAATATAAGTAAAACAACAAGATAAAACTAAATGTTTGAATTATTAATATTATTTATTTAAATTATGGGTAGTATTTATTTTAAAAATTAATATTAAAATCATTATCTTAATTTTATAAGACCTTTAATATTCATTATTAGACTTCCTTCATAAATCATTTTTCAATCAATTTAATTGTTTATCTTTCACCCAATCTAAATTGTATATGCCAGCAAGTAAATTAAACCG
>NZ_JAMXXK010000033.1 GCF_024129735.1 Acinetobacter lwoffii | reverse complement strand
GATTGAAAACCATTTTAAAGCTTTCGACTTAACCTTTTTTTACATCAATAATGGCTTCATTTAATGTCAGCATACTTTTTGAAACACCACCATAATTTTTACTTCTCAATCAGGTGTTAGCTAATAAAAGATAATATATATAACCAAAGCTCTAGGGAGTCCAAATTCCTCCTGTAGTGCAGTACCTATTCTCCACATGAAAAACTTTTCCTCCCTGCTCTATGCTTAAATTCATGTAGGATCGAGTCTCAAAAAAGCTAGAGTTAAGCTAAAACCTAATTAATAGCTAATAAAAATGTCCATAAGCTAATATTTTTAAGCATTCAAGGTGACTTCAGTATTGAAAAATACTAGAGAAAATATTAGTATAAATACTACAAGAAATACTACAGGTAATTAATAAAAATGGGCTTAACTTCAGTAAATCACAATATCCGTAAAGGGCTTTTGATTGACAAACTTTTAAGAGGTTTTAAAGAGCATGAGTATGTATGGATAGCTTGGAAAGTGGCTAGCACTAATAATTACACCCCTCGTGATTTTTTCAATTTTTATAATGAAAAATATTCTTATGAATATTTATTTGATTATATAAAAACAACTTTATCTAAACTTGAAGAAGAAGAAATAAATATCTTTATTAAGAATTGTCATAAAGAACAGGAAGAATATACTTTAAATATAGATATTAATCTACACCTAAAGGATGACAGATTATGTTGGTTCTTAATTAATAGATTCACCCAAGACTACGATATACCTATTTTTATTAGAGAAAGTACATTTAAAAAATTAAAAAACTCAGAAACATCAAGTCAAATTAATAATAATATAATACACAAATCCGCCCACAACCCTAAAATACTTAGACAAAACGACAATCATAAAGTTCATAAAAACATTAATAATCCTAGAATTTTTATTTTAGCTTTGATTTATTTAAACCCCGAAATAACGCACAATATCATTCAAAAAAATTTAGACTTGGAAGAATATATTGCTGATTTTGATAAAATAATAAAAGAAAAAATAAATCTAAATAAATACATTAAGAATAAAGATTTTATAGAGTGGAGTAAAAGCTATATTGATAAAAATTTTGAATACAATGTTTTCCCTCAATTTCTTTTTGAAAAAGAAAAGTTACATGAAAATTATATCTATGCTTATTTTGACGATCTTTATATTCATAATAGAGAAAAGTATATTAATGATTTAAATAAACTTAAAAAAGCATGGCAGCAAAATGTTTTTAGATTAAAAAATAAGGATAATCTTAAAAAGAAATTTCACTTACCCTTAAGAAAAAATACAAAAGTTCGATTGAAAGAATTAGCAGAGCTTTACAATATTTCTGAATCAGAACTTCTAGAAAAATTGATTAATAAGGAATATGAAGAATATAAAGACTATAAGTAACTAGAAAGGAAAGGCTCAATACTGAGCCATCCATCCTTCTACCTGCTCCCCATACCACTGCATCAATCTCACCCGCTCATCCCAATATTGCGCTCGGTTATATGCCGAACGAATTCTATTTTGAGGCACATGAGCAAGCTGGCGTTCAATGGCATCTGGATTAAACAGATTCGATTCGTTTACGACTGTACTAAATAGCGATCTAAAACCATGTGTGGTCATCCGACCTGCATAGCCCGAACGCTTGATCACAGCCAAAATAGACTCGCTACGCATAGGTTCTTTGTTATTTAAACGATGGGGAAATAGCAGTTCCTGATTATGGGTAAGTCTCAAAGCCTGAAGCTCGGCAATCATCATGTCCGTCAACGGCACACGATGTGAAAGTCGGTTCTTCATCCGCTCTTCAGGGATATCCCACTTACGCCCCTCCAGATCAAATTCTTCCCAGCGTGCTTGTAGTAACTCACTGACCCGAACGCCTGTCAGCATAATCAGGACAATGGCATGATGTGTTTGAGCATCGGCAGGATAAGCCTTAATACGTCTAAGAAATTCAGGCATCTCAGAGGCAGAAAGCGAAGCCAGGTTTTTGACCCTTTTATTCTTGAGGGCGTAGACTAAATCACCTGCCGGATTGTCATAGCGATAGCCATGCGCAATGGCGTACTTCATGACCATGCCGCAACGAGATAAGGTCCGTTTTGCAATTTCAAGCGAGCCTCTAGCTTCAATCTTCTTAATGATCTGCAGAATCTCAGGTGCCTGAATCTGATTAATACGCTTATTAGCAAGAGCAATATAAAGCTCATCCAATGAAGCTCGAACATTACTGATGTGTTTGGATGACCAGGTTTCTTTTTGATTATTAAACCAATCTTCTGCAACTTCTTCGAAATAGGGCTTTAAGTCTTCATGCAATACTGAACGTGAGTATCGATGCTTAAGCTCATATGCAAGCTCCCTTGCCTTTTTTAAGCTTAAATCTGGATATGGGCCAAGCGATTCAGACTTACGTTCACCATGGACAGTGACGCGTACATTCCAATATTTTTGACCTTTGGTGGTAATGATGAGGGATAAACCATGTAAATCCGAAAGACGATACTGTTTATCTTTCGGCTGTGCTTTTCTGCATTCAGTATCTGTAAGTGGCATGTCGATTACCCATAATTGATGTATTAATTTCTGGGTAAATTTTCCCAATATTTACCCGCAAAGAGCAAATATGGGGTCAAATAGGATCAGACAATATCGGACAAACAGGCATAAAAAAAAGCCTTTAAACATTGAGTTTAAAGGCTTTTTTAGATTCCGATGGATTACTTCGGAAAGAATTTTGGTGGAGGTGGCGGGAGTTGAACCCGCGTCCGCCAGCACTACGCTCGAGAATACTACATGCTTAGATATCGTCTATTATTTTAACTCTTTGTGACCCGACGAACAGGATACAAATCGCGATCCTCTTAATTTAGTACAAAGCCCCGAGGCTTGGCTTTATACGGACTTGTGTGCGTGCGCTTCAGTCGGACTCTCTAACCACAAGTATTCGGAGAGGCGGACAAGCTGCCCTTAGGCAGCTAGAGCGTATGATTCGTCGTTTGCGACTAAAAAATGCAAATTTGATTTACGAGAGAAAATGCGCTCTCGGCATGCATCTATGAGTTTCATCACCAGCGTCGAAGCCAGAAACACCCCCAAAGTACAAGGCAATCATAGCATAAATGTCAAAAATTACGATGTATTTTCTGAACATTTACACAACTTGATGCGCTTAATTACATTATTGCGCTAATATTTTACTTTTCAAGCCAAATAACAGAAAAATTATGAGCTATTTACTGGCACTAGATCAGGGAACTACGTCAAGTCTGGCCATTATTTTTAATGAACATGGACAAGTTCAGGCAACGGCTCAACGTGAAACGCATATCCACACCCCACATTCGGGCTGGGTGGAACAGGATGCTCAAGAAATCTGGAGCTCACAGATTGCCGTGGTACAACAAGCTTTGGCGACTGCAGGTATTCTGGCAAAAGATATTAAAGCCCTTGGCCTGACTAACCAGCGCGAAACGACCGTAGTCTGGGATCGTAGAAACGGCAAACCGCTCGCTCCGGCAATCGTCTGGCAGGACCGTCGTACATCTGACTGGTGTAACCGGCTGATTGAACAAGGCCTGATGTCCAAAATTCAGCAAAAAACCGGCCTACGGATTGATCCTTATTTTAGTGCGGGAAAACTGGTCTGGTTTTTAGAGCATGTCGAGGGAGTACGAGCACTCGCTGAACAAGGCCATGTGGCATTTGGTACCATCGATAGCTGGCTGATCTGGAATCTGACCCAAGGCGCAGAGCACGTCATTGAAGCCAGTAACGCTTCTCGTACCATGTTGATGAATCTGCAGCAACAGTCGTGGGATAAGGAGCTACTCGAGCTGTTTAATATTCCATCTTCAGTCTTACCCAAGATTATCTCTTCTGATTGTTATGTCGCTGACACTGCTTCTGGCTTACTTGGGGCCAATATTCCCATCACCGGAATTTTGGGGGATCAGCAGTCTGCACTCTTTGGCCAGTCCTGTTTTGAGGTGGGCAGTGCTAAAAACACCTATGGTACTGGCTGCTTTATGCTGTTCAATACCGGACATAAAATTCAGCTTAGCCAGAACAAGCTGCTTTCCACCCTCGCTTGGCAAGTGCATGATCAAACCACCTATGCGCTCGAAGGCAGCGTATTTATGGCTGGTGCTGTAGTGCAATGGTTACGCGATGGTCTCGGAATTATTCAAAAAAGCAGTGATGTGGAAAAACTGGCGCATCAGGTCGAGCATAGTGACGGGGTGGTTCTGGTTCCGGCATTTACCGGACTGGGCGCGCCGCATTGGGATAGTGAAGCACGTGCCCTACTCTGTGGCATGTCACGTGGTACGACCAAAGCGCATATCGCTCGTGCAGCCCTTGAATCTATTGCCTTTCAGGTATCGGATGTGCTCAGTGCGATGCAGTCTGATATTGCACATCCACTTAATGAACTGCGGGTTGATGGTGGTGCCAGCAGCAATGACATGCTAATGCAATTTCAGGCCGATATTCTGAATGTACCGGTACTGCGTCCGAAAATGCTAGAAGCTACTGCCTGGGGCGCAGCCGCTATGGCCGGATTAAAAGCTGGGGTATTTTCAAACCTGGATGAAATTTCCCAGTCCTGGCAGCTGGACCGTGCTTTTGAACCCAAAATGCAAAATGACGAAAGAGAAATGCATTTAGCCAAATGGCAAAATGCCTTGAAACGGGCTAAATCTGATCTCTAAATCCTCTAGGTTCATATTTGATCATCATAAAAAAGCACTTTTAAACAGTGCTTTTAACTCCCTCAGTTCACGATTTCATTAATAGGCATAAGAAGCAATCGCTGTTGCAATCGCCTTATCTTCATCATTGACCATGGTCATGCGCATGGTGCAGCCCTTACGCCCCAAACGTAAGGTTTCTGCACGCGCGATAAAATATTTGCCACGTCCAGGCGCCAGATAATCCACCCGCATATCGACCGTCGCCAGACGCGATACTTTTTTAATGGTATCTGCAATCGTTTCCGGTTCAGCTTTTTTATACAGTTCGCCCATGGCCACAATACCACCGACACTATCCAGTACAGTTGCAGCCAGACCGCCATGCAGAATCTGGAAAGCCACATTACCAATCATGAAATCCTGCATTTCTACATAGGCCTCAATCTGGCCCTCGACCACCCGCATGGTCATGCCGTTATGCTTAAAAAAAGGAGAGCTATTAAAAGCATGTACCAGCTGTTTCAGGACTACATCAATATCCACTTTCGAGCCCAGATGTATATTACCCGTCCAGTTTCTCTCTGTCTTACTCATCACTCTGCCCGAATCCACCACAATAAAAAACCGCTAATTTATGCCCAAAAATTTGAGTTAGGGCTACAATAGAGGCCTAGTTTAATACTGATTACTGAGATTTTTATGACTTATACGTTCAATCGTCCCGCGTTTCCTGCAACTCGCATGCGTCGTATTCGTAAAAATGAATATTTACGTTCGATGGTTCGTGAAACCCATCTCGCGGCAGATCATCTCATTTATCCAGTATTTGTCCTGCCAGGACAAAACCAGACCCAAGATATTCCAAGTATGCCGAATATCCAGCGTCTGTCAGCAGACTTGCTGTTAAAAAAATCAGAACGTCTGCTGGAACTCGGTGTCAATAAACTGGCGCTATTTCCGGTCACCCCACAAGAAGATAAAAGCCTGACCGCAGAAGCCGCATGGCGTGAAGATGGTCTGGTGCAAAATACCTTGCGTTTATTGAAAAAAGAACTGCCAGAAATGGTGCTGATTACTGACGGCGCATTAGACCCGTATACCACGCATGGTCAGGACGGCATTATTGATGAGAACGGTTATGTCTTAAATGATGAAACGGTCGAGTGCCTGATTAAACAGGGCTTGAGCCATGCCGAAGCCGGTGCAGATGTATTTGCTCCAAGTGACATGATGGATGGCCGGATCGGTGCGATTCGTCAGGCCTTTGAGCAAAATGGTCATATCTATACTTCGATCATGGCCTATTCAGCCAAATATGCATCAAGTTTCTATGGCCCGTTCCGTGATGCAGTCGGTTCTGCCAGCAACTTAAAAGGCGGCAATAAATACAATTACCAGATGGATGTCGGTAACCGTGCTGAAGCCCTGCATGAAATTGCGCTGGATATTCAGGAAGGTGCAGACATGGTGATTGTTAAACCGGGCATGCCTTATCTGGATATCGTCCGCGAAGTCAAAGACACTTTTGGTGTACCAACCTTTGTCTATCAGGTCAGTGGCGAATACGCGATGCTGGCTGCGGCAATTCAAAATGGCTGGTTATCTGATAGCGTCATTTTAGAATCATTGATGAGCTGTCGTCGTGCCGGTGCAGATGGTATCTGGACCTATTTTGCTGAAGAAGCTGCGCTTAAACTGAAAGACATGAAGTAAAAGGATTTCGGCGCAATGCATATTGCCATTGTCGGCGCTGGCATAACGGGTTTGATGTCGGCGCTGGAACTTATTGAACAGGGATGTTCTGTTACCCTTTTTGATCAGCAGGCCGCCGGACAGGCTGCATCCTGGGCTGGAGGAGGCATCCTCTCCCCTATGTATCCGTGGCGTTATCCCGCTGCTGTAAATGCTTTGGCCCGACATGCCAAACCCATGTATCAGGACTGGAATCAAAAACTGCAACCTTTCACTGGCATCGATTTCCAGATTCATGAAACAGGTATGCTGATTTTTGATGAATCCGATTTTGAAATCGGTTTAAGTTATGCCAAAACACATCAGGATCCGCAGCAACAGGCAGAATTGCTTGATCAGGCTAAACTGCAACAGATCAATCCAAGAATTAATCAGAGCAAATTCAAGCAGGCGATTTATTTCCCTGAACTGGCGAATATCCGTAATCCACGGTTATTACAGTCGATCATTCACTATTTGAAGCAGCATCCTCGTGTCACCTGGCAAGAAGACTGTAAAATCACTCGGCTCAATATTCAGCAAGGCTGTGTAAAAAGTATCTCAGATGAACATAGCCAGGTTTTTCAGGCAGATCAATATGTGTTCACAACCGGAGCATGGTCGCAACACTGGTCACAGCAACTTGGTTTGGAAATTCCGGTACAGCCGGTTCAGGGCCAGATGCTGCTGTTTAAAACGCCAAAAAACTGGCTGCCGACCATGTGCATGCATAAGGTGATGTACCTGATTCCACGTCAGGATGGACATGTTTTATGTGGTTCCAGTATGCGTCAGGTCGGTTTTGACACCTCGCCTTCTAGCGAAATCCGGCAGGATATTTTACAGGCGTGTATCGAGATGGTACCGGAACTGGCAGATTTTCCGCTGGTCAAGCAATGGGCCGGATTAAGACCCAGCTCACCCGATGGCATTCCCTATATAGGCAGAATTCCCAAGCTACACAATGCCTGGGCCAATTTCGGACATTTCCGTAATGGTTTATGTATGGGGCCGGCATCAGGCAAACTACTCGCTCAACTTATCCTTGAACAAACGCCAATCGTTGATCCAGTTCCTTATGATCCAGTCCGTTTATTAGAGCCCAGTCATTTAGTGCTTTAGGATATTATCCAGCGCTTCTTTCAGAGTTGGATAATGAAACTGGAATCCAGCCTCCTGCAAGGCTTTGGGCTGTACATACTGACCGTTCAATACCAGTTGTGACTGTTCTCCCAGCATCATTTTCAGACTGCATGCGGGTAGTGGAAGTAAGGGTTTGCGTTTCAGAATCTGGGCCGTAGTTCGTGCGAACTGGGCCTGACTGCTTTTTTCTGGCGCGACCACATTAAAGATCTGCTCGGTTGTATCCTCGAGCATCAAGAATTCAATCGCACGCAGTACATCCTCTAGATGCACCCAGGTCACTGGCTGACGTCCATGACCAATTCGCCCGAACAGATTCAACTTAATCGGCAATAGCATCTGCGGAAGAATCCCGCCACCTTTACCAAATACCACCGCAAAGCGAACAATCTTGGTGTTCTGGTTAGTATAGGACAAGGCCAGCTGTTCCCACTTCGCACAGAGTTCAGACATAAAAATATCTTGTGGCGGACTTTGCTCCGTGCAGACCTGTTCCCAACGCTCTGTCGGATCAATACCATAATAACCAACCGCTGATGTTGAAATAATCCGTTTCGGTCTAATCTGATTTTTTTCTAAATAATCAAAAACCTTTTTGGTGGTGTCTAAACGGCTATCCAGCAATTTCTTTTTACGCGCTGCCGTCCAGCGGCCTTGACCAATGCTTTCGCCAGCCAGATTGACCACATAATCAAGCTGATGCTGTTTTAATTCATCCAGCTGATTGATCCAATGGAAGTCCGGATGTGGTTCATGTTTATTTTTCTGACGGGTCAGCCCAATCACCCGATAATCCCGTTCCAGTAAAAAACGCACGAGATGACTGCCAATAAAACCACTCGCTCCCGTCAACAGCACTACAGGTTTATACATTCGTCATTCTTCGCCTTATTATTTTCTTGGTTTAAATTATACGCCACTCATCTTCAGCTTTTTAAACCGAGAAGATCTTTGTAGTGGAGAATTTGTATCTTTCATCATTCAATCAATTTATGAAGATCAGTCGTCACACAATGATTCATCTATACTCACTGAGGTGGATGGCCAAACATTTTCTCTGCCATACGCTGGGCCTGCTTGCCATAAAACCAGTAGGTCAGCAGATACAGCGGAATTGCGATCATCAGGAACATGATCAGCACAATACTCATAAATTGTGGCTGCTGTAGATACAACAGAAAGTCCTGCCAGGCATTCGGATTGGAACGGGTGGCGATAACAATACCGAGCAAGAGAAATAATAAATTATAGCCCCAGTAAATCAGGCTAAACCCGAGGGTGAATTTTTTACGCTCTGCTTGGGTCGGGGCACGTTTTTGCTGTTTTAAAAATTTAAAAAGCACCCAAATCATGGCTACCAGATACGGAACAATCGTCAAGACTGCACCCATGCCCATCGGCAGCAAGGCTGCGAGTACACCGCAAATACAGGTAAAAATAAAACATATAACGAAAAACCAGATAAAATAACGACTTAGCGGCAACATATGCATGACTCAGTGATCTTCAACAAGCTAGTATAAAAAAAATCAGGTTTTTTTTCATTTTATTGTCAACCATCCACTACAGGGTGACGTTATATAGGGTACAAGGTACAAAAATTTGGACTGGCATCCACGAATTTTTGCTGACCTTTAGAGCTAAAGCAATAAGTCCAGTGTACAGGGAAATTTTGAATAGCAGCCAAAATTTTCATGTAACACAAATTTGACCGACGATTTCATCATCACTCGAATCGTCGGTTTTTATTTTTTTAAATTCCTATTTCTAAAATCTGAGGGCTTGCAGAACCTTTAATATCTGATGATCTGGATACAACCGTCCATTAATATCCATACTGATCAAAATAAATTCAGCCTCCAAATCACAAACAATTCACTGAAATATCGATTTCAAGTAGATTTTTACCTGTGCTTTTTCCTATAGTAGCAAGGCAGATATCTTGGGGTTCATTACATGGCAGTTCATTTTCTTCACACTTCCGATTGGCATCTGGGACAATTTTTCCATAACCATGACCGTGAATTTGAACATGCGCAGTTTTTGACTTGGCTACTTGAGCAAATTAAAGCAAAGCAACCGCATGCCTTGCTGATTGCCGGCGATATTTTTGATGTGATCAATCCCGCTTCCAGTGCGCAAAGACAGCTATACCAGTTTCTGGCCGATGCCCACGATCTGGCGCCACATATGCAGACCCTGATGATTGCAGGCAATCATGATTCCGGTTACCGGATTGAGCAGGTTGAACCCTTGCTGGCCAAATTTAATGCCAAAGCAGTGGGAATTGTAGGCCGCACTGCAGAAAATACCCTGAATCTGGATCGGCTGCTTATTCCTATTTATGATCAGGATAAAAATATCATCGCCTGGTGTCTGACCCTGCCCTATTTACGCAGTGCCGAAATTACCGGACTGAATGAACATACCAGCAATAACCAGAACGCGATCAGTTATCTGCATCAACAACTGATTGCCGAAGCCAAAGCCCGAAAACAGCCACATCAGGCACTGATTTTAATGTCACATGCGCACATGCAAGGTGGTGAGACTTCGGACTCTGAACGTCCGATTATTGTCGGCAATGAAGAGGCCCTGTCAACGGCGCTGTTTGATGACGTGATTGATTATGTCGCGCTAGGGCATTTGCATAAACCGCAAAAAGTCGGTCAGCCGCATATTCGCTATAGTGGCTCTCCGATTCCGCTGTCATTTAGTGAGATTAATTATAAGCATCAAATAGTTGAAGTCAGGATTGACCCCGAACAAAACCCGGAAAACCGCTTTCAGTACGATGCCTTAAGCATTCCGCGTACTGTCGAGCTGTTCCGCATTCGTGAAAAGCTGGAAAATTTAATCACTACAATTCAGGCCTTGCCTGCCGGAGAAATCGAGCAGCTTTCTGCACGGCATTTTCTGGAGGTGGAATACACGACCGATGCGCCGCCTCCGGTAGATCTGCGTCAGCAAATAGAACAGGCCCTACCTGCTAACCGTTACCGACTGCTGCGCATCAGCCGGATTTACCAGCAACAGGTCGACCTTAGTTCAAGCCAGTCTAAAATTGATCTGGCACCCCCTACTCCGGAATCGCTATTTTTCAATATCTGGAAAAAAATGGGCTATGAGCAGGATCACTCGGTACAACGGGATTTTCAGGAATTACTGAATGAAGCCCAACACGAACTTGCACAAAAACAACAAGCCTAGGATCGGCCATGAAAATTTTACGTCTAAGTCTTCATAATCTGGCCTCCCTCACCGGCACCCATCATATTGATTTTGAATCGAGTCCTTTGGCTCATGCCGGCCTGATTGCCATCACCGGCAAAACTGGTGCCGGAAAATCTACCCTGCTCGATGCCATGTGCCTGGCGCTTTACAATGAAATTCCACGTTTAAAAGGTGCGACAGGCAGCTTGAAAGATGCTGGCGGTCAGGATGTTTCCATCAAGGATTCCAAGAATATTCTGCGCCGTGGCTGCGTGCATGGTTTTGCCGAACTGGAATTTATTGCACTCGACAGCAAACGCTATATGGCACGCTGGGAAATTAAACGGGCACGCCAGAAAGTCGATGGCAATCTAAAAGTAGACCGCTACGTCAAATGTCTGGATGACGACACGACACTGACGCAAAAAATATCGGAAGTCACCCCGCTCATTGAAAAACTGGTGGGCTTAAGTTTTGAGCAGTTTACCCGCGCAGTGTTGCTCGCACAGTCGGAAGTCGGCGCATTTTTAAAAGCCAAAGATAATGAGCGTGCAGATTTACTGGAATATCTCACCAATTCGCAGATTTTCAGTCTAGTTAGTCAGAAAGCCGCAGAGAAATTCAGCGAAGTCAAAAACAAGCGCAACGATCTGGAAAAGCTGATCGGGCATATTGAAATTCTGTCTGAAGAAGACATCAGCGCTTTACAACAGCAGCAGAACTCTTTGTCTTTGCAACTTCAGAATTTGCAGCAATCAGAAAAACTGCTAGAAAATGAGAAACAATGGCATCTGGACCGACATAAACTCTATGCAGAAGTCCATGCCAAAAAAGAAGTCTACGAAGTACAGCAAGATGCAGTAAATAAATCTGCAGGACAGCAACAGCTACTGGAGCAGCTGGATGAATTCCAGTCGATTCGGGATCAGTTTATGAGTCGTACCCGTCTAGCCCCTCAAAAAGAGCAGATTCAGCACCAGCACACCCAATTTACGCTGGAATTTGAAACGCTCAAACAGAGCTTTGTAGCAGAAGAAGCCAAACTTACAGCCTTACAACAACAGCAGCACCAGTTTCAGCAACACTTGGCAAACCTGAAACCGCATCTGGAGGCAGGTTTAAGGCTGGATCATGCAATTGATACGGTATCAGAGCGGTACAAAAAACTGCATGCAGAGCAAAGCCAGTTTCAAACCCTTCGTCTACAGCCTTTAGAAGAACAACTGCGACAGCAACAACAGACTTTGAATCAGCTACAAGCTCGGCAAGAAAAGGTTGCACAACAATTGGCTGAATCTGGCTTTTTAAATGTGTTCGATCTGGAGCCGCAAAGTACCTTGCAACGCATACAAGACTTTATGCGTCAGTATCAGCAACTGCAGCAACAGAATCCGGACAGCCTGAAGCAGCCTTTACCTGAACTGGAAAAAACCGTTACAGTACTTTCAGGAAATCTGAACCAGTGGATACAACAGCATCATAGTCTGGAACAGCTAGAAGAGCATCTCAAAACCATTCAGGAAATGCGTCAGCAACGCCAAGCGGAACAGCGTCAGCTCGACCTGCTGCAACAGCAGGTACAACAAATCGTTCAACAATCACAAGAATTTGAACAACTGCAATCTGCTGTAAATAGCCAACAGCAGCAACTAAAAATGCAGCAAGAGGCCGAACAGGCACTACATCAGCAGATTCAGGCTGAACAACAGGCCTATGAACACCTGGAACAAATACTTGCCCAGCAACGTTTATTGCATGCGCAAAGTGTGCAGGATCTTCGTGGCCAGTTAAAACCGGATGAGCCATGCATGGTCTGTGGAAGCCCAGCCCATCCTTTTGTCGATGCCGTCCATGAACATCTGGAACAGAGCCTGAACCAGCTACAGGAGCAACAGTTACGGCAGGCAAAACAGCAGCTCGATCAGCAACTGCAATCTCAGCAGCAGCAACGCATTGAAATGTCTAAAGCACAAACAGTAATTGAGCAACAGCAACAGCGTTGCCAGATCCTGCAAAACCAGATTCAACAATCCTCTGCTGACTGTAAATCTCAACTACTTAAACTGGAAGTGGTTACCGAGCAGCACAATAATCTTCCTACATTCATCCAGTTACTGGCGAATCACACTCAAAGTCTGGTCCAGCAGCTAGAACTATCACAACAGCAGGAACAACAGCTCCAGCAACAATTACAACAATGGCGTCAACAACAACAGCAATTGCACCAATTACAACTGGCTCTACAGCAACGTCAGCAACTCGACCAGCTGATACACCCAGTTTTAAGCATACTGCCCGAGCAGTACCAGTCGCAGCCACCTATGCTCTGCTTACCTCAGTTGCAGCGACAATTAGAGCAGCGCATGCAGCACTTGGCAGTACAAAAGCAGCTGGAATCTGACCTGCATCAACAGCAGCAGATATTGGAAAAGAGCCAGTATCAACTACAATTGGAACAGCAAAATTTTGCTCAATTGAGCCAGTCTGTAGAGCAGTTGATTCAGCAAGGCAAAGACCTGCGTCAACAACTGGCTGAATTGACCAAAGAGCATGCAGGACAAGTCTACCGTGTCGCTGCAGAATGGCGTGATGCACTAGATCTACAAGCCAAGACCTTAGAGCAGGCTTTAGAACAACAGCGTCAATGCACGGCGCAGGCCGAAAAACAGTGGCATCAAACCCACTTGAAACTGCAAGAATTTATCAGCCAACTTCAGCAGATCGATCAGCAATTGGCTCAATATCAGCAAGATATTCAGGCATGGCAAGCAGCACATCCGCAAGTGACGGCAGTTCAAATTGACCAATGGCTCAGTATTGATCTGAGCAACCATCAACGCATTCGTCAGAATCTGGCCAACCAGAAACAGGCACTCGAAAATGCCAGAACAGCCTGGCAATTACTGGAAGAACAATATCAGGCCCATTTAAAACTACAGCCAGAACATGAATTTGAGGAAATTGAACAAAAACTTGGCATGCTGCATCAGGAAAAAATAATGCAGCAGGAAGTGCTCAATGAAACTGATGCCAAACTGCGTATGAATACCAATAATCAAAACACCTATGCCAAATATCAGCAGCAAATTGAGCAGATCAAAGCTGAAGAATACCGTTGGGGTCGTATTTACGATCTGATCGGACATAAGGAAGGTACCAAATTCCAGAAAATTGCCCAAGAACATCATCTGGATATTCTGGTGGAATATGCAAATCAGCAGTTGCAACCGTTGGCACCACGCTATCAGTTACACCGTATTCCTGACAGCCTGAGTCTGGCGATTATTGATCTGGACATGAATAGTGAAGTCCGACCTGTGCTGTCCCTATCGGGGGGTGAAACCTTCCTGGTGTCGCTGGCACTGGCACTGGCAATTGCCAATATGGCTTCAGGTTCAATGAAACTGGAATCCCTGTTTATTGATGAAGGTTTTGGTACGCTAGATCCGGCATCCTTACATATGGTCATGAATGCACTAGATCATTTGCAAAGCCAGGGCCGTAAAGTCGTCTTGATCTCACATGTACAGGAAATGCATGAACGTATTCCGGTACAGATTCAGGTCAAACCGGTTGGTGCAGGTGCAAGTACCATTCAGATTATAGGTTAACGATGAGTCACCCTGCCCCGAACAAGCTCTCGCCCCATTTCAGCTTACAGCTCGAGAGCCTGCGGGGCATCAGTGCCATTGTAGTGTTGTTCAGTCATTGCTTTCAGGCATTTATTGCGCCTTTCGATACCAGTCTGTATTCATGGGTACGCCTGCTCGGTCAGGCCGCGGTCATGATTTTCTTTGCCTTAAGTGGCTATCTGATCGGCTATTCGATTCAGCACAACATTCATCAGCATGGTCAGTTCAATCTGCACCGTTATGCTCGACAGCGTGGCAGTAGAATTTTACCACCCTTTCTGTTTGCCATGGGGTTGACACTGGTTTTATATCTGCTCGCTCCACTATTATTTGCCAGCCATACTCATGCTTTTCAACACAGTTTTGGCATAATGATCCGGACTGGCTATAAGGTAGATATACCGGAATTTGTGGGCTCGCTGCTATTTTTGAATGGCTTTGTAACACCAACGGTTTCAGCCAATGCTGCGCTCTGGAGCCTGAGCTATGAAGTGTGGTTTTATGTGCTGGCCGGATTCCTACCTTTTTTAAAAAATTCGGAAATCGCCAAAATCGGATTTTTTATGGTTCTGGCTATACTGTCATTACTGAACATCCAGTTTTTTATTTATTTTCTGGTCTGGCTTAGTGCCTTTGCCTGTTCATTTCGATATATCCAGCTACGTTTTTTAAACCGCTTACAATCGGTCAAATTAGCCCTATTCGGCTTGGCATTTCTAATCGCCTGTTTTGATGCTTACCAGTTTCAGGTGATTGATGAGGCCCAGCAATACCGTGCTGCGAATTTTGTCCATTTTAATTTCTGTCTGGGTTTGGGCTTTAGCTGCTGGCTGGTACAACTCCAGCATCAACGCAGTCATTATCATCCGGTCTGGGTTCAATCCGCAGACTTTTCCTATACTTTGTATGTCACCCATTTCCCCTTACTTTTATTTATTTTGGGGTGTATTCCGGCAACTTTGGCCTATGGTCTGGGCGGAGCAGTTTTAGCCTTGCTTGCCAGCATGTTCGGCATAATAGTCTTTGCCTGGTTGATGGCTAAATGGCTCGAACCAGCCAGAAAAAAAGCGTTATCCAATACCCTTCGATAACGCTTTGCTGCAAAAAACTGACATTAGTATTTTATGCATCCTTTTTAGGCCGTGCACCAAATAGGGCTGTGCCAACACGAACCATGGTAGAACCCGCAGCAATCGCTTCGGTCATATCCCCAGACATGCCCATACTTAAAGTATCCCAGTCTTCAGGATGAGCATGTTGTGTTTTTACTATATCAAATAAAACTTTGGCATCAGCAAAGGCTTGAGGATTATTCGGTGCTGGAATCACCATCAAACCACGTAAACGCACATTCGGCAGTTGGCTGATCTGTACGACCAAATCTGCAACCTCATCTGGTCGGCAACCATCTTTGGTATCCTGACCATCAATATTGACCTGAATACAGATATTCAGTGCTGGCTGCTCCTCTTCACGCTGATTCGATAAGCGCTCGGCAATAATCAGACGATCCACCCCATGCACCCAGGCAAAATTTTCCGCCAGATGCTTGGTCTTGTTACGCTGCACATGACCAATAAAATGCCATTCAATGTCCAGCTCTTTCAGTGCCGTGATTTTTTCCACTGCTTCCTGCAAATAATTTTCACCAAAAGCACGTTGCCCTGCCTGATACATATCTGCCAGGACGCTACTTGGCTGGGTCTTGGAAACGGCAAGCAGTTGCACCGCATCTGCTTCGCGGCCGGCCTCAACACAGGCAGTTTCAATTTGCACTAAGACCTGATTTCGTGACTGTTGCAACATATTCATTGATGGGGTTCTCATTTCATTCATCTTTTTTTCCCTTGCCCATGAACTAAGTGTTGGTTAAGCTGTGGGAAAGCCTTATTATTCTATCAAAATAATTAACATTTTAATGAACTCGGGGACCTTATGGATATCACAGAATTGTTGGCATTTTCTGCTAAAAATGGTGCGTCGGATTTACACTTGTCTGCGGGCTTACCGCCAATGATTCGTGTCGATGGGGAAGTTCGTCGCATCAACCTGCCAGCATTAGAACACAAAGAAGTGCATAAACTCGTTTATGACATCATGAACGATAAACAGCGCCGTGATTTTGAAGAAAATCTGGAAACTGACTTTTCTTTTGAAGTGCCTGGCGTGGCCCGTTTCCGTGTCAACGCATTTAACCAGAACCGCGGTGCCGGTGCAGTATTCCGTACCATTCCCTCTAAAGTCCTAACGCTTGAAGATCTGGGCATGGGACAGATTTTTAAAGACATCTGTGAATATCCACGTGGTCTGGTACTGGTCACAGGTCCAACCGGTTCGGGTAAATCAACCACCTTGGCGGCGATGCTGGATTATATTAATGACAACCGCTATGACCATATTCTGACCGTCGAAGATCCGATCGAATTTGTGCATCAGTCCAAGAAATGTCTGATTAACCAGCGTGAAGTGCATCGTGATACGCATGGCTTTAATGAAGCACTGCGTTCAGCACTGCGTGAAGACCCGGACATTATTCTGGTCGGTGAGATGCGTGACCTTGAAACTATTCGTCTGGCATTAACTGCGGCAGAAACCGGTCACTTAGTATTTGGTACCCTGCATACCACCTCAGCGGCCAAAACCATTGACCGTGTGATCGACGTATTCCCTGCTGAAGAAAAAGACATGGTACGTGCCATGTTGTCTGAATCCCTACAAGCCGTAGTTTCACAAGCCCTGCTGAAGAAAAATGGCGGGGGACGTGTCGCAGCACATGAAATTATGATTGGTATTCCTGCGATCCGTAACCTGATCCGTGAAAACAAAGTCGCACAAATGTACTCAGCAATTCAGACCGGTGCCAACTATGGCATGACCACGCTGGATCAGACCCTGAAAACGCTAGTGTCCAAAGGTTTGATCAGCCCGCAAGTTGCACGTACTGCAGCCAAACAGCCAGAAGCATTTTTATAAAAAAATTGAATTGTATTGGGGTTTATATACATGGATTTTAACGGCTTACTCGATTATATGGTGGAGAAAAAAGCATCGGATCTGTTCATTACAGCCGATGTAGAACCTTCCATCAAGATTAATGGGCAGATTTTACCGATTGGTTCGGTAAAATTACCCGGTGCGGCAGTAGGACAACTGCTCCATTCCATCATGACCGAAAAGCAGCGTAAAGAATTTGCTGAAAGTCGTGAATGTAACTTTGCCATCAGCACGCCGGATAAAAGTGCCCGCTTCCGTGTCAGTGCCTTTCAGCAACGTGATCAACCGGGGATGGTGCTACGTCGGATTGAAACTGTTATTCCCACGATGGATGAACTCAAGTTACCGCCCATTTTAAAAGAACTGGCGATGACCAAACGTGGCATCATTATTTTTGTCGGGGCAACCGGTACCGGTAAATCAACCTCACTGGCGTCTTTGGTCGGTTATCGTAATGAAAATTCCAAAGGTCATATCATTACCATTGAAGATCCGATCGAATTTATTCACCAGCATAAGGGCTGTATTATCACCCAGCGCGAAGTCGGCATTGATACGGATTCATTTGAAATTGCCCTGAAAAACACCTTGCGTCAGGCACCAGATGTGATTCTGATTGGTGAGATCCGTTCACGTGAAACCATGGATTATGCGATTGCCTTTGCCGAAACCGGTCATCTGGTCTTTGCTACCCTGCACGCTAACAACGCTAACCAGGCGATTGACCGGATTATCCATTTCTTCGAAGCAGACCGGCATAATCAGCTGTTTATGGACTTGTCCCTGAACATGAAAGCCATTGTGGCACAGCAACTGATTCCAACCATCGATGGCAATGGTCGCCGCGCTGCGATTGAGATTCTAATTAACTCGCCACTGATTGCCGACTTGATTCGTAAAGGTGATGTGCATGAGATTAAGGACCTGATGAAGCGTTCCCGTGAACTGGGCATGCAAACCTTCGATCAGGCGCTCTATGATCTCTATAAAGCTAAACAGATCAGCTATAAAGATGCGCTGAAACATGCGGATTCACCCAACGACCTGCGTCTGCAAATCAAGCTGTCAGAAGAAGGTGGCAGCCACTTATTACGTGCGCATTCCAATATTACTTTTGATGGTCAGTCCTGATCATCTTGAAGGCATAAAAAAACAGGCTTCCCATGAAGCCTGTTTTTTGTTTGAACCAGCGCTCAAATTATTTTTTACGGAAAACTTCCTGACAGGCAGGCGCATCGCAGTAGCCATACAGATTCAGTGAGTGACCGGTTAATTCAAAACCAAATTTTTCAGCAACGTCATGCTGCTCTTTTTCAATCGTGTCATTAATAAATTCAACAACTTTGCTGCAATTTAAACACACCAGGTGATCGTGGTGATCTTCCTGCATAATTTCAAAAACTGAATGATTATTTTCAAAATTATGACGTTCGATGATGCCCGCTGCTTCAAACTGCGTTAACACACGATACACAGTTGCTAAACCTACATCTTCGCCCTGATCGAGTAAAGTCTTGTAAATATCTTCCGCACTTAAATGATGTTGTCTTGAATTTTCTAGTAATTCTAATATTTTAATTCGTGGAAGGGTAACTTTCAGCCCAGCTTTTCGTAAATCTTGGTTTGAAATAGTCATGTAAAAAGGTCTCTCAACAAAATCAAAGTTGGAATATGCAACAAAGTTTAGATGCAGTATGATCTATCCTTGGATCAAATGCATCATAATTAATTTGGGATAGTTTAGCAAAATGCAAAAAATCATGTTGACGTTATTCGTCACTTCATTGCTCGTCGGCTGTTCGACATTAGGTGTTTATAAAGTAGATATTCCACAAGGAACCCCTTTAACCCAAGCACAAGCCGCTAAAATTCAGGTGGGAATGAGCCATCAACAGGTGCGTTTCTTACTGGGCAGTCCAACAGTAAGCGATCCACTGAATCCTTTACGTTGGGACTACATCTATAACTATACCCCAGGAACCTACGCTAAAAAAGCCAAGATCCCGGCAGCCCAGGGCCAGCATTTGAAAATCTACTTTAACCAGTCTGGTATCGTGGAACGTGTTGAAGGTCTGGAGACGATTCCGGAATCTCAACCCGGCTTACCAGGATCAAAAGAAGCAATTTTAAATGCTCCTCCACTATAGTCGGTTTCTCATGAAAAAGCCCCTGAATCATCAGGGGCTTTTTTGATTAAGCTGATTGATTGAGCAGATCATTGAGACTACTGCTCATTCGAACCGCTTTCTATTCGGAAGACGGTTTCAGCTTTCTTAAAAGATTGCCTCTTGCATAACGTCCTACCGGATTTTTCTCAGCACGTTTACGCCTGATATCTTTGGGATTAATGGTCAGTGGCCGGTATATTTCCACCCGGTCACCTGCTGCCAGTGGCTGCTGCTGATCTTGCAAGCGCACGCCAAAGATGCCCAAAGATAATGGTTCAGGCAAGTCGACCTGCTCACGGATTCCACTTTGCTCAATCGCGTCCAGTGCCGTCATGCCGGGCTGAAATGGCAGGGCTAGATGAAATTGTTTTTCTAGCGTCGCATACGCCACCCAGATCATCACCTCACTCATCAGACGAATTGTCCTAAGACAGCAATGATTGCCAGAATAATCCCAACCGGTAACACCACACGTACTGCAATACGCCAGATGTTATAAAACGCTTCAGAGCTAAAATTCATTGATTTACGCAAATGACTGATCTTCATGATCCAGCCGGCAAACAGTGCATAGATCAAACAAATCAATAAGCCCCAGACGAGCAAGACCACATTGAAAATTGGGCTTAGATTTGGAATAGCCCAGATCAGTGTAACCGCCGCCACAATCGCCCATTGAATCGCAGGATGAAGCTGGCGTTGCTGTAATTGTTCACGTGCCATTTGCAGAATTAATGCGGCAGCTGCCACCATTGCTGCGACCAGAGTAAATGCAGGAATTTGTGCTTGTACGGCAAAGAAAGCAAATGCAATGACAGCAACGAGCTGCGCAATCCAGATCGGCAATACCGTCTTGCTGGCGACATCCTGTTGTTGTACAGCGCTCAGGCTAGACTGCCAGTACAAGCCCATGCCCAGACCACTTGCGACCAAAGCCAATACCGTGGCATTGCCCCATTCCGAGAACTCGACTGGTGTGACTTGCCATGCAGGTAGCGCAGTTCCCATCACATTGGCCAGAACCAGAGACGCCAGCACACCAATCGCTATAACCACTAATAAAATTTGACGCGGTAGCAGTGACAGGGCCAACGCTACTATTGTCAATCCGATCAACAAAAGGTTCGGTGCAAGATCAAGTGCAGCAACCGCCAGAACATTGCTGGCATTGTTCAGCATGGCACCGGCCAGAAAAGGTATAAAGATCACACTGAGCCAGCCGACTATACGCCATTTTTGTGAGGCATCTGCTTCACGGGTCAGCGTTGACAGTGCCTGTAATGCCGTTGTTTTAGAGCGCTTGGCCAAAGCAATTTCCAAGTAGCAGATGGGAAGCGCCAGAATCAGCATGGTGGCTAACCAGAGCATCCAGAAATCCAGCTGACGATCAATCTGTATACCGGTTATCGGTGCGAGCGTCGCGATGATAATAAACGATAAACAGAAAGCCATCAGCGGCGATAACCATTTTGACATAGCATTGTCCTGCATGATGCATTCCTATAAAAATCTAGCGCTATTTTGCCTTGTGAAGCGGTGAAAATCAAAAACAAAAAGCAAACCACCATGACAGTGATTTGCTGCGCAAAAATTATAATTAGATTTTAATTTTTGTTATCTCGTTACGTCTTTTATTATGAGAAGAAACGAGCGAACCAGTTTTTACCTGTTTTCTTTTCTTTTTCCTTGATGATCCCCATCATATTTTCTTTCACGGCACCGACATAATCGGCGTCATCGTGCTGAATATGGTTAATCAGCCATTTCGATAATACTTCGTGCAGCTCTGATTCAATGGACTGTCCCAGTTCAAAACGGTCACGATAAGACTCGATTTTTTTAATAAACAGGTCATGCACACGTTTATGCGGCACCCGATATTTATAGCCGGCTTCTTCCTGAAGAGATTCCTCAAAGGTGAAATGCGACTGGGTATAATCAATAATATTATCAAGAATCTGTTTAATACGGGCACGCTCGGTATTGGCATCAATTCCATCAATTTCGTTGATATAATCGAGAATTCGTTTGTGCTGATCGTCAATCACATCGATACCAGTATTATAATCTGGAACCCATTTCATTTTCATTACGACCACCTATAAATATTAAGGACTTATAACGTGAAAATGAGCATATAGCGTATTGATTCAAATAAAAATGAAGCAAATTAGTCGGCTTTCCGCCTAAATCCGGCTTTTTCATTTTAAGTTTCTGTTATATATAATTAAAAATAATTTATCCTGAGTAAAAGGCTAAGATATTAATTAACCAAAATCCGCAATAAACCTTTATTTATTCTTAGATTTTTTCCTATTTGAAAATATAAAAGAACGGAGTTTAAACTCCGTTCTTTTATTGCATTTTAATATTGATCGGCTCGCGTGACACGTTTTAAGGAAGGATCAAGACGTTCACGTTCCAGCCGTTCCACATGCGTCATCCGCGAACGTACTTTCGCCCCATGCTGAAACAGGATCATTTCACCCGGCTGGAAAGCAGTCCATTCTTCATTCTGGGTCAATGGTTCGGTAGTAATCACCGCCACACGATCCTCAGGTGTTGTAACCTGACTAAAGTCCACTTCGACGTCAATATCAATCAGCTGAGCCGGTCTAAACGGGTATTCACGTACCAGCCAGTGAAGTTTAGTAATCGCATAGCTAAACAGCGCCTGACCATTCGACAGGCAGAAATTAAAGGTGCCATGCTCCGCGATTGCAGGTGAAACCTCGGTCAGCAGATCGAAAACCTGATCCAGTTTTGGCTCATGATAGCCAAAGCGTTTCACCAGTTGATCCAGCAGATAGCAGAAGGCACGCTCACTGTCGGTATTGCCGACTGGGGTAAAGCGCCCTGACAGTTCAGGAAAATAATCATGCAAATCGCCATTATGGGCAAAAATCCACTGCCGGCCCCAAAGTTCACGGCTAAAAGGATGCGAGTTTTCCAGATTAATTTTGCCTTGAGTGGCTTTACGGATATGGGCAATCACATTGCGGGATTTGATCGGATAATTACGTACCAGTTCAGCAATCGGAGATTCAACCGCAGACTGGTTATCAACAAACAGACGGCAGGCTTTATCTTCAAAGAAAGCAATCCCGAAACCATCCGCATGATCAGAGGTAATGCCCGCCCGCTGGGAAAATCCGCGGAAGGAAAAAGTAATATCCGTCGGAGTGGCACAATTCATTCCGAGCAGTTGGCACATGGTTTGATTTCAGCTCTTTATTTCACTTAGAAGCTTATTGTGCATGACTGTTCCTGCCATTTCAAATAGCTGACTATAAGAAATCCAAATAAAAAAGAGCCTGCATAGAGACTCTTTTTCACAAAAAATGGATTATGAACGATGCGGATTTACACGGTTGGTAATAAGGGTACCAACTCCATGATCAGTGAAAATTTCCAGTAAGCTGGCATGCGGTACACGGCCATCGACGATATGTGCGCTAACTACCCCACCTTTTACAGCATCCAGGGCACAACCTACTTTCGGAATCATGCCGCCATAAATCACGCCAGTTTCGATCAGACGATCGACTTCCTGAGTGGTCAAGCCAGTCAGCAGGTTTTTATTTTCATCCAGAACACCCGTGATATTGGTCAGCAGAATCAGTTTTTCTGCACCCAAAGCTTCAGCGACTTTACCAGCGACCAGATCGGCATTGATATTATAGGTATTGCCTGCTTCGTCGACACCTAACGGAGCAATGACTGGAATAAAGTCACTATTGGTGAACATTTCCAGAACATCGGTTTTCACACCAACAACTTCACCGACCAGCCCCAGATCAATTTGCTGAACCGACCCATCTTCAGCTACTTTTTCCATTAGCAGTTTTTGCGCACGGATCAGGTTGCCATCTTTACCGGTAAGACCAATCGCACGACCACCATGCTGGTTGATCAGGTTCACGATAGATTTGTTGACGCTACCACCGAGTACCATCTCGACCACTTCCATGGTCGCAGGATCAGTCACGCGCATGCCGTCGATACGGTCAGATTCACGACCCAGCTGTTTCAGCATGGAATCGACTTGCGGGCCACCGCCATGCACCACAATCGGATTAATACCGACTGTTTTTAATAATACGATATCACGTGCAAATGAACTTTCCAGCTCAGGATCGGTCATCGCGTTACCGCCGTATTTTACCACCAGGGTTTTACCCGCAAAGCGTTGAATATACGGCAAAGCTTCTGTCAAAATCTGTGCTTTGTCGATGCCTGTTTGTTGATTTGGCATTCGCCTCTCCTTATTGAGCATCTAAAATGTCTTGAGCGATCTCTGGATAACGGTCACGCAACATGGCTACAAACAGGTGACGAATTTCATTCAGACCTTGGGCATTATTGGCATCAAAGCGCACCGTGAAATACTCACCTGTATTGGATGCTCGAATGATGCCAAAACCATCCTCAAAATCAAGACGTATCCCATCAATTTTACTGATTTGCGCATTAATTCTTGCGGATTGTTGTTCAACGAAGTTTAAAAGCTCAACAGGACGCACTTGGCGCGTTGAAATATAAAGATCTTCAGTACCATGTCGTTTTGGATAAGCTGCTAAGGCCTGCGCGAGAGTTTGCTCCGTTTGGTCGAGATATTCCATGACTCGGAGCGCTGCATAGAGGCCATCATCATAGCCCCAGCCGCGACCATCATTAAAGACATAATGTCCGGCATATTCCCCACCAAAAATGGCCTGCTGCTGAGACTGGTTCAGATAAGTTCTGAGAAATGAACTGCCGGTACGAATCATTATCGGCTCCCCGCCTAGGCGTTGCACCGTATCACGAACCAAAGTCGAACATTTCACATCATAAACAAATTGGCGTGGTGCTGAATCAGTGAGACAAATTTCGGCAAACAGACATAATAACTGATCTGCAGTGATAATCTGACCATGTTCATCAATCAGAACTAGGCGATCGCCATCACCGTCCAAGGCAATACCGAGATCGGCCTGCTGTTGCATGACAGTTTGGCGTAAAGTCTCAAGATGTTTGTCTTGCGAAGGATCAGGCGCATGATCCGGAAAATGTCCATTGGCCTCGCAACGTAAAGCAGTCACTTCACAGCCCATTTTTCTGAGTACCAGGTCGGCACAACGTCCGGCGGAGCCATGCAAACCATCCAGCACTACTTTAAATGAGCACTTTAATTGAATATCTTCTAATATTCCTTGCTGATACTGTAGGCAAAACTCTGGAATAATCTGATGTGGCAGTTCGGCTAAACCAAGTAGCTGGCTATCGCAATGCGACTTTGCCAATTGGGCCACCTGTTGAATCATCTCAGGACAAGGTGGTTCACCATCAATAATCCATTTAATACCATTATCTTCTTTAGGATTATGACTGGCAGTGACCATAATGCCATTGCCATCAAACTGGCGTGCGGTGAAATACAGCATTGGGCTGGAACAACAACCTACAATAGTGGCTTCCAGCGAATAATCTTTAAAAATACGAGCAATAGTGTCGGCAAAAGCCGGACTACTGATGCGTGCATCATAACCAATGGCGACACGTGTCTGTCCCGCAGCCTGATACTGCTGGGCTAAACCGTGGGCAATTGCATCAATGATCCCGGCACCTAATAGACTGACTTTACCGCGTATGTCATAGGCACGAAAAATATGCATGGGGAATGGATGATTCATAGATCCCATAAAACTGTCTTTTCACTATTCGTTAAAATAAGGAGATTTAAAATGATGATTTCATCATAATGACTTTAAACATTTGTTTTTGTTTTAAGACCCGCTATTTTTAAACGATTTCAATGTAACAATCAATTATAAAAATATAATCTACAACTTTAGAATTATAGGGTTCTTGTAATTAAACAACGATTATTTAATTATATTTATTTTGAATTTCATCTGATTAGATATTTGATCACTACATAAATTTTAGATTTAAATAACTCTACTTGGCTAGAAAATAAGGTTTTATTTTTAAATATATTTCAACCCACTCATTCTTTTAATATTGAATCTAATCAACTAAAAATAGCTTACATCCAGTTAATGAGTGTAAGCCATTATTAAAACTTAGTTTTTACCAGTATGACCAAAACCGCCAGCACCGCGTTCAGTGGCTTCGAATTCATTCACCAGATCAAATTCAGCTTGCACCACAGGAACCAAGACATACTGCGCCAAACGTTCACCTGGCTCTAAGCTGAATGCCGTCTGGCTACGGTTCCAAACGGATACCATCAATTCACCCTGATAATCAGAATCGATTAAGCCTACCAAGTTACCCAACACGATCCCATGTTTATGGCCTAAACCCGAACGTGGCAAGATCAGACCAGCAAATGTAGGATCTTCAATATAGATTGCTAAACCAGTTTTTACCAAAACCGTTTGGCCTGGTTCAATGATTGTGGTTTCTGTAACACACGCACGCAAATCCAGCCCCGCTGAACCTGTCGTAGCATAAGTCGGTAAGGGCCATTCCTGACCGAGACGCGAGTCAAGGACTTTCACCTGAACTTTCATGTATTCATTCCTGTTGTTTCATTTAAAATAAGAGCAAGTCTTGTGCCTTATCGCTTGATAAGGTTACGCAAATTATCAAGATAATGTTGGGCTTGTAATTTTGGATCGATGTTACCAGCCAGCTTTTTCTTGCGGCCTAACCATTCCAGCTCATCTTCCGGTAATTCATCCAGGAAACGGCTTGGGGTCATCTGCTTCATCTGCCCGCCCGCCTTGCGTTGTTCTGCCAAAGTAATGGTCAAGCCCTGACGTGCACGGGTAATGCCCACATACATCAGGCGACGTTCCTCTTCGACGGTTTCTGCAGCGATCGAGTTTTTATGCGGCAAAATTTCTTCTTCCAGCCCAATCAGATACACATACGGAAATTCTAGACCTTTGGACGCATGCAAGGTCAATAAGTTGACTTTATCGGTATCTTCTTCTTCCTGTTGCTGCTCGAGCATATCCAGCAGCACCATTTTACGAATCACACTTTCAATATTCTTTTCGTCGACATCTTCAGCGCGGTTAATCAGGCTTTGAATGCTGCTATAGAGCACTTCGATATTGTCGAGCTTGGTCTTTTCCTGCGCTGGTGTGGCTGCAGTTTCCTTGATGTAATCGATATAACCGGCTTCAATCATCATCTGGCGGATAATTGGCACTGGTTCATCATCATCCAGTAAATTGCGGGTAAAACCCTCAATAAAATCGGCAAACTCAGCCAATTGAGTCGTGGCCTTTTTCGGAATCGCCATGGTCAGACGCTGATCCGCAGCCGCAGCCAGAAGCGACAGATTATTTTCCTGAGCAAATAGACCGAGCTTTTCCAGCGTTACCGGACCAATTGCCCGTTTTGGCGTATTGATAATTCGTAAAAATGCACTGTCATCTTCAGGGTTAATGATCAAGCGTAAATAGCTCATCATGTCCTTGATTTCGGCACGTGCGAAGAAGGACTGTCCGCCAGATAATTTATACGGAATCTGCATCTGACGTAGATGGGTTTCTAAGATACGCGCCTGGAAATTGCCGCGGTACAACACCGCATAATCTTTCCAGCTTTTACCGTTCATCAATTTATGCGTGATCAGGTCTTTGACCACGCGTTCTGCTTCGTCATCATCATTGCGGCAGGTAATCACACGGATCACTTCACCATGGCCTTTGTCCGACCAGAGTTTTTTATCAAAAATATGCGGATTATTACCAATCACGGTGTTGGCTGCTTTGAGAATACGACTGGTCGAACGATAATTCTGTTCCAGTTTGATCACTTTCAGATTAGGAAAATCCTGCTGCAACAAAGCCATATTTTCCGGTTTGGCGCCACGCCAGGCATAAATCGACTGATCATCATCGCCTACGGCGGTGAACTGTCCCATCACACCAACCAGTAATTTCACCAGAATATACTGTGCTGTGTTGGTATCCTGATATTCATCCACCAGCAAATAACGTACCCGGTTTTGCCATTTGTCACGGACTTCGGCATTTTCCTGCAACAAGCGCGTCGGCATCACAATCAGGTCATCAAAATCCACGGCGTTATAAGCGCGTAAATTACGTTCATATAATTGATATAAATGCGCAAACTGCACATCTTCGGCAGTTTCACAGGTAGTATGTGCCTGCTCGGGTGGAATCAGATCATTTTTCCAGTCCGAGATCATTTTCATGGCTTTGGCAATCAGTTCTTTGCTTTCTGCACCGGATAAATTGTCACGCTGCATCAGATCCATCAGAATGCGTTTACAGTCGTCAGCATCCAGAATCGAGAAATTATTTTTCAGTGGGGTATGTTTCAACTCCAGGCGCAGCATATTCAGGCCAAAAGTATGGAAGGTCGAAACTGAAACGCCTTTACTTTCTTCACGCGTCAACAATTTGCTGACACGCTCTTTCATCTCACGTGCTGCCTTGTTGGTAAAAGTCATCGCAGTAATACGATGTGCGGGAATCCCGCAATGCTTGACTAAATACGCGATTTTTCGCGTGATCACTGAAGTCTTGCCTGAACCCGCTCCTGCAAGTACTAACAAGGGTCCTTGAGTGTATTTCATGGCTTCAAGTTGCTTGTCATTTAACTGACTGGCGAGTGACATATGGCTTCCTCTTCTAGATTCGGCTCCGATTATAGTCATCTCTGCGTCAGTTGCCTAATTTAAAATACGATTAATCAGATCAATATTCAGATATAAAAAAACCACCCGAAGGTGGTTTTTTCTTAAGCGTTCAAGAATTATTGAACTGCATATACCGCGATTTCTACACGACGGTTTTGCTCTTTACCTGCGGCAGTTGTATTGTCTGCAATTGGGTTCGCTGAACCTAAACCTTGAGCATTAATACGTGTACGTGAAACACCTTGGCCTGCCAAGTAAGTCGCTACAGAGTTTGCGCGTGCTTGAGACAATGGCAAGTTAATTGAGTCATTACCCGTGCTGTCTGTATAACCAGTTACAAGGATACCGCTCTTGTTATCTTCAGTTAATACTTGCGCCACTTTGTTTAAAGTGCCATAGAAGTTTGGTTTGATATTTGATTTGTTGGTATCAAATGTAATGCTGCCTGGCATCACAAGGTTAATCGAACCATCTGCATTACGGTTAACGTCTACGCCCGTACCCGCTGTTGCTTGACGTAATTTTTTCTCTTTGTTATCAAGATACACACCCGCTGCACCACCAACAACAGCACCAATCGCTGCTGCACGGTTATTTTGACGGCTGGTATTCGCATTGCCTTTAGAAACACCGTAACCTGCTGCAGCACCAATTAAAGTACCTAGAGCAGCTTTATCATATTCCACACCACCGATGTTATTACCAGTTGATTGACAACCTGTAAGTGCTACGGCCCCTGCTACAGCTGCTGAAATGACTAGTGCACGCATCGCATGACTCCTTGTTGTATGCTTTGTTGTTAAGCGAGATAATGATTTAAATTGAATGGTGTAACCATTGAATTTTTGTTAATAATAAATCGTTTAGTAATATTTTGTAATGTTTATATGTAACTAAAACCAAGTAGTTCGTCACAATATCTTCATAGTTTCCTGTTTAGGCTTTTTTATTTGCCTAACTGTCTCTATATTACTCAAAATATGAAAAAATTTAAGTGATTAATCTCTGGGGACTGTTTGGATATGTCATCGAATAGCAACAAGCAACCGACTTTAAAAAAACTGGCGCGTGGCCTGACGGTCACATCCGTCATGACGGGCAGTACTTTTTTTCATGGTCCCCCGGTGCTGGCCTTGGGTTTAACCAAACTTTTTAAAAAATCCGCAAAAGTGGATGAAACCAATATCAAGATTACCAACAGCTGGTTAGGGGTCAACAACTGGCTGATTGAGCATGTGCTGAAAAATACGCAATGGCAAATCAGCGTAGATGAATCACTGGATTTGAATATGCAGGGCCGTTATTTGATGACCTGTAATCATCAGAGCTGGGTCGATACTACTGTCAATCAGTACTTCGGTCTGACTCGTATGCCCCTGACGCGTTTCTTTACCAAATGGGAACTTATTTTTATTCCTTTTGTCGGTCAGGCCTTTAAAATTTTGGGCTTCCCGATGATGAAGCGGCATAGCAAGGAACAGATTGCTAAAAATCCTGCGCTGAAATATCGGGATATGGAAGAGGCACGTAAATCCTGTGAACAGCTGATCAGTCAGCCTTTTACCCTGTTAAATTATCTGGAAGGCACCCGCTTTACCCAGGAAAAGCATGATCAGCAGCAGTCGCCCTATACACATTTACTGAAACCTAAAGCCGGTGGTCTGGCATTGGCGCTCAGTATTCTCGGCGATAAAATTGATGCGCTGGTCGACATGACCATTGTTTATCCTGACGGTATTCCGGGCTATGGTGAATTCTGGTTAGGTGAAGTACCACGTATTGCGGTAAATTTAAGAAAAATTGATATTCCTGACTGGGTACTGGGCGGCAATTATGAAGATGATGCTGAATATCGTGCACGCTTTCAAAAATGGATTGATCAAATCTGGACCGAAAAAGATCAGCTCATCGCACAAATGCAGCAGAACTTTGCCCAAGCCCCGGTCGGATCTGTAACTGAGTAATTATGAAGAACGACAACCCGGACATTACGTCCAGCTCCTTTAAATTTGTTCGTAAAGGAACCTGGGGCTGGAAAATTGCACTGATTTACGACATTTTCATGATGGTTTTAATCATCATCAATCTGTTCTGTCTCAGTGCCAACGCCATTTTAATGAGCGATTTTGGTCAGTGGTTGTTTGACTTTATTCGTTTACCGGAAATCTTGCAGTTTTATAAAAGTGATTTACGCCCTTGGGTCATCATTACCGAGGGCTGGTTTACCACCTTCTTGGTCTGTGAATTACTGGCCCGCTGGGTCATCGCGATTGTTCTGCGTCATCATCGACGCTGGTGGTTCTTCCCTTTTGTGCACTGGTATGAAATTTTATCCATTATCCCTCAGCTACGTTTCCTGCGCCTGCTGCGTGCGGTCGCGATTGGCTACAACCTGCATAGCCATGGTTATAAAGTAATTCCCAATCGCTGGTATCGCCAAGGCAACTTTTATTACAACATGCTGATGGAAGAGCTTTCCAGCCGGGTGGTCCTGACCGTACTGGACGGCATCAAGCGTGAACTGACCACAAGCACATCACATAAACAGTTAATTGATGATCTGGTGGAACATCATCGTAAATTACTGGCCATTGCTTTGGCAGATATCTTGCAGGAATCTTTAGGCAAGGAATTACAGTCACAACGTTCCATGATCGCTAAAAATGTAGGGCAAGTAGTGAATCAGGCGATTGAAGACACTCCTGAATTGACCCAATTATTACGTTTGATTCCAATTGTGGGCAGCCGGATTGAACAGCAAATTCAAAGTATTGGTCAACGCTTGGGGGAAAATATCACGCAAGGACTGATTGAACCATTTACCCACACAGGTCAAAAAGAAAATCCGACTTTTACCCTAATTTCAGATAAAATCAGCCAGATTCAGATTGAACATAATCCACATATTGATAAATTGGTCGAATCGGCTGTTTTTGAAACACTTGAAGCAATCCGAAAACAGGTGAAAGTCAAACAGTGGCAACAGATTTTAGAAGAACATGAGCAAAATCAGAGCTCAATAGATAAGTAAAGTTTAAAGTACAGAATCAGATCAATCCGTCCGGTTCTGTTCGCATAAAAAAATAACTGAGATCGCTAGAGAATTACTGCAATTTGTTCTAGGATTTGCACTATTTACAACATTGCTTCGACACAAAACCAGCACGTCAGAAGTATTTAAGGAAGAATTATGGCTGATATACGGATAAAAGGCAGAATGGTCAATGCGATACGCATTAGCCTAGATACCAATGATCATGATGCAATCCGCCAGCAACTTAGCCCAAAACTACAAGCAGCATTTCCACCCGGCACTTTGGCAGTCATTGAAAGTTCAGTTGAACAGGAACTCATTGCGCTAATTCAACTATTAATCAGTCTGGATGTACAGCCTATGGCTGTTACTGAGGGTTTACTTGGAGATCAGGCGCGCGCCATTCAGTTCCCGGTACTGCCACCTGATCGCCAGTTAGAAGAAATTAAAGCCACCAAAGAACAGATCGTGGAAGTTAAACCAGAACCTACAGCGGTGAATGATAATCAAGCACCTGCTGCTCCGATCGTCGCGCATATCACCTCATATCATGATGAAATCCTGCGTACCGGCCAATGTATCGTGCAGCATAATGGCGACATTATTATTAATGCCGGCATCAACAGTGGTTCAGAAGTGATTGCTTCGGGCAATATTCATGTCTATGGCAGCGCACGTGGCCGTGTCATTGCGGGCGCGGGTGGCAATACTGCAGCACGCATTTTCTGTCATAGCCTCGAAGCTGAACTGATTTCAATTGCAGGAACCTATTGTGTGGCGGATGACATTCCACCGCATGTAGTTAAAAAGTCTGTGCATATTTACTTGAATGATCAACTAGAGCTTGTATTTGAAGCTCTACAATTTTAATGTATAAATAAACACCAAAAACCCCATTTTAAACAGGGGATTTGAACCATAACAGGAGTGGATTCGGTGGCGAAAATTGTTGTCGTAACATCAGGCAAAGGTGGTGTAGGTAAAACTACAACAAGTGCATCTTTTGCAACAGGTTTAGCCCTACGTGGTCACAAAACTGTTGTTATTGATTTTGATGTAGGTTTACGTAACCTTGATTTGATTATGGGCTGTGAACGCCGTGTAGTTTATGATTTTGTGAATGTTTTAAATAACGAAGCACGATTACAACAAGCACTGATTCGCGATAAAGATATTGAAAATTTATATATTTTACCTGCATCACAAACACGTGATAAAGATGCCTTAACCGATGAAGGTGTTGCTCGTGTAATGGATGAGCTTTCGCAGGAATTTGATTATATTATCTGTGATTCGCCTGCCGGTATTGAGCGTGGTGCTATTTTGGCCATGTATCATGCGGATGAAGCCATCATTGTGACCAACCCTGAGATTTCTTCAGTACGTGACTCTGACCGTATCATTGGTATGCTCGACAGTAAAACTAAAAAAGTAGAACAAAACGAAGGTCGCATTCGTAAGCATCTGTGTATTACCCGTTTCAATCCGGAACGTGCCGATAAACAGGAAATGCTAACGATTGATGATATTTCTAAGGATATTTTACGTGTACCGACCCTAGGTGTTATTCCTGAGTGTCCAAGCGTTTTACAAGCATCAAACGAAGGTAAGCCAGTGATTCTTTTCACTGAGGCTTCAGCGGGTCAGGCTTATGATGACCTGGTGGCGCGTTTCCTTGGTGAAGAGCGTCCTTACCGTCATATTGAGGTAAAACCTAAGGGCTGGTTAGCACGACTATTTGGAGCGTAGACATGGCAGGATTCTGGAGTAAACTTTTTAGTGGTGAGGAGAAGCCATCAAGCGCACGGACTGCTAAAGACCGTTTGAAGGTGATCGTTGCATCCGAACAAGGCTTGGGTCGTCGCTTGAGCCAGGACAAAATTGACCAGATGAAGACTGAAATCATGCAAGTGGTCAATCGTTATGTTCGTGGTGTCGATGAACAGCATATTCAAATGCAGGTTCGTTCTGAAGCCAATATTGAAATGCTTGAAATGAATATCAATTTACCTGAAGAACGATAATCTGATTTTTGATTGGTCAAGTAAATTGATTCAAGGCAAAATATGAGAGCGGTAGAAATAGTAGTTTAGCTATATTCCGCCCACTTGAAGCATAGCTTCAAGTCTTGCGACTAGGCAAAGCAGTGCTTTGCTAATCTAGTCTCATATTTTGCCTTTTTTCATGCCGAAAAAACTACATTAGATCAAGGAAATTGCGATGGCATTATCTCAACCAGCGACCTTTAACGAAGAATGGTCAGATGAGCGTGTATTTGCCTACTTGAATCAGCTTCCTCCTGCAGGCGTTAATGCTGATTTTCACGTGCTCTATCATGCTTTCAAGCATATGCGTCCATTTGATTATGAACGCCTGTTGACGAAATTTGTCGCTGATGGCCGTGATGTCAATGCAACCAATCTGGAAGGCCAACGGATTCATGACGTGATTGCCACCTACCCACGTCAAAGTGCCGAGTTTCTGGATGTATTGGCAAAGTTTGCCTGAGTCAAAAATACATAAAAAAGCCTGCTTTGAAAGCAGGCTTTTTTATTGCAAAGATTCTGAAACTAAACCAGAATCTCGCGTTTGCCATTAGCACCCATACCACTGACAATGCCGTTTTCTTCCATCTGGTCAATGATCCGTGCAGCACGGTTATAACCCAGACTGAATTTACGCTGTAAGGATGAAGTGGAAGCCTTACGGGTTTCTAGTACAAATGCCACACACTGGTCATATAACGCATCGCGATCTGATCCACCGTCGCCACCATCTTCAAAACCACGGCTTGATGGTTCTTCATCAAATGGCGTCAGGATTTCGTCCACATAATTTGGTGAACCACGTTCACGCCATGCATCACAGATCCGGTTGACTTCATCATCGGCAATAAAGGCACCATGCACACGCTCAGGTTCAATTTTACCCGGGCCGAGGAATAGCATGTCACCATGACCGAGTAAGTCTTCTGCACCACCTGCATCCAGAATAGTACGCGAATCGATCTTGGAGTTGACCCGCAATGCAACACGCGTTGGAATATTGGCTTTGATCAGACCGGTGATCACATCTACTGATGGACGCTGGGTCGCAAGCAACAGGTGAATACCGGCCGCACGTGATTTTTGTGCCAGACGGGTAATCATTTCTTCGGCTTTTTTACCGACCTGCATGATCATATCCGCGAATTCATCCGCGACAATCACAATAGAAGGCAACGGTGTTAACCGCGGCGCACGTTCACCGACAACAGAATCGCTGGCTTTCCAGGTTGGATCGATCAGGTCTTCACCATTGGCAATTGCCTCTTCCACCTTGCGGTTATAGTCGCTCAGTTTACGGATTTTCAGGAAAGACATCAGTTTATAACGACGTTCCATTTCATTGACACACCAGTTCAATGCGCTGACCGCATCTTTCATATCGGTAACTACAGGCGTCAACAAATGTGGAATATCATTATAGTTCGCCAGTTCTAGCTGCTTCGGATCGATCAGAATAAGACGCAATTCATCTGGGGTATATTTCAGCAACATCGATAGAATCATCGAGTTGACCGCCACTGATTTACCCGAACCTGTGGTCCCTGCCACCAGCATATGCGGCGCTTTCCCCAGATCAGCAATCACCGGATTACCGGAAATATCCTTACCCATTGCCATAGAGAGAATACTATTCGGATCAGTAAAGGCTGGAATGGTCAAAAGTTCGATCAAACGGACCATTTCACGGGTACTGTTTGGTACTTCAATTCCGATATACGGTTTGCCCGGAATGACTTCAACCACACGCACTGATGCCATCGACATCGAACGTGCCAGATCACGCGAAATATTGGTCACTTTGGAGGCTTTTACCCCTGGCGCCAGATCTAGTTCAAAACGTGTCACGACTGGGCCTGGCTGTGCTTCTACCACTTTAGCTTTGACATTGAATTCTTGCAGCTTGATTTCAAGCAATTCAGATAAACGTGCCAGCTGCTCTTCAGTAAAATTCACTTTTTTATTCGGATCGACTTCATCCAGTAAATCCAGACCTGGAAGCGGTGATAAATCTTTTCGGCGCTCCACCACCTGCATGGCACGTGACATCGGACGGCCTGAAGCATCAGTTAAAGGAGCATCAAAATCAAACTCGTCTTCATCTTGTGGTTTACCAGCCGTTTCTTGCCAGGCTTCTACAAATTCTTCTTTAGATAAAGCCTCGCGTACTGCTGCATGAGTTGCAGAAGGAGGAGATACTGGTTGCTCTATACCCTGATGCTGAATTGGTGCCTGAACAAAAGCAGAAGATTGGGCATAGCTTGATGCACGTACTGGTTGGCTTGGCTCATCTTCTTCAATCAGTAAATCACCCAGGTCATCCAGATCGGCCTGTAATGCGCTATTTTTCACGACATGTGCCGTTGTCATAGACGCCATGACAGGTGCAACATTGGTCATGTCTTCTACAATTCTTGACGTTTTTTCAGGCGGCGCGGTATTGAATGGGCTATGCACATCTGTCGCAGTTTTGCCTTGCGGAACTGCAGCCAGAAGTTCATCAAAGATTTCATCATCATCCCAGTCCAGGCCTGTATGTGAAGTCGATGCGGTTCTGGTATGAGCATGAGTCTGTGCTGCAACAGATTGTGGAGCAGCTATATGTGAGACTGGAGAATCAAGCTGTTCTTCTTCGGCTGCTTTGAGTAAGGCATCAATATCCTGTTTATGCCGCTGATCTTCATTTGAATGTAAGGCACGCCACACCTCGCCTGTGGCTACCACACGATCCGGCTGTTGAGGCACTTGCTGTACTTGCTTAAATGTCTCGACTGGCTCAGGAGCCTGCTGCTCAGCTTCGGGAAGATCATCATAAAACTGCGGTTGTTGTGATTCTTTATCGGCAAAATCATCAAATAAGCGTTCAGCCACCTGATCACGTACCACCGGATCTATTTCTACCAGTTGATGCTCAGGCGCAGGTGTTACTGCAACCGCTACTTTTTTTGCACTAATGACTGGCTCTTTTTTGGCAACAGGTGCAGTCCGATCAAAATCAGACATGCCTTCAGGCACATTACGGTAGAACAGGTCTTGTAGATAAGCAGGCGTTGCTTTGAGGCTGCTCCAGGTCTTGTTCCACTTCACCCCAAAAGCCAAGGTAAATAACACCACCCAAAGCACCAGCAGGAAGAATGCTGCACCATAGACTGTCAGCAATTGTTCCAGACTCTGGCCTAATTCATAGCCAATAATACCGCCGGAAGAATTATCCAGCGTATCAGCAGGAACTTGCCAGAATAAAAACAAAAGCGCTGAGGTGCTCAGCAACAGGAAGAATTGCGCAGCATAGCGAAATGGCCGGTTCAGGAAGCTACGCGGCCACCAGACCTGAATCGCTTCCATAAACAGATAGACAGGGATCAGCAGACTTGCCCAACCGAGAAAGCCAAACAAAAGGTCTGCAATCCAGGCACCCGCTACCCCACTGGCATTCGAAACGGTCTGCGTATCACTGGAGATATGCATCCACCCCGGATCAAATGGCGTATAGGTCACTGTTGCAAGAAACAGATAAATCCCAAATGAGACTAAAAATAATGTCATTACTAAGCGCTGTGCATAGGCACTCGACACCGCTGTCATATACTGTCCTGTAACCAATTCTTCATGAATATTCTTTTGCTTCAATGCTTGAAAAAAGCGACGCAATAAAATACATATTATGCACCTGTTCTGTGAAAAAAGATGCACTATTGTGCAAGCACAATGTTACTTATGCTATATAGCTCAAATCGATTTCAATGATCAATAATATCGACTTTAATCTCACACCACTGTTATACAGTTTCACGTATAATTCAATAAATTTCTAAATAAAAAAGGATACAGCTGATGAGCGCACGTCACTCACGACTGATTATTTTAGGTTCTGGCCCCGCAGGCTACAGCGCAGCAGTCTATGCAGCGCGTGCAAACCTAAAACCAACCCTCATTGCCGGTTTGCAACTGGGCGGCCAATTGACCACGACCACGGACGTGGATAACTGGCCAGGTGATCCTGAAGGCTTAACCGGTCCAGCATTGATGGAGCGTATGCAGGCGCATGCAGAGCGCTTTGGCACTGAAATCGTGTATGATCATATCAATGAAGTAGATCTAAACCAGCGCCCTTTCGTATTGAAAGGCGATATGGACGAATTTACCTGTGATGCTTTAATCATCTGTACCGGTGCAACAGCTCAATATTTAGGTCTTGAATCTGAAGCTGCCTTTATGGGTCAAGGCGTCAGCGCTTGCGCCACTTGTGATGGTTTCTTCTACAAAAACCAGAAAGTCATGGTTGTGGGTGGTGGTAATACCGCTGTTGAAGAAGCCTTATACTTATCCAATATCGCTTCGCATGTGACTCTGGTTCATCGCCGTGATTCATTACGTTCTGAAAAAATCTTGCAAGATCATTTATTTGCTAAAGAAAAAGAAGGCAAGATCAGCATTATCTGGAACCATCAGGTCGATGAAGTACTCGGTGATGCACAATCTGGCGTAACTTCAGTTCGTCTTAAATCAACTCAAGATGATTCTACTCAAAACGTTGATGTGACAGGTATGTTTGTGGCGATTGGTCACAAGCCAAATAGCACCATGTTTGAAGGTCAGTTGGAGCTTCGTGACGGCTATATCCAGGTGCAAAGCGGTACTGCAGGTAATGCAACACAAACTTCCGTACCGGGTGTATTTGCAGCCGGTGACATTGCGGACAGCATTTACCGTCAAGCCATTACTTCTGCGGGTTCAGGCTGTATGGCTGCGCTTGATGCGGAAAAATATCTTGATGCGATGGGCAAACTAGACTAAGCAGCAAGAATAAAAAAGCCGTCCATTATGGGCGGCTTTTTTATTGCTAGAATGAGATGATGATTTATCTATAGATTTATGTCGGGTCTGCCATGTCTTTACTTCCTCCCTCAGAATTCATTTTTCCCAATCCGGTCGAGGTTGATCCTGAAGGTGAAGGACTGATTTGTATTGGTGCCGACCTCTCCCCTTCTACACTTTATGAAGCCTATACACATGGATTATTTCCATGGTTTTCAGAAGGTGATCCAATTTGCTGGTGGAGTCCGGAACCACGCTGCATTATTCGCCCCGAAGATTATCATCCAAGCAAATCCCTGCTACGCAATATGAAAAAGCAGGACTATAAAATTACAATCAATCATGCTTTTGAAAGGGTGATTCGTTCCTGTTCATTGCCGCGTGCTTATGCAGACGACACCTGGATCAGTGAAGATATTATCGCAGGCTATTGTGACATGTTCGACGCAGGGTATGGTTATAGCATTGAGGTCTGGGATGAAGATCGCGTCGTCGGTGGACTTTATGGTGTGACCATCGGTCAAGGCTGTTTTGGTGAATCTATGTTTAGTACGCAAACCGATGTTTCTAAAATGGCTTTCTATACTTTAATGCTGATTGGACAGGAAAATAAACTACCCTGGATCGACTGCCAACTGGTCAACGATCATCTTTTAAGCCTAGGTGCCTGCACACTTTCTCGCCAAGACTATCTTAATTCTTTACAAGATATTGTAAAAAAGCCTGCGATTGATTGGAAAAAGTATCAGGAAGGTGTATTTTCAAGTAAAACAATAGCGCAAAACGCGCGCTTAAGTGAATGAAAATAACAGAGGGTAGTTGTTATGAACTCTTATCAGCCAAAGGCCCTACTGAACGATTTACAGTATTATATTACGCCGCCGCATGATTGCAGCTATCTGCCCAACAAGTCGGCGCGCATGGTTTTTCTGGATCCCGCACATCGAATTGATGTAGTCACTTTATCGGAACTGTCACGTACCGGTTTCCGTCGCAGTGGTGATTTCGTGTATCGCCCCGAATGTCATTTGTGTCGTCAATGTCTGTCTTCGCGTGTGCCTGTTGCTGAATTCCGCATGAACAGTTCACAAAAAAAAGCCTGGAAACGTAATCAGGATCTGGTGATAAAAATTACCAGTCCAGAGCACGCCGGGGACCTACATTATGCGCTGTATGAACGCTATATCAATGAACGCCACGCAGATGGCGATATGTTCCCACCCACCCGGGATCAGTTCGAAAAATTTTTATTGCAAAGCTGCACCGACAGCTTCTTTCTAGAATTATGGCAAAGTGAGCGTCTAATCAGTGTTTCAACCTGTGACTTGCTGGATGATGGCATTTCTGCCGTCTATACCTTCTTTGACCCAGATGAAAATCGCCGCTCACTTGGTGCTTTTGCAATCTTGAAACAGATTGAACATGCACAAAAGCTGGGCTTACAATTTATCTATCTGGGATATTGGGTGCCGCATTCTAGCAAAATGAATTACAAATCTCAGTATCTGCCACTGGAACTCTTGATCGATGGACAATGGCGACGTTTAAATCATGCATTGAGTGCCACGGAGATTCAGCAATTGGGAAACTCATTAATGACGACCTTACCCAGCGGATGGAATCACCAGATTATTAAATAAGGTCGTCAGTTTGTATTATTTAAATAGACTAGCAAAATCATCCGTACATGCTTTTACCATAATGATGGCATGTTCACGGCTTCCGTTACTGTTAGGATAATAATTCTTGCGCAGATCAATCTGATGAAAGCCTGATTTTTCATACAGCTTGATCGCAGCCAGATTACTCTCGCGCACTTCCAGGAAAATCTGCACCGGATTATTTTTTAGCATCGCCACTGAAGCCTCCAGCAACTGATAGCCCAAGCCCTGACCTTGCTGTGCCGGATCAATTGCCATGAGCAATAAATTGGCTTCATCCAGCACTGGTTGTAAAATACAAAATCCGGCCACCTGCCCTTGCACTTCAATCACGGTACTTTGATAAGCTGTTACAGCATCTTCGAACTGTTTTAAAGTCCAGGGATGTGATTGAACTGATTTTTCAATCTTTGCAACGACTTCTACATCCGCTGCTTGCATTAAACGAATCATCTTCGTTCATCTTATATAGAATCAACCTCCGCATTATAGAAACTTCATCCAAAAAATCGAGCAAAAAAAAGAGCGATTTTAGTCGCTCTCCAATCTTCAGTTCTGTCACAAACCCAATTTGGCTTTCCAGGTCGCCAACAGTTGATCTGTATAATGATCATTCGGATGGAATCCCGGTTTAAAATACATCAGCATTTCTTTCGCCATACCCGTAATGACACCTTTAGAAGGACTATAGGCATAGATATAAATGGCTTTTAAGGACTCAAGATTAAACTGCTGATCCTGTTTAAGCAAACGGGCGAGGAAATAGCTTTGCACTACAAATAAGGTTGCCATTGCGATCACCAAGGATGAAGTACGCAGTGCATAAGCTTTTAGGCCCTTGCCAAAAACTCCTTCGAAGACATCATATGCCACTGCCTTATGTTCATTTTCCTCGATGGCATGCCATAACCACATGGTTTTCATGGTTTCATCTGTCATCAATTCCTGAATGTGGCTATTGGTCAAAAGCTGTGAGGCAATGGTTGCAGTGAAATGCTCAAGTGCCGTAGTTGCAGTCAAATCTACCATTTCTTGGGTAATTCCCACAGGCTTACCCAGTTTAGCCATGACTTTACGTGTCGTTTGAATGACTTTATCGGTATAACGATCAAGCGTCTCGACATCATGCCCATGTTTTTGCGCAGAAGCATTAAAGCCGATATGCTCGTGAGTATGCATGGCTTCCTGACCAATAAAAGCAGAAATTTCTTTTTGTAATGCTTCATTATTGGCAATTGCAGGATGGTTACGTACCGCGCGGACTGAATCTATAAAAAACTTTTCACCTGCTGGAAATAGCGCAGATAATGCGGTCATAAAATGAGTGAGACCTGCTGAACCATTCATCCAATATTCCGGTACAGCATCAAAATCAAAGTTCATGCGACGAACTGGAAAACTTGCACCCGCACGATTTGTAATATTTACTTTCGCATTCATGTGACCACTCCCATCAGGCCAATCCAGACCCGAAAATGTAATATTCATATTCTTATCTGTATATTACGTGGTAATTTTTTTTACATAAGTGCAGTTTAGGTCAAGCCAATATCAGATAAGGACAGCTTTTAAAATCATTGTCCGACAATCTATTTTTAGTTTTATAAAAAGTTTGAATCAAAAAAAGCGCCTCAAAGAGGCGCTTTTCTTACACAATCAGCGATTATGCAGTTACTTTAGCAACTACACCAGCACCAACTGTACGACCGCCTTCACGGATCGCAAAACGTAGACCTGGGTCCATTGCGATCGGGTGGATTAGCTCTACTGACATCTCAACGTTGTCACCAGGCATAACCATTTCCACGCCTTCTTTAAGCGCGATCGCACCAGTTACGTCCGTAGTACGGAAGTAGAACTGTGGACGGTAACCGTTAAGGAATGGAGTGTGACGACCAC
>NZ_JAMXXK010000032.1 GCF_024129735.1 Acinetobacter lwoffii | reverse complement strand
ATTTGATAAGCTTGCACGAAATTACCAGTCTATGATTTACATTGCTTGCATATTTATTTGGTGTAAAGCCAAATGAGGACACGCCCTAATAGAAAATTAGAATTTTTTATTCCGTTTCCGACTGATCTTCTGCATCTTTATCAGTTGTTTTCGGTTCTGTAATCATGGAAAATTGGGTGGCTTGCCCAGCCGGAGCATTGTCTTGACGATTACTTTTTAATTTGATCTGTAAACGTAATTCATTGGTTGAATCGGCATTACGTAATGCTTCTTCATAAGAAATTTCGCCCTGGTTATAGAGTTCAAATAAAGCCTGATCAAAGGTCTGCATTCCCAATTCCCGTGATTTTGCCATAATCGCTTTCAACTCATGAAACTCTCCTTTCAAAATCAAGTCTGAAATGAGCGGTGTATTTAACATGATTTCAATGGCTGCTCGACGTCCCTTGCCATCCTGAGTCCGAACCAAACGCTGTGAAATAATAGCCTTCATATTGGAGGACAAATCCATCAACAACTGATTGCGACGTTCTTCTGGGAAGAAGTTAATAATCCGGTCTAAAGTCTGGTTGGCATTATTGGAATGCAACGTACCTAAACAAAGATGCCCAGTTTCAGCAAAAGCAATCGCATGTTCCATAGTTTCTGTATCGCGGATTTCCCCGATCAAAATCACATCGGGTGCCTGACGTAAGGTATTTTTTAAAGCATTTTGCCAAGAATGGCTATCTACCCCGACTTCACGATGGGTAATCATGGATTTTTTATGCTTGTGTACATATTCCACCGGATCTTCTACCGTGATGATATGTCCAGCCGAGTTTTCATTCCGATAGTCAATCATCGCTGCCAGTGAAGTTGATTTACCCGAACCGGTTCCACCGACCACCAAGACTAGACCACGTTTTTCCATAATCACATGTTTCAGCGATTCAGGCAGTTTTAACTTCTGGAAATTTGGGATTTCCGCAGTGATGGTACGAATCACCATACCGATATTCAACTGTTGCTGGAATACATTGACCCGGAAACGTGAAATACCCGGAACAGTAATCGCAAAATTACACTCAAGTTCGGTTTCAAATTCATTGCGCTGTTTTTCATTCATTAGGCTATAAGCAAAGAGCTTGGTTTTCTCAGCGGTCAGGGTCTGCTGTCCAAATGGTTTCATCAAACCTTGATGTTTAATACTTGGTGGAAAATCTGCAGTAATAAATAAATCTGAACCGCCATATTCAACCACTTTGGTTAGCATATGGTGCATAAATTTTCGTGCTTCTTCTAAAAGCTCTAGCGCAAACATTGAGATCCCCAAGTGAACGGATTTGATATTTAAATATTTGAAAAATTTATATATTCAGAGAGATATACTGGTTTTTATTGTGTCTAGAGTTAGACAAGGACACAAACAGATTTTAATAATTTGATGAAAATTATCGTCACAATTATGTGACCTATTACAGGTTAATTATATTTATAAATAACTGCTTCCTGATATTCAAAAAAGCACTTTCCCCGCTGCTCAAGCAGAGAAAGTGGTTTTTAAATTTAGGCACTACGTTTCAGACAACTGATCGCTAAAGTATTAGCCACCTCCAGTAACAGTTGTCGTGTTTTTGTCCAGCCCAGACATCCATCAGTAACAGATTGACCATAAGTCATTTGCTCAGAAATTTTCTGGTTGCCATCTACCAAATGACTTTCTAGCATTACGCCACGAACATTGGTCTGTAAGCGTTCTGCTACGATCTGTTCCAGTACTTTAGGCTGTAGCATCGGATTTTTTGAGCTATTGCCATGACTACAGTCAATTACCAATGCCGGTAAGTCGATCTGATGTTTGGCCCGGATTTTCTCAATTTCTGACAATTGGTAATTTGGTCCGCTATTCGAGCCACGTAAAATCAAATGTGCTTTCGGATTACCTTGCGAGTGTAAAATACATGGTAAACCAGACTGGCTCATCCCCAAGAATTGATGCGGATGAGAGGCAGAGTGGATGGCATCTAGTGCAATCTGGATCGAACCATCAGTACCATTTTTGAAACCGATGCTGTACGGCATATGGCTGGAAATTTCGCGATGAATTTGTGATTCGCTGGTACGTGCGCCAATCGCTCCCCAGGCCAATAGATCATCGAAATAAGCAGTTGCCATTGGGCTAAGAATTTCCGAAGCGATTGGCAGGCCCATTTCAATAATTTTTAGGTATAAGTCACGGGATTTTTCCAAGCCCAATTGCATATTGGATGAACCATCCAGATTTGGATCGTAAAGGAAACCTTTCCAACCCACCGTAGTCCGTGGTTTTTCAATATAAGCACGCATCACCAGGAAAATCTGATCAGATAGCTGTGACTGAAGTTGTTTTAATTTTTCTGCATAGTCTAGCGCGGAAGCTTCATCATGAATGGAACATGGGCCTGTGACCACCATTAAACGATGATCCTTGCCTTCTAATATATTTTGAATAGTTTGACGGTGTTCAGCGACTTGGCTGGCTAATTGCGAAGACAGTGGCAATTGCTGCTTAAGCTGCTGAGGTAAAATTAAAATGCTTTCAGCATGATGTTGTTGTGATGTATTTGGGGTATTCATGACTTTAATCCTGGGACTGGCAATCAATCCAAACTTTTATTTGAGCGTTATGGGTCTAATCGAAGGTGTTGTAAGTGTCATTAGCTGACTAAAATAAGACCAATAAAAGTTGTTAAAGTATGAATAGTTAAAGTTTGTCATGGCTGTCTCCAAAATATTGTAAAAGATGAAAGGCATAAAAAAACCTGATCAGGGTTGCCGATCAGGTATAAACTAGTGGGCAACCTTTTCATTGCCCAAACGCATTCAGGCAATTAGCTAAACTGCCAGAAATAAAAATATGCGTTTGAAATGATAGGTTGCTTTAACATGTTATGTCTTTCATAAAATGTGATTCTTAAATTAAAATACGCGCTCTGTGATCATTTGACAAGCATTAAATATAAAAAAATATTTATTAAATTTTCTACTTTTATTTATTAATCCATCAAACCGTGAAATGTATCACTAAAAGTGGTAAAACCCACACACCTATCGCGGGTTTTACCAATGAAACTTCAGTTTAATCCAAAGATTAAAAATTAACGTGAAACACGATTCCAGGCATCACGTACTGCAAATTTAGCCTGTTCCCAGTTTAAACGTGATTCGCCTTTCATTTGTTCCCATTTCAGTCTCAAATCAGGTTCTACATCTTCAAAACGAGTATGGGCGTCATAACTGCCACGGTTTTCATAACCGACTCGATAGGCCGTATCATAATCACGGTCATAATCCAAATCGCTATAGGTGGTACGGGCATCTGAATAGTATGGCGTATTGATCGAATTATCACGCCAGTAAGCCTGTTCTTCTGTTGGATTTATAGCTTCGCCTACACCTTTACCTGCTAGACCACCAACAACAGCACCGACAACGCCACCGACAGCGACACCCACTGGACCGCCTGCAGCCCCAATAGCTGCACCTGCTGCTGCGCCACCTGCGGCACCGACACCTGTACCCACAGGATGCGCGCCAGGTTCACCAGTAATTGGATCAGCATTTAAATCATCGCGGACATCTTTAGGCGCATTCTTAATTACATCACGATCAAAATTATCATTCGACATAGAGCTTATCCTTATTCTTTAAAATGGTTTTATCACGTATTTTTATACGTCCTATTTAATATAAGCATCTGGCATGTAATGACATTAGCAGGCGTGTGTTGTTTCAGTGACTCTCTGTGAGGCTTTCATGCACTAATGTATCCTGAATCAAGTGAAAGCCGCATAAAAAAGACCGGTTTGATACCGGTCTTTTTTAGATTAAAACAGCTTAGTCAAAATGAATAACTGTACGGATCGATTTGCCTTCATGCATCAGGTCAAAAGCTTCATTGATCTGATCCAGTGGCATGGTATGAGTCACAAAAGGTTCAAGCTGAATTTCACCTTTCATGGATTGCTCTACCATTCCCGGTAATTGTGAACGGCCTTTCACCCCACCAAACGCAGTACCCATCCATTTACGACCTGTGACTAACTGGAATGGACGAGTTGAAATTTCTTTACCTGCACCGGCTACACCAATAATCACCGACTGACCCCAGCCACGATGCGCACATTCGAGTGCTGAACGCATTACATCTACATTACCGATACATTCGAATGAATGGTCTACACCCCAACCGGTCATTTCGACGATCATTTGCTGGATCGGCTGATCATAGTCTTTTGGATTCAGGAAATCTGTCGCACCAAACTGTTTCGCCAGTTCAAATTTATCCGGATTGGTATCAATCACAATGATACGGCCGGCTTTGGCCTGACGTGCGCCTTGTACCACAGCAAGACCGATACCACCTAAACCAAATACTGCAACACTGTCACCTTCCTGAACTTTAGCGGTGTTATGTACCGCACCAATACCGGTAGTCACACCACAGCCCAGCAGGCAAACATGCTCATGGTTGGCTTCAGGATTAATTTTTGCCAGAGAAACTTCAGCAACCACGGTATATTCAGAAAAAGTTGAACAACCCATATAGTGATAGATCGGCTCGCCATTATAAGAGAAACGGGTCGTTCCATCTGGCATGACGCCTTTACCTTGGGTCGCACGCACAGCAACACACAGATTGGTCTTACCTGACTTACAGAACAAGCATTCGCCGCACTCAGCAGTATAAAGCGGAATCACATGATCGCCCGGTTTCAGGCTAGTGACGCCTTCACCGACTTCAACGACCACACCCGCACCTTCATGACCCAGGATTGCAGGAAATACACCTTCAGGATCTTCACCAGACAAGGTAAATGCATCGGTATGACACACGCCTGTATGGCTAATTTTTACCAGTACTTCACCTGCTTTTGGTGGAGCAACATCCACTTCTACAATTTCTAATGGCTGGCCTGGACCAAACGCAACTGCTGCACGTGATTTCATGTAAAACTGTCCTTTTTTTGCTGATTTACAGATGACTAACAGTAACCTCTTTCTATTCGGAGATTCAACTATTAACATCACCAGATAAGGAATAAAAGATCCTATAATTAATGGAACATCAATGACTAAACCTTCGCCCTTTGTATGTTTGAGCATTTTTACTTTTAGCATCATGCTTTCTGGCTGTGAACTGGCTCCCAACACTGCTGAAGAAGCGAAAATCACGCCGGTTCGACCTGCGCACTGGATCGACAATCAACTTTCAAAACAGCAAATCAATAGCGGTAAAACGGCTTTCTTACCGCTCTATGATGGCTTTATGAGTATGGCAGCACGCCTGCACCTGATTAACAAAGCCAAATATCATCTGGATCTGCAATATTACATTTGGAAGGATGATTATATTGGCAATATGATCTTGTCCCAATTACTCAAAGCCGCCGAACGCGGTGTCAAAGTGCGGGTTCAGATTGACGATCAAAATGGCACCCAGCTTGATGACAAGCTTCTTGCTTTAAGCCAGCATCCAAATTTTGAAGTCCGGATTTTTAATCCCTATAAATTTCGTCATTTACGTGCGCTGGATTATGGCTTCCGGATGAAAAAGGTCAACCATCGCATGCATAATAAATTGATCATTGCGGATGGCACTGCAGCCGTGACCGGCGGCCGCAATATCAGCAGTGAATATTTTGATGCCAGTGAAGATTTTCAATTCACCGATGTGGATATATTCTTCGCGGGTCAGAGCGTAACAGATGCCAATCAGACCTTTATTAACTTCTGGAATGATGATCTGAGTTATGACGTTCGACAGGTGTTGAATGATGCCGGCCATCCTGAAATGCTCAAAAGGCTCAGAACTGAATTTGAACGAGAAGATGTTGATGAAACTGAACTCAAACGCCGGGTAGGCATTGCCGAGAAACAAGTCGAACAACACTTAAAAAAACAACCTATGCACTGGGCGCCGGCTTATTTTGTTGCGGATAGTCCCGCAAAAGCACACCCTCATGCCAAAAATGGCGATTATATTTATACCCATATGCTCGAACTGATGGGTGAGCCAAAAAAACATCTGGAACTGGTGTCCTCGTATTTTATTCCCACGCAAAAAGGCGCTGACTATTTAACTCGTCGTGCGCAACAAGGTGTGAAAATCAGAATCCTGACCAACTCTTTTCAGGCCAATGATGTGGCTGCGGTGCATGCCTATTATCAGCAATATCGTCAGCAATTATTGAAAAGTGGCATCGAACTCTGGGAATTTAAACCCTACATTGTCCGTCCGGAACGGACCTGGTATGAAATTATGACTGGAGACATCATCCCGGCTAAAAACAAAAATAGCTCCAGTTTGCATGCCAAATTTTTTGATCTGGATGGCATGGTGTTTGTCGGTTCATTTAATTTTGATCCGCGTTCAGCCTATCTGAATACCGAAGTCGGTCTGGTCATTGAATCGGAAGATTTTCAGAAGGAAATCACCAGTGCGATGGATCAGTACTTACCACGCGTGGCTTATCAACTTAAACTGAACGAAAAAAATGAAATGATTTGGCTGGAACATCAAAAAGATGGCCGTAGTATTCAGCATTTACATGATCCGGAAACTACAAAATTCCAGCGTTTTATGATGAATCTGGTGACGAAATTTCCCGGTGAATGGTTAATGTAATGACATTAGAATGACCTCACAATTACGACGACATGAAAAGCCTGTATTTTGAGAATGACCGCTTAAATTAACTTAGTCCAATCATCGTTTAAAGGGTTTTACAGTCTATTGCGCTTACTTTAGAATTACATTTTTCTCGTATTTTGCGCTTGTTCGCCCTCCACTCCCATGCAATTTTTTGATCTAAGCCGTCAGTTTAAGTTCAGTGATATTCTCACGCCTGTAAAAACTCTCCATGATTTATCCCAGCAAGAATGGTATTTGGCCAAAATTCGGGTGGAACATGACTGTTTGTCCGACTCCGATACGGTCGAGGGACAGGTAGTTTTGAAATCCAGTGAAAATATTCAGCTCGAACTGGAATGGCAGATTCAGGATAGTAGTTATGAATTACAGGTTTTATTTAAAGGTGTAGAAACTGAAGCCACTGATGAGACCGGTATCATGTTGAAAGGTGCACAACTGGTCGATGAACAGCAGCAAGTACTCTCTGCCCAAGCGTTAAGCTTATGGATTGATGGTACTCTTTTGCCGATGCTGCCTGAGATTCGTCAGGAAATTAAAGCACGTTTAAATTTGTGGGATTATGTCGAATACGATGGCTAATCGCCGAATTTTGCATTTTTTAAAGAGCCCATGTGGCTCTTTTTTATAATCTGAATAACGATTTAGATTGATTAAACTGCCCTATCTTCAATTTTTTCAGGCAATGCCAAGCTAAATAAGTTGTTATAAAATTTATAAAAAATAAAAAGAGAATCAAAACATGATTTCTGATAGTGAATGGCAACAGATTCGCCAGATGGTCGCTGATGCACAACGGGCTGCCATGCATTGCTCTATTGCAACGGTCAACTCTAAAGGTTTGCCTAGCATTACTCCGATCGGAACTATATTTCTCAACAAAAAGACCAGCACGGGTTTCTTCTTTGATACTTATTCCACTACTTTTTCTGAGAATTTACAGCATCAGCCGATGGCCTGCATACAGGCTGTGAACAGTAGCAAACTGTTTTGGTTTCATTCGTTACTTAAAGGGAAATTTAAGCGTTATCCAGGAGTACGCTTATATGCAGAAATTGGGCCTTTACGTCCGGCCTCACCTGAGGAAATACAGCAGGTGGAGTCGCGTATTCGAGCTTTAAAATGGACCAAAGGTGGCCAGTTAATCTGGTCCAGCTTTCATCATGTCTGGGAGATTAAAATCAATAGCTATCGTTGGGTCGAATATCCAAATATGTGAATAAATAAGGCTTATAACTTACAAATAGTAAGTTTATGTCTTGTCTGTAGCCTAAAACCTCTTTAACCATTTTATCTGATTATTGGATTAAATATTAAACTAGACCCACATGTTCAAACATCAATCGGTAACTTTCGGCTTTTTTCTCTAGAGAAACCGGATATGCTCGAGAAGATGAAGGCATGCGATATAAATACAGATCACGTCCGACAAAATGGGCCTCGCTAGGCTGACCAATACTCGGCTTTAAAGTCCCTTCAGGCATAGACAGCATCATGGTGTCTGTGGCCTTGTCGCCTGTGGTCATAATATGATTGCACTGCGGCATTTGGCTGAGTAGTTGCTCAATATTGGTAGGTACTACAATTTCCAAAAATTTGTCTGAAGCATTGCCCTTTAAACGCCGGATCTGATAGCCACTATCAAAAATCGCAATCCCCGTTTCTGTTAAAAACTCCCGGATCAATTGTTCCTGAAATTTTTTATTGGGTAGATCTAAAAAGTAATCTTTATTTTCAAAGAAAATCAGTCCAAAAATCCGCCACATATCATTTTGATAGTTTGGGTAATAAAAGTTCATTTTCCAGCGTGTGGCAGGTGGCGGAAAACTACCCAACATCAGTAATTTGGCATTGGGCGGTAAAAATGGCGGTAGCGGATGCGTTTCAATATCAGACATAGAATTAACTAAATTGAGAGATTTCAACTATTTTAGAAGGTCTTCCGAATCTTGCCAGCTACTTCTTGTCCCCAAAGTGTATAAACTTCCTTACTCGGATGAAAACCATCTGCAGCCATTTGTAAATTCATGGCACGATACTTCTCAATATCGTATTCAATCCATTGCATATTCACTTGCTGATTCACAAAATTTTCTAGTTGCTGGTTCATCTGTTTAGCATACTGGCCAAATAGCCAGGCTAAAGGATTCGGTAGCGCCGGAAACATATTCATTGGCGGCACACCGGCAGCAATGATCAGTTTCGGACTAAATTTTTGCTGAATTTTACTATAAAGCTGTTCCTGCTTCTGAATCCAAACCTCGACAGGTATCAGTTTGGTCACATCATTGACGCCAACCGACGTGACGATTACATCATAGTGCTGGACTTCTATTTGGTCCAAAGCATGAATTACTTTTGAGCTGGTATCGCCTGTTTTGGCCTGTAATTTCCAGTCAATTTCAAAGTCATCTTTCAGTTCATGCAGAATTGCACCCAGTAATGCGTCATCCTGATGTTCTACTCCTACACCTGCTGCTGCCGAATCCCCTAAAATCAGCAGAGACAGTTTGTTGCCGGTTCCGGTTTGACCTTCACGTGCACCTTCAGGTTCCGGCAGTCTTAGGGTATTTTTCTTGACACGATTACCCTGAATGACAAGTGCAGGAATCAAGGCAATGGTGGCGGCTTTCAGCAACATAGCGGGCTAATTTATATAGGGATATACTTAATTTTACCTGAGTTTATTCTTTTGAACTATTTCCTCAACAGGCATTTTAAATGAATGTTCACCTAAATTTAACTAAGATAGGATTCTTGCAAAATACAGGCTTATACATCTTGCCATTGGGTAAAATATCAAGGATAAATATAAAAAAATCCCGCTTAAAAACGGGATTTCTTATGGAAATTAAAGCTTAGATTTTATAGTCATTCCAGCGATTCATACGCTTAAAAGTTCCCACATCATTAAAACGCACGCCCACTTCTTTCATTACTTTATGCGCCGTTTTGGACGTCAGTTGACGGATATAAAATGGCTCTTTGACCACAAAATGATGAATCGCATGGGTCGAACCAAAATTACAGCAGAATAACTGGAACGGAACCATCCACCATGGATTGAGCACTTGGGTTTGTTTGATCACATCACATGGATCAATATCGCCATAGTAATGCATATTTGAGCTGACAAACTGCAAGCTAAAAGAACGGATAAAGTTCGGAATCACCCAGATGACTGCCAGCAGATTTACAATCGGCATCGCGTCGACAATGCCTTGCGACCAGAGCATCTCATAACCGAATAGCGGTGAAACTGCATTTAAACCATGAAAGACCACAAACAGGTAGCACAATCCATAGTAAATAATGCTGAGAGGTAAAAAGCCAAATAGCTGAGAAATCATGGCAATTTTACGTTCTTTTTCAGGCTGTTTTTCCAGAAAAAGATGAATCATTTTAATCATCTGAAATGGACGCAGATACACTGACATCAACTGGTCACTAATCACCAGAATTCGGCGAATGCCCCAAGGCATACCATTACTGATGCCACGTTCTTCCAGGTCATGTTCAGTGCCTGAATATTTATGATGATGCAAATGTAAACGACGACGTGCCCACGGACTGATGGTGTTTGGACGTGCCAACCAGACCAGTGCCAGCATCAGATGATGTGCCCAAGGTGTTTTTTTGAAATACATATAATGAATCAGGTCATGTTCCAATTCATGGGTCAATGACGCAAAAATCGCAATCAAGGGAATGGTAAACCATGCTGAGAGATAACCTGTTTCATATGCTACCGCGCATGCAATCATGCCTGCCCAGGCAAAGCCTAAAATACTCGCACCTATAAAGTTCTGATGTTTGAGTATGGGATAACGAGCACGCACCTCTTCCCCAGCCTGGGTAACGATACTTCTGACCTTGGAGATTCGCTGCTGGTCAGTCATATCCGCAGATATAGACATATGGACAACCTTTAATTTCTGAACGGTTGTACATTAAAGGAAATTCTAAAAAAGAGAAGTTATCTTTCTACTTTTAGAGTGAGTATGTCTAAGTTTTGGACAGTTTAGAAAAGTTCTTAAAATTGGCGAAAATTTGGAAAAGTTAAAGAGGGTCTTTCTCATCAAATGAGAATTTAAAAGTAATTGATTTAATTGCAAATTCATCAATAAAATAAAAATATAATTTTTGATAATTTAAAACTTTATTTTAATAATCAATATATTAGGATTTATAAAATTTCGCTTTTTTGTAAATTCAAGCTATACATTTTTTAGAAAAAAATACTGATTCAGAAATTTTTCTCAGTTTGTCATAAAAAATAAAAAGAGAAGCGCTCTAGCTTCTCTTTTTATAGATCTAAGAGCGCTTTTAACCTAACTTGTTCACCAGTTTAAGTGGTAATACTTTCATGGCTAGACCGAGTGGCAACCAAGGCCATTTCGGCACATAAGCCTTAACTGGTGCTTTTTCAATTTCTGCTGCCAATAAACGCGAACCAGTTTTTTCATCGACTTCAAAAGGTAGCTTTTTTGCCCCTTCATTAATTTCAGTACGAATATATCCTGGGAAAATGGTGGTCACTTTTATTGGCGTATCGATCAATTCAGCTCGAATGCCTTCCGCTAAATGAGCCACGCCGGCCTTACTTGCACCATAAGCCGTTAAATGTTTTGGCATACCGCGCATTGCACTCATAGATGAAATCATCACCAGATGGCCAGAGTTTTGTACACGGAAGATTTCAACTGCAGCTTCACATTGTGCTAATGCCGAAATAAAGTTGGTTTCAACCGTGGCTTTATTGATAGCAAAATTACCTTTACCAATCCGGCGGCCCTCACCGACACCAGCATTCACAATAACTCGGTCAATGGTGCCAAAGTCTTCTTTAAAAGCACGAAACACTTCAAACACTTGATCGTAATCGGTGACATCTAGTGTTTTGGCAATGACTTTGATGCCATATTGGCTTTCCAGTTCCTGCTTTAAGATTTCCAGACGCTCCAAACGACGTGCACAAATCGCCAGGTTATAGCCTTTTTTCGCAAATTCACGTGTCATACCGGCGCCGATCCCTGAACTTGCACCGGTAATTAAAATTGTTTTAGCCATGTATTTACCCTATTCCTTTATTTTTCTAGCGTATTAGGTTTTAAATCCAGGTCAATAAGTCTGGACGCTGTGCTTTAATAAAATGATGTTCATTTAAACTGAGTAGTTGCGGTTCATTACCCACCAGACGTAGTGTCGTGATACTGGTATTGGTAATCGCCCAGTTCAGAGCAAAGGTTTTCTCCGGACTAAGGCCCAAAATTTTGCCTACAGCCACAGAAATCACCCCACCTGAGGTATAAACTACTGCATAGCGTGGTCGGCTTTTGGACAACTGGTCACACAGATTTTCTAAGCCGCTTTCCACGCGTGCTTTGAAACTTGGCCAAGATTCATCATATTCATGGTGATAATCATCGCCAGTCCAGCGTGCAATTGCACCGCTAAAAATCTTGCTCAGATAATCCCGTGGATTTTCATGTTCTGATACATCCTGTTTCAGCAATTCAGGCTGATTAAAGCGCGGCTCATAACGGGCGAATACCTGCTGATGATTAAATTCATTCCAGGCACTATCGGTCAGAATCTCACTTTCCGGAAAACATTTGTCCAGTGATAATTGCGCTGTCTGTTGATGGCGTTGCATGGAACCAGCCACCACATAAGGCGCTTCTTTCAGGATTTCGTCAAAATAGCAACCCAAAAGCTTTGCCTGTAACTCGCCGTTGGGCGAAAGTTGATCGTAACTTTCTGCGCCAAAAGAGGCCTGGCCATGCCGGATCAAGTAAATGGTTGTCATTTTGGCATTATCTCTTTAAATTTAAGCACATACTTTTGTGTAATCTCATTGGCTTCCAGTTTTTGCTTGCCAATCAGTTTTAAGGCACGAATATGCAAGGCATGAATCACCACCCAAAAATCCTTGAACGCTGGATTATTAGTCTGTTTATGGTAATAACGATAATAGATCTGCTGGGCAATCACCGCGAGACGGAAAATTCCGAACACCTCATAAAACGCCCAGTTTTCCGGTTGCAGGCCGGTTTTTCCCAAGTAGTAATCCACCACTTCTTTACGGGTAAACATACCTTTTAGATTGGTCGGCTGGCGGCGTGTTGCCTTAAAGATGGCATTGTCAGTATCTTCCACCCAATAGGCTAAAGCAGAACCTAGGTCCATGAGCGGATCGCCGAGTGTCGCCATTTCCCAGTCCAGTACGCCAATCACTTCAGTCGGATTTTCCGGATTTAAGATGACATTATCAAAACGCCAGTCATTATGAATCACACAGGTTTTAGAATCTGAAGGAATATTATCTTTAAGCCAGTTGCGCACATATTTAAACGATGGAACATTTAAAGTTTTAGCCTTTTCATAACGTACATCCCAGCCTTCGACCTGACGGCGACAATAGCCTTCACCCTTACCGAGATTTTCAAGTTCAGTCCCTTGATAAGGCACCTGATGCAATTCGATCAGTTTATCAATCACATTGATACATAAAGTCCGGATATCGGATTCAGTAAGCTGCAGCTCAGCTGGCATTTTGGCGCGAGGAATAATTCCTTCAAGCCGTTTCATCACATAGAAATCACAACCAATCACTGATTCATCCTGACAAAGCGCGACCATTTCAGGCACGACGGGATAATGTTCAGCCAAGGCTTTCTGCACATGATATTCACGTGCCATATCATGGGCTGATTTGGCTTTGGTACCTTGTGGCGGACGACGTAAAATTAAATCGGCATTGGCATACTGTAAACGGTAGGTCCAGTTTGAAGCTCCGCCTGAATATTGGGTCACCTGCACAGGGCCTTCAACATTCACATTTTGCTGAATTAACCAATTGGTGATGGCTTGTACATCCAGTTCTTCACCTGCACGAACTGCTCCACCTACATCAATAACCGCCATAATTTTTCCTTAAAATTTTTTAATATGTTGCAATTTTCTAGTTAAAGCCAGCTTATTTTTTGCGACGAGTACTGTAGCCACGTTTTGCCAGTTCCAGTTTGGCAATCATGCCCTTATGCACTTCGTCCGGGCCATCAGCCAAACGCAAGGCACGTGCCTGAGCAAAAAATCCGGTTAATGGTGTATCCCGAGAAACACCGGCACCGCCGTGGATCTGGATGGCCATATCAACAACTTTTTCCAGCACACTTGGCGCAACGACTTTAATTGCAGAAATTTCAGTCAGTGCTGCCATATTCCCTAAAGTATCCATTTTATAGGCGGCATACAAGGTCAAAAGACGTGCCTGATCAATCGCAACCCGTGCTTCCGCGACACGCTCCAGGTTGCCACCGAGTTTTAAAATCTCTTTGCCAAATGCGCTACGGCTCATACCACGGTCAATCATCAACTCTAAGGATTTTTCCGCAGCACCGATGCAACGCATACAATGGTGAATACGGCCTGGCCCTAAACGGCCTTGGGCAATTTCAAAGCCTTGACCTGCACCCCCAATAAAATTCGAAACTGGAACACGAACATTATCGAAGCTGACTTCGCCGTGGCCATGTGGTGCATCATAATCACCAAAGACTGGAAGCATCCGTTCAATTTTCACGCCTGCAGTATCGACTGGAACTAAAACCATGGAATGCTGATGATGACGGTCTTTGGATTCATCCGGTGTATGTGCCATAAAGATGATGATTTTGGCATTTGGATCACCCAAACCCGAAGACCACCATTTACGACCATTCAAAACAATTTCATCACCTTCAACTACCGCCGTCGCCTGCATATTGGTAGCATCACTTGAAGCCACAGCAGGTTCAGTCATACAGAACACTGAACGGATTTTCCCTTCCAGAAGTGGCATCAACCATTGCTGTTTTTGTTCTTCAGAACCATAGCGCCACAATACTTCCATATTACCGCTATCTGGCGCATTACAGTTAAAGACGGTAGGTGCAATCAGGCTTCGTCCAGAAAGTTCAGCGATATGTGCATATTCCTGAACGGATAATCCCTGACCTAATTCTGAACAAGGCAAAAACATATTCCAGAGACCTGCCGCTTTGGCTTTATCTTTCAATATTTCAAGCTCTGCCGGCCATTGCCATTTGGTCCAGTCGCCACCTTGATTCAGTTGATGCACCTGATGCCAGAAACCAGCCTCGACAGGTTCAATTTCATCAGTAATAAACTTTTTTGTTCTATTTAAATAATCCTGTGCACGTGCTGAAAGCTCAAACATCTCTTTTATCCCTCTAAATATTCTAATTCATACGCTTTACAACACCTTAACCCAAAACCTATTATGAATAAAATGATTTTAACCCATACAATATTATGCATACTATTCATTCCAAAACAGTCATGGACCTGCGAAATTTTCATCGTATCGACATTAACCTTTATCCGCTTTTTATGGCAATTTATGAGCAGAATAGTATTTCTAAAGCTGCACAGATTTTATCAGTTAGCCAGTCTGCTGCCAGTCATGCTCTGCAACGTTTAAGACAGCATTTACAGGATGATTTATTTGTACGTACTGGTAGCAAAATGCAGCCTACGCCGTTTGCGGAACAGATCTATCCTGAGCTGAAGAATGCACTTTTTGCAATTCAAAATATTTCAATACAGCATCAGCAGTTCAGACCAGAAATGATTCAGAGTTTGAAAATTGCCGTTCATGATGAAATTGAGCCAATGATCTTTCCCAGACTGGTTCAGCACTTTCAACAACTCAATCTGGAAATTCAACTTAGCAGCATGAAGCTGGACCGTAAAAATATAGCAGCAGACCTCGCCTCTCAACAGGTCGATTTTGTCATAGATCTGGAACAAAACATTGCTGAAAAAATCCAGTTTGAGCGTCTGGTTCAAGATGAATTTGTAGTGTGTACACAATTAACAGAAATGAATGAGCAGATTTATCTTGCCTCACCTCATATTGGCGTGTCATCACGCCGTACTGGCGTTTTAGTTGAGGATATTTATTTAAGCCGTAAACAATATTCACGACAGATTTTTTTACGCTGTCAGCATTACTCAACTGCTCTGCAAATTTTGGAACAACAAAAGACAGCTATGCTGACTATTCCTAAAAATGTATTGGTACATTTACAATTGGCTACCAGTCTAAATATTTTTGAAGTCCCTGTGGAACTGCCGAAAATTAATATGGGGATATATTGGCATAAGGATTTGCACGAGAATAAGAGACATCAATTTTTGAGAGCTGAAATTTATAAAATTTTTACTTAGGCTATTTATAAAGAAATTTAAATTGCTTAGGCTATTTTATATATAAGTTTAGATGGTTGCAGATTCATCTTTTCGCCAGAAAAATATACTTAGGCTATTTTAGCTGGTACAAAACTAAACACTGAGTGATTAGCTTTTAATCCGTAGATCTACTGGCTTTGCTCTAAAATGGCTCGACTTTTAGCTGTGATTTTACAGCTGGTTTTGCTGATTTGGATCTTGCCTTTGTTAAATCTCTCCATCACCTGGCAAATTGTGCTGGGCTTAGTATTGCTATGTTTTTCTTATTATCTGCTGCATAAAATTACAGTTTATTTAAAAGATGTTTTCCGCCCTTTTAAGAAAGGCAAAAAATACTGGTGCCGTGTAAAAGCCGTAAGTGATGGTGATACCCTCACCTGCTACCGTTTTAACATTCGTCGCTCTGAGACCAAATTGCGCTTTGCTTTTGTCGATGCCCCTGAATCATCACAAGCCTATGGCAAGGAATCGCAGCGTCTGGTCAAAAGCATGGTGAATAATAAAATGGTTCGGGTCAAGATTACCGACATTGACCGTTATGGCCGCTGTGTCGGTGTGGTCTACCGCTATCGCAAAAATATCAATGAAGAGATTGTCAAACGTGGTGCAGCGTGGGTCTATGAAGAATATATCAAGGATAAAAACCATTTACGCTATATGATGGAATTGCAAAATAAAGCTAAGAAACAGAAAAAAGGCCTTTGGAAACATACTCGTCCTGTACGTCCAAGTGTGTATCGTAAACAGGTAAAATCGTAAATTTGGTTTTATCAAAGATAAATGGCAAATAATAAAAAGTGATCAGGACATTCAGATCACTTTTTTCATTTTTTCATTTTTTTAGTTTTACTAATTTAATAAGCCAAATGCACCAGAAAGCGGAATGCACCAGCAATCAGGGCCAGCGTTAAAAATCCTGCCAGCCATAATCCTACAAACCATAATACCTGTTTGCCTTTCATGACTACTCCTTAATGATAGCCATCATCGCCGACCCTGACCTTATGCCGGAATACCCAATAGGACATACCGGTATAAATCACAATAATAGGAATCAGGATCAAGGCACCAATCAAGGCAAATAGCTGGCTATTTTCATGCGCTGCTGCCTGCCAGATGGTCACGCTCGGCGGAATAATATATGGCCATAGGCTGATCAAGAATCCGGTATAAGCGAGGAAAACCAGAACCAGCATATAGGTAAATGGACCTAATTCACTGCGTCTTTTACAGGCACGTAAGGCCAGCCAGGTAAACAGCAGAACCAGAATTGGAACGGGCATAAAATAGGTAAATTGTGGCTGACTAAACCAGCGTTCGGCAATCTGTGGATGGGTCAACGGCGTATAAATACTGACAGCACCCAATATGATCAACAAAGCAATAATCAGCTTAGGCATCAGTTTAAACATTCGATCCTGTAAGTCATCTCCGGTTTTATAGATCAGCCAGCCACAGCCTAATGCCGCATAGAGCACCACCACACTGATTCCGGTGAAGATGCTGAATGGAGTGAGCCAGTCCAGACCACCACCAACATAGACACCATTTCGAGTTTCAATGCCCTGAATATAAGCGCCTAAAATCATGCCTTGCAGGAAACTGGTGATCGCAGAACCACCGATAAAGGCTTTATCCCACCAATGTTTGCTGCGGTTGGCCTTGAAGCGGAACTCAAAAGCCACGCCGCGGAAAATCAAGGCAATCACCATCAGAATAATTGGCATATACAGTGCCGAGAGTACGGTCGAGTAAGCAAGTGGGAAAGCTGCAAATAACCCTGCACCACCCAGTACCATCCAGGTTTCATTGCCATCCCAGACCGGAGCCACGGTATTCATCATGACATCACGTTCATCCTGATGCGGAAAGAAAGGAAACAAGATGCCGATGCCCAGATCGAAACCATCGAGAATGGTATAAATCAATACACCCAAACCAATAATCACAATCCAGATTAATGATAAATCAATCATTTTTTGTCCTCCTGATCCGGTTGTTCAGGAACTTCTTCGATACGTTCGCGAATACTACTTAATGGTCGATGCGAGGCCTGAACCACATCGCTATCTGATTCATGATCTGGTCGGGTATGAATAAAATCCGGGCCTTTGTGCATCAGGCGCAACATGTAGTAAATTCCGATACCAAATACCACACAGTAGACAACTACAAAAATAATCAGGGTCAGCCCCACCTGTTCAGCGGAAACCGGAGACAATGCATCCTTGGTTCGCATGATGCCGTAGACTACCCAAGGCTGACGGCCGACTTCTGTGGTAAACCATCCCGCAAGCATGGCAATAAATCCGGAAGGTCCCATAATCAGGGCAAATCGGTGCAATGCACGGGACTCATAAAAGCGACCACGGGTACGTGCCCACGCTCCCCATAACGCCAGTAACAGCATCAATACGCCGAGTCCGACCATAATCCGGAAGCTCCAGAACACCACCAGCGAATTCGGCCGGTCTTCAGGCGCAAAGTCTTTAAGTCCTGTAACCTTTCCATCCATCGAGTGGGTTAGAATCAGGCTACCCAAGTTGGGAATTGCGACTGCATATTTGGTTTCTTCGGCCTCCATATCTGGAATACCAAAGAGATATAAGGGCATGCCTTCGTCATGATTGGTTTCCCAGTGCCCTTCCATGGCTGCAAGTTTGGCTGGCTGATGTTCAAGGGTATTAATACCGTGCATATCACCGACGATGACCTGTAAGGGCGCGAGTACCAGAAGCAGCCACATCGCCATGGAAAATGAAGTCTTGACCAGTGCATCACGACGGCCTTTGATTAGATGCCATGCGGCTGTAGCAGCGACCAGTAAGGCGGAAACCAGAAAGGCAGCCATGGCCATATGGGCCAGACGATAAGGGAAAGATGGGTTAAACACGATGGCAAACCAGTCTTGCGGAACAATCAGGCCATTTTCAATCGCAAAGCCTTGTGGGGTCTGCATCCAGCTATTGGACGATAGAATCCAGAACATGGAAATACAGGTTCCTATCGCAACCATCAAGGTTGAGAAAAAGTGCGCCTTTGGTCCCACTCGACCCCATCCAAAGAGCATGATGCCCAAGAATCCGGCTTCTAAAAAGAAGGCGGTTAAAACTTCATAAGCCAGCAAGGGCCCAGTCACACTTCCTGCCACCCGGGAAAATTCACTCCAGTTGGTTCCAAACTGGTAGCTCATGACCACACCAGAGACGACGCCCATCCCGAATGCCACAGCGAAAATTTTCACCCAAAATTTGAATAGATCCTGAAAAATCGGGTTTTGGGTTTTGAGCCAGCGCCATTCCAGAATGGCCAGAAAGCTGGCCAAGCCAATAGAAATTGCCGGAAAAATGATATGAAAAGATACAGTAAAGGCGAACTGTATTCGTGCTAACTCTAATGCAGTTAAACCCAGAGTCATAAGCTTCACCTATGCATTGTTATTTGGCATCTTTGCCCTTCAATTTTTAAGTCATGAATTTTTCTAGTGACATGGCTAGCTTAGGCGTGGCTGTTATAAAAAGTATGTAGTCTTTTGTTGATTATTTTTTAATCAGGTTAAACTATGTAACTTTTGCTGATAAAGAAAATATTACTCTGAATAATTTTTAAAACTCTCCTCTTGAGCTTTAGATAAAACAGGCGTAAATTAGGCCTAAATTTAGTTACCCAGGTTAACTAACCATATGTTTTCCGAATCTCCCCGACTTCGTACGCTGTTATTACGCTGCGCACGACTGATGAGCGATGAGATCAATACGATCTTGTTGTCATCTCAATTAAATTATTCCTTATGGCAGGTGTTATACGTCATCCAGTCAAAGCAACAATGCACGCTGGCAGATATTTCCAGTTATCTCAATGTATCCAAGCCCGGTATTACTAAGCGGATTCAGCAACTGGTTGAACTCGATCTGATTGCCCAACTCGAAACTGAAGATAAGCGTCAAAAGCTGTTCAAGTTGAGTGAGCAAGGAATTGAGACCTTTGCGATGTGTTCCAAACAGATCGATGCATTTGAAGATCAGTTGCTTGAGCACATTGAATCAGATGATCTTGAAGGCAGTAAAAATACCTTGATGCAACTCATTCAGCAGTTATATCCCTCATCTCAGGACAGACCTCAATGAGCCAAGAACAAGAAGCGCCTTTATGGACGCCCAATTTTATCCTGATCAGTCTGGTGAATTTCCAGCTGGTTCTGGTGTTCTACTTACTGGTGATTGTGATTGTCGGCTACTCAGTGGCTGAGCTAGGGGCTTCGACTGCACAAGCCGGTCTGGTATCAGGTCTGTTTATTGTCGGCACCCTATTCGGACGCTTATTGATCGGAAAATTACTGAATCGTCTGGGCCTAAAAAATACGCTTGTCATTGGCCTGACTGGTTTCCTACTCTTTTCCGGACTGTATATGATTCCGGCCAAGCTGGAAGTTTTACTAGGCATCCGTCTGATACATGGCTTTATGATGGGTATGGCTTCTACTGTACTGGGTACAGTGATTGCACAGACCATTCCTGCCACACGACGTGGTGAAGGAATTGGATATTTCAGCATGAGCAGCACCCTCGGCACAGCGATTGGTCCCTTTGCCGGAATCTGGCTGATGACAAATTTTAATTATCAGGTAATTTTCATCTTTACCAGTATCGTTGCGCTCAGCTGCCTGATCTGTGGACTGTTTATCCAGCCACCACGCCTTAAGGCAAGTCATTCGTCAGCAGCCTCTACTTCGCAAAGCACCAGCAAACTGGCTCAGTATATTGAACCGAATGCGCTACCGATTGCACTGATTGTACTGCTGGTGGCTACTTCTTATTCAGGCATATTGTCGTTTATTCACTTTTATGCCAAAGAAATTAATCTGGTCGAAGCAGCATCTTTTTTCTTCCTGATGTATGCTTTTGCCATTTTGCTTTCGCGTCCTTTTACCGGCCCGCTCATGGACCGTAAAGGCGAAAATATCATTATCTATCCTGCCATTGTGATTATGGCACTGGGGATATTACTCCTCAGTCAGGCGCAAAACTCTGTGATGTTACTTGCCAGTGCTGCCTTGCTTGGTTTTGGTTTTGGTAATATCCAGTCAGTGTGTCAAACCATTGCGGTGAAAAGTACGACATTGCAGCGTATGGGGCTTGCTACCTCAACCTTCTTTATTGCCCTGGATGCCGGTCTTGGTTTTGGCCCTTATTTCCTGGGTATGCTGCTGGATCAGATTGGTTATCGTCAGCTTTATCTGTTCTCGGCGCTGCTCACCCTGAGCTGCCTGGTTTGGTATTACCTTCTGCATGGCCGTAAAGTGGGAAAAGTACAGCCTTCTCATTAAGCGCTTTTAAAAGCGTCGGCTAAACCGGCGCCGGTATTCCAACGGCGTCAGACCGGTTTTTTTATGAAATAAACGGCGGAATGAACTTGGATCCTGATAGCCGACATTTTGCATGATCACATCCACAGCTTGATCGGTTTCTTCCAGTCGTTTACGGGCAGCCTCAATCCGGATCGCTTGTAGATACTGATTGGGCGGTATGTCTAAGGCTTGTTTAAAGCGTCGAATCAGGGTCCGGCCAGTCACATTAAACTGCTCTGCCAGCTGGTTCAAACTAAAATCTTCATGAAAATGCTGCTCTAGCCAGTTCTGGATTTTTTGTACCAGTTCATCATGGTGCGGCCGGCCAATATTCAGCAATGAATAAGACAACTGGCTATCACGGCGGTAATCAATTACGAAAGATTTAGCCGATTGCATGGCCACCTCAAAGCCATACAAGCGCTCAATCAGATGCAAACCCAGGTCAAACCAGGCCAGGCCTCCACCCGCACAATAGATATTCTGATCCCGGCTAATCATCAGATCGGCATTCAGTTTCACCTTAGGATAGCGTGAACGGAACATTTCCTGAAAACCCCAATGCGTTGTTGCAACTCGGTCATCTAAAATGCCTGCTTCTGCCAGAAAAAAATTTCCGGTACAGTTTCCTGCAATTAAAGTCGCATCTGCATGTGCAGATTTTAAAAAATGAATCAGTTCTGGATTTTGTTGCAATACATCCTGAATTGGTGCAGCGATGGTCGGTACCACCAGAATATCTGCAGTTTGAATCTCTTGATAAGAAACATGTGCCTGCAACTGCAGCCCATTGATACACCGAATCGGGTGTCCATCCGGACTGGCGATACTCACCTTAAACAGGCGCTGTACATCCTGCTGCTGGATCCGGTTCCAGCTTACGCCAGCCATGGCAAATAAATCGACCACGCCCGTAATGGCCGAAGCCAGTGCCCCATCAAAGCCTAAAATCACCACATCTTGCATATTTTTTTATTTGTCACTTTTCACCCGATTCATGTCATTATTGACAATCCTCCTCAATAAAAGCAACTGCTAGTCTTGATGCTATCTCAAGGATTGCACATTCAGGACAGTACCGTGACCCAACTGATTAATGATAAAGATCTTCATTTCCAACTTTATGACGTATTCAAACTTGAAGCGCTGACTAAACTGCAACGCTATCAGGATCATGACAAAAATACTTTCGACAGTATTCTAGAAACGGCAAAAGGTATCGCGACTGATTATTTTGCGCCGCATAATGCCAAAGCTGATCAACAAGAACCGAACTTTGATGGAAAACAGGTCAAAACCATTGATGAAGTGAAGACAGCCTGGCAACAGTTTGCCGATGCCGGCCTGCTTTGCGCCCAGCATGATTATGCAGATGGTGGCATGCAACTGCCTACTTTGGTGAATATGGCCTGCAATGCGTACTTCATGTCGGCCAATCCGTCCACCGTGGCTTATTCTTTTCTAACAGCCGCTGCGGCGAACCTGATCCAGGCTTTTGCCTCCCCACAACAAAAGCAGATATTCCTACCACATATGTTGAGTGGCCGCTTTGCCGGCACCATGGCCATGACCGAGCCGAATGTAGGTTCCTCTTTGGGCGATCTGACCACTAAAGCCATTCCTCAGGCAGATGGAATTTATAAAATTAAAGGCCAGAAAATGTTTATTTCGGGTGGCGATCAGGACATTAGCGAAAATATTGTGCATCTGGTCTTGGCGCGGATTCAGGATGCGCCGCAAGGCGTGAAAGGAATTTCCCTGTTTATCGTACCAAAATTCAAAACCAACGAGGATGGTTCACTCGGTGAAGCTAATGATGTACAGCTGGCTGGCTTACTGCACAAAATGGGCTATCGAGGTACTACATCTACAGTTTTAAGCTTTGGAGAAAATGATAATTGCTTAGGCTATTTAATTGGTGAACCCGGTCATGGCTTAAAATATATGTTCAAGATGATGAATGAAGCACGTGTGGGTGTCGGTCTGGGCGCAGCCATGATTGGTTATCGTGGCTATCTGGAATCTCTGGATTATGCTAAAAACCGTCCGCAAGGCCGGCCAGTTCATGAAAAAACACCTGACTCGAAACCAGTAAATATCATTGAACATACCGATGTCAAACGCATGCTACTGGCGCAAAAGTCATATGTAGAAGGTTCGCTGGCACTTTGCTTATTTGCAGCCCGATTAATTGATGAACTTCAGGCAGCTCAAGATGAAGATAGTGCAATTCTGCTTGATCTCATCACCCCGGTGGTCAAATCTTTCCCTTCTGCCTATGGTCCGAAAGCCAATGATCTGGCTATTCAGGTCCTGGGCGGCGCGGGTTATACTCGTGAATATCCGGTGGAGCAATGTTACCGTGATAACCGGCTCAATCCGATTCATGAAGGAACTTACGGCATTCAATCTCTGGATCTGCTGGGACGTAAACTCTGGCAGCATAATGGCAAAGGGCTCAATCTGCTCATGCAGCGCATCCAGAAGACCTTGTCAGAGATTCATGAACCTAAGATAGTGGAACTCGCAAAGATCTATAAACAGCATCTTGCCACTGTGCAAAAGACTACACAGATTTTAGGCCAGGCCTTGCATCAAGGCAAAGTCAGCGAAGCTTTGGCCAATTCAGGCCTGTATCTGGATATGATGGGCAAAACCATCCTGTCCTGGCTATGGCTGGAAATGGCGAATCAGGCTCAACTCAAGTTTGGCACATCTTCGCAGGCAGAAGATCAGACTTTTCTGGCAGGGAAAATTCAGGCAGCTCAATATTTTATTCGTTGGGAACTCCCTGAAATTGAGCATCAGGCCAAATTACTGATGAATCTGGATGATACTTGCCTGAATATGCAAGCCGACTGGTTCTAGGCAGAATTCATCAAAAAATGCGCCTTTGTCGGCGCATTTTTATTTTTTAATTCATTAAGCTGCAGAGTCTTTTACACCAAATTTTTTAAACAGCTTGGCACGCCTGGAAGGCAAAATATTGGCCTTGCTTAAATCGCCCTGATAATGCTGATATACCCGCTGATCCATGATTTTGTACCATAAAGGTGGAATCAAGGCGGGAATCAACATGGTTGCATAACCGCTCGGTAATTCTGGCGCTTCATCAAAATGCCGCAATGCCTGAAATGGCCGGCTTGGAAAAGCATGATGGTCAGAATGGCGCTGTAACTGGTATAAAAACAGATTGGTCACGATATTATTGTTATTCCAGCTATGCTCCGGCAAGGTTCGCTCATAACTGCCATCCGCTTTCTGTCCGCGTTTTAGTCCATAGTGTTCAATATAATTCACAATCTCAAACAGGCTGACGCCATAAAATGCCTGTGTCAATGTATAAGGAATAATTTTCTTGCCATACGCCTTTAGCATCAAGGCATGATAACCGGCACTCATGGCCCAACCATGAAACAGCTCATTTTCCTGACTAAAGAATTTCAGGCCTTTACGCTCGAGCCGTCTTTTTTCAATCCGGATTGCAGATTTTAATCCGCCTATTACGGTACGTGGCCAGAAACGGTAAAAAGATTCACCCATTTTCGAAGATGCCGGATCTTCAGGCGTGGCTACCCGTTTATGGTGTCCATAAGGATGTTCAATCCGGAAATGGTTATAGCCCAAAGGCATCAGGCTGGCATGAGACCAGTAATGGTCTTTTTTCTGGGGACGATGGCTGAGTTCATGTGCGGTATTCACCCCCACACCATTAATCGCACCCATAGAAACTCCAAGCAGTATCTGATCCAGCAAAGACACATTCGGGCGGCTTACGACATAGCCGGCAAAGGCATTGGCTGCCATTTGCAAGGGAATAAATGCTTTTACAATGCGGTCATAATAAGGATCGTTAACCAGTGCCTTGATCTGCTCATCATTTGGATTATTGGCATCATCGCCAATCAATGTGTCCAATGTCGGAATGATTACATGCAGTAATAAAGGCCCGCCCATCGCAAAGATTTTTTGAGTAGCTTTGGGACCAAAATGATAACCGGCCAGAATTCCCATTCCGATTACAGGCAGACCTGGGCTGAGCAACCAGCCAAAACGTTTTTTATCCAGCTTTACACCTTTTAGTGCCGACGCTTCCTGCGTAAACTGCGCTTTCTGGATTTGTGCAGGGGCATTCATTGCGGCCTTCCTTTTTTATGTTACTCTGCACTTATAGTTGAATATTTCAGCAGTAGCGAACAGTATTCAACGTCCAGAAAAGCTATGTCAGCGTCTTTGGCACATGCTGCCAAATTCTGGCCTATAATCACAAAGTTAAAATATTTATAGTCAATTCAATGAAATAAAACAGAAGAATAGAGTTAGGCATGGATGCTTTAAGTAAAATTTTTGATGATATTCATCTGGAAAAATCGGAATATCTTTATCTGAATGTATTTCATCCAGGCGGCTTTGATTATCAGCATGAGCCTTTTATGCTGGCCTATATCCTGTTACAGGGACAGGCCCAATTAAAGTTCATAAATGGTGATCGGCTGGAGCTGCAGCAAGGTGATCTGGTGCTATTACCTGCAGGTTCTGCCCATCATGTTTCCTGCCCAGACAATGCCGATTTTTCTGAGCACCATGCGATTAATCCTTATTTTCAGAGCAATATACAGCAATGTATTGATCTCAATCGGGAAAATTCGGCGGAGCATAGTTTCATACTGGCTATTCGTTCTAGCTTGGATATCCAGATGGCCAAACCTCTTTTGAGTGCATTACCTAAATACCTGCATATTCAACATATTCTGGGTGATACCGCACCGGAATGGTTACAGGTCGGCTTGCAATTTCTTGCACTGGAAACCCAGCAGCTTCGTCCCGGACGTGACAAAATTCTGGATCATCTGGTCAGTATTTTACTGATTGAATGCGTGCGAGATTATATTTTAAACCTGGAAAATGCCTCGAGCTGGCTGAATGCTCTTTCGCATCCGGAATTATCCAATTCACTGACGGCGATTCATGGCAAACCTGAGCAGTCTTGGACTGTGGAAAGTCTGGCCGAACAATGTCATATGTCACGTTCTAAATTCGCCCAGTTGTTTACCCAGATTGTCGGTGAGCCGCCCCTTGCCTATCTGCAACAGCACCGCCTGCGTCTGGCAGCGCAATATTTGAGAAATAGTGGATTTGGTATCCAGCAGATCGCTTATCTGGTTGGTTATTCATCCGAGACGGCGTTTAGTCAAAGTTTTAAAAAACAGTTTGAACTGACGCCGACCCAATACCGGCTGCATTGTCAGAAAAATCAATCTTTATTACCAGACTAAAATTACTGGACTAATGCCAACACTGCTTTGACCGGGTCTTCGCTATTGCCAGAAAGTAGCTGCTTGTGCATGGTGATATGCTGCATAACCTGAATCTGCGCTGCTTCAATATCCATCAGTTTTTCAATTTCAGCTGCCAGATTTTCAGGTGTAGCAGCGGATTGGATGAGTTCTTGAATCACTTTTTTGCCAGCAATTATATTTGGTAATGAAAAATATGGGATTTTTACCAGTAATTTGGCAATTCGATAGGTCAGCCAGTGCAATTTATAAAAAGTCACCATCGGACGGTGCAGCAACATCGCTTCAAGCGTTGCAGTTCCAGACGCCAGTGCAATAATATTGGATGCATTCATGACCTGACGGCCAATTTTGGATTCAGCGCTGGTATTTTCCATCAAGCGAATTTGGGTTTTTAAGCTCTCAGGATAAGTGGCCAGTAAACTTTCGATTTGCTGCTTGCGTGCATCATTAATCGCAGGAATCAGAAAGGTATAATCTGGATATTTTTGATGCAGAATATTGGCTGCATCCAGAACCAAAGGCCCCAAACGTTCAATTTCACCACGACGGCTGCCCGGCAATAAGGCAATATATTTCTGACTTGGATCCAAGCCTAATTCTGTCTTAGCTGCCAGAATTGGATTTTCAAGCGGCAACTGACTGGCCAATGGATGTCCAACAAAAGCTGCTAGCACATCCCATTGCTTGAAAAAGGCTTTTTCAAATGGAAACAGGCAGAGCACCAGATCAATACTGGCTTTAATCCCATGCACACGACCTTGACGCCATGCCCAGACCGAAGGACTGACGTATTGCACCGTTTTAATCGGTAACTGTTTTTGTTTAATGGTTTTTGACAAACGCAGGTTAAAATCAGGCGCATCAATCCCGATAAAAATATCGACCGGATCTTTAGTCCAAGTTTCCACCAGACCATCACGAACAGCAAACAGTTTTTTAATATCTTTTAAAACTTCGACAATGCCCATCACCGATAAAATATCCATCGGATAATAGCTTTTAAAGCCTTCCGCGATCATTTGTGGACCACCGATACCTTCAAATTCAGCATCAATGCCTTGCTCACGAAAACGGCGAATCAATGTTGCGCCAAGCGTATCTCCAGAGACTTCACCGACCACGATTCCAATTTTAAGTTTTCGATTTAGCAAGTGGGTTTCCTCTCAGATCCGCATGGAAATTTATTGAATCGGGATTCTAACATAATCCTGTGGCTATTCCGGAAGAAGCTTAAGTATCTTCTCATTTTAAGAAACCCACCGTTTAGAATGACTTAGTCAATGATCGAACTTGCATAGCAAGAATTAAATCGACATTTACAGGTAAATTCAATTAGACAGAAATGAGGCAAATCGGACAGTTGAAATTAATCATCATATTCGCACTTTATACATAACCCAGCGAATAAATATGAAAGATCACCTAATATTCTTCATCTAGCTTTATCTTTTTTATGCATAAGTAAATCAATAATCAAGACAACGACTTATATCCAAAAGTCATAAGATATGCTCGTTTTTTGATTTTGGCATATATGCATGTTTGGTCCGATTGAATTTATTTTAGCAGGCATTCTGGTAGGTTTTTGTGTAGGTGTCACTGGTGTGGGTGGTGGTTCATTGATGACGCCCATTCTTATCAGTTTATTCCGGATTGAACCGCATATCGCAATTGGTACTGACCTGCTCTATGCCGCGATTTCAAAATTCTGTGGCTCGTTTGTGCATGCCAAGAAAATGAATATTGTCTGGCCGATTGTGATCTGGCTGGCCGTTGGCAGTATTCCCGCATCTTTTGCAACGCATTGGGTTCTTGATAACTATCTGAGCCAATCAACGCATTACAAGGCCGTCCTGACCATGGTATTGGGCTTTATGCTGACCATTACCGGCTTATCTATTCTGTTTCGCACCCAGATCGAAAATCTTTTCAATAAATACAGAAAACAAGAACTGCCGGATATGACGCAGGATCTGGAAAAAGTGAAGCTGCAAGCCAAAGAAAAGCGTGTAGCCATTATTATCATGGGCATTATCTTGGGTATATTTGTCACGCTCTCTTCAGTGGGAGCTGGTGCATTTGGTATCATGGCACTTGTGGTCATGTTCCCGAATCTTCCAATGATTCGTATCATTGGCTCTGACGTGGTGCATGCAGTGGTACTGACACTGGTTGCAGGGCTGGGTCATATGTCTTCAGGCAACGTCGATTTCATGCTGCTCATGTGGTTATTGGTGGGTTCTATTCCAGCGATTATTGTCGGCACTTTACTCAGCTCACGTATGCCGGAAAAACTGATCCGCAAAATTTTAGGTATTACCCTATTTGCGCTGGGCGTGAATTTCATAATTAATCCTGTGAAATCAAAACCGGCTCAACCTGCTGAAACAGCAATGATAATTGTGAGCCCAAATTCCCCATCCGTTTAAGTTAACTATCCGATTCATCACTTTTTTTTCAAAGAAGTATTCATCTTTTTTATAACAAAGTGACGCATCATTCATGTTATATTCGGGCTATTAAACAACCTTTTGTATGATCGAACCAGTGACGGCAATGAATACACAACAGTCAAATCCTATTTCAGCATCAGATATTGATGACGTGAATATCCACAGCATGATTCCTCTTGTAACCCCTGCCGAGCTTAAAGCAGAGTTACCGTTGACTGAAACTGCTTATCAAACCGTACTGCATGGTCGTGAAACGATTCGTAAAATTCTGGATGGTGAAGACAAACGCCTGTTCGTGGTAATTGGCCCTTGTTCTATTCATGATCCGGCGGCGGCACATGAATATGCTGAACGCTTGAAAGTGCTGAGCGAAAAAGTGAAAGACAGCTTATATATCGTGATGCGAGTTTATTTTGAAAAACCACGTACTACCGTAGGCTGGAAAGGCCTGATCAATGACCCGGATATGAATGATTCATTCAATATTGAAAAAGGTCTGCGTATCGGTCGCAAGTTGTTACTTGAACTGAATGAAATGGGCTTGCCATGTGCGACTGAAGCACTTGATCCAAACTCGCCACAGTATTACCAAGACCTGATTTCATGGTCAGCGATTGGTGCACGTACCACAGAAAGCCAGACGCATCGTGAAATGTCTTCAGGCCTTTCTTCTCCGGTTGGCTTTAAAAATGGTACTGACGGCGGGTTAACTGTCGCGACCAATGCGATGCAATCGGTAAGACATGGCCATAGCTTCCTCGGTCTAAATGATCAAGGTCAGGTGGCTGTCATTCGTACTTCAGGTAACCCATATGCGCACGTGGTGTTGCGTGGTGGTAATGGTAAACCGAACTATGATGCAGGCTCGGTTGCAGATGCAGAAGCCGCGCTAGCCAAGGCCAAAGTCAGCACCAAGATCATGATTGATGCCAGCCACGCCAACTCTAACAAAGACCCGTACCTGCAACCACTTGTACTTAAAAACATTTCAGAACAAATTCTTGATGGAAACAAGTCAATTGTTGGTATTATGGTAGAAAGTCATCTTAAGGGTGGTCGTCAGGACATTCCTGCAAACCTAAGTGATATGGAATACGGTCAATCCGTTACGGATGGCTGTATCGACTGGGAAACGACTGAAAAAGTCTTACTCGACATGCATGAGGCATTGAAAGACATTTTACCTAATCGTTAAATGATCTGACAAACGCCATCGCCAAGATGGCGTTTGCATTTCTAGAACAAGGAAAATTTATCTGATGAATGATATTGAAACGGCATTAAGCCAGATTGAGAATTTTCAGTTCATACACGAACATCTGTTTAGCTCCGGTCAACCGACCACTGCCCAATTACAGCTAATGAAAGAATACGGTGTATCTACAGTCATCAATGTGGCGCTGACCGATAGCGAACAGTATCTGCCGCATGAAGATAAAATTTGCCTTGAGCTGGGACTAAACTATATTCAGGTTCCAATTTCCTGGGAAACCCCTTCAGACAATCAATGTCTGCTGGTACTGGACCTGATCGATCATCTGGTAAAAGAGCAAATGGTCTGGGTACATTGTTCGCAAAACTACCATGTCAGCTGTCTGATGTATTTATATCGTCAGTACTATATGGATATGGATTTGCCTACAGCACAAGAACACTTGCATCAGATCTGGGAACCGAATGAAACCTGGACCGGTTTAATGCATGCGGTTGCCCTACAGCTACAAGGCCGTAAAGCAACGCAGGAACTGGAACTTTCCTTGATTAATCCAAATTATTTTGCTTGATTTTATTTACTGTGGCTCAATAACACGGTTGCCATCGACATAATGCCTTCCTGACGACCGGTAAAACCTAACTGTTCAGTAGTGGTGGCTTTAATACTGATTTGAGTTACATCAACATCTAAGACATCTGCAATACTTTGACGCATCGTCAGATTGTGCTTAGCCAGTTTTGGACGTTCACAGGCCACGGTAATATCGGCATTATTCAGGTGATAGCCACGATCCAGAATCAGCTGATAGACATCCTTGAGTAGTACCCGGCTATCTGCACCTTTAAACTCAGGATCTGTATCCGGAAAATGCTGGCCAATATCTCCAAGCGCCAATGCACCCAACAAAGCATCACAGAGTGCATGCAGCACCACATCACCATCCGAATGTGCTTTCAGACCTTGAGTATGCGGAATTTGAATGCCTGCCAAAGTGACAAAATCACCTTCTTCAAATGCATGCACATCCAGACCCTGGCCAATACGAATTTGTGCGATCACCTTATACATCCTTTAGAAATAGCCCATTGAAATCTTGTACACTTGCTTTCTATTTCGCTATAGTTAGACCAAGCGTAACACAGTGAAAGTATAAGCGATCATGCTACTGAAAACTGATATAAATATGTTGAAAATAATTGGCCTGATGCTCGGCCTGGGGATGATTTCTACGGGTAGCTCGGCGATCACAATGGACTGTAGCGATTACAGCAAAAAAACGCCTGCCATGAATAAAGTCTGCTCAGCATCGTTGGCTGAATCTCGTGAAAAAATCACAGACCAATACTTTACTGCTTTTCTGATTACTGATGCACCTGTGCGCTTATTGCAAGATAGCCAACAACTATGGGCGACCCGCTTACAGCAATGCAAAACCATAGATTGTTTAAAACAGCAGTTTGAATGGCGTTTAGATGATTTAAATGTCTATATTTCGCTGAATCAAAGTCTGACCCAGCATTATATCAAGTTTGAACAGGGACAAATCGCCAAGCAACCTGTTCATCTCAAGATTCATCAACTGACCAAAGACCGGATCAAGGTTGAAGGTCTTGCCTATCGTAATCCGAATAACCGGGCTGAGAAGCAGATCATTCCTTTTTTAGCCTATACTACGCCTGAGACAAAAAACCAGATTACCGATAACGAAAATGACTGCCGCTATGAATTTAATTATAGTAAAGCCATTTTAGCGGTCAGTAGCCAGCAAAAAGGCTGTGAACGTTTTACCGGTATTTATCGACTATATGATTGATTTATTTTCAAAATATTATAATTTATTGTCATATAAAATGAGATTTTTGGTGTAAAAAATAGCCCGCAAGCGGGCTATCAATTTAAGCTGGATAGTATTGCGCAATTTCCTGACTGATCATTGCGGCCGTTGCAGCTGATAAAGTCCAGCCCAGATGACCATGCCCGGTATTGTAAAAGACCCGCTCATGTTTGCCACGGCGTACCACAGGCATCATATTTGGCATCATTGGGCGTAGACCCGCCCACGGCACGACATGCTCAGTACACAGGTCAAAATTACGATTGGTCCAGTCAATTAAAGGTTGAATTCGGTCAGCACGAATATCCCGGTTATAGCCATTAAACTCGGCTGTTCCTGCAACACGCAAACGATCCTTGCCTAGGCGTGACAAGACAATTTTCGCACTTTCATCTAGCAGACTGACCCAAGGTGCGTTGTTCTGGCTCTGCTCATCATTCAGTTGCACGGTAATCGAGTAGCCTTTGACTGGATAGACATTGACTCGTTCACCAAGTATTTCAGCCAATTGATAGCTGCCAACCCCTGCACAGACCACAATGGCATCTGCATTAATTTCCAGAACATCCTCTGGAGAGGAATGGACATTTTCAGTACTAGGTTTGCATTTAACCCGAATATTCTGAGCCTGATGATCAACAACAAAAACATCTTGACCAAACTCAAATTTCACGCCTTTTTGCATACAGGCTTTGGCCAAACCGGTACTAAATTTATGAATATCCCCGGTGGCATCGCTCTGACAGTAAAATCCTGCATAATAATCGCCAGTTAATGCAGGTTCGATCTGCTTGATTTCTGCATTGGAAATGGCATTGCGCTCCAGACCACCGCTACACAACAGATCATTGACTTTGATCGCAACATCATAATCCGTCTTGTTATGATAAAAATGTAAAATGCCGCGTTTTTCCAGATCGAAATCAATATTTTCTGTTTCGGCAATTTCAAATAAGCGTGCTCTTGCCAGTAAAGCCAGCCGTACCGTTTCTCGGGTATTGGCTTCATAATGTTTGATATTGCCCAGAAATTCCATGAGCCAGCTGTATTTATGTATACTGAAAGAAGGATTGAGCAAAAGTGGTGCGGTTTTTTGTGACATCCATTTGATGCCTTTGAGTACCGTGGCTTTCTGGTTCCATACTTCGGCATTACAGGCAGAAAGCTGGCCGCCATTGGCAAAGGATGTTTCCATTGCCGGATATAGATGCCGATCAACCACGGTCACTTGATAGCCTGATAATGCCAGCTCATAAGCTGTGGTTACTCCAGTAATCCCGGCCCCAATCACCACGACATGACGCATAGACACCTCCTTGATTGTATTGATGTCTTTTCCCATCTGTCATGTGTACCTGAGAGCTTCGGTAGATACATTGCACATCAATGCGGCCACCTTCCCCTTCGGTGAGTGATTGAACACTTCTCTCCAGAGTCTTTATCCATTATCACAGTCCTTTTGCCTGAGAGTTTCCTGGGACCTTGCTCCTTCGGCGAATGCAGAAGCATTTCTCTCCTGCAATAATGTTTTATTATCATGAGCAATTTATATACCATTTTTAGGAGAAACACAGTTTTTATTTATGTTAATTCACGTGAATTTATCCATGATTCTTTTTTTTAATTAACAGTATACATGTGTGATAGAGGATATTGCCTAGATATTAAATTTTTAGATTTTGCTGCCGTAAGTAAAACGAGTAAGTTCTACCCTTTATAAAATTCCAGAACTTATTTAATTTTGGCGCTTAAATAAAATTTAACCTTTTTTCTGCTTAGGCTATTTTAATAATTCAAAATGTAGAGTTTTCCTTATCCATTTTAGAATTTTAGATAAGCCAAGAAAGCATCAGTACTAAGCTTACTGCTGCGACCACTGTTTGTACACTGATAATACTGGCCATTAACTCGCTATCGCCGCCATATACCCGGGTTAAAACATACGAAGCTGAGGCGGTAGGAAGTGCAAAGAACAAGACCAAAACCTGAGTAGTTAATGCATCAATCTGGAAAATTTTACACACTAAAAATGCAATCAGCGGCATTCCGAACAGGCGGCCAAAGGTTATCAGGCTGAGTGGCAACACATCACGCTGAAAACCCTGAAACTGTAAGGCTGCTCCCACACACATCAAACCGAGCGGCAAACTGCACAGTGCAATCTGTTTAAGAAACTGCTCTGCTCCAGTCCAGAGTGACAAACCGGAAAGATTAAATAAACCACCCACCACACAACCTAAAATTAATGGATTTTTAGACAAATCCAGGATGATTTTTTTCAGCTGCATATCGTGACTACGGGTAAATGCCAGCACCGATAAGATATTCACCAAAGGAATACACAGCACCATGATCACCGCGAAGATGGTCATACCTTGCTGATGAAATAAGGCACTAACAGCAGCAAGGCCAATATAGGTATTAAAGCGCAGCAAGCCCTGAACATAGACGCCGAAACGCGCATAAGATATCTGGTAAATATGACGCAAAATATACAGTGCAATACTGACCACAGCCATTATACTAAATACGACAAGCACTACATCCTGAATGACATCCATTTGAATCTTGGCAGTGGCCAGATTTAAAAACAGCATCACCGGAAACAGTGCATAATAATTTAACTTTTCTGCGCCTCGCCAAAAATCATCACTCAACCATTGCCTGCGCTTAAGTAAATAGCCAAAGCTGATCAGTCCGATGAGAGGAAATAAAGAAGTTAAAATAATATGCAGCATATGACATCCTGGTCTGTTTTCTGCCTAATCTTAAGTCACTTAGACTGAACAGAAAACTTAGCATGTTCAGGAGCTTTCCCACTACTCAATTTAAGCAGTAAAAAGCTTGAATTTTCATCAACTAATCATATTGATTTGCTGATTTTTTCTAAAATCAGCAAATGTAACGGAATCAACGGTTCTCCGACATTTTGATCCAGTGGATATGCTTTAATCTTTTCAGTCAGCTGATAGCCACGGCGCTGATAATATGCCAGCAGTTCAGTACGCACATTTAATACTGACATCTGAATCACTTTCTTCTTAAATATTTCGAAAATATGGGATTCGGCAAAGTCCAATAATTGCTTGCCATAACCCGAGTTTTGCTCAGCAGGTGCAACAGCAAAGCTTCCAATCTCTGCTACTTGCTGTCCTAAGCTCACGCCAATACAACCAAGAAGCTTATTATCAATTTCCAACACAAAGAGCTGAAAATTTTCTAAATTGAGCAAGTCATATAACTGTTTTTCTTGAATACGATCACCTTGGATCATTCCTGCCTCAGTCGTCCATCCATCCAGAGTACGATAAGCTGTATTAATCAGTATGGTAAGTTGCTGAATATCAGCCTTGCTTGCCAATCGTATATTTTTATAGTGATTCATTTTATAAATAAAAAAGTCAGACCGAAGTCTGACTTTAAAACAATTTCACTTTAAAGTTAAAGCAAATTATTTAGGTTCAATCGGTGCAAATGGCGCAACAACATCGGCATTTTGCGCACGGTGACGCATGAAATGATCCATGAGCACAATCGCCAGCATCGCTTCAGCAATCGGGGTTGCACGCACGCCCACGCAAGGATCATGACGGCCTTTGGTCAGTACATCAGTATCTTCACGCTCAATATTGATGGTTTTACCCGGCGTGGTAATAGACGCAGTTGGCTTCAAGGCAATCGCAACACGAATGTCCTGACCGCTAGAAATACCACCTAGAATACCGCCAGCATGATTGGCCAGGAAGCCTTCTGTGGTGAGTTCATCACGGCTTTCATGACCAAACTGTTCAGCGACGCCAAAGCCATCACCGATTTCTACACCTTTAACGGCATTAATCGACATCATGGCATGGGCAATATCTGCATCTAAACGGTCAAATACAGGCTCGCCCCAACCCACAGGTACTTTAGATGCAATGATCTCGAGTTTAGCGCCACAACTGGTGCCTTGCTCACGCAAAGACGTGACCAGCGCTTCAAAACGTGGTACTGCATCCACGTCACCACAGAAAAACGGATTGTTTGGAACTTCATTCCAGTCCAGTTTTTCTGCTTTTTCTGTACCGATTTGGGTTACATGACCACGAATCTCAATGCCAAATTTCTCAAAAAGGAATTTCTTGGCAATGGCACCCGCTGCAACACGCATTGCCGTTTCACGCGCACTTGAACGGCCGCCACCACGGTAATCACGGAAACCATACTTTTGGGTATAGGTATAGTCGGCATGACCCGGTCGGAATGTCTGCGCAATATTGCCGTAGTCTTTCGATTTTTGATCCGTATTACGAATTAACAAACCAATTGAAGTACCGGTGGTTTTACCCTCAAACACACCGGAAATAATTTCTACTTCATCTGGTTCTTTACGCTGGGTTGCAAATTTCGATGTACCCGGCTTACGGCGGTCCAGATCCTTTTGCAAATCAGCTTCAGTCAGCTCAATGCCGGGTGGAACCCCATCGATGATGGCCATCAGGCCAACACCGTGAGATTCACCACAAGTCGTTACACGGAACAGTTGCCCTATACTATTACCTGCCATGTCAAACGACTCCTTATGCTTGAATAGACTGAATAAATAAATCGCGGTAAGTACGGCATTGCTCTGCAGTCAATGCAAAGATACCAGTACCACCTTTCTGGAATTGTAACCAGTAGAAATCGACTGAATTAAAGTTTTGGCGCATTGCCCATTCTGAGTTACCCACTTCAATCACGATCAGGCCATTCTCAGTCAGATAATCTGCAGCTTGAGCCAGCATTTTACGCACCAGATCCAGACCATCCTGACCTGCAGCAAGCGCAAGTTCAGGCTCATGATGGAATTCCTCAGGCAAATCAGCCATATCTTCCGCATCGACATACGGCGGATTAGATACGATTAAATCGTATTGATTTTCGGCTGGAATTTTTTCGAACAAATCCGATTCAAGTAATGCGATCTGATATTGCTTGTCATGATGCTCAGTATTGATTTGCGCAACTTCCAATGCTTCTTTAGAAATATCGGTGGCATCTACTTCCGCTTCAGGGAAAGCATAAGCCAAGGCAATTGCGATACAGCCGGAACCGGTACACATATCTAGAATGCGTTGTGGTGTCTTCGGATTCGGGTTTTCCGGCAAGTTATTCACCGCTTCACCCATTTGACCATGTTCGCCCAGGCAATACGGGGCGAAACGGTTTTGAATCAGTTCAGCAATCGGTGAACGTGGAATCAGCACACGCTCATCAACATAGTAGGGTTTGCCGTCAAAGTAAGCCAGGTTCAATAAATATGAAGTCGGTACTTTTTCATTAATACGGCGTTCCAGCAGACTTAAAAATTCGGCTTTTTCACTTGGTAATAATTTGGCATCTAGAATCTCAGCGTCCGCTTTCCACTCTAGAGACAGGGTTTGTAAGACCAAGGCTGAACTTTCAGCAAAATAATCTTCTGTGCCTTGGCCCAAATGTGCATCGTATTGACGTAATGCTGTAACCCCAAAACGAATAAAATCACGAATGGTGGTTAAATTTTCAGCGGCTTCCTGCATGTGTTCAGGGCTAATAGTCGGTCGATCCACTTAAGGCGTCTCCAAGGTCATTTTTTTAAACGCCTTATGATACCTTGTTTTGCCTGCTTTTATAATGCTAAAAGCAGGAAAAACACGAATTCTCTACGCCCACAAAAATTATAAAACTCCTGTTTTTGTGAGCGATTATTCAGATAAATGTTTACTTTATTCAGGGATGTTTCTGTTAAATGTCGATGCTAATACTATGATGATTTATCGGAACCCGGACGCATAAGAGCGGGATTGATAAAGATTGGCCTGATCCATAATCAAAGCCAGCATACATTGACCTTGCTGCTGCTTGGCATATTTTCCTGACATTCTAAAGTTACATTGCTGGGACAGTTTACGTTCCCACAATACATGCTGACTGCGGATAACTGCAGTCTGATTCGGATTCAATTTAAAATAAGTTTTATAGTTTTTCTTCAAACGTTTATTATGAACTTTCAGCTCTTTTTCCAAGCATTTTTCAGCTTTGGGTGTATTACCATAACTAAAATTCATGCACTGTGTATATTCCTTAGAATACCCAACAGCAGCTTGTGTCTGAACCGAAGTACCCGCAAAAATTGCAACTAAAAACCATGCAAGACGCATAACTTCCCCTTGACCGAAACCGGTACAATCCCAATAAATGTTTAACAATCAATATTGTTTAAATTATCCACTGATATTAACGCAGTCCAGACAAAAATCCTATGCCTTTCTCGGAATGAAAGATTAAACAGTTGCACAATTGAAAATTGGCACATGACCCACATATAATCCGCATTCAATCTTCAAATGAGCCCAGATCTATGAGCTATAAGCACAATAATCTTATGGCGATGCGCCAGAATTACTGGAATGATAAAGCCTCCAGTCAGGTGCAGCAAGAAAAGGTATTTTTGCAGTCGACCTTAGTGCAACATGGCGTATTTACCGATGCGACATTGGACGATGCTAAATATCTGTTTTTTGGCTTGCCAAGTATTGTGATTGTAAAAGGCTATGCTTTGGGCTTCATGCATGACAGCGTACAGCGCCTGATTCATCAACATATTCAAACAAATAAACAACAGTTACAACAACGATCCGAATTAAAAATCCAATTTCAAATGGCATAATGCCCTGTCTAAACTGATACAAGTTGGTGAATAAATGAAAGCTTGCCTAGCTTTTACTATGAATTCAGCGGCTTAAACTTTTTTAATACGTGCAGAAACGCTACTATCCCTTACAATGATTTATTCTGCTTCATGCTGATGATGAAAGGATCGAGTTTACATGTCAGATCAGAACGATAAGCTTAAACAACTGAAAACCTCCTCTATGGATCGACGCTTATCGATCGCAAAGGCATCCTTGCTGGCAGGCACGCGTTGGGCGGCTTCTAGTGCAAGCTCCATATTCTCAAGCGAAGAAGAAAAAGAAAAGAAACGTAAAAAAGCCATGAAAGAACAGGCTGATTATCTGGTGGCAGAAATTGGCAAGCTAAAAGGTTCTATCGTTAAAATTGGCCAGATGATGGCACTGTATGGTGAGCATTTTCTCCCAGAAGAAGTCACTCAAGCTCTAAATACCCTGAACAATCAGACGGTGGCATTGGCATGGCCAGCCATCAAGACCCAGTTACAGCAACAACTCGGTTCAAAACTCGACGATCTCACCATTGATCATGAACCTTTGGGCACAGCTTCTTTGGCACAGGTACATCGCGCTACCCGAAAATCTGATGGCATGGAACTGGTGTTAAAAATTCAGTATCCGGGTGTGGCAGAAGCGATTGATTCCGATATGAGCCTGTTTAAAAACATGCTGAAATTGACTCGCATCGTGCCGCAGACCCGCGAATTCGACCAGTGGTTCGATGAAGTCCGTGAGATGATGCACCGTGAAGTAAATTATCAGATTGAAGCAGATACCACGCGTCGTTTTGCGGCGCGTTTAAAAGATGATCCTCGTTATATCGTCCCAACCATTATTAATGAATATTGCTCAGATCGTGTGCTATGCATGACTTTTGAACGTGGTGTGCCGATCAATAGCCCGGTAATGTTATCCCTGCCCCAAGAACGCCGCAACCTGTTAGGTGAAGCGTCTCTGGAAATTGCAGTGCGTGAAATCTTCGAATGGGGCGAGATGCAAACCGATCCGAACTTTGGTAATTATCTGGTTCGTCTGGGCAATGGCGCAGATGTGCACGACAAGATCATTCTGCTCGACTTTGGCGCGATCCGCCAGTTTGACCAGCATCTGCTCAGTGTTGCGCGTAACCTGATCCAGGCAGGCTATCATCATGACTCGGATATGATGGTCAAGGCGATGACTGGTTATGAGTTTTTTGATTCGATTCCGCAAAGCATCAAACCGGATATGGCCAAAGTCTTTTTACTGGCCACCGAAGCGTTTAGTTCACCGCTAAATAATCAAGAATTGCCAGCTGGCATCATGGATGAACATAATCGCTATGACTGGAAAAAAAGCCAGCTGCATAGCCGTGTGATGCAACAGGCATCGAGATCTATGGCTTCACGTTATTTCAGTGTTCCACCCAAAGAATTTATGTTTATTAGCCGTAAATTTATTGGTGCCTATACCTTTATGACCGTGATTGATGCCAAAACCAATGTGCGTGCCATGATTAGACATCATCTCTCTTAAAATAAAATCTGCATTAAAAAGACCCGGATGATTTTGTCATTCGGGTCAATTTTTAGACATATTCGATTTTTTATATTTTTATCTTTCTTTTATTTTTCATTAATTTATTCCTCCATTTCTTCAATCCCCGAAACCTAAAAATTGTCAATCATTCGTGTCAGGGATGACATGGTTTTATCTCTGAGTGCATGTCAGTATTAAAAAAAATAACGTGACAACACCTTTAGGATAATCAGAATGAATAATATGGTGAATAAAGCCCAAGGATTTGGCTTGTCCATACTGACCAAAATCGCGGGTAGCGAAGTATTAGACCAGTTAAAGCTGCGGAAATTTGTAGAAAAATCACTTTATCAAAGTTCAAAAGTAGGATTCAAAACCCTGAGTCAAACCCAGAAAATCGTGAAATCTGGCCAGAAGATTCAAAAACAGCGTCTGCCGCATCAGTCTAAATCCTTATTTGATCTAAACCTGACTGAAGAACAGCAAATGACCTGTGATGCCATGCAGCAATTTGCCCAAGAGGTGCTGTATCCCTTGGCGCATGATGCAGATCAGCATGAATTATTTCCCCATGAACTCTGGCAATACAGCACTGATTTAGGTTTGAATTTCTATGCCCTGCCTGAAGCATTGGGGGGCGTTGCATCGGAACAGAATATAGTTAGCAATATTTTAATCGCTCAACATTTGGCTCAGGGTGATTTCAGTCTGACGGCTGGCTTACTTTCGACTTTTAGTGTCATTAATGCCATTACCCGCTGGGGCTCAGAGCAGATTCAGTCAGAATATCTGGGCGCTTTCGCAGAAAATCCTGAGTTAAAGGCCACCTTTGCAGTACAGGAAGAAACAGCAGCGTTTAACCCGGAGCAACTTAGAACCAAGGCTGTTGCACATCAGGGACATTATCTGATTCGAGGTCAAAAGACCTTGGTGCTCTTGGGAGAAAGTGCCGATCTATACCTGGTCAGTGCTGATCTGGATGGCAGAGCTGAGGTCTTTGTGGTGCAACGCGACAGTACCATCACTGCGAAAAAATCGCCGGCTATGGGTTTAAAGGCCACTGAAACAGTCACGCTAAAATTTGAAAATACTCCGGCATATCGTCTGGGTGATGAAGATTTTGATTATCGTGCATTCGTAGATTTGGGCAATTTGATGTGGTGTGCGATGGCGGTGGGCACCTGTGAAGCAGTCAAAAAATACTGTGTGCAATATGCCAATGAACGTATCGCTTTTGGTGAACCGATTTCCCATCGTCAGAGTGTCGCCTTTATGATTGCCGATATGGCCATTGAAATTGATGCGATGCAAATGTTGATCTTGAATGCCGCCAGTCTGGCTGAATCCGGTCAAGCTTTCCATCGTGAGGCTTATATAGCGCGTCTGCTCTGCGCAGAAAAATCCATGAAAATAGGCACCGATGGTGTACAGATTTTAGGTGGTCATGGCTTTACCAAAGAACATCCGGTAGAACGCTGGTATAGAGACTTGAGAGCCACTGCCATTCTCCATTCTGGCTTGCATACCTGATCAGAACATAAAGAAGAACAATGATGAATCTACAAACTCCAAAAAAATTTAAGCTTTTAATTGATCAAGCACATGAAGTTGCCCTCAATGTTTTGCGTCCTATTTCACGTAAATACGACAAGGCTGAACATGCTTATCCGGTGGTGTTTCAAAAAGTATGCTGAAAAAAAGCAGGTTGGATTTTGATAAAATAGAGAAATGCGAATAACTCTAGAAATCAAGTGTCCAGC
>NZ_JAMXXK010000031.1 GCF_024129735.1 Acinetobacter lwoffii | reverse complement strand
AACGAATTTGGAAGGAAAGTTCAGGTCGGTATGGTGTACGTAAAGTCTGGCAAAAACTGAAACGTGAAGGCTATATTATTGCACGCTGTACTGTTGCTCGATTAATGCAAAAGCTAGGTATACAAGGTGTTTGGCGAGGTAAGAACAAACAAACCACCCGTAGCCGAGATGACCAAAAACGGGCAGATGATTTAGTGAAACGTAATTTTAATGCTGATCATCCAAACCAACTATGGGTGGGTGACTTTACCTATATTCAAACTCATTCAGGCTGGGTATATACCGCATTTGTTATTGATGTGTTCTCACGAGCAATAGTTGGATGGAAAGTATCTACACGAATGAATACAGATATGGTGCTCGATGCATTGGAGCAATGCATTGCACGATCGAGGCATGCCAAAGAATGTGATTCATCATTCCGATAGAGGTGTTCAATATCTTTCTATTCGCTATACCAATCGTTTAGAAGCTGCAAATTTACGAGCATCAGTCGGTACAACTGGTGATTCATACGATAATGCTCTGGCTGAAACGGTGAATGGCTTATACAAAACAGAGGTGATTGAATATCTAAAAGCAGATTGGCAAGGTTTAGCAGATGTACAACTTGCGACACTAAACTGGGTAGATTGGTTCAATAAAAAGCGTGTACACAGTGCACTGGGTTGTATCACCTTTTGAGTTTGAAGCAATGTACTATGACAAGATTAACCCGTTAGGTCAGGTGGCCTAACTTAAATAAAAAAGTCTCCGACAAACCCGGTACGGTTCAGTTTAAGTCGTAAAATTGAAGTTAGATGTTTTTGCATAGATCCAAGTGTTAAATCATCATTGCGATTCTTGCGTACCACACCCTAGGCACGTGAAAAAGTAGAAAGCTTATATTTGTACGTGTTACGTCAAAAAGCAAAACAGAAACCGTAGCCCCAGGCAACCCCCCTCTCATCATAAAATTATACCAGTCAGTAAAATACCTTTAGATTAAGCATGTGTATGTTGGTTATTATTGTTGATTATCACAATAAATTAGTGACCAAAAATCAAATTACCCCACCCTACATTAAATTACACCACACAAAATAAAAACTCTATATAACTGTTATATATAGAGTTTACTAACATACCAATTATGTTATTTAGTGTATCTTATGTTGGTGACTCTTGCCAAGGTTGAGGTTTCAGAGATGACTGTTTTTTGTTGTGGCGACCAAATCGGCCATGTTCCGACCACACCATGACATCCCTGCTCACTGCCATTCAGTTCCTGTAAAGATGGATAACTAATTTTCGGAAGCTGTTGAGGAACATCTGCACTGCAACTAAACGCCCGACTATTTGCCTGATCAATTAAGCGCTGTGCTGATAAAAACAGCTCCCGTGAATGTCGCCAGCCCAACTCACAATGTTCAGCGGCTGCCCAGACCAGCATCACCTCTGCCTGTGCAATCTGAGACTGGGCACAGGAAAAACCTGCATGCTGTTTCAATAATTCAGTATTTGCCCATAAATCCCGACGCATTACACTTGAGGTAGACAGAATCGGTGTGGTTAAACTTAACTGCTTAGCCTGACCTTGCTCTAATGCCACTATAATCATTTCCGCCTGGGCAAGGGCCTCTTTTCGCGCAACCGTTGCACTTTTTTCACTTCCCTCATGGGCTGCATAAGTCAACCATGCGGCTGCTTTGACAGCATGATAACGTTCAATTCCCTGTTCATTCAAAAAAGGAACGAGACGTGTTTGCAAGGCAGCAACCTGTTGATCTTTTGGATTATAAATACCTGACTGGGCTGTAGTATCTGGAGAATCTTGCGCCATAACAGGTGCAGCCAAATGATCAGGATTTTTTGCCCAAACCATCACGCTCCAGCAAACTACAACAGTTGCAGCACCACGATAAAATTGACGCAAGGCAGGTGTGACATATTTCATCTTTATGGTTCTCTTGAAGCGTTCACGGTAGAATTGTTGCGAGAAAACAGGTTCTCATCAAACTTGAATCTAAAGCGTACATATGCGCCCTGAAGAGTTGTGTCACTATCCACCAGATCATCATCTTTATAGCCAGAGAAGTTATAACCACCTGATAACCAGAGGTTTGCAGCCAGCAAATAGCCCACTTCCCCCCCAACCAAAACACGGCGGCCCGAACTCATGTTCGACCATAACACGCCTGTATGAATACCCGCATCCCAACGTTCATTGATGTCATACATTGCCCGACCACTGAGCATATGTGTCATACCACTTGACTCCAAACCAGAGAACGTTGTGTCCACATTTTTAACTGCATATTGGCCTGAAAGGGTAATATCGCGACTTGGATGATAATTCAAGTGATTTGAAAAAATATAGACATGCTTTAAGTATGGATTATTTAAATCTGACTTGTTACTGTCATAGCGGTATTCCACCTTGGTCAGCGCATCAAAACGATTGTGCTCAGTGTCACGGTAGGCAGCCCCCACCTGGAAACGATCAACCAGGCGATCACCACTGTTTTCATTCTTACTATCAGTCAGGCTAACTACATTTTTCGCCAATAAAGTCACGTCATTGGAATATTTGTAGGCAATCCCCAGATTATTCAGGATGGTGTCAGACTGGTCAGCCCAACGTGCTTCAATTCTCGCAACAGCTTTCCAGTTTGGATTGGCCAGATATTCCACACCTAAAGATGCAGCAGTGTTATCGGAATTTTGGTTATCGGTATCTGCTTTTGACAATGACTTCACCTGTTCAAAACTGGTGGTTGCATAGAAGCCTTTTTCCAGTTCCCAACGGTTACGTAAACCGATTGCAGCTTCAGCTTCGCGCGCACTGATGCCATCGCGAACACGATATTCACTAAATGCCGTACCGTTATTGTTATATTTACTGTCCAGACCAAACACTGTGACATTACGACGCTGATTGTTATTTAGGTCATACAGTCCCTGAATACTGGACACCAACTCATGGCGACCATAGGCACGTAGTTTTGAATTAATCTGGTAATTCGCACCCAAGGCAAAATTACGACGCTCAGCTTCGGAAACATCCTGCTCATATTCAGCAAAAACATTTGAACCCTGCCAAGGAAGCTGTGTGGTGATTTTTGTACGTGCGGTTAAACCATGATACGGCGCTGTTTGTGAAGCCCCCAACAATGCTGGATTCTTAGACTCATCGTAATACTTGAGACCCAGCTCAACCGCGACAATACGGCTGATCGCACGTTCGATACTGGCAGAAACACCCTGATTGACACCACTTTGCAAATCTTCAGTACGGATGGCCTCCAGTTTTGCCAAACCGATCTTACCCAGTTGCGTACGCCCTTTTATACCACTTTCCTTACGTCCAGCGGTGATTGGTGCCGCAGTGTTATAGAACCCTGTATCTGCCTGATTATGGTAGGTTTTCAGCTCCATATTCTTATAGGCATAGTTCAGTTCAACACGAGCCGCATTCCCCGATAATTTACCTGTTGCATCTGCCGTGGTGTTAATCTGTGTTAAAGAGTTTAAACCGTCATTGATATTTTCAGAACGGGCAAACTCAGCAATCAATTTACCCTTGTCGGCAAATTTCACCACGGTATTGACACTGGCCAACTGGTCCTGCGTTAGTGGATTATTGCTTTTTACATAAGCCCCGCCCACTTTCACCTGATCCAGCAGCTTCACCGAGCCTGTAACACCACCAACCGTGTATTCATCCCCACCCTGCTCAGATTCCACTGTAATACGCAGATAGACTGGATTCAGGTCAGCATCGACACTTGGTACAGGATCTTTTAAGTAAATGCTGTTGCTAAAGGTATCTACTTCATAATCGGTAAAACGTGCCAAAGTGCTACGCGAAATGATCAGGCCTGGATTATCGCGGTCACGGGTCACCACCTCAACTTTTTCACTATTGGCAAGCACATCATCGGTATTGACATTGCCCATGCTATACGGACCTGAAATCCCCATAGCACGTTGTTCATTGGTCACCTGTTGCGTATTGGTCTGCGCAGCAAAGGCCGTGACTTTATAGCGGTCTGTTTCGACAGCCCCACGAACACCTGTTAATGAACGGCTATATTGACCTAAAGCCAGGCCCTCATCATTTTCAGTACGGGTAACATAATCACCATACATGGCATAAGAACGGCCTTTATCCACACGCACGTAGAGCTTACTTGTTGTTTGTGCATCAAAACCTTTCGCCGCCGAGTCACCATAAACTGGATAATATTCATCTGGACGAATATCACGGAACAAGCGCTGGTTTTTATCCTTGTCAGAATCATAGGCAAGGGTTAGTAGATATTCACCCCTGACTTTCCCTTTCAGGAACATGGCTGCACGCCCTGTCACATTGCTTTTGCCATTGTCCGATGATGAAATCTCTTGCAGTTCTTCCTCAAACCCATCCTGCGAACCGACATTGCTTAACTGTTTCGGGTCAAATTTCTTAAAGTTAATTGATCCTTCTACCAAACCAACTGCAATGATCGGACGTAAATCAGGTAAGAAACGTATTGGTGTACTGCTATGAAAAATACCACTTTCAACCGACAGCGTTCCTTCACCCGCCTCAATTGGCGCCTTTATTGGCACAACAAGTGTACCGCCCTCAACAAACACCTGAATACCAGGTTGTTTCGGGTCCAGGTCAGTCAACTCAATTTTACCAATCGAGCTGTCGAGCGTAACTGGAGTTCTGGTAGAAACCAATGTGCCATTACGGTCAACAATTTTCATGGTTACATTGAAATAATCACGACCGTTGGCTTGCGGTTGTACTTTGGCTGACTCAAGTAACAGCTTATCCATTTGGTCAGGGACAATCACATTGACCTGTTTGCTATCCCGAACATTACCCATCATGTCGACTTGACGAACTTCAATACTGTTTTTACCCACAGCAAGATCGACACCGATAAAATCCAGACCTGCAACCTGTAAGTCAGGCAATATTGCACGTTTACCAATGCGTTTCTCAGAAACCTGTGTGCCATTTACCCACAGTTGTAGTTGTGTGCCAGCAGCACCCTTAACCTGAACCGCTGTTTGGGCATAACCAAGAAGCTGCCCATCTTTTAAGTTGATAATTTCTAGCTGATTATTGGCAGCATTTTCCAGCACTGTTTCCAGACTAAGCATTTTCGCAGCTTGAGTGGATTCGGCTGGCACACTCTCAGTTGCTGCCAATGTTTCAGTCAGTGGCAAGGCAACTGAAGAAGCAACGCCAGATTTTTCTGGTTCAAAAGTAACCTCTTTCAGTTCCTTAGCCTGTTCCTTGGAAAAATCAAGGTTACAATTGGCCCTGATTCCCTGTGCCGAGATACAACCACTTGCTGGCTGACCTTTAACATCGGTAATCTTGGAAAAAACTGGATCAATGGTAAGGTCTGAACGTAACACCTGTTCTAAATTGGTGTTGTCCTGTTCAATGCGTTTTTTACGTTCTGCGATTTGTTGCAATAAGGCTTGCGAACATTGTCCTGTACCATTGGCAATTGCAAAATCGGCACGATGTAGTTCACCACGTTTTAAATCCACAAAACGGCTATTTGGATCACCTGCCTGACGATTGCCAATTAACACCAACTCAGAATCAACTGGCAAACTGGTACGGTCAACCTTTAGAACGTGGGTTTTGGCACTGATCCCATAAAAATCATATTTACCTTCACTGTCAGTCACCACATAGCTACCATCTTCAAGGTAAATACGCACACCTGGCACACCGACTTCACCTGCATCCTGTACCCCATTACGGTTACAGTCAGTAAAAATCTTACCAACAATAAAGCCATCAGAGATCATTGCGCCAGGAGTTACTTCTACTTTTGCAGATGCTTCGTTTGATTCGATTCCCTGACCATCTTTTGCCCGAACACGGTTAATGCCATCACCATTCAAGGCATTTGGACCAATATAGACGCGATACTGAACCTTAACTTCCTTACTTGGAGTCAGTGTACCTAAACCAAGTTTCAAATAAGGACCTTTTCCACCTAATGGGTCAGCAACCTTGGTGCCATCGATACGCATAGAACCCTGAACATAGATAAAGCCTCTAGGCAAGGTATCAGTAATCGAAACATCTTTGGAATCCACCGTGCCACGATTGGCAACCGTCACGGTATATTCTTCAAACTCACCGATTTCCGAGTTTTTATTGGTCGCAACCTTTTGTACAAATAACGGCGAGGTTGGTACAGTCAAATCAGGATCAATTGGAATATCAATATTGAGTGCTGGATCAGCATTATTTAAGGTGAATTTGCCAGCATAAGACCATTCCAGATCAACAGCCTTATCCGCAGGGAAACTTGGATAAACAGATTTATCACTGACAAAACTATAACGTGTATTTCCAGGAATTGTGGTTGTATCCACAACAAAACTGTAGGTTCCTGCTTTAACAAGGGGATAAATAAATTCACCCTCGCTATTGGTGACCTGCTTGGCTGGAATTGTAACCAGCTCTCCAGTCTGCTCATCAAGTTTGTATGCAATATTGTCCGCAATTGGCTGGCCATTCTGGTCTAATAAAGTGACCGTTGCTCCCGCCACAGGTAAACCTGTCTTGGCATCAAACACTGTGCCATATGGGTCAATAAGCACCTGAGTACTAATATCGGTAAATGTCTGGGTTGAATTACCCTGTGCATCCAGACAGTCCGTCAGGCTAACCTGTACCTGATCACGTTTGATGGTCTGCAATAACGCATCATAAGAAACCCCAACTTCCGCAAATGCGGTTGGTAGCGTGTAATGGAATACGCCTGTATTCGGGCCAGTTTCTACCCCAATGACTTCTTCAAGATCACCTGTTTTGGCTGATTTAAGCTTAATTTTCACCTTGTCGGCAGTATAACGGTCCGCATTACAGCTGGCATTTTGCGCTTCAAGATAAAGTGGTTTATTCACGCTGCCTGTGGTCAAGACATTTTGGAAATCACCAGATTTATTATTAATCACTGCAAGACCACCTACCACGGTTAAAGCAGGATTAGACAATACCTCTTTTTGGCTATTTGTGGTTGCATACGAAACTTTATAGGTATTTTTAACCGTTGTTTTGGCAATGTTACGATTCATTGTAACCGTAAGATCGACTTGTTCAGTTATATTAGCCTCAATTTGTGGAAAGCCAACCACCAATTGATCAACCTTGCTGAAATCACTTGGCAAGGTCGTTGTATAGTTATTGCCTGTTTGCTTATACAAAACCTTGGCCTGCGTATTTTTTAACTGTGCAGACTTAAATGTTGTATTGGCAGGCAGATCATCAACTAAAAGCACCATTTTCTGTGCCTGACCATCGATCATCACATCCACTGGTCTTGCCGCTTTTTTACCTTGATTGGTTATGGCCAAAGTATAGTTAAGGTCATAGCTGGCATTGGCTGATGGCTCAAAAGTTTTCTGGACAACCTCTTTGGTTGCAACCAGTTGTGGTCCATAGTTGATGGCACTATCTGTAGCCGTTGCTATTACACTATTATCTTCAACAAGTGTTGCTTTTAACGGTAAATTTAACTGCTGACTTTCAGTCAATGTCGCACTTGCTGTTGCAACGACCCACAAATGAACGCTCTGGCCTACCGCCAAGGCAACATTGGTTGTCAGTTGTTGATCATCGGTGTCGAATTGACCGTTTTTATTGGTATCTACATAAATTTTAACGTTGCTTAGTTCATTTATTGTTAACGCTTCTAGTTGTACATTGACAGGCGCATTACTATTGTTGACTAAGGTATTTGCCCAAATAACACGGGTACTTGGTTCAATTTCCTGAACTGGTGGAGTAGTTAAAGCAATTGCGTAAAGAGCAGAAACATTGATTTCGACGGTATTTGAAACTGATTGTTGGGATTTACCATCGGGTGCAACATAAGTTGCATAGGCGATATTTTGGATAGAGCTACCCACTTCAGGCATATTCGCTGCATAACCGTACTGCGCTGACAATATTGATACTGTCAACGTTGATAACATAAATGTCATGTTATGGAATGCCCGAGATTGCTTCTGTTGTAGCACAGCGCTTACCCTTAACTAAATAGTCTAAAAAATTTATTGGGGACGAACACCTACCGCAGCAGATGTCCGCCTCTTTAATTATTTATTTTGATTACATCGGCTTGAACAAGCTTATGGGGTAAGTGGATTCACTTTAATCACAAACTCTAATTCAGCTTTTTTAGTTGCTTCTAAAGATGGCTGAGTTGCTGTAATCGTACCTGTACTACCATTACTAGAAATACCACCCAATGTTGCATCAGTTGCTTTTGGTGACACACCAGCAATTGCTGCTAAAGTCGTATATTGCGGTGTAGTATCGCTAATGACGACATTAGTGACGGTTGCATTACCCTCGTTTATTGCAGTAATACGGTATTTCACACACTCACCTGGTTTTGCGCTCACGGTGGTCTGTGCATACGTTCCACCTGTACCTGTTGTACAATTAACCACAGCCTGATCCTTAACCAAACGTACCTGACCTGCGGTCACTGTCGTTAGGTCAGTATTTTTCAATGGAACATGGCTAATTCCATTGTAATCAACTGGACTAAAGGTTAAGACCACTGGGTTTTGCGTATTCACAGTTGCATCGATTGGAGCCTGAACTTTTACAAGTAAGTTGACTGAACTGCCTTTAGCAATACCACCAGAGATCGTAAGAGCTGATCCTGTAACTAAAGTATCATTCGAATCAATCAAACCATCATTGTTGTTATCAATATATAAATTGGCTGTCCAATTCGGATTGCTACTGGTCAAGCTAAATGGTATACCTGCCGCAGTTTCACCCTCAACGAGGTTACTGTTGTTGGTTAAAGTGTGCTTATAAACAACCGTACCACCTGGTGCAACCTGACCAATACGGTCTTGATTCAATACCATCTTACGGTCTGATTGAACAGTCACTTTATCCGACATGGTATCGCTTAAGCTGGTTGCTGGCGATGTGACAGTAAAGAGTACTTCTTCATCTTTTGCGGTTGCCCCAGCTGATGGAGTCACCACTGCAACCAGTTTCACATTACTATTTTGGTTAATGTTACCTGTATTGGTGATTGGTGAACCTGTTGGTTTCCAATTAGCTGCATCTGTTGTGTCAGCAATATAGAACTTCACATCCCAACCTGCTGGTATGTTAGCAGTTAAGTTGTAGTTATCCGCATTGACCGTGCTCTTGTTATCCACTTGTAATGGGAATGTTGCGGGTTGACCTGGTAATACTGACTTGGTATCAATAAATTGCCCAGTATCCTTACCTGTAGCGCCTGATACTGTACCTGTTGAGTCCGTAACATCACCGTTATGTAAATCGACGGTTGCAGCTTTAACATTGTTAATCACCAAGTTCAGGGTATCGGTTTTGGTCGAATCAGACTTTGGTGAAGTGATTAAGGTTGCAGTCAGTGGCGTATTCCCTGAATAGGTTGCAGGCAAGGTAATTTTTGCAACCAACTCATAACTACCACCTTTTGCAATACTGCCTGTAGAAACAAATGGTGAAGCGCCATCTGCATTGTACAGAGTCACAATACCAGTACCTGTACCCCCACCTGGTAAATTTACAGTGATGTTGGTCGCAGAAACATTAAACTCCTGCGCAACATTACCTGTGTTATGGATAATGATCTTTTCAGTTACCGCGCCACCAAAGACAGCGACTTCTCCTTGGTTAATTTCATTAATGATAATCTGGTTATCTTTTGCTGTATTGCCAGCGACTGCTTCAGCATCAGAATAAGCATCACTTGCACTATCATTAATTGTACCTTTTGGTACTGCAATCACGTTTACATAATTCGTGTTGGATGGTTCTGAAGGATTTGTACCAATCTGAGAGTTTGCGGTGTTATCAATCGCTCCAACATCAGTGCCTTGTTTAACAACAGCTTGGAACGTTAAAGTCCCTTTGTTATTTGGGGCTAAAGATGAAATCGTTAAAGTTAAAGTATTCGATGCAGTATCAAATACATAACCATCTCCATCAGCAGCATCTGTTTGTGCTGTACCTAATAATTTGGCAGAACCTGGCTCATACTCTAACTTGGCATCTAATACGTCGGTAAGCTTCAAACCATTTGCTATACTATTCCCGATGTTTTGATACTCCAAGGTATAGGTGACAATACGATCAGCTTTTGTAGCTTTGGTTGCATCAATATTACTGACACTGGCTGATTTATTGACCTTAATGACAGCCCCATTGGTAATTTTTACTGTGTCAGTATTGGTCACAGTCAGGGCTGCACCCGCAAGCGTTGTATTGGTACTGGTCGCACCTACAATCCATTGACCTAATTTGTCTACAGCAGCCGTTGCATCGGTTGTACCCTGAACAATCAGGTTAACTGACTTACCTGCGTCCAAGGTGATACTGGTAATTGGTGTGGTACTATCAGGCGCACCATCACCATTGGCATCAAGATAGATCTTAAGACCTGTAAAGTCATAATCATCACCACCCGCTGCTGGTTTATTAGCAACATTATTTAGTGACAAGGTGAAGGTATCTGTAGCGTTACCTGTATTGGTTAAGGTATGCGATAAAGAGACCAATGAATTGTTGTTCGCTGTTGCGGTACGGTTCGCCTCCAACGTAAAACTTGCAACTGGCAATACTGTGGTGGTAACAATATTTGAAGATACAGTTTTAGAGTTACCCGTACTATCGGTATAGGTTGCAGATGCAACGTTACTGATATTTGTACCTGCTGCTGGCGCAGCGGCATGTGCAGATGAAACAAAAGCAGCGCTACCAGCAACCAATGCAATGGAAGCCGCTAGCTGTGTGAGTTGTAGACGATTTGACACTATTTTACCCCTTATACGTAAAATGCCAATTAATTACTTGTTTTTTCACTGTTTACGCGTGTTTGAGCAGAAACCGTCACAGACTTTCCAGCTGGAAGTTCCGCAATGGTCCAACGCAATGCACGATAATCTTTCAGTGGTACATTCACCATTTGATTACTCTCTTTGCGTTTTAAAGGCATTGGGGCAAAATGTGTACCATCAGTACTTGCTTCAGCATTTTCTGGCTGAGACTTTGCCAAAAATTGTGTTTCTACAGGTATCGGTAAAGTCGCAGCCAGATTCTTGATTTTCGCAGTGGTGTTATTGGTATAGGTTGCCCGATACTCAATCACATCATTGGGTTTTACCTTGGTCACCAGCTTTGAGGTTGGTTTCCCATCAGTGCCTGCACTGATCAGGAAAGTTTTGAGTTCTACTGAAACGGGCTCTTTTGTCGTTTTAGGCTCAGCGAATACACTTCCAGCCAAAACAAGAACCGCAGTACCAAGCAAACATTTCTTGTACATATTGTTCAAATACGCCATTCAATTATTCCTAGTCTTCTCTTTTATTTTTGAACAGTACATTTACCATCCAAAAAAACGTTAACCATTTTTTATAAAAGTATATCAATAATCAACAAATTTGTTTGATTTACTTCACACTTTTAAAAAAATATTGTATTACTTTCAGCCAAAGCAAATTCCATACCATCTTTCCTCACCAAAGCCCTTTGCACGTTTTTCAACCTACCGATCTGTGATAGGTTCTGTTTACTGACTAACACAAAATCTTAAAGTTCCTGTGGCTGATGGTTTTAGCAAACCTGTTAAAGTCCATTCAAGAACTTCTCCAGAACGTGTTGCATTACAAGTATTTCCACTTGGTGTTAGGCCGCAACTTAGACTGCCAAAATTAGTACCAGTTGGTAAACTATCTTTTACTTTGACATTCTGTAGGTTCTTCACACTATTATTTTTATAAGTGATCTCATACTCCAGATTTTGCTGTTTTGTGGCTTCGTTATTCACTAAAAAGCCTGAAGAATCAGATGGAGTTGAAGAACAACTGGTCACTGCACGTACTTTTTTTGTCAGTGTTAATCCTGCACTACCAATAAGTGTCACATCCTGACGTTGTTGGGTTTTCTGGTCTGTGAGGTTTAATGCACTCACAGCATAGCTTGCCTGTAGCGTTCCAATATGCTGTGCACCAGCAAAAATATTGGTCGGTGCAAATACACGTTGTACAAGACAGATATCAGTGTTTGGTTGCAACAACACAGTACCTGAGGCTGTTGGATCAAACACTGTTTCACCTGTATCAACGGTACCGTTACAGTTGGTGTCTTGGTAAACCAATGCCTGCCAAGGTTGATCATTGTTTGAGTTTGATTGGGTTTGTTCCAACTTTGTTACCCAAACAGGGGCCTGGGTACTTAAACGGTGTGGATAATCAGTCACTTCACCTGCGGTAATGGTATGTTGTCCATCTTCTGTTAGAAGTACATTGAGTTTAACATCGGCAAAGTTATTGTTTGGATAGCTGGTCGCACTTGTGTTTGCTACCGTTATACTATCGGCACTGACAGAAATATATTCAGGTAAATTCTGCTGAACAATACAAAATGATGATGGTAATAAGCTTTGTTCAATTGAGAAAGCATAATCACCATTTGCACTTGTCACTGTTGAAGCTAATTGTGTAGTACTACAGTTATTCAAACGAATTGTACTATTTGCAATCCCAACTTCACCTGCATCTTGTATGCCATTATATGCTTTACTCACATCCAGCGTTGTTCCGCTATTATCAACAAATACTCGTCCACTAATATCAACGTAAATAAGCTTAGTATTGGTAAATGTACAGGTAATATTGGCACCTTCTTTTATGCGAACAGCGGGAATCGTCACAATATTATTTACACGCGTCCAAAAAGTACCTGTATTACCTGTTACACCGCTATTTGCATCTACACAACTAACACCTGATAAAACATATCCAGCTAAAGCACTTTCTGTAAAAGAAACATCTGTATTCAACGTTTGCGCCCAAAGCTGTTGTGCAGAGGTTGCTGTGGTTCCTGCTGTCACCGTAGTTACAGAATCCGTGGTAACTGCTGTTGTACTATTTACAAGATTGCTAAGATTAATATAGTTAAATGTACCCGTGCCATTCACAGAGTTTTTAGCAATCTTAATTTTTGCACCATCAATAATATTGATACTTGCAGGGACCCCACTCGTAGTTACATTGTCATAGTTTGCAGTTGAACAACTACCACTAAGCGATAAACCAATCGGTCCATAACCACCTGCCGAATTTTCCGCATCGAGACCAGACGGATTATAACTATTACGATTGACGATACGATAACTGATTCGATGATAACCAGCACTTAACGGTGAGTTTGTGGTTACAGTCACACCACCCGCCGCCCATCCATTCGTACTAGCCACGATATTACCATCCACCATAATATATGCGCCATCATCCACGCCAACACTCGTATTTCCAATACAAACTGTTAATGTTTGCGAACTCGGAATATAAATCCCTGTGGTAAATTCCCAAGCACGGCGGTTATCGGCAGTCTGCATTGTAGGGAGTGATACCGTTCTTTCAGCAGCTGCCCCCATATTGCCAATAATGCGTTGGATCATGGGTGCAGCGGTGCTGCTGGATGCCAAATAAACTGAGTCGCCGAGTGCTGGCCCACCATAGGAAAGATAAGCACCCGTCGGGCTAGCTTGGCTTGAAGGCCAAGCTGCTGCAAGTGAACTTCCCTGATTTACATTACTGCCTACAGGCGTACTTCCCCCAGTTCCTTCATAACCCACCCAAAAGGCACCATTGGTTGTTGACTCATTTTCCTGGTTGCTACCCCAAACTTTATACAGTGTTTCGCCTGCGCCACTACCTGGGTTAAATTCGTCACTAGATACTTTCACTGTTGCTTGTTGGGCAGTTCCCAAGGCTGAGTTACTGGCTGTACTGTAGGTCACAGATAGCTGTTTGGTTGCTCCATTTGGCATATTCCCCAGATTACAATTCCAGTTACTTCCACTTAATGTACAGGCGGAACCGCCGACAACACTTACAGAACTGACGCTAACTCCTGTTTGTGGTGCCTCAACATAGACCGCTTTAGCATTGGTTGCACTATCTGGCCCTTCATTTTTAATATTGATAGTCTGTGTGCCTACTCTTCCCCTTGTAATTGTTGGTAAATCTGGGCTTACAGAAAAACGAGCTTCCTTAACCGCTGGATCAGGTGTCGGGGCTACAATGATCGCATTGACTGAACTACTGACAGGTGTATTCGATGAGGTCGACTCAATCGTTGCTGTATTGGTTAACGTACCTGCTGCGGTTGCTGTACCCTGAATCGTGATTATACAGGTTGCAGTTGTTGCTCCCGTAAATAGCCCAGAGACTTTCCAGCCTGCGGTATTATCGCCTGTTAATGTAGGAGTACAGGAGGTAGTAACAGGGCTTGAACCTCCTGTACCTTGTGTCGTAGCTGGTGTTCCGACAATAGAAACATTTTTTAAACTGATTGGGAGTGTGTCATTAAAAGGTAAATTTACAACTGTCCCACCCAATGTTGCACCTGATGGTGTATTGTTGGTAATTTTCAATTGATATTGCATTAATGAACCGAGAGGCACATTGTTCAACTGAGTTGATACAAATGTACCTGTGTTGCCTACACGTTGAGCTTTAACTAGAGCAATATCACTATCAGCATCCATACTAGACATTCCGAAAAAGAAAGAATCTCCACCAGATGAACTATATTGAAAATTACTATATCCATCCCCACGGACATAAATATCAAAATTTAATTCAACAATTCCTTTTCCCTTAATATAAACACTGCCACTTGATCCACCTGTATTCAAAGCCGTTTCAGTTGATAATGCTGTAATTCGAGTTGCAGTATTTATAATATCATTACCATTCACTGCAAAGTTTTTATTCCCTGCAATACGTTGCAATGTTACTGGAACATTACCACCAGTAAAAGTAAATTCCGCAGCGAAACCTAAATTTGAACTCGTAGCAGATGAGGCACCTGCCCCCATTCCTGATGCTTGCAAAATAGGATTATTTACAGGACGGTTGAAGTTCACCTTAATTGAACCAACTTTTATTCGACTATTGCGAGCGCCTGAAATAGTAGCCAATGTTGTTGTCATTGCTGATAGTGCAACCCCTTGATTGGCAGTGGCATCAATACCACCATTCACACTTAGACAAGCGACCTTGTCCATACCATTACTACAGTTAGTAGGGGCATTTTGCAAGGAAGCTGCGAACATATTACTTTGACCACTACCAATACTATTTAAAGGTCGAAGAATATCTGTCTTAAAACCGCTAGTGGCTGTATCAGCCCCCATTGTCAAGTCATATTGATTCGTTTGCTCCGGGGTAGTCGGGTAAGTAGCATTTTTATAAAGTGAGGTAAGTGTATAGGTTACTGTTGTCGTTGGACTATAAGTTGTTGCAACATTATCAGTTGGGTTATTTGTATTTAACATAAAAGTATGCGTTACATTTTGTGCAGGTCCTTGCCCTGAACCTGAGTTTCCAAAAATCTCAATGGTTGGTGGAGCAGCTAATACAGCTTGACTACACATCAAACAAGTTAAGATAAACAAAACCAAAGTATATATATAACTAACTTTATGATTCATCATGCTGTAATTAGAGGTATTCTTTTTCATTTTTTGCTTACTGACCCACATAGCGCACCCCGAAATTAAATTCGTAACTTTGGTTTGCAGCCACACTATTTAATGTTCCTGAAACCGCGCCAGCATTACCAACTGTAGGAGCCGTCATACTACTACATGATGTGCAGATAGGCGATTGAGATAAAACTGTATAGGCAGGCGTCATGTCTCTAAAGGTAAATGCAGTACTCATAGTAGTAGCACCTGAATTATTTAAAATAACCTTGTATAAGACACATTGGCCTTGACCATTGCTTTGCTTACCAATAGTTAAAGTATTTGTTGTGTATGTTTCATCAGCTGTACCATCACAATCCAAATCTCGTGCCTGCAATTTTGTCAGGGTTAATTGTGACTGCTTGACTGTGGTCACATCTTTAATAGAAGCAATAACCTGATTGCTACTATCTGTTAAGTTCACAACTGTTGTATTCGCCTGATTGACATTGTTATTTACAACATTCGTGACCTGTAGTAGCAGTTGAATTTGCCCATGAGCTAACACCTTGCCACCTGGTAAGTCCGCCAATGTACGAATATTTAAATCCCCACTGCTGAACTTGCCATCCCCATCGACATCCAGAAATAGTACACTGTTAAAGCTAGACTCACTATTGTTGATGATAAAACCATAGCTCCCCGTAAAGTCTGTAGCAGCAGGGTTGGTCAGTAAATGACGATAGACCACTGTGCCCAATGGTGCAACCTGAGCATGTAAATCTGGTGTAAATTCCAATTGGGGTACGGAATTGACACTTTGAATCGTTACAGCATTTTTAATCATGTCCTGAGCAGGGTTATCCTTACCAACAAAGCTGGTTGAGATCACACGGAAATAAATTGGTACAGTCACGTCTTTATTGACTTTATCCACTTCAACAACCGCACAGACCAGTTGGGTTTCCGCATTATTTAAATAAATCGTCTTACCAATTTCATTACCCAACCCACTACAGTTTGTACCATTTGTGGATGCATAAAAACGCACACGGTTTACGCCTGCGGGTAAAGTCAGGCTAGAAAAATCACTGCTGGCATTTGCACTGAGCAAATACTCTGTTCCAACACCTGTATGTTTCACTGTTAATGGAAAAATTACCTGTCCGCCAGTCACAGCATTATCACTGGATTTTACTGTTATGGTTTTCCATGCAGCGCCACTATTATCAACCGCACCATTACCCAGCCCCGTATTATCAGCATTGGTTAAATCCACCAATTGTGAAACAGGAGTTAAAGTGCCCTGATCCTTAATCGTGCTGGTTTTACCACCATCACCCACAGACTGTGCTTGTGGTGTAACTTCAAAAACTGTATTTGTGGTTACCGTATAACTACTTGGGAAACGAACTTTTACCACAACAGGGATATTGGTATTGGCTGCCAATAATCCCGTATCAGGAATACCATCACCATTACTGTCTAATAATGGTGTCACACCATCCGCACGATACAACTCAATTTGACTACCTGCTGGAAATGTACTGTTAGTTAAAGTGAGGTTAAAACGATCTGTGGTATTCCCTATATTCCAGACATAGTTGGTAAATTTAAGTTCACCACCCTGGGGAACCGCACTGGCCGTAATGGTATTGGTATTATCACTGACGTTGCTTGCACTACCATTCATTTTGACAGCATAGACTGGAGCAACATTTACAACTGCTGTATTACTTGTGTCTGTCGTTGGCCCTGTTACATTAATGACGTTCTCAATTTTCCCTGCAATGCTTTTATTAATTTTTACATTAAATTCGATATAGCCAATCGTATTCGCTGGAATATTGGTTAGGGTTGCGGTAACAACATTCGAGGTGACACTATAATTAATTCCTGTTGGATCGGCTGTTCCCCCCACTGCATCATATACAGTTACGCCATTCCATTTACCAGTATTTACTTCATAGGTTAAATTGCTTCCTAACGTGTCAGTCAAGGTTGCCGTTGGTACAATTGTGTTTGTTGGATTTTGATAATCCAGACGTATGGTGACCACATCACCATTTGCAGCAGTGATTTGAGAGAATTTTTTACGCACCACCAGAGTTGACTGGTCAGTTACAGTTGCCTTGTCAACATTGCTATTTGTTCCACTCGCGCCATTCGCAGATGTCACCATCAAAGTTAAATTTGCAACTTTTCCTGTGGTAATCGTATTCGGTATGCTTGCTGCAACAATTAGTCCAACTGACTGACCTGCACCCAATGTATAACCTGTAATCGCTGATCCATCGGGAATACCATCATTATTGGCATCCAGATAAACCATCAGGCTACTATTCACAAAATCAAAATCATCACCAGTGGGATTATTGCTTACAGTGAAAGTATATTGATCTGTCTCATTACTGGTGTTGGTTAAGATATGGTTAAAATAAACTGCCTGTCCCGCCACTACTGTTTTGTTATTGGCTGCCACCAAATTTAATGAGTACACAGGCAAAATCGTGGTTTGGACAAGATTTGAACGCGCCACCTGTACAACCGTTGAGCCCTCTTCGCTATATTCACCAACTGCCATGTTACTGATGATCGAGTTGGTTGCAGCCCAGGCCGATTGCTGGACCATCAACACGCACAGCAAGGTCAAGACCCAATTAAACAGTTTTGGGCGGTTATTATTTAGTGTATTGATCATCTTCATGCTCTAATATCCGCTCTGTTTATGGGCTTACCCGAATAGAAAAGTACATGGAAGCCTGACCTTGTGGTGTAAGCGATCCCACACTGCCTGCAATTTGATCGTTATTTACAGCGATTGTGCCTTGACTAATAGATGGTGGTAAACCACTACGTAATTGGCTGTAAGCAGGCACAATATCATTAATCACAATATTACTAGCTGGGGTGGCGCCCTCATTTTTAATGGTTAAACGATAGCTCACACATTGATTTGGTTTTACTTGAAGTGGTGTGCTTCCGTAGGTTGCACTGCTTACCGTAGCTAAAGTTAAGGCACAGTTTTCATCTTTCGCCTGCTCTTTGGTCAAACGTAACTGGGTTGGATCTACCGTGGTCAAGTCAGTGTTTTGTAAATCATCCAAGGTCAGCCCCTGAATGGTATTGTTTGCTTTCACCACAATATTCGCCACACTAGACATACCATTGGTTGCCGTTGTTGGTGCCTGGACTTTTAAGAGAAGTTGAATTGAAGCTTGCGGCGCTAAACCACCTGTAATGATGGATAAATCATTAATCATTGGATCAGTCGCATCAATCACGCCATTATTATTGGCATCATGATACAAAGTATAAGTAAAGGTATCATTTGGGTTTTGCGGAATAACACTAAACGTGATCTGGCCTACTGCATTCCCCTCAACCACAGTTCCTGTATTCTTTAAGGTATGTAGATAGACAACTGTGCCACCAATATTGACCCGACCCTGCCGATCATTTGCCAGTGTCATTTGTCTCTGGATAATATCAACTTGGTCCTTAATACTATCCGCCTGTGCATTCATTGGGGATTTTATCGCAAACCAAATAGGAAGATTAGCCAAGTCTGTATTAGTGGGAACAGTGACAACAGCACAATATTTTTTGGTTGCACCCGCTGCTACATTGCCAGTACTGCTGATTACATTTCCTAGGCTTTGGCAATCATCACTCGTATCATAGAATTTCACTATCCACTGGGCAGGCAAACTGGTACTGATATTATTGACATCAATTTCAGCAACCGAAGCATATAAATTATAGCTATTCGTTACCGTACTCTTATTCTCTACAACCAAAGGAAATACGGCTGTTCCACCCCTAACTGCTGATTTATTTACCCATGCCTGTCCACCAGGTGATGTAACAGCACCTATACCAGTTCCTGAACTATCATTATTGTACAAGTCACTAGAACCTGCGGTATTGGTATTGTTTAATCGATTACGAGTACTATTGGTAATTGCTGTATCTGTAACTGAAGTTGCCTTAACATCAAAATCTAGTATTTCATTAGTCGCTGTAACACAATTGGCAGGGAAATAAACACCAAGCACAATTTTTTTCGATGCGCCTGCTGCCATCGAACCTGTATCAATAATACCGTCAGCATTACTATCTGTCAGTAAAGTACGCCCATCGGACTGGTATAAGCGTGTGACTGCACAACTTGGGACATTTGCACTTTTTGTAATGTTTAAATTATAGCTGTCTGTCGCCTGTCCTGTATTCCAAACATAATTATCAAACTGGATTTCTTTGGCTGCACCAGTAAATGTGTTTGATTTGGTGAGCAAGTCATTCGTTACTCCATCAGTATTTCCAACAGAAGAGTTATTCAGTATCACCCCTAAGGTTTGCTGAACTGTAAAAATAACGGTATTGGTTGATGTATCTTTTAACAAGGTAGTTGTATTATTTTTATACTGTTTATAGTTAGCAGTGTTATTGATTTTTTCCGCTGCATTCGGATTAACTTTTACCTTAAAACTAAATGTACCTTTGCTTAACGCAGTAATGCCTGTGAGTTTAAATTCCACCTCACCACCCGCATATTTATAGTTCATAACTGACTCAGCAGTACTGCCTGCTTCATTGTCATTATCTACATCTGTTAATGTACTTGCGCCATTATTCCAAATAGCTGTTCCAGCTTGGTAACTTACACTGCTCGGCAAAGTATCACGGACAAATAGTTGACCTAGTGCAGTCCCCGTATTGTTATAGGTAAATGTATAGGTAACTTCTGTGCCTGTTTTACCTGTACTGATATTTTGAGATTTTGTGACCTGAATAACCGCATCATCAACCACTTTTGCAACATCTGAGACAGTGGCAGACACATTACCTGAATCAAGTTGACTGGTTGAAGTTAAAGTAAAGTTTGCAACGTGACCTGCGCTAATGCTGTTGACTGGAATACTTCCCACCACAACCACAGCCACAGACTCACCTGCTTCTAAATTCAGAATTGCATTATTGAGTAAATTATTATTGTCATCAGGCTCACCATTTTGATCCCGATCCGCATAAACTGCGATATTTTCTAGATCAAACTGGTCATTTGTAAGTTGATTCAGTGTAATTTTATAGCTATCAGCAATATTTCCCGTATTGGTGAGTACATGAGGAAAATTGAGTTTACTGCCAATAGTTCCGATATTCTGCTGATTGCTTTGCAGGCTCAATGAGTAAATAGGCTGAACTGTGAGGATAACGGGATTGGAGTTGATGACTTGCAAGTTGCCTTGCTCATCATAAAAGTCACCACTCGCTATGTTAGTAATGCTACTTCCCGCCTTGGGTTGAGCAAAAACCACAGGGCTACAAGTAAAAATAAATAAACTAAGACAGCAGGCAAAAGAAACTCGTGAAATAACACTTCCCTTGAATCGACTTACCATATCCAATAACCCACTAAAATCATAAAAATAAATTCTTGTTGATGATTTTTTAACCAAAATACTACAAAAAGCCAACTTTTCATACAAAAATGTAGCAAGTCTATTGGTTTTTATCAAAAAAACCAACCAACACTCACTTAATTTTAAATCAGAGACCAAAAACACACTATTTATTATTAAATTTCGATTTTAAGTTAAAATTTAGAAGAATCCTATCACAATAAAAGCAAATATTTTATCTCTTTCAACACAGAAAATGACCTAGACGAATACTGTCAGTTTGAAGCATAAATAAACATTCACTGCATAAAAATGTCATATCAATCATTAGGGTCTGTTGACATTTCAAGTATAGAATTTACGCGATAAAGGTAGCCAAATAAATATACAAGCTAATGCAACTGCCCCCTCATAGCTACACTTTAGCTTATCATATCGTGTTGCTATTCCTCTGAACTGGTTTAACCTACAAAATGCATTCTCAACTAAGTGTCTGATTTTATATAAATACCAATCCATATGATCATTATTTGACTGAGTATTTGATTTTCTTGGAATATTCGCTTTAGTTTTTTTCACAGATATTTGTTCTCTTAATGATTCAGAGTCATATCCTTTGTCTGCACAACATACTTCCGTTTCACTCAAATCAAGTTTTTCAATCATTTTGGGAGCAATCTTGACATCATGTATCGTTCCATCGGAGATAATAATTTCGATTGGATTACCATCCGCATCAACAGCTAAGTGTATTTTAGAACTACTTCCACCAATGCTTTTAGAAATATCCTGATCTTTTATTCCAGCAGAATGTTGGTGTGCCCGAACATGACTAGCATCAATAAAAACCCATTCCATATCAGCATTTGAAGAAATTAATTTAAATATTTTCATTAACTTATCATTTTTACACCAACGATTATATTTTTTAAAGATTGAGTTATACGAACCAAATTCTTTAAGCAAATCACGCCATGGGCAGCCTGTTCTTATTCTATAAAGTATTGCTTCGACAAAATTTCTCAAATTAGATTTGGAATAGATATCAAAATTTCGGAAAATAGAAAGTAACTTAGACCAGTGTTGATCATTCAGCATTGTACGAGGCATAGCGAGAAGTAAATTTGGTTTGGCGATTAAATTTTACTTTCTCGCTATTTTTTTGAACAGAAAATGTCAACAGGCCCTAGTTAAAATTAAGAACAATTCGTCTGAACAGACTTCCCTGCTGATAAGGGATTAAGACACTCCAATCTTTGTTGAAGTTTGATTTTGCGAATGTCTGAACAGACTTCCCTGCTGATAAGGGATTAAGACTTAAGCGTATCAGCCGTATCGCTGATCTCTGCAAGTCTGAACAGACTTCCCTGCTGATAATGGGTGAGCTTGGAATAAATTGAGCAACGCTCAATCCAAGCGCAAGACTATTTGACTCTAGGTCGTATTTTTGGACTTCCCTGCTGATAAGGGATTAAGACACTAGACCTGCCTCAGCTAGTATTGAGCGAATCGTCTGAACAGACTTCCTGAGCCTTTCTGAGAAACACTGTTTCGAAGAAGGCGTAAAATAAGGGATTAAGAGGTTTTGAAAAAGTAGAATTTCTACTTTCTCGTATATCTGATAGGATTTTCCTGCTGATAATGGCAATTTTTTTACATACAAATCAAAATTTTAGGCCTGAATAAAGCACTTATATCAAAAATTATCGTAAGCTTATGAAAAATATATAAAAGAATATTCCATCATAAAGTACATCCAAGTTTTATATATTTGGATGATTCATGAACGCATTATTACAATACAAAGATAAAATAGAAGAGCAGTTTTTAAGCTCTATTGACTCAACCGACTTTAAAGAAATTTGCCAAGGTAATATTGAGTTTTTCAAACATTATTTACAAGCAAATTTTAACTATTCAGCTTTTTGCAATCGTACTGCTCGTGCTAAAAATCCACTTCAGCAATTTGATGATCTCACTTCATATATGGCACTGTATGGCTTAGCCCATTATCAACGAATGCGAACGATTATTGACTATGTCCAAGTGATGCCACATTTTAAAATTACACAGCCAATTGAAGCCTGTGTAATTGACTATGGCTGTGGACAAGGCATTGCTTCTCTAGCTTTTATAGATCATCTAATTGAGTCAAAACTTCAAATTAAATGTTTGAAACTGGTCCTGATTGAACCCTCTGCTCATGCTTTAAAACGTGCTATTTATTGGATTGAAAAAAAAGCTAAAGCAGCAGAAATAAATATAGAAGTGATCGCTTTAGCCTGTACATTTGATGAATTAGAGCCTGACTACCTAGCATCAAATATCAAACAATATCCATGCTTTCATTTGTTTAATAACATTCTAGATATGTATAGCGCTGGCATATTTAGCTTATCAAAGCTCACACAACTCATTAAAATGCAGCCCAATGAAAATTTTATATTTGCCGTCAGCCCTGATTTTTCTTCAGGCAACCGTGGCTTTGATGCTTTACATGAATTGACCCGCCCGAATACGATTTATTTAAATACAACTGGCACAATTGAAGTTGAAGAATATCGCTATACATCACAAAAGACTTCCATGCGTAAAGCACCTGTTCGTGTCTATGCTGCGAAACTATAAAATAGGAATCTAATCATGATAGAAGATCTTTTCGCATCAGAGACAACTTGTTTTGGCACCAAACAATATGCAAGTCAACCTACAGCTTGTGGTAGGGGTTTTGAAATTAAAATCCCTTATGGTAGCTTAATTTATATACCCAAATTCATTGAGAAAAAAATAGCTGATCGCACTTTGGCTGTATTCTTTGAAAATGATCATTACGATTGGGAAAATACGAATTGGCATGATGTTGATAATATTAACGAACTTAAATGGACAAATATTGCTTGGCAACAAGATACTGTAAAACTCTACGGTAAAAAACATGAATTACCACGTGTATCAGCTTGGTATGGTGATACAGGGAAGAGCTATAAATATTCAGGGATCTTACTTCACCCTCATCCTTGGAATGCGGCATTGCTTTGGATGAGAGAGCAACTTTCTACAATCAACGATACTCCTTTTAACAGTGTTTTACTGAATTGGTATCGAAGTGGACAAGATCATATTTCATGGCATACAGATGCTGAACCTGAGTTAGGTGAAAACCCCACTATCGCCTCATTAAACTTCGGAGAAGCTCGTCGCTTTTTACTCAGACGTAATGATGACCATGCTGATAAAATTGAAATTAATTTAGGTCATGGTGACCTTTTAATTATGCAGGGTGAAATACAACATTTTTGGCAACATAGCGTACCTAAGCAGACAAAGATTAAACATGGAAGATTAAATATGACTTTTCGTGAAATAATCTAACGAATTTTCAATTCTCTCAAAGTAATGTACAGGGTAAGCAACCAATCACTCAGGCTTTCCCTTTATGATTATCACAAATACTCAAAGCGAGTTTTTCCTACCTGACCTAGGTCATAATTGCTTCCTTTGCCAAATACGATTGATCCAATGAGCCACTCCACGGCAAAAAACTTGCTGACATTTTGGATGAATTATTGGACTACGATGATGGCTTTGAAGGCTTAAGTCACAAAATTGAATAGCTATTTTTGCATAGACCCAAGTGTTAAATCATCATTACGATTCTTGCGTACCACACCATGGGCACGTGAAAAAGTAGAAAGCTTATATTTGTTCGTCTTACGTCAAAAGGCCAAACAGAAAACCGTAGCCTCAGGCAACACCCCTCTCATCATAAAATTATACCAGTCAGTAAAATACTCTTAGATTGAGCATATGTATGTTGGTTATTATTGTTGATTATCACAATAAATTAGTGACCAAAAATAAAAGTACCCCACCCCACCTTAAATTACGTCACACAAAATAAAAACTCTATATTGCTGATATATATAGAGTTTATTAACGCACCAATTATGTTATTTAGTGTATTTTATGTCGGTGACTCTTACCAAGGTTGGTTTTTTTTTCAAAAGGAAGCTTTGTTTACCCAAATTATTCAGATAAAAATCTCTTTTTTCAAAGGAAAGTTGGCAAAGCCTTAGTAATGTGAGTAATTAAATCGCTTACTCTTTCTCTAGCTTGACCAGGCAATCCGATGTAATATCTGCAATGGTTCTTGCACCAGTCAATGTCATTGCCACACGCATTTCTTTCTCAATCAAATCTAGTAAATTACTTACCCCAGAACCGCCGGCAGCACCAAGTGCGTATACAAATGCACGACCAAGCATGCAAATATCTGCACCCATAGCCAACATACGTACCACATCAAGACCGTTACGAATCCCTGAATCTGCTAAAATTTTGATGTCACCTTTGACCGCACTTGCAATTGAAGGAAGCGCACGAGCAGAAGACAAAACACCATCAAGCTGACGACCACCGTGATTGGAGACCACAATTCCATCTGCTCCGAAACGTACCGCATCCTTGGCATCCTCAGGATCTAAAATCCCCTTAATAACCATGGGACCCTCCCAATAATCACGAATCCACTCAAGATCTTTCCAAGAAATTGAAGGGTCAAAGTTACTTCCCAGCCAACCGATATAATCTTCCAGACCTGTCGGCTTACCTAAATATTTCGAAATGTTACCCAAATCATGCGGACGACCCAATAAACCGACATTCCAAGCCCAGTGTGGGTGCATACACGATTGCATATAACGACGTATTGCAGCATTTTTACCACTCATTCCTGAATGTGCATCACGATAACGCGCACCTGGAACAGGCATATCGACTGTGAATACTAAGGTAGAACAGCCTGCGGCTTTAGCACGTTCCAAGGCATTTTTCATAAAACCACGGTCACGTAGTACATACAGTTGAAACCACATCGGACGTTGAATCGCAGGTGCCACTTCTTCAATTGGACAAACTGAAACTGTTGATAAGGTAAATGGAATGCCCTTTTTATCTGCGGCAACCGCGGCTTGAACTTCACCACGACGCGCATACATACCCGTTAGACCTACAGGTGACAATGCCACTGGCAACGCCAAATTTTCACCAAACAATTGCGTTTCTAAGCTCAGCTCAGACATGTCATTTAACACACGTTGACGTAAAGCGATTTTTGATAAATCGTCTACATTACGCTTTAAAGTATATTCCGCATAGGCACCACCATCGATGTATTCAAATAAAAATGGCGGTAAACGACGTTTCGCAGCTTCACGATAGTCATTTGCAGAAGAAATAATCATAACTTATGTCCTATTTAATCGACTCGAACGTTGACGACGAGCTTCTTCTTCATCGATCATACGTACGCGTTGAACAACAAATTCAATATGCCCACAAGCTGCCTTACGTGCAGTCTCTGAGTCTTGACGTTCAATTGCATCCATCACTTCAAAGTGCTGGTCATGCAATTGTTCAAAATGTTGTGGTGTAGTGTAGACTTTACGTCGCCCTAACATCACGTTGTCTTGCAATAAATCAAACAAACTACGCATCATTTGGATCAGCACTAGATTGTGGGATGCTTCTGCAATCGCCAGATGAAACTTCGCATCCGCTATTGCTGCGTGTGCATCATCACCTAAGGCCTGAAAATGGCTAATCTGCTCAAAACACTGACGAATATTGATCAAATCACTGGGTGTGGCACGTTGTGCGGCATACCACGCTGTACCACCTTCAAGCACCATACGAGCTTCTTGTACATCAAAACGATATTCAGGATCTTGATCCATCAAACCGGATAATGGCTCAACGATTTGATGCTGTGACCAATGTGCAGGCAACTGCTTTAAATAGTTGCCTGCACCCGCTTTGCTCTGAATAATCCCTGCGGTAATTAGCTGTTGAATCGCCTCACGTAAAGAGCTACGAGACACACCCAATTGTTCACAGAGTTGGCGTTCGGCAGGCAATCGCTCTCCGACTTGCACATTATTTTTTTCAATCAATAGACGTAACCGCTGTACTACTTTATCGGAGACTTTCATTTTTTTCCTTGACCCGTTTACGGAATCATCCACGGGAAAACATAAGCTTGTAAGGTCACAATAATACCAATCATCACCGTAAAGATAATGCTGTGTTTTACTGTAAATCTAAATAAATCAGATTCTTTACCAACTAAGCCCACTGCCGCACAAGCAATCGCAATTGATTGAGGAGAAATCATCTTACCTGTTACTCCACCACTGGTATTGGCAGCAACTAACAAGACTTCAGGCACACCGATTTGCTGTGCTGTAGTTGCTTGTAACGCTGAAAACAATGCGTTAGCTGAAGTATCTGAACCTGTAAGAAACACTCCAACCCAACCCAAGAATGGTGAGAAGAAGGTGAAAGCCTGACCCGTATGTGCCAGTGCTAAAGCAAGCGTTGCTGACAGACCTGAATAGTTTGCAATGAACGCAAAAGCCAGTACCATACCAATCGAATAAATTGGGGTTTTTAGTTCATTCACGGTTTCAAAGAATGTCGAAACTGCCTCTTTAGGTTTCATGTTTAAATAAATAATCGTGATCAATGCCGCCAATATAATCGCCGTACCCGTTGCTGATAACCAATCAAACTTATAAATCGCATCATAATCTTTAATTTCAGGCACGACAGGTGGTAGCTTTTGAATCAATTGATGCAAATACGGCACTTTAACTGAAACTACTAAATCACTTAATGGGCCGTCCTTAACAAATAAATCTTTAAAAGGTTTGATGCTCCAGATCGTCACCATTGCTGTAAGTATCAGAAATGGAGACCAGGCTTTGGCTATCTGTGCCACACTATATTGTTTACGAGCTTGCTTGATAATAGTTTCATCTACCTGTATATTTTTATCCTCAAAAAGAAAAATATGTTTTGGTTTCCAATACTTAAGTAAGATAGTTAAACTGATTAATGATGCAATTGCAGCAGTGATATCGGGTAACTCAGGCCCAACAAAATTTGATGTTAGATATTGCGCTAAAGAAAAAGATAAGCTGGCAACTAAAATAGCAGGCCAAGTTTCTTTAACCCCACGCCAACCATCCATGATTGCCATGATCCAGATCAATACAATTGGCACCATAAAGGGTAACTGACGACCAACCATTTGACTGATTTCCATGGTGTCAACACCTGAAACCTGCCCAGCGACAATGATCGGAATTCCCATTGCACCAAAAGCAACAGGTGCAGTATTAACTATCAGACATAGCCCAGCCGCATATAAAGGCTTAAAGCCGAGTCCCACCAACAGTGCCGCAGTAATTGCGACGGGCGCACCAAAACCTGCCGCACCTTCTAAAAACGTACCAAAAGCAAACCCAACTAATAGCATTTGCAAACGTTGATCTTCTGTAATTGACAGAATAGACGAACGAATAACATCAAACTGTCCTGTTTTTACTGAAATCTTATATATAAAAACTGCACCGATAATAATCCATGCAATTGGCCACAGGCCGTAGAAGAATCCATAGACCATTGATGCTAATGCCATTCCAATTGGCATTTTGTATAAAAATAATGAGACCAGAAAGGCTAAAAAGACGGTAATTGTAGCGGCTACACTACCCTTCATGCGAAAAATAGCTAACGCTAAAAAAAAGAAAATAATTGGAACTAGCGCAATAGCACTCGAAATCCAGATATTGCCTATAGGATCATAAATTTGTTGCCACTGTTGAAGCATTGTCTACTCCTTGAAATGCTTAACTACTAGATTGAACAGTTTATTGTACTTAAACACTAAATTGGTATGACCAATTTAGTGTTTAAGAGATAAAATGTGCATTTTGTATTGGCGATATTAGTAATATTAGCCCAAAAACACAATATAAAAGATTTAATTTATTTTTTGGTATGACCAATTTTCATAATCTCTTAAAATTTTATATATTAGATTTCTTTCATAATTCACTTTTTACTCAGCTCAAAATTATAGATTCCCACAATTAAATTAAATCTTAATCCTAGTCTTTTGCCAGGGTTGCGATATCGCTCGGCAAGGATTTTGAAGGTTTTCAAAGTTCCAAATAACTGTTCAATTCCAATTCTTCTTTTATTGATTTCTTGGTTATAAAATTTTAGCTCGAGATCTGGTTTTTAGTGCTTTTTTGCTTTTAATGGCCATAAACTATTTGGATACAATGTATAAATCCCTTGATAGCCTTTATTTGCAAGAGGCTTTGTTGCACAAACCTACCACTGAAAGCTTCTTGGGGAATATAATTTCTAAATGAAGAGGTCTGCACCCAAGATCTATCGTACAACCAGTTGATCTACCTACAATAAAGCCTTACTCAGTCAAGGAAATATATCAATTTGGTTTGATTCAGCCATCCAATGGTCGCTCGATTGACTCAACAACTGCCGATGCAAAACTTGGATGAAAATGTACTAGCCCAACAACTTCATTCCACCAATCAAGAGCAGTTGATTGCCTATAAAGTGTCTTTATTTGGCTCTGACGTCAGTGTCGTTCAGCATGTGGTAGCAAAAACCCGAGGTGCACCGAAAGATTTAAGCCACCAAGTAGTTGGCTTTAGTACAAAGCAACAAGGTGAGGCTCAGTTATGTGTTACGTCGTGGGGATATTCAAGTGGTGGAAGCAGAGCGGATGTTCCTACGTGGATAATTGCTCAAAAAGATTTTATAATCGGTATTAATACCAATAATTTTGTTTTTATTGCTATGTATAGGCTTAATCGTTTTGATTATTCGTCGAGAGCTTAAAGCCTTAGATGAAGTTTCAACCTTTTAAGTCAGCCAAATTTATCAGTGAATGATGCTACTCACTATTTAAAAACCTTAGATGCCAAAGTAATGCCTTCCAAGGTACAGTCCTTTGCCCAAAACTCTAAGCACTTAATACATAAACTGCATCAAAATCCGGAAAATGAAAAAGTATTTAGTTCATACGCCGCCCATGAATTGCGTAGTCCTTTAACCGCGATCAAAACTCATATCCAGCTTGCACAACTGATGGCAGAACAACAGGCAAGCTCGCCCAAATTGCAACAAAGCTTGCAGCAGGTACACATTGGTATCCGCCGATGTACCCAGCTACTGGAACAGCTTCTAGCACTTTCCTCTACCGATCAAGTACTGAGCGATATCTAGTACAGTATTGAAATTGCACGGCTCCTGACTCAGGTGATTGCCGATTTACAGTCGCTTTATCCGGAAATTGAACCCAGTTTAACAATTGACTGACCGAGCCTGACCCGAGTTGCCCTACCCGATTTTGAACTAGATACCGTCTTTAAAAACCTACTTAACAATGCTCTATTGCAGGCATAGGCAAATACCATTTCAATTGCTATGCTGCATGTGTGCTGATCATTCATAATGATAATCAAAGGTTGAAGATATGCATACTTGGGACAGCGTTTCTGGCATAAATCTCCCTAGCAAAATGGGCATGGGCTAGACTTATATTTGATGAAAATGGTGTTAAACAAATATGGCTATCAGATTCAATTTACAGTGGCGCAACCTCAATATTTAAGCATTCACATCAGCCCCCCTGTAAGCTGATCACTTACTCATGGATAGACGGGGCTAAATTTAAAGCTGGAATATCAACCCATGTCGTATCAGCAAAATCACGCTGCAAATACTGTTTTAAATAAGCAATGGTATCTTCAGCGATCAAGGGATCTTTGGAGTTATCTGCATGATTAAAAGCAATGGCATATAATTGAACCCCGCGGAGTTTTAACAACTCAAGACTCAGCAAGGTATGATTAATACTGCCTAAACGCCCTGAAGTGACGAGAATCACCGGATAATTATGTGTCTGAATATAATCAATAGTCAGGAACTCTTCGGTTAAGGGCACCATCAGACCACCGGCACCTTCCAGCAAAATACAGTCGTAGGCCACAGCCAGCTGTTCGGTAGCCTGATGAATCTGTTCAAAGTTAATGGCTCGCCCATCCAGCCGCGCAGCAAGATGCGGTGAAGCCGGATACGTAAAAATTTCCGGCATGGTCAGTTTTTGCTGGTCTTCCGGTAACAATCCACAACCCATAATTGCACGATGCTGTTCGATATCTTCTGATATATCGACATTTCCGGTCTGGATCAGCTTTTGGGTTATGGTACGAATGCCCTGCTCATTCCAATTTTTGGCCAGAAAACCAGTAGTAAAGGTTTTACCAATTGCGGTATCAATGCCGCTGACAAAATAAATCTGTGCGCTCATACTGTCTTCCGTGCAATGACATAAACCGGATGATAGGTCAGTGCATACTGTTTGCTTTCAGGGTCTTGGAATTGTTGATAGCCGGTATAAAAATCCTGTAAGGACGATTTTGTCCACCGAAACCCCTGTGCCGTCGCCTGTACACCAGTGGCTTTGATATGCTGTAACACCTGTTTCGGATGCTCAAAATGCAAGGTCATCTGTTCTTCTGTCTGCAGCAGAATGTCAAAGCCTAAGGATTCAAGCAGTTCACAAACCTCCGCTAAAGGCAGATAATCCAAGCCTTGTCCGGTCAGTGCCTTAATTTCCTTTAAATTATTGTCCGTATAACTGGCAAAACACAGATGCCCAGAGGGATTTAAGGCCTGCGCAATGTTGAGCAACAATGCTTTTAAATCCGAGATCCATTGCAATGCAGAACACGACAGCACCATGTCCAGAGACTGCGGCAGTGGCAAGGTTTCAATATTACCAATCCCCCACAAAAGCCGATCAGCTTCCGGGAAATGCTGCTTCACTTCGGCATATAGATCATTTAAAAATAAATGATCAAAGCTGTAATACTGCATAAAAAGCCGGGTAAAAAACCCTGAACCGCAGCCAATTTCCAATACCCGTTGCAAATGTGGTTGTGCTACATGCTGCTGCATGAACTGCATCAACTCTGCCGCTACGGCACTTTGTACCAGCGCATGCTGCTCATAACTGAGATTTGCCTGAGCAAAACGCTGGGCAATCTGTTTGCTGTTCATCGCGGCAAATTCCTCAGCACCTGCAGACATGCGTCCAGCTCATCCGCAGAAATGTTCTGATTCAGGCAGATTCTGAGTCTGGAGGTGTTGGCAGGAACCGTTGGCGGACGTACTGGTAGCACATAAAATCCCTGCTTTTGCATAATTTCAGCCGCCTGAATGGTGCGTTTTGCCTCACCAATCAGTACCGGCACAATTTGCGAGGTTGACGGACAGTGATATCCCAAGTCTTGAATGCCCTGCTGACAGCGTACAGCCAATGCTGCCAAATGTATTCGTCCCGCCTGAAGCTGCTGTACCTTCTGAAAAATAAATCTAGTCCAGGCCATACATAGTGGCGGCTGGGCGGTACTAAAAATTAAAGGTCGCATGCTATTAATCAGATAGTCACGAATCACTGGCGCACAGACCAGATAACCACCAACTGAAGCCAAAGCCTTGCCAAAGGTACCGACCAGGAAGTCAATCTGATCCAATACTTGATACTGTTCTGCGCAGCCCAATCCACGTTCACCGCGCACACCAATTGCATGTGCCTCATCGACATAGAGCATGACTTTTGCAAACTGCTGTTTTAATGCCACCAAAGCAGTTAAATCTGTTTCATCCCCATCCATACTGAAAATTGATTCAGTTACCACAATGATGCGCTGGATAGATTCATCTGACTGATATTTTTCTAAAAACTGAGTCAAATGCTGCAGGTCATTATGGCGGTAACGCACATAGCCAGCTTTAGATAAACGAATCCCGTCGATAATACTGGCATGTACCAGTTTGTCAGCAATGATCATGGTTTTAGCATTACTGAGCGCAGGAAGAATCCCGATATTCATGTGATAACCACTATTAAACAGCAGTACTGAACGTCCAAAAGCCTGTGACATCTGTGCTTCAAGTTGTTCAAAATTGGGAAAGTTTCCTGTCAGTAAACGTGAAGAGCTTGAACTCATATATCGCTCAGACATCGGCGTGAGGTCAAAAAATTCCTCACGTAGCGTTAAGTTGGATGCCAGACCTAAATAGTCATTGGATGCCAGATTCAGCATCTCTTGGCCATTGAGTTGCAATCGTGGCTGGCTAGAAATATTGGACTTAAACTGGCGATATTGCCCTTGCTGTTTCAAGTCATCTAGCTGCTGCTGGAAATGCTCAAGATGGTTCATGCTACTGCCTCTATCTGCTGAATCATCTCCCGCATATGCTTTAATAAAGTTTCAAGTTGCTGTGTTGAAATTACATATGGCGGCATGACATAGACCAGACGGCCAAAAGGACGAATCCAGACGCCACGGCATACACATTCAGCCTGAAAACGCGCCAAATCAATAGTTTGATGTAGCTCAACCACGCCAATTGCGCCGAGGACACGCACATCTTTGACTTGTGCCAAGGATTTTAAATCCAGTAAATATTGTTCTAGTGTACTTTCAATCTGTTGAATACGCGTCTGCCAGTCTTGAGCCAGTAACAGCTGGGTACTTTTTAATGCGACCGCACAGGCCAACGGATTAGCCATAAAAGTTGGGCCATGCATGAACACACCCGCTTCACCACTTGAAATCGTTTCTGCTACATGGCGAGTGGTTAAGGTCGCTGACAAGGTCATATAACCACCAGTTAATGCCTTACCGATACACATAATGTCTGGTGTGATCTCAGCATGTTCATAGGCAAACAGTTTTCCGGTGCGGCCGAAACCGGTGGCAATCTCATCCAAAATCAGCAGTACATCGTATTTTTCACACAACAACTTGGCTTGTTTTAAATATTCCGGATGATAGAGACGCATCCCGCCTGCACCTTGCACAATCGGCTCGATGATCATGGCAGCAATCTGCTGATGCTGCTGTGCCAGCATGTGCTCAAGTGGCTGTATATCTTCGGGTTGCCATGCCCCATCAAAACGACTTTGAGGTGCCGGAACAAATAAACGGTTCGGTAAACTGGAACCAAAAATCTGATGCATACCGGTTACAGGGTCACAAACCGACATGGCATTCCAGGTATCGCCATGATAGCCAGAGCGTGTGGTAACAAAGTTGGTTTTTTGCGGTTGCTGACGTGCATGCCAATACTGCACGGCCATTTTCAGCGCCACTTCAACCGCGACCGAGCCGGAATCGGCAAAGAAGATTTTATCCAGTTCAGGCGCTGTGATCTCAAGCAGCAGTTTACCCAGATCAATCGCAGGCTGATGAGTCAAACCACCGAACATGATATGTGACATCGACTCTAATTGTTTTGTTACGGCCTGATTGAGTTCAGAATGATTATAACCGTGAATTGTGCACCACCAGGACGACATGCCATCAATCAGCTCGGTACCATCTTCAAGTTCAATGACTGCACCATGTGCAGCTTTAACTTTGTAACATGGCAAGGGTTGTGTCATGGAGGTATAAGGATGCCAAATATGCTGTTGATCAAAAGCGTCCTGCACAGAATTTACCCCAATTATTAAAACTAAAACTGATCTTAGCGCGTTAAATCTGAAAATGAAACGTCAAGAGCTACCAATCTCTTTTTGCTTAAGCCAGATCGGCTAAAAATTTTAAAATTGGCTCAACGAGTAACTTGGTATCAAAAAGGATGGCATCGTGCGTGCCCTGTATTTTTACCAAATTCAGATTTTGGGTTGTTAAAAACACGGATTCTTGACTAACTTTGCAAGGAACCAACATGTCGTTCTCGGAAAATATAAATAGCATCTTGACTGAATGATTTTTTAGGATATCTACCAGATTTAATTGATGCAAGAGATAAAGATGCTTAATCTGATAGTTTAAATCAATACTATTTAACTGTTGGTGCAATAATTTTGCACGTTCACGCGCTGCTGCACCAGCTAAAGTGACCAAGGTACAGAAGCGCTGCATCCCGCGTTTTGGATCAGCCAGTATGGAAGATTTAAATTGTGTATATTGTTCAACTGGCATCGCCTGTGGCCATGCTTCATTGGCCACGAAACAGGGATTTGACATACAGCAAATCACTGGCTTGGCAATTTTCAGTTGTTGCTGGATTTCATTAGCCAGCAAAAGTGCCAACTGTCCACCCAAAGACCACCCCATCAAGACATCAAACGAACTCGCCTGCCTGACTTTTTCGGCCAAAAGACTTTCTACGTTAGGATCGAAAATATCCCATACTTTAACTTGATGCTGCTGCCGCAACTGTTCTACAAACGGGGTTAAGACCGCTGTTCCTAGCCCCCAACCCGTAATCATCAGTATCTTCATTTTGTCTGTTCCAATAAAAAAGGGACCAATTCAAGTTGAAATGATCCCTGTTTGTTACACGATTAATTAAGCAGGTTGCATCGCATCTACAGCCAATTCTTTAGCTGTTTTCTTGGCAGCTTCAGCTTTTAAGCCTAATTTAGCAAACAAGGCTTTGTCTTTACCTTCACCACTGTTCGGGGCAGTAAGCAATTTATCACCTGAAAATAATGAGTTAGCTCCAGCCATAAATGCCAGTGCCTGATCAGAGTCAGAGAGAGATTCACGACCTGCCGACAAGCGGATATAACTCTTCGGCATAATAATCCGTGCTACCGCAATAGTACGAATCCAGTCAATCACATCCAGTTTTTCAACATCGGCCAGTGGTGTGCCTTCAATAGGAACCAACATATTTATGGGCACCGAACCCGGGTGAATCGGCATAGTCGCTAGTTCAAACAACAAACCGACTCGGTCTTGTACGCCTTCGCCCAAGCCGACAATACCGCCACTACAGACATTAATTCCGGCATCACGTATATGATCAAGCGTATTTAAGCGGTCATCAAAGCTACGTGTACTGATGACATTGGCATAATATTCACGTGAGGTATCAAGGTTGTGGTTATAATAATCTAGCCCTGCATCTTTCAGACGTTCCGCTTGTGAGGCATTCAGCATTCCTAGAGTCATACAGGTTTCCATGCCCAGTTTCTTGACTTCCTGCACCAGTTCCAGCACATACGGCATATCGCGTTCATGCGGATTACGCCATGCTGCGCCCATGCAGAAACGGGTCGAACCGGAAGCTTTGGCCTGTTTGGCTTCAGCAATCGCCTTTTGTACTTCTACGCGTTTTTCAATTTCCAGATCAGTATCGTAATGTGCAGATTGCGAACAGTATTTACAATCTTCCGGACAACGGCCCGTTTTAATTGAAAGCAGAGTACTGACCTGAACAGTATTCGGTTCAAAGTTTTGGCGATGAATTTGCTGTGCCTGAAACAGTAAATCCATTAAAGGCAAGTCATAAATTTCTTGTATTTCGGCACGTGACCAATCATTACGGATCATCTTGTCTGCATCATCTAAAATTCCATTGAGTAAATCATACGCTGTTTTTTTTATTTTTCTTTAGCGTTTTCTTTCATATTCATTGCCTGCTTAAAATAGCTTTAGTGTGTCAAGCTATTTTTGAAAGCTTATTTAACCCGAATCCTGCTTAAGCCGATGAGTCCTTAATTTGAATTGTTGGCTTATTTCGATGGGTTAATTGATATCCACATAGTGAGGCGTAAATTCCACGCAGAAATCCATGAAGACTACGTGCTTTACTCGTCAATAAATTGTATTGCCCCTTCAATAAGCCGAATAATATTTCTATTTTATTGCGTTGTCTTAAGTGATATTTATCTGATGCACAGAGTTGAATAGCCTGCATATTCTTCCGATGATAAGTAATTAAATCAATACCTTGATCTTTCAATCTAATTTTTAATTCTTGGCTGATGTAACCTCGATCCCCGTAAAGTTTTGCTTCTATACCAGCAACCAATTGCTCAACCATTTTTATATTAGCAACATGTCCATTCGATAAAGCAGAACAGGCAATTTCACCAAATTGATTCATCGCAATACGTAATTTACAGCCATAAAACCAGCCTATTGAGCTTCTACCATGTGATGCAATTTGGATTAATGATTTATGACGCTAAATACGTTGATTTTTACAAATTGGCAGAGTTGTTGAATCAATCCATAAATATTGTGTACCTTGGCCTTTCATCAGTGCCACATGTAAAGCATGTAGAGCTAATTCATGCATACCCAATTGGCTCAAGCCAATGTGAAAGCCCAGCAAGCGGCAAAAAAACCGAATGTTTTTGCTTTTGGCGAATATAGTCTGGATCAAAATGAAAACTGGATTGTCGGAGTTGCCGCACGCTATAACCTGTTTTCCGGGATCGATAAAAACAAGAATATTCAGGCTGCCGAACTCAAACGCTCTGCTACAGAATTACTCACTGCACGCACCCAGCAAGAAATTGAAAATCTGATTTATAAATCTTATAGCAAAGCATTCAGTGTACAGCAAAGTGATGCACTTCTGGCACAAAACTTGAAAGCCGCACAGGAAAATTTACGCATCCAAGAATTGTCTTTTAAAGAAGATATGGGCACCGCCACACAGGTCATCGATGCACAAAATATGCTGAGCGGACTACGAGCTGAAACTGCCTTGAATGCCTACAAATATGTGATGTCACTGGCCACCCTATTACAAAGCCATGGCTCGATTACAGAATTTCCGAACTACATTCAACATACCAATACCCACTATAGATGCTAAAACTCTTCAAATACGAGCAGTTCAGCTCACAACGAATAATGTGAGTGATTCACGAATCCTTGGGGAGTTACTTGATCAAATTCCGTTGGATGAACAGATTGATTCAGTTTATACAGACGAGGCTTATAACACCAAGCAATGCCGTCAAGTCATTGCAGACCGGTAAGCATATGCGGTAGTTCCCTCCAGAAAAAATGCAAAGCCTTAGAAAATTACAAAAGTTCATTCGCAAGAGCGAAATGAATTACTTCGAACCGTTAAATGTTTAGGCAGGACACTATGGAAGAAATGGTCAGGCTATCATCGGCGAAGTTTGGTCAAAACCAAAATGTATTGCATTAAATTATTAGGCGATAAATTAACGGAATTAGGTCGACCTCATACCCAAGTTGTCACTTGAATTCGAGTAACTTAGAAAAGATCTATCTCTGAAGCCTTTATGCAACAAAGTCACTCCAGATTGAGGATTTGAAAATTTATCGTGCAGTATATAAACAAATTGGTTCAGGAGCACAAAAGTAAGGTAATAACATCTTTTTTTAACAGTGATATTTTATTGTTCCCTACTCCTTACATTAAACTTTTATTTGTAGATTTACCTATCATTAACTCATTTTTCATTTGGATTTCCTATTATATTGAGATTGCTTTAAGAGATATTAAACAATAATATTACTGATAATTATTATCATTTACATTAACTAAAATGTTTTATACCGTTCCTCCATCATTTAAGCTTTCTCTTCTTAGTCTTGCAATTTTAGTGTCCCAGCAAAGTTTTGCCGATGATACTCAGCAATTACCGACGATTACATTTACAGCGGAATCAGAACAGAGTGAGCTCAGCTCCGAACAGAGTAAGGCTTATATCATCCAAAATTCGTCAACCGCCTCAAAACTGAATATTCCACTCAAGGAAACGCCGCAAACAGTCAATGTCATCACTCGCCAGCAACTGGATGACTTTGCCTTGGATAATACCCGGGACGTACTGCGCAATACCCCTGGCATTATCGTCAGCAATCAGGAAACGGAACGGAGCTCCTACCTTGCCCGAGGTTTCGAGATTTCAAATGTTTTAGTCGATGGCGTTGGTATTCCACTCGAAGGCTATAATTATAATAATGATAATCCAGACAGTTTTTTGTTTGACCGTATCGAAGTGGTGAAAGGCGCGAATGCCTTAAATAATGGAATTGGCGATCCCGGCGCAACTATTAATATGATTCGCAAACGCCCGACATCCGACCTTCAAACAGCCTTTAATGCCAGTTATGGCTCATGGAATACGCAGCGCTATGAAGTAGATGTATCCTCTCCTCTCACCCAAGATGGAAAAGTCAGAGGTCGTGTATTTGGCTATCAACAAACAGGCGACAGTTATCTGGATCGTTATGAACTGGAAAAAAACGGCATAGGTGCTGTTGTGGAGGCAGATATTACTGACACAACTCTATTGACTGCTGGCTATACCGAAACCAATCACAAGCCGAATGGTGTCAATTGGGGTTCTAATCCACTGATCAATACTGAAGGCGAGCAGCTCAGTTACTCACGGAATTATAATTACAGTCCAAGCTGGGCCCACTGGGATAGCAATATTAAAAGTTACTTTGCCGAGCTTGAACAAAAACTGGGTGGCGACTGGACAGCCAAACTGACCTATGATGAAAAACGTACACAACGCGATTCAAAGCTCTTGTTTCTGTCCGGCAAACCTGGCGCAAATGGCACTTCAGGCATCTTCCTCTACCCAGGCATGTATATTGATGACAATAAAGAACAACAAGCCAGCCTGAGTTTTAGCGGCACCTATCCGCTTTGGGGACAACGCCATGAAGCCTCATTGGGCTATGTCTGGGCCAAAAATCGTCTGGATGAATTGGGTTATGCTGGCAGCTTTGTCAATCCGCTGACCACAGATTTAGCCAGCTTTACACCCGAAGAACCAAGCTGGGATATGTCGAAAACCAGTGGTGAAATGCATATCCGGCAGAAGAACCAGAGCCTTTATGCTGCGACCCGACTGCATCTGAATGATGATCTGAAACTGCTTTTAGGTGCGAACTACGTTCAGGCTGAAAGCAGTGGTAGCAGTTATGGGACCGACACCATTTATGATGAAGATAAAGTTTTACCCTATGCCGGTCTGACCTATAACTTTAGCCCTGAATATACAGGTTACCTGAGTTATACCTCGATTTTCCGTCCGCAAACCACCAAAGCAGATGATGGCAGCATTAACAAACCGATCGAAGGTGAAAGCTATGAAGTCGGAGTCAAAGGTTCTTGGCTAGATGACAAGCTTACCGCCACCATGGCTGTGTTCAGAACGGAGCAAAGTAATTATCCGCTTCGTGATTCTGATGGTATCCCGACTTTACGCACAACTCAGGTCAGTGACCTGCGTTCCCAAGGCTACGAGTTTGGCTTGGCGGGACAACTGACCGACCATTTTAACTTAAGCTTTGGTTATACCCAGTTTAGCCTGAAAGATCTGATCAATGGCGGTGATGCGCGTACCTTCAATCCAACCCAGTCTTTTAATCTTTTAACCACCTATCAGGTGCCACAACTTCCAAAACTGAAACTGGGCCTTGGTGTGCAGTGGCAGGATCAAACCTATCTGGATGTGCCTGAAGCAACCACCAATGGAGTGATTACCCAGAAAGCTGGAGTCATTGAACAGGATGCCTATGCGCTCGTGAACTTAATGGCCAGCTATGAGTTGAATAAGCATATGACCTTTCAAGCCAATGGTAATAACCTGACCAATGAAAAATACCTATTCAATTTCCCCAATCAGCAAGGTTTTTATGGTGCACCAGCGAATTACAGCGTTGCTGTGAAATTTAAATATTAATTTTTAAGCTGAGCCTTGACGACATGTTCAGGGCTAAATCATCACTACATACACAAAAATAGGTAAAACAAATGAAAAAAATGATCGCTTTGACCCTTGGACTGTCTATGACACTTTCAGCTCAGGCGCATATGCTTTGGCTAGAACGTGGCACAAATCAGCAGACTCATGCGTTCTTTGGTGAATATAGTGAACAGCTCAAAGAAACGCAGCAAGGTGCCCTCAAGTCTTTCAATCAGGCAAAGGCCGTTCAGGCCAAAAAAACATTTAGTCCTCAAATGCAACAGGATCATTTGCTCTATGCAACCCAAGGCCAGACCGATGTCCAGCTCACTCATGAATTGATCTATGGAGAATCATTGCTGAGCTATCATGCCAAATCCGGCAGACAAAACTTGAAAGCAGAGTCCGAACTGGATATTGTCCCGACCCAGATCAACAGCAATACATTTACGGTACTGTATCAGGGTAAAGCTGCTGCGGATGTTGAAGTCACAGTCTTTTCCCCGCAATTTTGGCTAAAAAAATACACCACCAACGGCCAAGGCCAGATTACGATCGCCACGCCATGGAAAGGTCAATATGTCATTGAAGTTGGCAAAGAAGCAGACAAGGCCGGAAAATTGAATCAGCAGGCCTATAAAAAACAGTATCTGGTAACGACTTTAAGTTTTGTTTATTAAGTTTTTAGATTTTCATCAGTATAGATCTATTCAAGGCCAAATATGATGTCTGTTGTAGTGCAGCCACTCGCCATTTTCTATCGCTTAGGCATGAGCTTTGGGATGGGCTACTTGTGCAGTTATTTGATCGCACTCGATCTGGCTTACTTTCTACAGGCTTTTCTGCCCAAAGCAGAATCCGTCTATTTGGCCGCCGTTATTGCCCTGATTTTTTATGTCTGTTTTGTGATTGGCATCTTCTGTATCCAGAGTTTAAAAAAGCTTTCGGTCTATAGCCTGCTTCCTTTCCTTAGCTTATTTACCATCTCCCGCTTCATAGGTTAAACCATGCATAAATCTGTCCGTCAATCCATGGCATGGCTACATTCATGGTTAGGTTTAAGTTTTGGCTGGCTGCTCTTCGCGATCTTTTTAACAGGCGCGGTCACCTATTACCGGCATGAAATCAGTATATGGATGCAGCCTGAATTTGCCTCAATACAAGTCAATCAGGAAACTGCCTTAAAATCTGCTTACAGCTATTTACAGCAGCATGCACCGGACGCCCAAAACTGGTATATCGGAGTCGCCAATCAAGATTCACCGGTGAATAAAGTCTACTGGCAAAAAGCGGATGGTGGCTATGAAGTCAAAACCCTGAATGCTTCGACAGGAAAAGAATTACAGCTTTCAGCCACACAAGGGGGAGATTTTTTCTATAATTTTCATTTTCAGCTCTATGGTATGCCCTACACCATCGGTCGCCTCATTGTGACGGTCGCTGCCTTTATCATGTTACTGACTCTGATTTCAGGAATTATTACCCATAAAAAAATACTGACAGACTTTTTTACCCTAAGAGCCTTTAAAGGACAGCGCTCTTATCTGGATTTTCATAATGTCAGTTCAGTGATTGCCCTGCCGTTCTTTTTGACCATGACATTTACCGGGTTGGCGATTTTCTTTTATATCGTGCTGCCTTCCGGTATGAAAAAACTTTATCCAGACAATCCCTTTCAATATTTTGAAGAAATTCGCACAATCAATACATCAGCCACCCACTCAGTTCCTGTGAAAACCCAGATGCTGCCAATTCAACATTTTATCACCACGGCACAGCAACACTGGGGATATGCGGAATTTGACAATATCACGGTCAAGCAGCCCAATACCCAGCTGGCACACATAACCTTAACTCAGCTCAAAGATCATTCCATTACACGAAATCAGGCACAGCTTATTTTAAATGCTGCTACCGGAAAATTGCTTGAAAATACACGAAATGAAAGTGCAATTGCCACACTAAATGCCAGCATGTATGGTTTACATATGGCACGTTTTGCTGAACCTGTTTTACGTTTAGGGTTATTTTTCTCCGGCATATTAGGCTGCGCAATGATTGCATCCGGATTGCTGCTGTGGAGCCTGAAACGCCAAATGCAGAAAAAATCAGTGCGGTTTCATCTCGGACACTATTTAGTGAACCGCTTGAATATCACCATAATTATTGGCTTGCCGCTTGCCATGCTGGGATATCTCTATGCGAATCGTTTTATCAGTATTCCTGTAGGTGCACCAAATTATGAAATTTATAGTTTTTTCTCTATCTGGCTTGGCAGTTTTATCCTGGCATGTGTAACCCCACAGCAGCATATATGGAGAATGCAGCTTAAACTTCTGATTTGTGCTGCCTTTATACTTCCCCTGATTGATATTTATTATTTAGTTTCCCAGCAATATATTGCTTCTTTTGCGACTTATTGGCCTTTTTTGCGTATTGAGCTAATGTTATGGACCTTGGCCCTTTTTGCCCTATTTTTACACCAAAAAATTACGCCCATTCAGCAAAAAGCGGTCAATAAAATTCAGGCTAAATTAAAAATCACTCAACAGGAATCATCAATATGATATGGATTGCAGTGATCGGTCTGCTTTGGCTGAGCTGTTTTGGTTTTTATGTGGTAAGTGAAAAGCAGATCCTAAAAACCCGAAAATCTAATTACGCTTTTTTAGCGGATTTTCCTACGTACACTAAATTCGCTGCAGGTATTTTCTTATTCGTCGCGATGTTTTTATTACGTACCCAGTTTAGCTCCAGTATTAGCTTTGTGTCTCTATGGGTATTTCTAAGCCCTGTACTGTTTATCTTTATCTTAAAAATGAATAAAGCATTTTAGTATTTATTTAAAATCAGAAATTAGCAAACAGCCTAGTGTGCTATTCACACGCCCTTTATTAAACCAATCTACCCAGTAGACCTCTTTCATAAATCATTTTTTGCTCAGTTCCAAGTTGTAGATTCCAGCGATTAAATTGAATCTCAAACCAAGCCTTTTACCTCTATTTCGATAACGCTCAGCAAGGATTTTGAAGGTTTTCAGGCTGCCAAATACATGCTCAATTCCGATTCTTCTTTTATTGATTTCTTGATTATAGATTTTCAATTCAGGATCCAATTTACAGTGTCTTTTGGC
>NZ_JAMXXK010000030.1 GCF_024129735.1 Acinetobacter lwoffii | reverse complement strand
CGGTTTAATTTACTTGCTGGCATATACAATTTAGATTGGGTGAAAGATAAACAATTAAATTGATTGAAAAATGATTTATGAAGGAAGTCTAGTTAAAACACTTAGAACTCTATGTAGTAGACGATGAAACTGACCTGAAGCATATCTTGCAACCTGACCCAAGTGCCTTGGCCGATGAAATCCTGGACGTATTTGATTTCGATGCGTCGCTATAGGAGTAAATGTGATGAAACGACCTGTCGAAGTTAAGTTTTATGATGGAATTCTCGCTGAAGCCCGTCGTGCCTGGATTGTGCCGGATCAGCAACAAGGAATTGCCTTGAAACTTGATGAGGATGTTCCAGCACAAGTTAGCGATGCAGATTTTTATTTTGCTTATCCGGACATGGCTTATATTGGGGGTGTCGGTGGTCGTAAACCGATTATTGAGTTGCCTGAAGAGCGTCGGATTGAGTTTTTAAGCAAAGCGCCGCATTGGCTCGGGATTAAACATAAAGATATTTATCATGCGATCTGGAAGTTTGAACGTTCACCAATCCTGATTTTCTTTTCCATGATCATCGTGATTAGTGTAGTAATTGTTATTTTAAAATGGGGGATTCCTTATAGCGCCAAACAACTGGCAAAACTTCTTCCGGAGCAGATTCTGGTTGAAGTAGGCAACCGGACAGAGCAGCAATTAATTGCCCAGACCCAGCCAAGTACACTTCCGGCAGAACAGCAGACACGATTAAAAACTTTGTATGAACAAAAGATTGCCGTTGGACCACCGGCAAAGATTATTTTCCGTCAAGGCGGATCAAGCATGGGCATGAATGCCGCAGCCATCCCGAATAACACCATTATTGTGACTGATGAACTGGTGAAAATCAGCGGTACCGATGAAGAAGTCCTTGCAGTACTGGCCCATGAACAAGGCCATCTGGTACAGAAGCACAGCATGCAAAAAGTGATTTCCAATCTGGGGGCGGCGGGACTGTTTGCCTTGGTGACCGGAGATTTAAGTGATGTGGTCACAGCCTCTGTAGTCGTGTTGACTGATGCTGGATACTCACAAGCGATTGAACTGGATGCCGATGACTATGCCATGCAGCATTTGCATCAACAGCAGATTTCCAGTATTCACTTGTCTAACTTTTTGCAGCGGGTGGAAAATGCCAGAATACTGGCAGAGGAATCGCAAACTATAAAAATGAAAAATTTCACTCTCAATATCGATGGAAAAGACCGACACCTGACAGAAACCGAACTGAAATGGATTCGCCTGATCGGGAAGTTTAAAAAATATCTGAAATCTCACCCCGAACTGGATAAAAGAATTGAGCGTATTCATGCCTTTAATGAACAGGCGAATCATCGTATTTAGTTTCTGATCATTGCTATGCCTTGATCATCAAGGCTTTTTAATACCTATCTTTGCCAGTTAGCAGTCAGATTTTCCTGTCCCATACGGATCAGATGATCCAGTACTACATTTTCAAGTTTATTCAGGTCAGTGGATTCATCATTACTTTGAATCGTTACGGTTAGATGATCCTGTTCAGGAGCCAATATCACTTCAGCATTTGGAAAATGAATCAGGAAATTTTGTTCGGCTTCATCAATATTAAATTTATGTTTCCAGTGATTGGCCAGGCGTTTGGCAATTCGTGAAGCTTGTTGCGTCTGGATATGGGCAATACTTTTCATCAGTCTTCTACACTATTCATCATTATCCTGCACTTTAAACCAGGCGGTGATGCCGGCATAAGCCTCAAAGCGTTACACAGCGTTTTAATCTTGCAACATCGAATCACAGTAGCCGGAGCGGATTTGATATAATGGGAAAAATCCAATTTCAACAAGCCAGGTTCTCCCATGTCCAAGCCTTATTTAATTGCCCCTTCTATTTTATCTGCTGACTTTGCCTGTTTAGGTGAAGAAGTCGAGAATGTGTTGGAAGCAGGTGCAGACGTTGTCCATTTTGATGTCATGGATAACCATTATGTACCGAATCTGACTTTTGGTGCGGGTGTTTGCAAGGCCTTGAAAAATTATGGGATTAAAGCACCCATTGATGTGCATCTGATGGTTAAGCCGGTAGATCGCATGATCGGAGATTTCCTTGAAGCGGGTGCTGATATTATTACTTTCCATCCGGAAGCGTCTGATCATATTGACCGTTCTTTACAGTTGATCAAATCAGGTGGTGCAAAAGCAGGTCTGGTATTTAACCCGGCAACGCCACTGCATTACCTGGACTATGTGCTGGATAAAGTCGATCAAATCCTGCTCATGAGCGTGAACCCGGGCTTTGGCGGACAGAAATTTATTCCCATGACTTTGGATAAATTACGTCAGGCACGCAAACTGATTGATGCCTCAGGTCGTGATATTCGTCTGGAAGTTGATGGCGGCGTTACACCAAGCAATATTCGTGAAATTGCCGAAGCGGGTGCCGATATGTTTGTGGCGGGTTCAGCTATTTTTGGCAAGCCAGATTATAAAGCTGTGATTGATGAAATGCGTGCAGAATTAGCGAGAGTGGGACAGGTTCAACTGTAATCGTTAAAAACTTATAAGTGCATAAATATGTGGATAACTTTATGGATAAGTGTGTAGATATCTATGTTGATAACCATATGGATATGTTGCATAAAATGTAATCATTTTTAGCTTGGTTGATTGCTATTTAAACAAAATTTGTATAAAAAGAACTCAAATTGGGTTCTTTTTTATCGCTTATAACCCTTGTGTTTGGTGGTTGTTTATTCACCACAGGTTAATAGTGGAACCAAGCAAAAAGTGATCAATGTCTCGCATATTTGTGTTTCATTATGTAATTTCTCCAGACAAAGTTTAAATTTAATTGATGTGTATAACTTAATATTCTGAGCTGATTCTCATGTAATTGTTGTGGATGAAGTGCCCGATTATTAGAACTATTTCTGACTTGGCATTTTCAACATCTACCATAACCAGAGTAGCCATGAATGTCGTGAAGATTTGAGTAAGGCAAAGTTAAGTTGTATCTCGAAAAGTCATGTTTTGTAAAAATAGCCAGATTGCTGCAACGCGGTTTTATAAAATTTTTACACCTAGGAGGAACGACCTCCCTTGTGAATTGCGTGTCGGAATTTACAGGAAAAATCGTCAGGACGGCCTGATTCTTATATAAAAAGGAGGAGGGCTGCATGGCCTGGATCGTACTTATTCTTGCGGGTATTTTTGAAATCGTTTGGGCATATTCGATGAAGCTGTCCGAAGGCTTTACCAGACTCACTCCAAGTATTATTACCATTGTTTTCATGGTACTGAGTTTTGCTTTGCTGGCTTATGCGATGCGTACTTTGCCGCTAGGGACAGCTTATACGATCTGGACCGGGATTGGTGCAGTGGGTTCATTTCTCATTGGTATTTGGGTTTTGGGTGAACCCGCTACAGCGTTGCGTATGCTGGCTGCTGTACTCATCATTTCCGGTCTGGTTTTGATGAAAGTATCCTCTTCATAATTTGTTTCTGCCTGTCTCGGTGAACTGGGTTAATATAGAAAATGAACTCCAGTGATTGGGACAGGGCGCCATCATGAACTTAAGTTATCTCTATATGGATTCTCCCGTAGGTCAGTTACGACTGGTCGCGAGTGAAACCGCGCTGGTGGCTATGCTTTGGGATTGTGAACAGCCGAATCGGGTGAAACTGGCGACCTTGGTTGAAGATCCGCAGCACCCGGTATTGATTGAAACCAGACGTCAGCTTCAGGAATATTTTGCTGGTCAGCGCAATGTTTTTGACCTGCCTTTGGACTTTGCCGGTACTGATTTTCAGAAAAAAGTCTGGCAGGCTTTACTGAACATTCCTTATGGACAGACGCGGAGCTATCGCGATATTGCTGAACAAATCGGCAATATCAAGGCGGTACGTGCCGTGGGTGCTGCCAATGGCAAAAACCCGATTTCGATTATTGTACCCTGTCATCGGGTGATTGGTCACAGTGGCAAGCTGGTAGGATTTGCCGGTGGTTTGGATAAAAAACAAATTCTGTTAAATATTGAGCGGACGCATTAATATTTAAGCACTTAAAATAAATGAAAATTAGAATATGGAAAATTCTATCATACAGATATTAGGCCCACTTTGGTCCAATTTAGGGTGGATTCTTCTGCTTTTCTTTGGCGTGATGATTTTTAAATTATTCAAGCCATTTTTAAAAGGGAAATTAGGAGAATTTGCGGTTGCTGCCCATGTCAAACTGTATTTAAAAGATCCTCAATATATTCTGCTCAATGATTTGACTCTTCTAGACAGGACGGGCGCGACCACGCAAATCGATTATCTGTTATTAAGTCCTTACGGAATATTTGTGATTGAGACCAAAAACTATAAAGGCTGGATATTTGGAAACGAGCGACAAAAAACCTGGACCCAGAAAATCTATAAAAACAGTTATAAATTTCAGAATCCAATTCATCAAAATTATAAGCACATCAAAGTCCTGGAACAATTTCTGGCAGATATCATGGAGCCAGATCTGCTGCATTCTGTGATTGTATTTATGCCGGATGCCGTGTTTAAAACACCGATGCCGAATCATGTATTTCGGGGTGCAGGTTGGACCGACTATGTAAAAAGTTTTGATCAGCAGATGGTTTCTGAAACGAAATTAAAACGGATACAACTGCGGCTAGAAAAAGAAGTTTTAGAAAAATCCTGGAAAACCAATCGGGAACATGTAGAAAATTTAAAACAGCGTAAGAAGTCATAAGCTTTTACGATCCCATAAAAAAGCCTTTGAATGACTCAAAGGCTTTTTGGTTTTAAATATTTGAAGCTTTCAGTTTTTCGGTAATCTCGGCCAGAACTTTAATCCGTTTGACTTCATCCCATAAGGCTTTGGCTTCAGGATAATGTTTTGACATCATGCCGAGCCACTGTTTGTAACGGCCAACCATGCCGATCTCGGTTTTGGCTGGGCCATTGATAAAACGAATTTGCAGTTGTAGCAGTTCATTCCAGTTCATCAAAGGTGCATCCGAATTTTGGCGGATACATTGGGTCAGGTCGGGTGTGGTCACTGCACCACGGCCTATCATCAGGTCTTCACAACCAGATTCCAGACGGCACTGTTTGGCATCAGCATTGTTCCAGATTTCACCATTGGCGATTACATTGATCTTGAGTGCTTCACGAATCGGTTGTAACTGATCCCAGAATGCGGGTGGAGTATAACCATCGGCTTTGGTGCGTGCATGCACGGTCACCCAGGAAGCTCCCGCATCTTCAATGGCATGGGCATTTTCCAACATGAAATTGCGGTCCATATAACCCAGACGCATTTTTGCGGAAACTGGAATATGCGCAGGCACTGCATCACGCACGGCTTTAACCAGCTCATGCACCACTTCAGGTTCATCTAAAAGGACTGAGCCACCACGATGACGGTTGACGGTTTTGGCCGGACAACCAAAGTTCATGTCAATTGCCGGTGCGCCCATTGCCACCACTTTGGCGGCATTCGCTGCCAGCATCTCCGGATTATTTCCCAGAAACTGCACATGTACCGGCGTACCTGCCGCCGTCTTGCCATCATTCAACAGTTCAGGGCAGTAAGTATGATAAACATGATCGGGTAGAAGGGAATCGGTGACACGGATAAACTCGGTCACGCACCAGTCAAAGCTACCTACGGATGTCAGCACATCACGCATAATCGGATCGGTTAAGCCTTCCATGGGAGCAAGCACAAGTTTCAACGGTGCACACCTGTAAATTTAAAACGGTGTTATACGTTTTTTTAGGCAGCATGTCTAGGCTGGATCTGAATTGAATGATGAGTACCTGAAAAGTGAATTTTTTGGGCTGATATAAAAAGGCCCTTAATGTGGATTAAAGGCCTTTAAAAGTGAAACTTAAGAAGGTTTATCGATATCCAGCCATTTTAGTCAGCCAATTTTTCGACTTTCATACTTTCACGATAATACTGACAGCCCTTGTACAACAGGAAGCAACCAATCAATCCAGCAATCGCATTGACGATCGAGATCGAGTTACCGACCATCAGAGTATTCTGGAAATATTTATCCGTGATTAACGCCACAGCAGTGGTTCCGACGCCTAAGGCAATCAGGTTTGAAACCAGCAGGAACTTGGCAGATACCTGTGCGCGTAGCTGATTCGGTGTCAGCATTTGCGTAGCAGCAGCCGATGCAGGAATCGGGAAAGTGGAGAAGAACATCGCCACAAAAATCAGCGCAAATGAAAGCTGCATATTATCGACCTGAGTAAACAGCACACTCGGAATAATCAGCGCCGCACAGCCAATGGCACCGGTACGAATTGCAGCATCGCTATAGCCACGTTTCGAGAAGAAGTCGATCAGCCAGCCACAGAACAAGGCGCCCGAAGTATTTGCGACCAAAATAATCGTACCAAGGATATAACCGGTTTGACTCGCATCCAGACCGAAATTACGCATGTAATAGGCAGGTGCCCAGCCTAGCAGCGAATACAGCATCATGGTGTAAAAAGAAAAGCCAATAAAATGACAGAAAAAGGTCTTTTTATGTGTCTTGATAAAACCGATCGAGTTTTTGAAAGATGCTTTAATGACCTGGCCATCCTGACCGACTTTCATACCCTTACGTGCAGGTTCACGCACCGTCAGCACCATGAGTAGGGCCAGCAATACGCCCGGTAGACCGACAATCATAAAGGTGAGTTGCCAGGTTTTTACTTCACCAATAAGCGGTAAAGCCACGAAGCTGACATCTTTGAGCAGGCCAATCACATAGCCGCCAATCAGGAAAGCTAAGCCCGAACCAATAAAGGCACCAATGGCATATACCCCGAGTGCACGACCTAATTTATCTTTCGGAAATAAATCGGCAACGATCGAATAAAAGGCAGGGGAAAGCGCAGCTTCGCCGGCACCCACACTCAGACGTGCAATAAACATTTGAATAAAGTTTTTACTGAGGCCGCAGGCTGCTGTGGCAAGACTCCAGAAAGCAATCCCGGTCGCAATGATTTTAATCCGGGACTTTTGATCCGCCAGTGCGGCAATGGGCAGGCCCATAATGGCATAAAACAAGGAGAAGGCCAGACCTTGTAATAGGCTGAACTGGGTGTCGCTCAGCATTAAATCGGCTTTAATCGGTTCAATCATGAGCGATAAAATTTGACGGTCTACAAATGACAGAATGTAAGCCCCCATACAAATGACCACCACATACCATTGGTAGGTGCTGCTTTCCGGTGGCGGTTCAATCTGTTCAGACAGCGGCACGGCCGATTCTGCTGGTGTAGGCTCAAAACTTTGATTTGGCGGTTGAATCGTCCTTTCAACCATTTCTAGGTTCAGCGATTTATCATTCATCATGCAACATCCTGTGCTGATCGTTTGAGATATTTATTTGATACTTTTAATTTGATTGTTATTTTTATATTGTATCGCATTTAATTAATCTAGAGGCTAAATGGATAGGCGTCAATCTGTTTTTAAGAATAGATACAAATAATTTTTAAAGACTAAAAAAAGGAATCATAATGATTCCTTTTTTTAGTGTGCATTTTTAGCCACGTTCAACCAGGGTTAAAATATCATAGGTTGCAACCAGTTCATCGCGCTGGTTTTTCACTTTAATATCCCAGACCACCACACCATGTGGCTTCTGTGCCGGATCGCGCAGTGCTTTTGGAGTTTTCTGCTTACAGGTCAGTTCTACCTGAATGGTGTCGCCAATTTTTACTGGCTCCACAAAGCGTAAGTTGTCCATGCCATAGTTGGCAATGACTGGACCCTGAGCGGCATCAACGAATAAACCGGCCGCAGCAGACACCACGAAATAGCCATGGGCAACACGCTCACCAAACAGCGATTCTGCTGCAGCAATCTTGTCCATATGCGCATAGAAATGATCACCGCTCAGGCAGCCGAAATTCACCAGATCTGCTTCGGTCACGCTACGTCGTGCAGTCAGTAAACGTTCACCGATACGCAATTCATCAAATGATTTTTTAAAAGGATGCACTCGGTCTTCAAAGACCTGAGCTCCGGCAGTCCAGCTATGGCCGACTTGGGTCATGACATTTGGCGAGCCTTGAATCGCAGTACGTTGCATATAATGTTTGACTGCGCGCAAGCCACCGAGTTCTTCACCACCACCGGCACGTCCTGGCCCACCATGCACCAGTAAGGGCAATGGCGAACCATGTCCGGTACTTTCTTTGGCACTTTCAGCATCCAGAATGTGTACACGACCATGCCATGGCGAAATTTTGCTGAGCAGTTGTTCAATATTTTCATCGGTATTGCGTACGATGGATGCCACCAGACTACCTTCGCCACGTGCCACCAGGTCAGCAAGTTGAGCCAGGTCAGTATATGGCATTAAAGTCACTACAGGTCCAAAGGCTTCAATCTTATGGATATTTTCTGCCTGAGCTGGCACTTTGCATACCAAAACTGTCGGTGGATAGCATGCAGACTTTTCAGCGTTTTGTACTTGAATCTTAAAGTCCTGACGCAAGTGGCTACCGAATACGATCTCTGCATCCTGGCTGAGCTGTTCAACTTTTGCCGCGACATCATATTTCTGTTTGACGCTGGCCAAAGCACCCATCGTCACGCCTTCCTGAGCCGGATCACCCACAACGACTTTTTTCAGTTTTTCAATTAGGCGACTCTGTACGGTGTCCAAAAGTTCAGCCGGAATGAATGCACGACGAATTGCGGTACATTTTTGTCCGGCTTTAGAGGTCATTTCACGGAAGACTTCACGGACAAATAAATCAATGCTTTCGTCATTGGCTTGTTCAGTCAAAATCGCGCTGTTGACTGAATCTGCCTCCATCGTGAATGGAATAGAGTAGGCATTGAGGTGCGGATGAGAACGGAGTTTTTGTCCTGTTGATGCTGAACCGGTAAAGGTGACCGTATCTTGAGGATTTAAATGATCAAATAAATCATAAATCTGACCGCAAATCAGCTGAAGTGAACCTTCTGGTAAAAAGCCGCTTTCATGAATAGCTTTGACCACGGCGTGGGTCAGCTCGGTACCTTCTGTTGCCGGTTTGACAATACAGGGTACGCCTGCTAGTAGCGTCGGTGCGATTTTCTCCAGCATGCCCCAGATCGGGAAGTTAAAGGCATTGATATGCACTGCGACACCGGCTTTAGGACTCAGTATATGTTTGGCGCCAAAGTTGCCTTGCTTGGATAGCGGAATCCATGCATCTTCAACCCATGCGGTTTCATCACTCAGTTCGCGACGCACCAAACTCGAATAGGCATATAAGGTCCCAATCCCGCCTTCAATATCAATCCAGGCATCTTTACGGGTACAGCCGGTTGCCTTGGCAAGTTCATAAAAGTCTTCTTTGCGTTCCATCAAATACTGTGCCACTTGCTTCAGTGCATTGGCACGTTGATGAAACGTCCATATGGCGATAGTCGCGCCTTTTTGTTTGGCATACTTCACTACGGCTTGAGTATCGATGCCCTGACTGCCGACCTGATAAACCGCTTCACCGCTAATGGCATGATAAACCCTACGTAAATCGGCTTGCGCTGTGTATTCCTGGCCGTACACCAGTGAAGCTAAGCTTTTGATGGCAATAGGATTATGGGTTGATGCAGTATCTTGATAATCCATTGTGCTTGAGCTGCTGTCTAACTCTAACATTGTAAAAACTCCATTTATGATACGTTTTGAGGGGTATTTTTAATTTTGATGTTTCATAATTTGTGTTGAAAAATTGAAAATGTCAATCATAAATCTGTGTTTAAAAATGAATAACAATAAAATAAAAAATATTAAATGATGTAAAACATATATTTACAAAAAATAAGGGATAAAAATTAAATGATACCAATAAATAGATATTGATTTTAATTACGTATCGTTTTAATTTGGGTGTATCAACACTTGGGATAAGTGAGGGAACAATGAATAACCAACAACAAATCTTCGATCAAAAGATTGAAAAGGATATTTCCATAGAGCCGAAGGACTGGATGCCGGATGCTTATCGTAAGACCTTGATTCGTCAGATCGGTCAGCATGCACACTCTGAAGTGGTGGGCATGTTGCCGGAAGGCAACTGGATTACCCGTGCACCGACCTTGAAGCGTAAAGCTGTGCTGATGGCAAAAGTTCAGGACGAAGCCGGTCATGCTTTGTATCTGTACAGTGCTGCAGAAACCTTGGGTGCGGATCGTGACGACATGATGGATAAACTGATTGCCGGTCGCATGAAATATTCTTCAATTTTCAACTATCCAACCCTGAGCTGGGCCGATGTTGCCGCGATTGGCTGGCTGGTAGATGGTGCAGCAATTGTCAATCAGGTTGCGCTGTGCCGTACATCTTATGGTCCTTATGCCCGCGCTATGGTGCGTGTGTGTAAGGAAGAAAGTTTCCATCAGCGTCAGGGCTTTGAAGCCATGATGGAACTGGCCAATGGTACGCCGGAACAAAAGCAGATGGCACAAGATGCAGTGAACCGTTTCTGGTGGCCGGCCCTAATGATGTTTGGTCCAAGTGACGATAATTCACCGAACAGTGCACAAAGCATGCAGTGGAAAATTAAATTATTCAGTAACGATGAGCTGCGTCAGAAATTTGTCGATAACACCGTGTCGCAAGTTTTGCAGCTGGGTTTAACCGTTCCAGATCCAGACCTCAAATTCAATGAAGCCACCGGACATTACGAATTTGGTGAAATCAATTGGGATGAGTTTTTTGCGATTCTTGCAGGCAAGGGGCCGTGTAACCATGAGCGTATTGAAGCACGCCGCAAAGCTTGGGAAGGCGGCAAGTGGGTACGTGATTCCGCAGCTGTCTATGCTCAAAAACAGCAGCAACAGTCAGCAGCACAAAAAGTCGCTTAAAAAATAGTTTGATCAATATAGGGAATTTTGCTCATGAATAACAAAAACAACTGGTCACTTTATGAAGTGTTTGTCCGGAGTAAACAGGGTCTGAGTCACCGTCATGTCGGCAGCCTACGCGCACCGGATGATGAAGTCGCACTACAAAATGCCCGTGATGTCTATACCCGCCGCAATGAAGGCATCAGTATCTGGGTGGTGAAGTCTGAATTGATTACTTCTTCACAACCAGATGAAAAAGCGGAATTTTTTGAACCTGCTTTGGACAAGGTTTATCGCCATCCGACCTTTTATAACATTCCAGCTGGCATCGAGCACATGTAAGGGAAGGATGAAGATGATGACAAATCAAGTATTGGCAGAATTTCTTTTACATGTGGGTGACAGTCAACTGATCCTGTCACATCGTTTGGCAGAGTGGTGTGGTCATGCACCTGAACTGGAGCTGGATATTGCCTTGGCCAATATCGGACTGGATTTATTGGGTCAGGCACGTACTGCCCTCAGTCTGGCAGGTGAAGTGGAAGAACAGGGCCGTGATGAAGACAGGCTGGCTTATTTCCGAACCGAGCGTGAATACCGCAATTTACTGCTGTGCGAACAGCCGAATGGTGACTTTGCCCAGACTCTGGTGCGCCAGTGGTTGATGGATCACTATCACGCTTTATTGTTTAGCGCCTTAAGTCAAAGTCAGCATGCTGAGTTGGCCGCCTTTGCAGTGAAGTCACTCAAAGAAGTGAAATATCACCAGCGTTTTTCCACCACCTGGATGGAGCGCCTAAGTTTAGGTACAGCAGAAGCCCACGAGAAAACCCAGCAAGGTTTAAACCAGTTATGGCGTTTTACCGAGGAACTTTTTGTCCTGACGGCTGATGAAAGACAGCTAGTCGATAGCGGTGTAATTCCAGATATTGAAAATTTAAAAGCACAGTGGCTGGAAACGATTACAGCCGAGTTAGCGCGATTTGAATTAAGCCTGCCAGAGCTGGGCGCTTATCGCAGTGGGGCTAAACAGGGTTTACATACAGAGCATCTCGGTTTTGTTTTGGCCGAACTGCAATATATGCAGCGCTCATATCCAAACATGAACTGGTAATTCGGCACAATCACAGGGAGTGAGTCGCATGAATCTGATTCGACACGTAGAAGATCAATGTTGGGACGTTTTGCAGCAGGTTTCTGATCCAGAGATTCCAGTATTATCGGTGATTGATCTGGGCATGATTCGTGGCGTCGAGCTGAATCAGCAGGATGAAATTGTGGTGCGACTCACGCCGACCTATAGCGGCTGTCCGGCCACGGATTTATTAAAAGCAGAAATTACCCAGGCTTTCGAGGCGAACGGTTTGACGCCAGTCAAAGTGATTGTCGATCTGTCTGAAGCCTGGACTACGGACTGGATGAGTGAATCGGGCAAACACAAATTACAGCAGTATGGTATTGCCCCGCCGCAAGGCCAGTCACATAGCTGTGGTACGCATGTGGCATTGACCGATGGCATCACCTGTCCACAGTGCTTAAGTCATAACAGCAAATTATTAAGTGAATTCGGTTCAACCGCCTGTAAAGCTTTATATCAATGTCGGGACTGCTTAGAAACTTTTGACTATTTCAAATGTATTTGATTGTAACGATTGCTCGGTGGTCAGGGTAAACCAATAACAAGCCTGAACACCGCCACCTAAAAGAAGGATTTTGCCATGAGCCAATTTATACCGTTAACCATTAAATCGATTCAGCCACAAACCGAGCAGGCGATCTGCATTGCCTTTGATCTCGCGCCTGAACAATTGGATGCTTTCCAATATCAGCCAGGTCAGCATCTCACCATCCGCCATTTAAGCGATGACGGCGAGCTGCGCCGCTGTTACTCCATTTGTAGTGATACTCAGGAAGATATGAGTATTGCAATTAAAAAAATTGATCAGGGTCAGTTCTCGATCTGGGCCAATGATCATTTGAAAGCAGGCGATGTTTTAGAAGTGATGCCGCCGCAAGGGGTGTTCTTTCAAAAAGCAGCCAAGGCAGGCGGTCAACATTATTTAGGTTTTGCAGCAGGCAGTGGCATTACCCCGATCTTATCCATTGTGAAGTCGGTTTTAAACCGTCAGTCGGAAGCCACCTTTACTTTGGTCTATGGCAATCGTTCTTGGAAACAGACCATGTTTTCTGAACAGATTATGGATCTGAAAGATCGTTTTAAAGAGCGTCTGCAACTGGTGAATATTTTTTCCCGTGAATTGAATGATAGCGAGATTTTTAACGGGCGTATCAACGCAGATAAATTGCAGCAGCTGTTTCAGGCCAATCTGATTTCTGCTGAAGCCGATCACTGTTTTGCCTGTGGCCCTGAAGAAATGATGACGGCGGTGGAAACGGTATTACCGACTTGGGGCATTCAGCGCAGCAAGATTCATACCGAACGTTTCAATACCGGGACTGCACCACGAGCAACCGCCCAGCAGATGGAAAGCCGCAGTGAAGAACGCGTCAATATCATCCTCGATGGTCGCGAGCTGATTGTTGAAGTCTCTAAACAGGATGACAGTATTTTAGATGCTGCGCTACGTGCCGGAGCGGACTTACCTTATGCCTGTAAGGGCGGTGTTTGTGCCACCTGTAAATGTAAGGTGCTGGAAGGTCAGGTTGAAATGGCGGTGAATTACAGTCTGGAAGAAGACGAAATCCAGAAAGGTTATGTGCTGAGCTGTCAGGCACGTCCGACCACAGCCAATGTACGTCTGAGTTTTGATGAATAAGTACGGAATCAATTGCTGAGCATAGCAGGAGTTCAAGGATGACTTACATTAAAACCAGCTCACCCAAGCCAGGTGTGGTACTGATTGAGCTGAATCGCCCGGAAAAGCGTAATGCCTTAAACAATGCCACCTTGCAAGACATTGCAGCCTGTTTACAAGACTTGGAAACAGATGCTGCTGTGAAAGCCGTGGTCATCACCGGAAATACACAATGCTTTGCTGCTGGTGCCGATTTAAATGAGCTGGCGCAGTTAGATGTGGTTAGCATCCAGCAGGATCAGCGGCCACTGCTGTGGAAAAAAATTGATGAATTTTCCAAGCCTTTAATCATGGCCGTAAATGGCTATGCTTTTGGTGCAGGTTTCGAATTGGCTTTGCATGGTGACATGGTGCTGACCGGAGAAAATGCCCAGTTTGCCTTGCCTGAAATTGGCTTAGGCATGTTGCCGGGTGCCGGTGGAACACAGCGTCTGGCCCGTCTGGTCGGTCAGCAATTGACGATGCGCTGGGCCATGACCGGTGAAATGATTTCGGCACAGACCGCATTGCAACATGGCATTAGCAGCCAGGTTTGTCCGGCAGAACTGACCGTGCAATACGCACTGGAGCTGGCAGAAAAAATTGCCAAGCAGGCACCGCTGGCTATTCGTGCCATCAAGCAATCCTTAAAGTCGATTCATGAAGTGACTTTAAGTCAGGGATTGAAGCTCGAGCGTCAACATTTTGTCTGGCTGGCGGCGACCCAAGATCGCCAGGAAGGCATCAATGCATTTTTAGAAAAAAGAAAACCAGAATTTAGAGGTGTGTAATGGATTATCAAACAATTATTGTCGAAGAAAAAAATGCAGTGGGCTACCTGACCTTTAACCGTCCAAAACAGCTCAACAGTTTTAATGAAACCATGCATCAGGAAGTGTCCAGTGTCATGAAAGCCTGGGCCAAAGACAGCCAGATTCGTGCAGTGGTGATTTCAGCCGAAGGGCGTGGTTTCTGTGCTGGTCAGGATCTGAATGATCGTGTGGTCGATCCGAATGCCGATGCACCGGACTTAGGCCTGTCAATTGAAAAATATTATAACCCTTTGATCAAACTGATTACCGAGATGCCAAAACCAGTGATCTGTGCGGTGAATGGCGTGGCAGCAGGTGCTGGCGCCAATATCGCCTTGGCTTGTGACATTGTGGTGGCAGCAAAATCGGCTTCTTTTATTCAGGCTTTTTGCCGTCTAGGTTTAGTGCCAGATTCAGGCGGTACCTGGTTCCTGCCGCGTCTGGTCGGGCGTGCCCAGGCGATGGGCTTAGCGATGCTGGGCGATAAAATTCCGGCTGAGCGCGCAGTACAACTGGGCATGATCTGGCAGGTGGTTGAAGATGAGCAACTGCAAGCAGAAGCGAAAAAACTGGCAGAGCATCTGGCGCAGCAACCGACCTATGGTCTGTCGCTGATTAAAAAAGCCATTCATGCCGCAGCTGACAACAATCTGGATGAGCAGCTGATTCTGGAGCGTGACCTGCAACGTCTGGCTGGACGTTCAAGCGATTATAAAGAAGGTGTGCAAGCCTTTATGCAGAAGCGCACCCCTGAATATAAAGGATGCTAAATCATGCAACAGATCAATTTAGAACAAGTCAAAGTTGCTGTGGTGGGTGCTGGGACCATGGGGATTGGTATTGCACAACTGGCAGCCATGCACGGGCATCCGACCTATGTATTTGATCTCGATCGCAGCAAGGTTCAGAGTGCCTTGACTGTTTTAGAGGCGCAGCTCAGCAAGCGCGTACAGAATGGCAAAATGAGCCAGCAACTGCTCGATAGCACTTTGGCCAATCTGATCGTGGCAGAGGACATTCAGCAGCTTGCCGATGTGGGCCTCATTATTGAAGCCATTGTCGAAAAGAAGGAAGTGAAGCAAACCCTGTTTCAGCAGCTGGCTACCATTTGCCCGGAACAGACGATTTTTGCGTCCAATACCTCATCGATTTCCATTACCGCAATTGCCTCGGCTATTCCGCATCCGGAGCGGGTGATTGGACTGCATTTCTTTAATCCGGCACCGGTAATGAAGCTGGTCGAGATTATCCACGGACTGAAAACCTCAGCAGTCCTTGCCGATGCAGTATTTGAGCTGATGAAGGATTGGAACAAAGTCCCGGTACGGGCCAAATCGACCCCCGGCTTTATCGTGAATCGTGTCGCGCGGCCTTATTATGCCGAAGCCTTTCGTGCCTTGCAGGAAAATGCCACCACCCCGGAACAGCTCGATTACATCATGCGCGAATGTGGCCGTTTTGCCATGGGACCGTGTGAACTCACGGACCTGATTGGTCAGGATGTGAATTTCTCGGTGACACAAAGTGTCTACCAGGAGTTTTTCTATGAACCACGCTACCGCCCGTCCTTGATTCAAAAAGAGCTGGTCGATGCTGGCTGTTATGGCCGAAAGTCCGGTCAGGGTTTTTATGATTATATGCAGGCCAAGCCTGCACCAGTGTATGAATTGCCAGTATGTTATGCCAAGTCGCTGAATAAGCTCAAAGTCACGGTAAAAGGTGAATGGCTGCATTCCTCAGCATTGATTGCACGCTTAAAACAGGCAGCCCATGTGGAACTGAGTTTTCAGGCAGCAGAACAGAATGAAATCCTGATTGGTGATCTTTCTCTGCGAATGTCGCTCGGTGAGTCGGTTGAACTGGCTTATCCGCATGAGCCTGTAGTGTTGATGGACTGGCATGCAGATTGGACAAATGCCGAGGCAATTCCAGTCGTTGCATCACCGGCGTGTAGTACTGAACAGCGCCAGGCAGTGGAGCTATTCTTCATAGGTATGGATATGATACCTATTTGGTCTAAGGATCATCCGGGTCTTTATGTTATACGTAGTATCGCCATGTTGGTGAATGAAGCCTGTGAAGCAGTATTGCATGATATTGCATCAGAGCAAGATATTGATTCTGCTATGAAATATGGAGTGAATTATCCTTGTGGTCCATTCGAATGGGCAGATAAAATTGGGTATTACACAATTTTACAAATTTTAGAAAATATGTATTGTATCTATGGTGAAGATCGCTATAGAACTAGTATATATTTAGCAAAGAAAGCGGTGCAGGGACATGCACAGAAAACTCAGCAGCAACCATTACGTGTTGCTGGCTAAAAGGAAGAATCATGGAACAGGTTTATATTTTTGATGGAATTCGCACCCCGATCGGACGCTATGCCGGTGGACTGAGCAGCATTCGTGCTGATGATCTGGCAGCGCTACCGATTCAATATCTGAAAGATCAGCATCCGGCCTTGCCATGGGCAGAACTGGATGAAGTGATCTTGGGCTGTGCCAATCAGGCCGGTGAAGATAACCGCAACGTGGCGCGTATGGCTGCTTTACTTGCAGGACTACCTGAATCTGTTCCAGCACTTACCGTAAACCGTTTATGTGCCTCAGGTCTGGATGCGATTGGACTGGCAGCCCGTGCCATCAAATCGGGTGAAGCCCAATTTGTTTTGGCTGGTGGCGTAGAATCTATGAGCCGAGCGCCTTTCGTGCAATCCAAACCTACAACTGCCTTTAGCCGTACCCCTGAAATTTATGACACCACCATTGGCTGGCGTTTTATCAACCCAAAATTTAAAGCGCAGTTTGGCATCGACAGCATGCCGGAAACAGCCGAAAACGTCGCTGAAAAGTATCAGATTAGCCGTGCAGACCAGGACCTGTTTGCCTATCACAGCCAGCAGAAAACTGCTGTAGCCCAGCAGAAGGGTATTTTTGCCGAAGAAATTCTGCCGGTAGAGGTCAAAGGTCCGAAGAAAACCACCCTCACCATTTCCCAGGATGAACACCCGCGTGCAGAGACAACGCTGGACAATCTGGCCGCCTTAAAAACCCCATTTCGTAAAGAAGGCGGTTCGGTCACTGCCGGCAATGCTTCAGGTGTCAATGACGGTGCAGCTTGCGTCTTGCTGGGCAATCAGCAGTTTGCCGAGCAGTATGGTTTGCGCCCGAAAGCCAAAGTGATCGGGATGGCCAGTTCTGGTGTTGAAGCCAAATATATGGGCATTGGTCCGGTGCCAGCCGTACATAAAGTGCTGAAACAGACTGGACTCAGTCTGGAACAGATGGATGTGATTGAGCTGAATGAAGCATTCGCAGCGCAATCGCTGGCTGTGATCCGTGAACTCGGTTTGCAAGACGATGATTCCAGAATTAACCCGAATGGCGGTGCCATCGCTTTGGGTCATCCGCTGGGTATGAGTGGCACCCGTTTAGTGATTACCGCCATGAAAGAATTAAAACGTCGTAATGGCAAATATGCACTCTGCACCATGTGTGTGGGTGTTGGTCAAGGTGTTGCACTGGTTTTAGAAAATATGGATTAAACACATCATTCAATCAATGAATTAAACCGTGGTCAGGAAGACTGCGTCAGGAGTAAGAATATGAATAACAATGCAATGGAAAAAATTGAAAAAGTATCGGTTGATGAGCTACGCAGTGTTCAGCTACAGCGTATGAAAAAGACGTTGCAACATGCTTATCAGAATAGCCCGGTTTATAAAAAGAAATTCGATGATGCTGGCGTGCATCCAGACGATTTTAACTCACTGGAAGACCTGGCCAAATTCCCGTTTACCACCAAACAGGATTTACGCGATAATTATCCGTTTGGCATGTTCGCTGTGCCACAGGAACAGATTGTACGTGTACACGCATCTTCTGGCACCACCGGTCAGCCGACCGTAGTTGGTTATACTCAAAATGATATTAATGTCTGGTCAGACGTGGTGGCGCGTTCATTACGCGCAGCCGGCTTGAGCAGTAAAGATATCATTCAGGTGTCTTATGGTTATGGTCTGTTCACGGGCGGTCTAGGCGCGCATTATGGCGTTGAACGCTTGGGTGCAACCGTGATCCCAATGTCTGGCGGACAAACCGATAAACAGGCGCAACTGATTCATGACTTTAAACCGACAGCACTGATGGTCACGCCATCTTATTGCCTGAATATTATTGAAGCGCTTGAAAAGAAATTTGGCACAGCCAAAAACTGTTCGATTAAAACCGGTGTGTTTGGTGCAGAGCCATGGACCAATGAAATGCGCAAGGAAATCGAAGAACGTCTGGGCATTGATGCGCTGGATATTTATGGTTTATCAGAAGTCATGGGGCCGGGTGTAGCGATGGAATGTCTGGAATCCAAAGATGGCCCAACCATTTGGGAAGATCATTTCTATCCTGAAATTATCCATCCGGAAACCGGCGAAGTGCTGCCAGATGGCGAACTGGGTGAACTTGTCTTCACCACCATTACCAAAGAAGGCATGCCGGTAATCCGTTACCGTACCCGTGATCTAACCCGTTTATTGCCAGGCACGGCACGCACCATGCGCCGTATGGACAAGATTGTCGGCCGCAGTGATGACATGATGATTATTCGTGGGGTCAATGTCTTCCCGTCGCAGATTGAAGAGCAGATTTTACAGATCCAGCAACTGATTCCGAACTACCAGATTCAGATTTGCAAACAGGGACATCTGGATACATTGCATATCCGTACCGAAATGCGTAAAGATAGCAGTGACATTATGGCGCACCAGCTGGCAACTCAGCTGAAAAGCCAGATTAAAACCATGGTCGGAATCACCGTAAGTGTCGAAGTGTTACCTGAAGGGAGTCTGCCACGCTCTGAAGGCAAGGCACAGCGCGTGTTTGATATCCGCAAGTCTGCATGAAGTACTATTGGATGATAGCCAAATGGTCTATCATCCAGTTTCTATAAGGTAAAGTTAAACGCAATGAATCCGAAATTAAAACAAATAATTGATGACTTTATTCAAACTGAAGCACTCAGCGGAACCTCATTAATCATGACCATCTTTGGTGACTGTATTTTTCACCGGGGTGGCATTATCAGTCTGGCCAGTCTAATTCAGCTCATGGATGTCTTCGGATTTAATGAACGATCGGTACGGACTGCCGTATTTCGTCTGGTCCAAAATGGCTGGCTGATGTCTGAGAAAATTGGTCGCACCAGTTATTATCGCGTAACCGAAAGCAGCCGCCAGCGTTTTATTATGGCGGATCAAAAAATTTACAGTTTTCAGCATACCGAATGGGATCAGAAGTGGGATCTGGTGCTGCTCAGTTCAGTGGAACTGGAAAATAAACTGGTTCTGAAAAAAGAACTGGAATGGCTGGGCTTTGCCAATATCGCCACTAATGTCATGGCCTATCCGGGCTGTGATCACCAGAAACTGCAAAACCTGCTGCTGAACCTGAAAATGACCGACCAAGTCGTGGTGTTTAAGGCCGAAACCTTGCAGCTCTGGCAGGAATCCTATCCAACCGTGAAACGCATGGTTGCCACCAACTGGCCGGTGCAGGAACTGCATCAGCGCTATGAAAAATTTATTGCGGATTTCCGGGAATTCTTTCATCTGGTGGAACAGGAAGATGAGCTGGATCCGGTTCAGGCCTTTCAGTTGCGTATTTTGCTGATTCATCAATTCCGCCGGATTTTATTAAAAGATCCAAATCTGCCTTTTGAATTATTGCCATCCAACTGGCTTTCCCTGAATGCCCGTAATCTGAGCAGTAATTTATATCAAACCGTGGTTGCGGCAGGGGATGAATTCTTTATGGAGATCGCCCGAACTTCGGAAGGTTCGATGCCGCCGGTACATCCACAATTTTATAAACGTTTTGGTGGTTTAAGGCTAGAAGAAACCAGCTAATCCAGACTCGCATGTTTAAAGGAATAAAATAATGCCGTGTTATGCCATTGATGGTGTGATTCCTGTGGTCAGCCTTCGTGCTTATGTACATCCACAAGCCGTTCTGATCGGGGATGTGGTGATTGAAGAGGGCGTATATATCGGGCCTTTCGCAACTTTAAGAGCCGACTTTGGCGGGATTCACATCCAGCAAAATGCCAATGTCCAGGATTCCTGCACCATTCATGGTTTCCCTGGCAGTGTCACGCTGGTCGAAGAATATGGTCATATCGGACATGGCGCGATTTTACATGGCTGTATCATTCGCAAAAATGTACTGGTGGGCATGAACAGCGTGATTCTGGATGAAGCCGAAATTGGTGAAAATACCATTATCGGTGCCAATAGTACGGTTAAAGCCAAGGCCCAAATTCCGGGAAATTCATTGGTACTCGGTAGTCCGGCGCGGGTCATCCGTCCCCTGGAAGCCAAAGAAATCGCCTGGAAAAGCAAAGGGACGCAAGAATATATTCAGCTGACCGAGCGCTGCTTGTCCTCAATGCAGGAGGTCAGTCCGTTAACAGAAGTCTCCGCAGACCGGCTGAGCTATAAAGCCTTCAAGGCAGAGTATCAGATCAAGCAGAATAGTCTGAATGATTAAGTCAGGAACATGATTCTATTCATTAGATGAATTCTGCATTTTAAAAACATGAAGTGACTGAAACCAAATTCCCACTGCATTTCCTGACCGTCTATTTAGACTGAAATAAAACTGGTCTGGAAAGCATATATGGAAAATAAGGAATTTAAGGATTACTTCTCCCAGCAGTCCCAGGATTATGCCTTGTTTCGTCCGCATTATCCGAATACATTGGGAAAGCTATTGGCAGAGCTGTCACCAGATACCAAATTGGCTGTAGATGTCGGCTGTGGTTCTGGACAGCTTTCAGAGGTTTTGGCGAATTACTTCGATCAGGTGATGGCAATTGATGCAAGTAGTGAACAGCTTGCCCAGGCCAAACCGCATCCAAAAATTCAGTATGGTCAGGCATTCGCTGAAGAGATCCCGTGTGCTGAGCAGAGTATTGATCTGATTGCGGTGGCTCAAGCAGCGCATTGGCTCGATCTGGAAAAGTTTTATGCAGAAGTTCGCCGTATTGCCCGGCCCAATGCCATTCTGGCTTTAATTAGCTATGGCGTGTTCAGTGTGGATGAGCCCCATCTGAATCATTACTTTAAGCATTTTTATGAGGTGACGCTTGCACCGTACTGGCCGCCTGAACGTCGCCATGTAGATGAAGGATATAAAAATCTACCATTTCCATTTCAGGAAATTGTGATTCAACCACCTGTATTAGAGGTTGAATGGAACTTTTATCAGTTAATTGGTTATATGAGTACTTTGTCGGCCGTGAAAGCTGCCACTAAAGCACTTGGACATAATCCACTGAATGTACTGGCAGATGCCTTATTGCCACAATGGGAAGGTCCAGAATTGCCTAGAGTCATTCGCTGGCCATTATCAGTGCGTGCGGGGCGTATAACCGTTTAAAGAATATTCAAGCTAAAGCCTGTTTATTGGACAATGGATTGAATATTTCAAGGCTCAGAATTATCGCCCTAGAATCATTTCCAGCACAAATTTAGACCCAATAAAACCCAGTGCCAGCAAGCCAAAACCGAGCAGAGTAAAGCGCACGGCTTTCTGGCCACGCCAGCCAAACTTCCAGTGTCCGATTAATAGTGAACCGTAAACCAGCCAGGAAATAATACTGAACGCAGTTTTATGTGCCAGATGTTGAGCAAAGAAATTGTCGATGGTAAAAAAGCCAAAGCCCAAAGCGAGGGTAAGTAAAACAAAACCGGTCATCAGCATATCAAACAGCAATGATTCCATGTCTTGATAAGAGGGTAGCAAACTGACCCAAACGCGGCGTTTTTGCTTCTTTTTCAGCTCACGATCCTGAAAGCGTAAAATTACGGCCTGAATGGTCGCCATGAGCAATACCGCATAAGCAGACAAAGACAGGATAATATGAATATCCAGACCCAAAGAGTTTTGTGTGATGATTTTTGCAGGCTGAGTAAACGCAAAGCCAAGAATTAATCCGGTCGCAGCCACCGGAATCCCGATCAGGTTCAGGGCAATAATCGGACGATAAGTGCTGTAAATAATGCTGAGTAACAGCATCAGACCAGAGGTAAAGGAAAACAGGGCAAAGACATCATAATTGATGCCCAGCGGGGTATGCATATCGCCATATAAAACCAGCGCATGCAAGCCCAGTCCAAGCAGTGCGGTTAGCGAGACAAACCATTGATTAGGAGCACGTTTAGACATTAAATGAATGAACAGATACCAGAAGGAAGCGGTATAAGCGACTAATGCTAAGATCGTATAAACCAAGGGGAGGCTAACCATGTCAAACCTTTTTAAGGGTGATGAATATTCATTTATATAAATTCGCTGCGAACTACAGTATCCTATAGCATTCTATGCATAAATTTTCTATTTTAAGAAACAATTTTTTGCTCATGGCTATTTTAAGCGGATTTTGCAATGTTTGATACCTTAACAGAACGACTCACGCAGAGTTTAAGAAATGTTACTGGCTCAGGGCAGCTAACCGAAGACAATATTAAAGATACGTTACGTGAAGTGCGTATGGCGCTTCTTGAGGCCGATGTTGCGTTACCTGTAACTCGTGAATTCATCGCGAAAGTTAAGGAAGAAGCATTGGGCCAGGAAGTGATGACTCAGTTATCTCCTGGGCAGGCTTTTGTCAAAATCGTTCATGACGAATTGACCAAAATGATGGGCGAGGCCAATGAAAGCCTCGACCTCGCTGCAAAACCACCTGTGGTTGTCCTGCTGGCAGGCTTGCAGGGTGCAGGTAAAACAACAACTGCAGCGAAACTTGCACGCTTCTTACAAGAACGTCAAAAGAAAAAAGTCGCGATGGTCTCTGCCGATGTGTATCGTCCGGCTGCGATCAAACAGCTACAGACTGTCGCAGGTGAAGTCGGTGCGATTTTCCTAGAATCCAGCGCAGACGAAAAACCGATTACGATTGTGAATCGCGCGATTGAACAGGCAAAAATCCAGTTTGCCGATGTACTGATTGTCGATACGGCAGGCCGTTTGCATATCGATGATGACATGATGGGTGAAATAAAAGAGCTGCATGCAGCGATTAACCCGACTGAAACCCTGTTCGTGGTCGATGCCATGACCGGTCAGGATGCGGCAAACACCGCCAAAGCATTCAACGATGCCTTGCCTTTAACTGGTGTGATCCTGACCAAAACTGATGGTGATGCGCGCGGTGGTGCAGCGCTTTCAGTACGCGCGATTACCGGCAAGCCAATCAAATTCCTGGGTATGGGTGAGAAACTCGATGCCCTGGAGCCATTCCATCCTGAGCGTGTTGCACAGCGTATTCTCGGTATGGGTGATGTACTTTCTTTGGTCGAAGAACTTGAACGCAAGGTCGACAAAGAAAAAGCCGAAAAAATGGCGAAAAAACTGCAAAAAGGCGGCAGCTTCAACTTTGAAGACATGCTGATGCAGTTTGAGCAGATGAACAAGATGGGCGGCATGATGGGCTTCCTGGACAAACTTCCTGGCATGAGCAATGCCGGTCTGCAAGATGCGTTGGCGCAAGCCAATCCTGAAAAGCAGGTCAAGAAAATGGAAGCGATTATCCAGTCGATGACCATCAAAGAGCGCCGTAACCCGGACTTGATGAACCCAAGCCGTAAAAAACGTATCGCAGCAGGTTGTGGTATGGAAGTGGCAGAAGTCAACAAGCTGATCAAGCAACATGCCCAAATGGCCAAGATGATGAAAAAATTTGCCAATCCATCCGGTATGGCAAAAATGATGAAGTCACTCGGCGGCTTGCAGAAACAGTTTGGCGGCGGCGGTGGTATGGGTCCATTGTTCGGCGGCAACGACAAGAAATAAGTTGTGTTTAAAAAAAAGGCGCAATATGCGCCTTTTTTTATTGCGAATAAATGGTCAAACTGGTTTAAACAAAACAACATTTACTTACCCAAAATAAAAATCCGATCAGGCAGACTCAGGAGCATGAGCACAAAATAAAGAGAAATTTCAAATGACCCAAGTGATTGTCGTACATGGTTATACTGCAAGCCCGGAAGAAAATTGGTATCCGTGGATTCAGGAAAAAGCCCAACAGGAAAACGTCAGTTTAAAAGTACTTCGGCTCGATCCATCGACCACACCAACACTGGACACCTGGGATCAGCAAATGCGTGAACAGATTGATGCAATTGACGAGGACAGTATCTTTATTGCACATAGCTTGGGAACTGTGGCCGCATTGCATTACTTATCCAGAGAATTAAAACAGCAGAAAATTCAGCAACTGGTATTGATCGCGGGATTTAATGGCCGGTTAGGTCGTCTGGATGAAGTAAACCCTTTTATTGATGCCGCTGATATCGATTTTGATTTACTCAAACAGCAGATTGCAGAACGTGTAGTGATCTATTCTGAAGGCGATGACCGGGTTGCACCAGAATTTAGTCTGGAACAGGCGGACAGTCTGGATGCCATTGTGGTGAATGCCAAGCATCACGGACATTTTATTGATTCTCAAGGCTGTACTGATTTGCCAGAACTCTGGAAAGTAATCGAACCTTATCTGATTAAATCTTAAATTTAGGCATGTTATTGTATTCGCTAAATTTTAAAATTTAACATGAGATGGTGTTCAAAAAGGCACTTGAATTCCATCTCCAGAATGGTTAAAACTTATTTTTTGTCGACGCAATTTGCGTTCAATGATAATAAGTAAATCACTATGAAAAATATAATAAAGAAAGTCTATATCGTGCCGGATTATCAGGCGACCTCCAATGATCACTGGTACCCGTGGCTGAGTCGCCAGCTTAAAAATGCCGGTTTTGAGTCTAAACGGATTATGCTGGCCAACCCCTTTCAGCCCAATTTAGAAGAATGGCAGCAGAACCTGAAATTGCACATTCCGCACATGGATGAACATACCTTTTTAGTTGCACATGGCCTGAGTTGCGTCAGTGTTTTAAACTTTTTACAGGAACATTATATTCAGCAGCAACGCAAGATCGGCGGGGTAATTCTGGTCTCAGCCTTTGATACGCCTTTGGTGGCCTGGTCAGAACTGAATAAAATACTGCAGGCTGTGCGACTCGATCTGAAAAACTTACCGTATAGCTATAAACGTGCGGTGATGCTGATCTCCAGTAATGATCCCTATGTGCCTGCACCGGTTTCCTTGCGTTTAGCCCATAGCTTAAATGCACAAATTTTTGAGATCAAAAAAGCCGGGCATTTTAACAAGGCTGATGGCTTTGCCGATTTCCCTCAGTTGCTGGACATTATCAGACAGTGTCTGGCAAATGAGCTGCAAAATGCTGCAGGCCTTTAAGCAAGAGATCAGGTTCAATCCGGGGCTGATACTGAGCGAGATGTTGCGCAAACAGCGGGGCATCTCCACCAGTTAAAACCAGCTGTGCAGGGAAATCATGCAGGACTTTTTCGATGGTGCTGAGCAGACCGAGCAGGATGCCATGATGTACCGCATCGATGGTATTGCGTCCGGGATTGAGTTCAGAAAAAGCGGCATCCGGAATTTTAATGCCTTTGGTATTCTGAATTAGGGAGTCACGTTGCAAGTACAGATTTGGCAGAATAAATCCACCCAAATGTTGTTGTCCTTGCGCCAGATCAATGGTCAGTGCTGTACCACAACTAATTACACAGTAATTTTCATGCGCTTGAGTCGCCACTGCAAGTACCTGTAACCAGCGGTCAATGCCCAGCTGAGAAGGTTCATCATAGCCACAGATCAGACCAGCATATTCCGCCTGTACCTGAGCAAAAATCACTGGAATATGCAGACTTTCTAAAATGCTGAGAATACGCTCATTACTGATTTTATCCTGGACCGAGGATAGACCCACCTGATGCAAGCCCAGTGTTTTAAAATGCTGGATCAGGCCAAGTAACAAATCAGCAGGAGACTGTAAATGTAATTCCGCTGCCTGTTCAATAATCTGATCATACTCGGTAATCCAGTATTTCAGCCTAGTATTGCCAATATCCAACCATAATTTTTTCATTGCTGTATGCCTGTTCATCCACCGTGTTGAAGGCGGAGCTGTCCCTGATAAAAGGTCTGGATTCCCTGATCGGTCAAAATCTTGACCGCACCATCGTCCTGAATCCCTAAAAAAGTACCGGAATATTGCCCTTGCACGTCAGTAAATTCAACTGCTTGTTGCATAAATGCAGCCGATCGATTAAAACGCGCCGCCAGATTCTGACTGCCATAATTGAACCATTGCCCGGCTTGTTGAATCGCCAGATATAACTGGGCAATTAGTTCGACTCTTGAAGTGCGAGATAAACCCAGCTCGCTCAGGGAACTGACCTGCTGATCTGGAAGTTCAGTGGGCAGAGGATCAATATTCAAACCGCCCCCCACCACCACCTGTGTGGATGAAATCGGCTCGACCAGAATACCGCCCCATTTTCCATGCAGGCTATACAGGTCATTCGGCCATTTCACCTGTAATTCCAGGCCTTTTAGACTCGGCATTTGCAGGATATTTAACGCAATTTCTAGCGCCAGACGACCATCAATGGGTTTTTGTGTATGCAGCAATGTGCTTAAATAGATGTTCCCTTCAGGTGAAATCCACTGACGTTGACGCTGTCCACGGCCTTGGGTCTGCACATGACTGCACACCAGAACCTGCTGTACCCCCTTCGTTGCCAATTCGCGTACATCATCATTGGTCGATGTAGTAATCGGTTTGATGAGTAATACTTCCGGGAGTTGGCCTGCATCGCTTAATCGTTGTTGCAGTTCACGAGTTTCTACATCCATTTGAATCTAAACGTGGTAAATATCGTTATGGAGTTAATCATATATTTATTGATTGGTGCAATTGCCGGATTCACAGCAGGCCTGTTTGGGGTCGGCGGTGGTTTGATTATTGTGCCCATCCTCTACATTGTTTTTACCCAGCTCCAGTACGATCCCAGCGTGATTATGCATATGGCGGTGGGCACTTCCTTGGCAACAATTATTGTGACTTCTATCAGCTCGGTTATGGCGCATCATCAACGAGGGGCAGTGCTATGGCCCGTATTTCGTAATCTGGCGCCAGGTCTGATCATTGGCTCTTTCTTGGGTGCGGGGATTGCCGACTATTTATCTGGTCAGGGTTTACAGTTACTGATTGGCTTCTTTGCGGTCTGGGTGGCATTTAGGATGTTCAGGGGGGCGCATATTCAAATTGATCCGAATCAAAAATTGCCTTCAACCCCGGTACAAATTGCTGCAGGTGGCGGGATCGGTGTGGCATCGGCCATCTTTGGGATTGGTGGGGGAAGTCTGACCGTCCCATTTCTGAATCGCTGCGGGATCGTAATGCAAAAAGCCGTAGCGACCTCTGCGGCTTGCGGTTTACCGATTGCAGTTGCAGGTGTGCTGGGGTTTATCTGGTTTGGTAAACAGGCGCAGGTCACCGTGCCAAATACTATTGGCTATATTCATATTTATGCCTTTATTGGGATCAGCATGATGAGTTTTTTCACGGCCAAGCTGGGGGCAAAAGTGGCACATCTGCTTTCACCGGCCGTATTAAAAAAATGTTTTGCTGCTCTACTGACCACCGTCGGCCTGTATTTTATTTATCAAGGTTTTATGGCCTGATTTAAATTTTTTAGGTTGGACTGATGTACCGTATTAGGAGAATAGCTCATTATTCTCCTTTTTTATGGGCCTAAGTTGGCTATATAGACATAAGATTGTCTGACAATGTCAAAGTATTTATGGATAAAAACCCGTTTAATAGCAACATAGTCCAAATAAAGGGCTAAACCAGTATCCATAAAAATAAAGACAGGAACGGTATGCCATTAGAACAAGCGCACAGTTTGTCTGAGCAGATTGCCAAGCACATTAGCGAACAGATTATTCGCGGTGAACTGGTCGAAGGCGAACGTATACAGGAGCTCAGGATTGCCTCGGAGCTCGATGTCAGTCGGGGTTCGGTTCGTGAAGCCCTGCTTTTGCTGGAACGCACCCAGCTGATTGAAATCTTTCCGCGCCGTGGGGCGATTGTCTCGGAAATGTCGGCCTTGCAGGTGCGTGCCTTATTTGATATGACCTCGTTATTGCTCGGGCAGATGGTGCATCGCATGGCGGAAACCTGGCGGGTGCATGAAGCTGAGCGTATTCAGCTATTATTAGAGCAATTGGAAGCAGAAACCCGCCAAGGACACACTGAAAAGTTTTATGATCTGATCTTTCAGGGCATGGCCCAGCAGCATGAGATGGTCGGGAATCCTTATCTGATGCGCTACTATCAGGAACTGCTGCCTTCTTTACGTCGGAGCTATTTTTTGACCCTGAATATTTCCAGACGCGAGTTACAGGAATCTTTTGACTTATTTAAACTGGTCACTGAAGCAATTTTGATACGAAAAAGCCATCAGGCCACTTTATTTATGGAAGATTTTTGTCGACACTTGCGCAACCTTGTGTTGGAATCTCTGACACGGATGAAACAAATTGAACTCGCGTGGGCCAGACGCTCACGACGTTAAATCAGGACATTATGCGTTTAAGCAGTTTAAAACTTTCAGGCTTTAAATCTTTTGCCGACAGTACCACTTTGCATTTTAAAGATAATCGTACTGCGGTCGTGGGACCGAATGGTTGTGGTAAATCTAACGTCATTGATGCCATACGCTGGGTCATGGGCGAGTCCAGTGCGCGCCAGCTGCGTGGTGGCAGCATGCAGGACGTCATCTTTACCGGAACTGCGAAACGTAAACCGGTGGGCATGGCCAGTGTAGAACTGCGCTTTGACAATACCTATGGCAAGCTGGGCGGTGCTTATAATGCCTATAATGAACTGGCAGTACGCCGTCAGGTCAACCGCGATGGCAAGTCCGAATATTTCCTGAATGGCAGCAAATGCCGTCGTCGTGATATTACCGATATTTTCCTTGGTACCGGTCTTGGGCCACGTTCTTATGCGATTATCGAGCAGGGCATGATCAACCGTCTGGTCGATGCCAAGCCAGATGAAATGCGGGTTTATATTGAAGAAGCCGCGGGTGTATCACGCTATCAGGCGCGTCGCCGTGAAACGATGCTGCATCTGGATCACACCACACAAAACCTGTCGCGTCTGGGAGATATCGCCTCCGAACTGAAATCCCAGTTAAAAACCTTGAAACGTCAGTCGGAAAGTGCAATTCAATATAAAGAACTGGAAGGACAGATCCGTACGATTAAGATCGAAATTCTGTCTTTTCAATGTGAGCAGAGCCAGCGCTTACAGGAAGAATATACCCTTGAGATGAATACGCTCGGGGAAAACTTTAAGCTGGTACGTTCCGAACTGACCAGCGTTGAACATGATTTGGGCAGCACCAGTGAACTGTTCCAGCGTCTGATTCAGCAATCCACTCCTTTGCAAAGTGAATGGCAACAGGCCGAGAAAAAACTGGCTGAACTGGAAATGACCCTGCAACAAAAGCAGTCTTTGCTAGAGCAGAATTCCAGCAGTCTGATCAAGCTGGAACAGCAAAAAGCCCAAACCAAAGAGCGTTTGCAGTTGATTGAACTGCAACTCGATACTTTACAGCAGCAATTTGAAGATCAGCAGGCGCAATTGCAGCAGCAAGATGGCCAGAGTCAGGCGCAAAGCCAGAATCTGAGTGAGCTCAAATCCCAGCAGAGTTCAGTAGCAGCGCAATTCGCACAGATTAAAACTCAGGTCGAACAGCAGCAACAGCGTAAATTGCAAATGCTGGCTCAAAGCGAGCAACTGGCAAAGAATATTGAACGGATTGAACAACAGAAACAGACACTCCAACAGCAAAGTGCACAGATTCAGCAACAGGCGCAGCAAGATGAGCTGGAGCAGTATCAGGCAGACAAAGCCCAAGTTGAACAGCAAATCGTTGGCTATGAAATTCAATTAACAGATTTAAGAACTCAATTCGAGCAGATTCAGGAAGAGCAGGCGAGTCGTCAACAACAGCTGATGCAGCTCAAATCTGAAATTCAGGTACTTCATTCAGAAAAGAAAAACCTGAGCCAATTACTGACCAAAGCCAACCCAAATGCCAAGAGTAATGCGATACAGTTAATGCATGTACTTAAGCTCAATGATGCAGGCAAGGTACATGCCAGCCTGATCGAAAAGTTTTTGGCTAAGTGGCTGTCTGCCCAGATTTTGACAGAGGGCGAGCACTTCCTTGAAGATTGTGCGCGTCAGTTAAAGCAACAGGCTGTTCAGAATAAAATTCAGATTGCCAATACGATGTGTCTGGCCGATTGGATTGAATCTCCACATTATTCACTGTGGCAACAAGTCGCGGTCGTAGATACATTAGCGCAAGCATTGCCTCTTCAAACTGAGTTATTACAAGGCCAGACATTACTGAGTTTAGATGGCTACCATGTTGGTGCGGATTGGATGATTGCACTGGACTATGATGAAGCTAGTCAGGCCGGACAAGGTGCATTGAGTCATCGAATCCGTCTGGATGAAATCGAGCAGCAACTTGCAGAACTTGAACCTAAGTTTATGCAGTTGGAGCAGCAGTTACCTGAACTCACCGATCAGGTTAAAGCTTTGCAAAGCCGGATTCAAAGCATCAGTGAGCAGCACAAGCATACCCAAAAGCAGCTGCAGCAACTCGATGTCAATATTGCCAAAGTACAAAGTAGTGCTCAGGCTTTCGCATTGCAAAAGCAGCAATTACAGCATCAGTTACAACAACTGGATGAGCAGCTTGAAGAAGATGCCATGCAGAAAGATGATCTGGAAATTGATCTGCATGCCTTGAATATCAAACTGGAACAGGCGCTACCAAATTATAAAACCCTGCAATTCCAGCTAGAAGAATTGAGTGCTCAGCTGGATGACTCACAGCAGCTCAATCAGCAAGCGCAGCAGGAACTGGAAGTGTTGCGCCGGCAAAATGTGCAAAGCCAGCAGCAGATTGAATTACTGGAAAAAGATCAGGTTTTCCTAAAAGAACAGTCTCAGCAAATTACTGCACAAATCGAACAAGCCAAAAAGTTTGTCGATCCGGTACAGCTGGAATTACCTGCTTTACAGAGCCAGTTCAATGAACAGGCGCAGATCACTGAAAAGCTGCAAAAGACTTGGGCTGACTGGCAGATTGAATTAAATCAGGTGCAGAACAAACAGCAGCAGCTGACCGAACAGCGTCACAGTTTTCAGCAGCAGGATGAAAAACTCCGTACTACACTGGAAGAAAAACGTCTGGCCTGGCAGGCAGCCAAATCTGATTTGCAGCATTATTCTGAACAACTGAAAGAATTGAATAGTGAAGTAATTTCCGGGCTAGATATTGATATCAAAGCTCATCAGGCGAAGCTGGAAAAAGCTCAGGCCCAGTTTGATAAACTCGGTGCAGTCAATCTGGCGGCTTCCGAAGAATATGAAGAAGTGTCAAAACGTTATGAGGAACTGAGTCACCAGATGCAGGATCTGGAAAATACGGTTGAACAGCTACAGGCTGCGATGAAGAGTATTGATCAGGAAACCCGTAAACTGTTTATGCACACGTTTGACCAGGTCAATGCTGAACTGCAAAACCTGTTCCCGAAAGTGTTTGAAGGCGGTGAGGCGAGTTTAAGCCTTGAAGATGGCTGGCAGTCGGGTGTAAAACTCATGGCCCGACCACCAGGTAAGCGAAACAGCTCATTGGCCTTACTCTCGGGTGGAGAAAAGGCTTTAACTGCATTAGCATTGGTATTCGCGATTTTTCGCTTAAATCCGGCACCATTTTGTGTACTGGATGAAGTCGATGCACCGCTGGATGATGCCAATGTGGGACGCTTTTGTAATTTAGTTAAAGAGCTTTCTGAACACGTGCAATTTATTTATATTACCCATAACAAACTTGCAATGATGATGGCGACTGATCTTTTAGGTGTAACCATGCCTGAACCGGGAACATCAAAATTAGTGACAGTTAATTTGGAACAGGCAAAAGAATACGGCCTAGCTGCGGAGGTATAATATGGAAATCACCACCATTATCGGGATTGTTATCGCAATTGTGATTATGCTGTTTGGTATAAGAATGCTGTTCAAAAAACCTGTAGAGGCTGTACCTTCACTGGATGCCAACCTGCATATCGACCCGGATAGCCAGACCCCGATCATTCCAAGGCATGTACGTTCTCAGTTGGCACAACAGGATGTCGAATCTGATCGTATCGAGCCAAGCTTGGGTATAGATGAACCGGCTCCTGAAAAGCCTTCCGCCTTTCGCAAGGCTGAATCAACTCCGGTTGAGCCAAAAGCAGTCGAAACTCCTGTAGCTGCCCCGTCAACAGAAGCTGAAGTAGTGGAAAAGTCGGTAGTCACGGCAGCAGATGTTCAACAGGTAGAAGCGGAACAGAAGAATAGCCAGATTGAAACCAAGGAAGAAATGCCTGAATTCAGCCTGAACAGCAACATCGAAAAAGCAGAAATTTCTGAATTTAATGATGAAAGTAGTATTCTGGATGCACATCTGCATGAGCAAAAAATAGTGGATGAAGAAAGTGCTTTGTCCAATGCTGAAACCATTATTTCTTTGCATATCTATCCGCAAGCCCGTGTACTTTCGGGTGATAAAACCTTGAAGGTTTTATTGAAATATGGCCTGCGTTATGGTGAATTGGCCTGTTTCCACCGTTATAGTGAAGATGGTTCAAAACTGCTGTTTTCAGTATTGCAAATGACCGATACCGGAATGGAAGGCTTTGATCTGGAAACCTTATCAACGCAGGAAGTGAAAGGTTTGGCATTCTTCCTGGCTTTACCGCATAGCGATGTACAAAATGCGTTTGATACCATGGACAGTATTTCACGTCTGATTGCCCGTGAAGTGGACGGTCTGGTCTATGACCAGAATCAACAGGAATTTACTCCACAATTACGTGAATTCTGGCGCCATCAGGCAATTGATTATCGTGCTGGACAAGGTACGGAAGTTTAAGGCTGCTTTGTTCAATCTCCAAGTTGAATCTGTAGACTGCAATTTTTATAATAGCCAAAAGCTGAATATTCTACAGGGCGGATTTTCCGCCCTTTTTTATGGTGAAATTATGACCCAAGATGCCACTGTCATTGCGCAAATGCGTCAACTGATTCAACTGCTTGCCAAGCATAACCATGCTTATTATGTGATGGATCAACCGAGCATTGAAGACAGTGAATATGATCAGCTCTTTCATCAGCTCAAAGCCTTAGAACAACAATATCCTGATCTGATCCAGTCTGATAGCCCAACCGATAAAGTGGGTGGGCAGGCGCTTTCAAAATTTGTGACCGTAACACACGCCGTGCCGATGCTGTCATTAGGCAATGTCTTTAATCAGGAAGATTTGCTGGCTTTTGCCCGCCGTATTGAAGAACGTTTGCCAAATCAAAAAATTGAATATGATGTTGAACTGAAATTTGATGGTCTGGCCATTTCACTCTGGTATGAGCATGGCGTATTGACGCGTGGAGTGACGCGCGGCGATGGAGAAACCGGTGAAGACATCACCCAGAATGTCAGAACCATTCGCAACCTGCCGAAACTTTTATCTCCGGTGAATGGTATCATTCCCGATTTGCTGGAAGTACGCGGCGAAGTGCTAATGCCGAAATCCGGTTTTGAAAAATTGAACGCTGCCAATGCTGCCAAAGGTGAAAAGACCTTTGCCAATCCGCGTAATGCTGCGGCAGGAAGTTTGCGTCAGCTGGATCCGAACATTGCTGCCTCGCGGCCATTGGCTTTTTATGCTTATGGGATTGCACAGTGTGTACCGCATCATGGTCAAACCACCATGTCTGCCAGTCTGGAATGGTTACATCAGTTCGGTTTTGCGGTTGGCGAGCGTCACTTTATCTGTGACAGTATTCAGGACGTGCAAAAGGTCTATGAACAGATTATTGATGAGCGTGCCAGTCTCAGTGTCGAAATCGATGGCATGGTAATCAAGGTCAATGACCTGAAACAGCAACAACAGCTTGGTTTCCTGAGCCGTGAACCGCGTTGGGCCACCGCCTATAAATTTCCGGCAGTTGCAGCACTGACTACGGTAGAAAATATTAATTGGCAAGTCGGTCGTACTGGAACATTAACTCCAGTCGCGCGTTTGAATCCAGTCGCTGTCGGCGGAGTAACAGTATCTAATGTAACCCTGCACAATATTGGCGAAATTCACCGTCTGGATGTGCGTATTGGCGATACAGTTAGTGTTTATCGTAGTGGCGATGTGATTCCTAAAGTTGAAAAAGTCTGGCCGGAATTTCGCCCGGTTGATGCAGTTGAAGTGCATTTGCCTGAGCAATGTCCAGTCTGTGATTCACCCGTGGTGATGCCGGAAGGTGAAGCATTGGCCCGTTGCTCTGGCGAACTCTATTGTGCTGCGCAGCGGATCGAAACCATTCGTCACTTTGTGTCGCGTAAGGCCATGGATATCGAAGGGCTGGGTGATCGCTGGGTAGAGTCACTGCTACATCTAAATCTTTTAAAAGATGTCTCAGATATTTACCATCTGCATGAACATCGTGAGACTTTGCTTGGTATTGAAAAGATGGGCGCCAAATCGGTTCAGAATCTTTTGGATGCCATTGAAAACAGTAAAAAGACCACACTGGCTGCTTTTATCTATGCACTCGGTATTCGTGGGGTGGGTGAAACTACGGCGCGGATGCTGGCCAATACTTTCCAGACGCTGGATGCCTTGCGTCAGGCCGATCTGGAGGCTTTAAAGAAAACTCCGGATGTAGGTGATATCACTGCGGAATGGATTCTGGATTTCTTTCAGGCACCGCATAATCTGGAAGTTCTGGATCGTTTACTGGCTGCCGGTATTCACTGGGATGCACCGATCGCACCGACTCGTCAGCCGTTAAACGGCGAAAGCTGGGTGGTCACCGGGACTTTAAGCAGTATGGGACGAGATGATGCAACCCAGTTATTGCAAGCCTTAGGTGCACGAGTCAGTGGCAGTGTATCCAGCAAAACCAAATGTGTGGTTGCGGGTGAAAAAGCTGGCTCAAAACTGGATAAAGCAGAAAAACTTGGTATTCCAGTGATCAATGAACAACAGTTTATTGGCTTGATGCAAGACTATGGTCAGCTTGAAGCCTAAATCTCTGCACATTTCATGAAAGAATAAGAGTTAAAAAAGCCACCTTCGGGTGGCTTTTTGCATAAAAAGATTAAGGAATATATTTTTTCACAACACCATCATCGAGTAGCTGCTGGAAATGTTCAACCAGACTTTCTTTCACCGGACGATACTCAATGCCGAGCTCATCTTTACTTTTTTGCGCATTAAAGAAAATTGGATAACCCATATTCAGCTCTACAAATTTACGGCTAAAACCTGCTACAGGCCCGAACATTTTAAAGGCTGCCTTCGGCAATTGATTGCGCGGGAAGGGAAACTTATTGCCAAAATGTGCCCGCAGAATTTGGCCCATTTCCAGCAGGCTCAAGCTTTCACTACAAATGATATAACGGCCATGCGCTTGCGGATTAAACGCAGCACGGATATGCGCTTCAGCGACATCTTGAACATCGACCACGCCATTCCACATCGGTGGAACGCCAAGCAAAGTCATGCCATTGGCAAACTGTTGCAGAACTTCCACACTACCGGATTGGGTATTTGGCGTTAAGGATTGACCAAAAACCAGTGCAGGATTGATACAGACCAGATCCCAGCGATTCTGTGCTTCAGCCATTTCCCAGGCTTTGCGCTCTGCCATGACTTTGGAATAAGGATAAGGCTGATGTGTGGCCGAACTGGTGGTATTCCAGTGGGATTCATCAAAACTGTTATTCTCAGTTTGTAGAATATCAATGGCATCGCCATAAGTGGATGCGATACTCGATGTGACGATTACGCGTTTCACTGATTCAGTCTGATTGACACTATTCAGTACATTTTCAGTGCCTAATACCGCAGGTTCGATAATATCTTTGACTGCATCTTTATAGTTGGTGACCACAAAAGGTGAGGCCATATGAAAGACAATTTCACAACCTTGCATCGCCTGATCAAAAGAACCCGGGCTTAATAAATTGGCCTGAAATAACTTGAGAGTTCCCGGTGTGCTGTCGGCAATTTTTTCTAAATGGGCAAAGCTTTTACTTTTATTTAGGTCACGTACCGTGGCATGTACAGTATAGCCTTGCGTGAGTAATTTCTGGATGACCCAGCTGGCAATATAACCCGATGCACCGGTAACCAGAACAGGCGCTGTTGTTTGTGGATGTGTCATATCGGAACCGTTGTTGTTTTAAATTTGTGTGAATGATAAGCGAAATTTAAGCATGAAGTACGCCAATGCAGTGATGTTTATACAAAAAGAATGAATCTGTCTGGTCAAAATTAAGATTTACAAATTTTAACGCATGTGTTTATTTGCCGGTTTTAGGTTATTGGCAAGCGTAATGAAAATGCAAAGTGTTGTTTTATAAATGGGATTTCATTAAGAACGAAGTGTAAATGCAAGTACTTCTCATTTTAATTATATAAAAATCAAATATTTAACCATGGTTAAGCTTTGCAAATTCAATTGCTTTTCGCCATAATAGCAAAATACAGGTAGGGAGTTATTCAAATGCGCGGAAATCCAGAAGTCGTAGATTATTTAAATATGTTGATCGGTGGCGAACTGGCTGCTCGTGACCAATACTTGATTCACTCTCGTATGTATGAAGATTGGGGATTGACCAAAATCTTTGAACGTATCGATCACGAAATGCAAGAAGAGTCCCAGCATGCGGATGCGATTATCCGTCGTGTTCTGTTCCTTGAAGGAACGCCAAACATGCAGCGCGATGACGTTGAGATTGGCGAGGATGTGGTGAGCTGCCTGAAAGCCGATCTAAAACTTGAATATCATGTGCGGGAAAAACTGGCGCAGGGCATCAAACTGTGCGAAGAGAAAGGTGACTATATCAGCCGTGATATGTTACGCCAGCAAATGTCGGATACCGAAGAAGACCATACTTACTGGTTAGAAAAACAATTGCGCTTAATCGAACTGATTGGTCTGCAAAATTATATTCAGTCACAGATGTAAAACCGGATGAATAAAAAACCCAGCACATGCTGGGTTTTTTATATCTTGAAAATGCTTAGTTGTTGTTACTCATAATGCCAATTTTTTTGACTTCCAGTCGTTGAGCCGCCGCCATGACCATCGCAATATGCTTGTATTCAGTGGCACGATCTGCTTTGATTTTAATCTGATCCTGATCCGCTTTTTGCGCTACTGTCTTGAATAAATTTTCCAGAGCCTGGGTATTTTCTACTGGTTGATCATTCCAGAAAATCTTACCTTGTGCATCCAGACGTAATTCCACCAGCTCCGGCGGTTTTTCATCGGTTACAGGAGGCGTGCCATTTGGCAGGTCAATATTAATCGAGTTATTTGGTAATGGAATCGTGATAATAAACATAATCAGCAAGACCAGCATGACATCAATCAGTGGCGTCATGTTGACATCTAACATCACATCATCATCTTGATTTGAACCAACATTCATACCCATAAACTTAATCCCTCTTTGTGCTTAAGGTGTAGCGGGCGGAGTGGTGACAAAAGCAATTTTGCCGATACCGGCCTGTTGGGTGGTACTAATCACCTGATCAATTGCTTCATAAGGCGTTATCTGATCACCACGGATATGCACTTCAGGCTGCGGACGTTTTTGGGCTTCTGCCTGTAAACGGGTCAGTAAAACTGATTTATCTGCGATATAGATTTCGTTCCAGAAAATATCGCCAGTTTTATTGACGGCCAGCTGAACATTTTCTGGCTTGGTTTCATACGGGACATTACGTTCTTCTGGCAGATCGACTGGTACGGTATGAATGGCAACCGGTACAGTAATCAGGAAGATAATGAGCAGAACCAGCATAATATCAACCAAAGGTGTGGTATTAATGGTTCCAATTACCTCATCATCGCTGTCGTTTGAATTGACCATCATTCCCATGGCTGATACCTCACTCTTACTTCACGTCACGATTAACAGGATTATTGGTTGTAATTTCACCGCTGAGTAATACTGCGTGTAAATCAGAACCAAAGGTACGTACTTCTTCCATGACCGCTTTATTACGGCGAGTCAACCAGTTGTAGCCGAGTACCGCAGGAACTGCGACTGCCAGACCGATCGCTGTCATGATTAGTGCTTCACCCACTGGACCTGCTACTTTATCAATCGAAGCCTGACCAGAAACACCAATCGCGGTAAGTGCGTGATAGATACCCCAAACCGTACCAAACAGGCCAACAAAGGGCGCAGTAGAACCTACTGTCGCAAGGAAGGCTAAACCGCCACTCAGATGGTTCTGGATTTTGTCGATTGCACGGGAAATCGAAATGGTGACCCAGGTATTGAAATCAATACGCTCAAGTAATGTGCCACCATGATTTTTGGTTGACTTGATACCTTTTTCCGCAATAAAACGGTAGACGCTGGCTTCATCCAGATTCTCGGTTGCATTATCTAGAGAAGATGATTCCCAGAAAGTATTTTCAGCTTGCTTAGCCTGTTTGCGAATCTTGCCTTGTTGTAGGCATTTGCTGATCATGATGTACCAGGTGCCGATCGACATAATGACCAGAATGAACAGGGTGACTTTAGAAACAATATCACCTTCTTTCCACATGGCTTCCAGACCATAAGGATTGTGAGCAGGTTCTTCAGCCGCAGCAGGTGCTGGAGGCGTCGGTTCAACCGCTGTCGCTGGTGTTGCCGCTGTTTCCGTTACGGTACTGGTTGGCGTAGCAGGCGATTCGGCAAAAACTGCTTGCAGGGGCAATAAAGTGCTCATGGCAATCAGACCAGCAGCAGTCATATTTTTTAAAGGTTTTAGTGATTTTTTCATTGTGGATCTCCTGATTTTTCTTTATCTTTTGTATCTGTTAGTCAAGGACAAATTCATATGGAATGTCATACCAAGATTCTTGCGGCTCGCCATTTTTCATTGCTGGCTTGAAGGTACATAAACTGAAGGCCTTGGATGCTGCACGATCCAGCGCACGACTACCGCTCGACTTTTTCACTTTGGCATCTTGGACCTTGCCGGTGGTATTTACATATACAGAGATCAGCACTTCACCTTGCTCTTCATTCATCAGTGCATCACGTGGATAGTCTGGGCGTTTACAACCTGCTTCACCTTGTGAAACACCACGAGTGACACCAGCGGGTGGAGGAGCTGGTGCTGGAGCGGCTGCGACTACTGGAGCCGGTGCTGCTACCGGACTTGGTGAAGGACTCGCTGCAACGGGAGTAGGTACTGCAGCAGTTGTCGGTTGGGTTGGCGTTGGAAGTGTTTTCTGTACAGGAACTACTTTTTCAACCGGTTTCACCTCAGGCACTTGTGCCACTTTTTCCACGATTTTTGGTGGTTCAGGTGGTGTTTCTTTTGGTGGCTCAGGTTCAGGCGGCTTAATATCTTGAATAATCATTAGCTCAACCGGCTGTTCCGTCGGTTTAATAATGTCTTTTGCCATACCAGCCATGAGTACTAGGCCAACCAGGATATGCAAAAAAACAACGACCCCAATACCAGTCAGTTTTTTGGCGGAGTTTTTTTCTAAGTCTTCAAACTTTGTGCCCATCATGACTCCTAGAATTTAAGACAAACAGGAAATAGTGCACTGATGAGAAATTTTTTTGATTACAGGCAGCATTATTTTTTGTTTGGCTAAAATTAAACGGGGGAAAACTGCAAACACCGCTTGGCAGCAGTGTTTGCGAAGTAATTAATTAAAAGAATTTATAGGTACCACGTAAGAAGTAAGCACGGCCTGTTGGATCGCTATAACGTGGGTCATAACCGTATTGGAAGTTATCCATTACGTCAGAGGCAGGTGGTTCTGCATCGAACATATTTTTAATACCGGCAGTTAGCTCCAGATTTTTAAATCCTTTGTAAGTGCCAGAAATGTTGTATACGGTGTAGTCAGCAACATCGCGTTCTTCTGAATAGTCTTCATAACCACGAACGAACTGTTGTTCAAACACCATTCTCCAGTTTTCATAAGACCAGTTCATGTTTGCAGTATGTTTCCAGCGAACCACTGCTGGGTCATCATAAACACCGACATAACCTTCCCACTCGCCGCCTGGTTCGCTTTGGTAATCCATTTTGATCACATAAGTACCGTCAATACCAAAACCGAAGCGGCCAGTTGCCGTCATTGGAGAAAGATAGTTCAAACTCAAATCAATCCCCTGGGTTTTCAAGCCACCGGAGTTAATCAAGTTAGTTGAGATATGATCGATACGACCTTCTGCATTACGAACAAAGTATTGAGCATACTTTTCTGGATCACCAAAAATTGATGCTTCACCAATCGTTCCCACTAAGTTTTCAATTTCGATATTGTAGTAATCGGCAGTGAAAACTAAGTTTTTGATCGGTTCAAAGACAAAACCAGCCATGTAAGATGTTGACTCTTCTGGACCTAGTTCAGAATTGCCGCCTTGTGTACGGATAAACTGGGTATTACATTCAGTTTGGTATCTGGTTTCAGTTGGTGTACCACCCGGGCAAAGAATCGGGTCATTATATCTTGCACCAGTCCAAGTTCTGACCGAAGGAGCATTGACCTCATATAAGCTTGGTGCACGGAAACCAGTACTGTAAGAAGTACGGAACATGAGTTCTTTAGCTGGTTCCCAACGTAAAGCCACTTTAGGATTAAAGGTGTCACCAAAATCGCTATAGTCATCATAACGAGCAGCCAACTGTAATTCCAGGTTGGTCAATAAAGGTACTTGGAGTTCAGTAAATACTGCACTAATGTCACGATCGCCTGAGCTTTTTGGTTTATTTGGATCAATACCACTGCCTGGAACTTGAGCAACAATTTCAGAATTTACAGTTGCTTCCCAGTCTTGTTTGGAGAAACTGCCACCGAGTGCAAAACCGACATCACCTGCAGGCAGTGTGTAGATTGGACGACTCACGGTAAAGTCAATTGTAGTGGATTCTAAAGATGCCTGATTGGTATCGCCTTTGACATCAAAAGTGTTCCATAAGCCGGCATTGGCTGCTGCTTGTGGGCCAAATGGGTTTAAAGTTCCATTATCAAGTGCAGCCTGAACTCTACTGCGGTTTAAATAACCACTTACGAAACTGTCAGTCGCATCACTTTTTGCATAAGTAACACCACCATTCATATCCCAACCGTATGCTTCACCTTCAATCCCTGCAAAGATACGGTTCGATTCGTTAATTGACTTAGAAACACGGTTACCGCCTTGTGAACGTAGATACAGTTGTAATGTGTTAGTCGCCAAGCCATCAACTGCTGGAGTAATACCTTTGCCAGGGTAATATTGACTGGCATAAGGCAAGGTCACACTACGGCTATAAACATCAGGCGCAATTGAAGTGGTTACTTCATCACGTGCATAGATATACTCACCAATCGCATTAAAGTTATCTGACAATTTGAAAGTTGCGCGACCTAACGCAGAAAGATTCTCTTGTTCAGGCACAATACCAATAACAGTTTGGGTATTTAAATAACAGAAACCATCTTCAGCAACAGTATCTTTGGTATTTAAACAATTATCCCCATAAGGGTTACCCAAAATACCTGTGATAGGATCGTAGAAGTTTGCAGGGAAAGCATTTGCTGAACTGCCATCAATTCCTAATTCAGGAAGTACCCCACCACGGCGGCTGACTTTACGGTCTTTTGCCCAAATCGTATCTTGTTTTCGGTAATCGATCACACCGTAGACATTAAAACCTTGTTCATCTAGATCGCCATATCCCCCAAAAATCGAAACGTCAATTTTTTCGCCGCCTTTTTCTTCAGGAATTTGACCACCTAAAGTAATGCCCACGCCTTCATATTGCTTTTTCGTAATAAAGTTGATTACACCACCCACTGCATCTGCACCATAGACTGCAGATGCGCCGTCACGTAAGACTTCAATGCGCTCTACCAATGCGAGAGGGATGTTGTTTAAGTTGGTTGAATCGGTACCAAATGCACTGCTTGCAACACGGCGACCATTAATTAAAACTAAAGTTTTATCCGAACCAAGACCACGTAAATTTGCTGTTGAACCACTGGTATTACTGGCACCGACATTTTGTGCTGTGACATAACTTGCTTGGTTGGCACTGACTTTCATCAATGCTTCTTCTACAGTGGTTACCCCCTGATTCACCAGATCTTCACCTTTAATAATCGTGATTGGTGAGGCGCTTTGTGCGGCTACACCTTTAATAGATGATCCAGTAACTCGCACTTTCTCAACCTTGGTAGGTTGTGCAGCGGAGTTTTCTGGTTCATCTGCTGCATGTGCCAGCGAAAGACACATCATGCTTAAGCTTAACGCGCTTAATTTGATGAGTTTTTTGCCAACGGTTGGAGCCCCCATAGATCCGACCAATTTGTTTTTTTTCATCGTAATTTTCACCCTTTTGTTATGTGAAGTAGTGCTGGGAGGACTTAAGCAAAGCGAATGCCAACTTATAAATTATTAATTTTAAAAAATATTAAGTGATTGAAAAAATTATATTTAATTTGATTTTTTTGGAGGTGTACTAAGTTCTGATGAAGAAATATTAAGAGAGTAGGGTTTAAAATCTGAAGAAAGTCTCTATAGGAAACCATGAGAAAGTAAAAAATAAATATTTAATGAATAAGAATGGAATCTAAAATTGAAAGGGAAATTGAATAAAGTTTAATCATGGTGCATGATTTTTACATAAAATATACAATAATTTAATAAGATAATAATTATATATTTCATTTGCTTATGTATGTATTTTCTTAGGTTGAAGTAGTGGGAGGATGCAATAATATGAAACAGGTCTGGTTTATTTTTGTGCAGACTAGGCTTGGAGCTAGATTTTAAGAATAAATATTAAATTAATAGACTTCCGTCATAAATCAAAAAACGTACAATTTATTTGATCTTAAATTAATCAGCAAAATTATTTAATTCAAGAGATAATCCTT
>NZ_JAMXXK010000029.1 GCF_024129735.1 Acinetobacter lwoffii | reverse complement strand
ATTTAGTTGAAAATATGTTTTGTAGATTAAAGCAATTTAGAGGAATAGCTACTCGATATGACAAGCTCAAAAGAAATTATCAAAGTTCTGTTGCTTTAGCCTGTATATTTTTATGGCTACCTTTATAGGGTTAATTATGAACAGTAAATGTCAACAGACCCTATTAATACTTAATTAATTGGCTTTGTTGCACAAAGATTTAAAATTAAAGCTATTCTGAGCTAGTCAAATTTAAGACACAACTCGGGTATGAGGTCGGCCTAATTCCGTAAATTTATTTAATACTGCCACACGTGCATGAATCTCATTGACTTGGCTTTGAAAGTTTCTCGCACTGAGTTTATCCCCCAATAATTTGATGCAATGCATCTTGGTTTCAACCAAACTGCGCCGATGGTAACCTGACCATTTTTTCCATATTATTCTTCCTAAATGCTTAACTGTTCGAAGTAATTCATTTCGCTCTCGCGAATGAACTTTTGTATCTTTCCAAGGTCTCGCATTTTTCCTAGGTGGAATCACTGCATGCGCTTGCCGATCTGCAATGACCTGACGGCATTGTTTTGTGTCATAAGCCCCATCTGTATAGACTGAATCAATCTGTTCATCCAATGGGATTTGATTTAGTAAATCACCAAGGACTTGCGAATCACTCACATTGTTGGTCGTGAGTTGAACTGATCGTATTTGTAGGGTTTCAGCATCTATACCGATATGAAGTTTTCGCCATTGGCGACGATATTCAGGCTGATGTTTCTTGCGTTTCCATTCACCTTCACCTAAAAACTTTAAACCAGTAGAGTCCACAAGTAGATGTAGTCCATCACTACTTTTTTGATAGCCAATTACAAGATCAATATGCTTTTGTCTTCTGCAAATGGTGGAATAATCTGGCGCTGTCCAATCTAAACCACAAAGCTTAATGAGACTTTTCACAAAGCCAGTGACCATACGTAAAGAGAGTCGAAATAAGGATTTAATCATTAAACAGCATTGGATGGCTGTATCTGAATAAGTTTGATTTCGACCATGTTTACCTTTGGGTTGAGCGTACCATTGAGTCTTGGGATCAAACCAAATCGAAATGTTTCCTCGATTAATTAAGGCTTGATTGTATTTGGACCAGTTGATTGTACGGTAGATATTAGGTGGAGGCTTCTTCATTCGGAAATTATATTGCTGAATTAGACCTTACGAACAGCTTTGTGCAACAAAGCCTAATTAATTTATAATTCTTTTTTCAAAAAATCGATCCTATTAAAAATCCTTTTAAAAAAAACTAAATAATTGAATTTAATATATTTTTTAAACCACCTAAAAGAAGTTTATTCAAAATTAAGATATGGAGATAAATGAAATCTAACCTATTCAATAGAAATTATTTCGATTTATTTTATCGGCCTTTTCCAAGAATGCTCAACTTTAATTTTTAGAATAAAATGATCTAAATAAGGGAGATTTTGCTAGGGATTTCAAGATGTTTAGCGATATTTTTTATTTTTAATTACCTTGAAGCTCTACCTGATATTCAAGAATTACAGATTTTATAGTTGTCATGATGCTGTCTATTATTCCCTACTCACATCACATGCATGTACATAGTTCAAGAACCTAACCATAATAACGACATCCCAATATCCGGCATATATATCCTCATGCTGAATACTGGGAATCATCTCATTTATGCACTCAGTTGTTCATCACGTTTGAACACCAGTTCTCCCTTAAGTGAACTGTCTGCATCGAAATAATAGCCATCGCTATTAAAAGCTTTCAACTCTTCGACACAATCAATTTTATTTTCAATCATAAAACGCGCCATGAGACCGCGTGCTTTTTTGGCATAGAAACTAATCACTTTATATTTGCCATTTTTCTGATCCAGAAATACCGGCTTGATAATGTCTGCCTGAATTTTGCACTCGTTGACTGATTTGTAATATTCATCAGAGGCGATATTCACCAGGATTTCAGAATTTGCTGCTGCTAGATCCTGATTAATCAGATCAGTAATGTGATGTGCCCAGAAGTCATATAGGTTATGCCCGCGGGAATTGGCCAATTTGGTTCCCATTTCCAGACGGTACGGCATCATCAAATCCAAGGGACGTAAGAGTCCATATAATCCAGACAACATGCGTAAACGGTCTTGTGCATAGTGCAGATCTTCATGTTTTAAACTATAGGCATCCAGACCTGTATAGACATCGCCTTTAAATGCAAAAATCGCCTGACGGGCATTGGCTAAATTAAAATCCGGTTGCCAGTCATTAAAACGTGCGGTATTTAAAGTGGCAATTTTTTCACTAACACTCATTAAGCTGGAAATTTCTGTTGCAGAAAGTGTGCGACAAACGTTGATCAAGTCCTGTGAATGTTCTAATAATCTCGCTTGAGTAAATTGGTCAGTCGGTAATGGAGTATCGTAATCGAGAGTTTTGGCTGGAGAAATTAAAGCGAGCATGGCAACCTGGTCAAAAAATGATTAATCAAACTATATCAGTCTGCTTATTTTAATTCCAATTCATGTTTTTATTCACCATAATCGTTAAAATGCACGATTCTCCTGTTAATCATCGGTTTTTATATGCCCGAGCAAATTTTTCTTCAAGGGCCTGCGGGTCAGATTGAAGTTTTTGTGGATTATCCTCAGGGTGAAGTGAAAGGATTCGCGGTAGTTTGTCACCCCCATCCATTGCAAGGCGGTACACCACAACATAAGGTTCCGGTTTTACTGGCACAAATGTATCTGGAACGTGGCTGTATTGTGTATCGTCCAAGTTTCCGTGGTTCTGGTCAAAGTGAAGGTATACACGACGAGGGCTTCGGTGAGACGGATGATGTATTAGAAGTCATTCGGTTCGCTCGCAACCAGCATATTGCCCTGCCTTTTTATGCAGGCGGTTTTAGTTTTGGTGCGCATGTCATGGCAAAAAGCTATGCAGCCTTACCGGTAGAACTGCAACCAAAGCAAACCATTTTATGTGGTCTGCCGACTGCAACAGTAGCTGGTATTCGTCATTATGTGACACCAGCCATCAAAGGCGACATTCTGTTCATTCACGGTGAAGCCGATGAAGTGACTTTGCTCTCAGATATGATTGAATGGGCAAAGCCACAACGCCATTTAGTGACCGTATTACCTGGTGCCAACCATTTCTTTACCGGCTATTTAAAGCAATTACGGATCGCAATGACCCGGTACTTAGCGCTTGGCTAAATAAAAAAACCCATCAGATGATGGGTTTTTTTATTAAAAGACAAAATCTTCTGCAAAAATTTCATACATCACAGCCCGATATTTAGGCTTATCGATGTAACGGAGAATTTTTCCACCCAAGCGTTCTGCAATTTTACGGCTAGCCCAGTTTTCTTCTGCTACCGGGTAGCTTAAGACTTGAATCCCTAATGTATTAAAAGCATAGGCCACAACACAATGCACTGCCTCATGTCCATAATGATGACCATGCGCAGTTTCACGAATCCAAATACCGACTTCAGGTATTTCATCATGAAGTCGATGCAAACCACATAGCCCAATAAATTCTTGTGTTTCAATATGACGGATCACAAATACATATTCTTTATAATCAGTCATATTTTCCAGCCAATTTTGCCAGACTGTTGCAAATCCCTGTTCAGATTGTGGTGGGTCCCACGCCATAAAACGTGTCAAACTCGGCGTAATTGAAGCATAAGTTTCTTTGGCATCGGCTGATTTAAAACAATTCAGGATCAAGCGTTGACTTTGCAGTGTAGGCAAAGCTGATTGATTCTGTTGAATTAGCTCTTCCATTCAAACTCGCTAAAGCTTTCCTGCTCTTTTAGAGAGGTTTCCACTGCCTGTGCAAGCTGATTAAGCAAACTTCTTTCGGTGATACGATCCAGCCAGTCCTGTTCTTCTTCAGGATATGAGGCAATTTCACAAACCAGATGCCCTTGTTCATCTCTGGTTTCGCAACTCACAGATAAAGGCAGCGCATGGTCTTCCACGCTGACGGCAACCTGAGCTCCACTTTGGCTTAAGGTCTGAAAACCATATTTGCCTAATTTTTCGGCAAGTAAATGTGCTACATATTCCTGGGTTTCCTGACCATCCCGTGGTGTTTGGCTCTGGGTATTGGCCATGAATTTTAATTTTCGCATCGCTACTTCCAAATGGCTTTTTTCTTATATGGGTTTAGCATAAGCAATATAAACAAAACAGCCAAGCAAAAGCTTGGCTGTTTCACATAATTTTAAAAATTATTCTGACACTTGAATTGGCAATCCTGCGATTGAGGTCAATTCTGTGAAGGTCGGGAAACTGGTTGCGACCGTTTCAGTACCGACAATCTTGATCTGCTCCGAATTACGCAAACCGGCAATCGAAAAACTCATCGCGATACGGTGATCGTGATGCGATTCAATTTCACCACCCGTAAAGATTGGCGACCAGTCACCAGACTTGCCCTTACCTTCAATGATGATGCCATCGTCCGTTGGGGTACAGTCGATGCCCATGGTTTGAAGACCGTCGGCCATCACTTGAATACGATCCGATTCTTTTACGCGAAGCTCGGCAGCACCGGTCAGGATGGTTTGACCTTCGGCACATGCAGCCGCAATGAATAGCGCCGGGAATTCATCAATTGCCAATGGCACCTGATCTTCCGGCATATGAATGCCTTTTAAGGTACGTGTACCACGGATACGAATATCGGCAATCGGTTCACCGCCTGCAATACGCTCGTTTTCAACTGTAATGTCCGCACCCATTTGCTTGAGGATTTCGACCACACCAGTACGGGTCGGGTTAATGCCAACTGCTTCAAGGGTCACATCCGAGTTTTCAGTAATGGCCGCACCGACCATAAAGAAAGCAGCAGAAGAAATATCTGAAGGCACCTGAATATTGGTTCCAACCAGCTTTCCGCCACCTTGCAGTGAAATTCGATTACCTTCGGTTTTCACTTCATAACCAAAGGCACGTAGCATACGTTCAGTATGGTCGCGTGTTGGTTCTGGTTCAGTCACCGAAGTTTCACCTTCTGCCCATAGACCTGCAAGTAAAATCCCTGATTTCACCTGAGCAGAGGCCATTGGCAAATCGTACTGAATCCCTTTCAGGTTTTGGTTGCCGGTGATGGATACAGGTGGCGTACCTCGCTCACCAGTGGTCTGAATTTGCGCACCCATTTCACGTAAAGGCTTGGCGATACGCTCCATTGGACGCTTGGATAAAGATGCGTCACCAGTCATGACTGAATCAAATTTCTGTGCTGCTAGCATACCCGACAGCAAACGCATTGAAGTGCCTGAGTTGCCCATATAAATGGCAGACTGCGGCGCTTTTAAGCCTTGCATGCCAACACCATGAATGGTGACTTCACCATTTTTAGGGCCTTCAATGCTGACTCCCATATCACGGAAAGCTTGCAGTGTCGCTAGAGCATCCTCACCTTCCAAAAAGCCGGTCACATGTGTGGTACCTTCTGCAATCGCACCAAACATGATCGAGCGATGTGACACAGATTTGTCACCTGGCACGGTAAATTTACCCTGAAATTTCTTGGCACCCGGCTGAATGGTAAATTGTTGTGTCACTTTATTTTTCTCCATGAAAGGTTTCTTGGCGAGCATATGGTTGAAATGCTGGCGAGCTGCCTGCGCATGACCCAATAAGCCCATCAATGCGTGGGAATCTTCATCTTCAATCAATTTGCGAATAATCGCGAGCTGCTGTTCAAAGCCATCAACAGCATTCAGAACTGCTTTTTTGTTGGCAAAAAAGATGTCATGCCACATTTGTGGATCGCTAGCGGCAATTCGCGAGAAATCCCGGAAGCCACCGGCAGCATAACGAAATATATCTAAATTGTCTTCACGCTTGGCCAATTGCTCAACCAAGTTGAATGCCATGAGATGCGGAAGATGACTGGTATGCGCCAGCACTTCATCGTGCTTGTCGACATCCATACAAATCACTTCGGCTTTCGCCGCTTGCCACAGCTGAATCAGTTTATCGACGGCCCAGTCTGCACTGCTTGGCAGTGGCGTCAAGATCACCTTGTGATTGGCAAATAAATCAACTTTACCTGCATGCACCCCGGTATGCTCGGCACCTGCAATCGGATGGCCCGGTACAAAACCTTCAGGCAGTTCATCGCCAAAAACCACTTTCGCTGCATCGACCACATTACCTTTGGTACTACCCACATCAGTAATAATGGTATTGGCAGATAAATAAGGCTTGATAGCTTCCAGCACCTTTTGCGTGGCACGTACCGGCAATGCCAGTACCACCAGATCAGCGCCTTTGACCGCCTCTACAGGATCGGCATAGCCTTCGGAAATCAGGCCAAGAGATTTAGCATCTTCCAAAGTCTTTTGTGAACGTGTCGATGCAACAATGTCATTGGCCAAATGCTCGGCTCGAATGACACGCGCCAGACTTGAACCAATCAGTCCAAGCCCGATAAATGCAACTTTTTCAAACAGTGGCTGCGACATGGTTTAAGCTTTTGCCTCTAAACCGAGTACTTTAGCCAATGCGCTCAAGAATTTCGCATTTTCTGCTTCAGTACCAATCGATACCCGAATGTGATTAGAAATACCGACCGGACGCACAATCACCCCTTGCTTGAGCAGACCATTGAAGGTTGCTGATGGGTCTGCCTGTACATCTACCAAGATAAAGTTGGCACGTGAAGGCACATAGTTAAGACCCAAAGCCTTAAAACCAGCTTCAAGTTGCGCCATACCGGCTTTATTCACTTCACGAGAACGCGCGATAAAATCTTCATCTTTCAGTGCAGCCACCGCAGCCACCATCGCAAGATGGTTGACATTAAATGGCTGACGAATACGATTGAGATAATCCGTCACTTCTACTGAAGCCAGAGCAAAACCAACACGTAGTGCAGCCAAACCATAGCACTTCGACAAAGTACGGCTAACGATCAGGTTTGGATATTGCGCGAGGAATTTCAAGCTGTTGAAGTTTTCCGGGAAATATTCCACATAGGCTTCATCCAGAACCACGATGACATTGGCAGGAACTTTTTGCATGAACGCTTCAAATTCAGCTTCTTCAAACCAGGTTCCTGTTGGATTATTCGGGTTTGCAATGAAGACGAGTTTGGTATTGTCCTGAATGGCAGCCGCCATTGCTTCCAAGTCATGCGAAAAGCCTTTAGCTGGTACTTCAATCGCTTGCGCATTAATGGCTTGAGTTACCAATGCATAAACCGCAAAAGCATGCTGGCTATACACCACCGAATCATTTTCTGAAACGAATGCACGGGCAAACATTTCCAGTAAGTCGTTTGAACCATTCCCCAAGGTAATCTGATCATGATTAAAACCAAACTGGGTTTTGATCTGATCTTTCAGGATAAAACCACCACCATCTGGATAACGGCCAATTTCAGCAATTTCCGCAGCGACCGCTTCTTTGACTTTATCTGAACAACCCAGCGGATTTTCATTTGAAGCCAGTTTGACGATATCGGTAAGACCCAACTCGCGCTCAAGTTCACTGATCGGTTTACCCGGTTGATATGGCTTTAATTTTGAGATGCCTGAATTGGCTGGAACAAACGACATTTTAGACTTCCAATTTTAGGTATAAAACAGTGGTCAGCACCCTCGCCCTGACCACGTATAGCTGACTTAAAGTACAGCTGCAGGATATGAACCGAGCACGCGAACTTCTTTAACCAAAGGACGAATTTCTTCAATGGCTGCTTTCACGTGTTCCTGCTCAATATGGCCTTCAAGATCAATGAAGAACACATAAGCCCATTTTTCAGGAAGTGCAGGCCGGGTTTCAATACTGGTCAGGCTGATATTGTGCTTGGCAAACGGCGCCAGAATTTCCAGCAAAGCTCCGGCACGATCATGCGCTGAGATTAGTAATGAAGTCTTGTCATTACCACTTTGCGGCACTTTTTCACGACCAATCACCAGGAAGCGTGTGGTATTTTCCGGATTGTCCTCGATATTGCTATGCATGATTTCGAGGTCATAGATACTCGCGGCAATTTCAGAAGCAATTGCAGCAGAATGCCATTCATTACGAATACGGCGTGCTGCTTCCGCATTGGAACTTAAAGCGACACGTTCCACACCTGGATAATGAGCATCCAGCCACTTACGGCATTGAGCCAAAGTCTGCTGATGCGCATAAATCTGTTTGATGCTGTCTTTACGGGTATTTTCAGAAATCAGGAACTGATGGTGAATCGGTAATTCAACTTCGCCAATCACATTCAGGTTCGATGTTTTAAAACAGTCCAAAGTATGGTTGACCACGCCTTCAGAGGAATTTTCTACCGGCACCAGACCATAATGGGCACTGCCTGCTTCCACGTCACGGAAAACTTCATCAATGGTCGGTAAAGGACGAACCACAGCATCATGGCCAAAGTGCTTGAGTACCGCAGAATGAGTATAGGTCCCGACTGGTCCCAAGAAAGCAATGCTTTGCGGAGCTTCAAGTGCAAGACAGGCCGACATGATTTCACGGAACAGACGTGCCATGGTGGTATCAGACAATGGCCCTTCATTACGTTCCATGACATTACGCAAAACCTGAGCTTCACGTTCTGGACGGTAAAACAGCGGATTCTCTTCTGAGGCAAACTTTGCTTTTGCCACAGCTTCAGCCAAACGTGCCCGACGGTTAATCAATTGCTGAATTTGCTGATCAACAGAATCGATATCTTCACGAATTTTTGCCAAATCAAGAGAAGTCGTGGTGTTTTGATCGTCGTTGATCATTGTTCTGTCGCCCTTCATAAACCTTATCTGTTCAGTATAACAATAGTGAGCTTTCAAATGTTACGCAATATGACATTGGTAGATTAAGTCTTAAAAACATACAGTTGATTTTAACCGTTTATCGCTTTTGGTCATATCTGGTAACATTTACTTCAGCTTTTCTGCTTGATTTACATTATTAAATTGTAAACTTTGCCTGTCCATATTAACTGATTTTAAGGAAGATGAAATATCACTATTTCTTAATCTATATAGCGGTTTTAAACATAAGAAAATTAAAATAATTGCTTTTCAAACGTCATTTTTGAACCATTCATATCTAAGATAGATTTCACAATAAAATGCACACTCTGCAATCCCATTTTTATCGACTTCTCTTTGATTTCACTTATTTTTTTACATTAAATCACTACTCAATTACAAAGCAGAGACGATTTTTTAACCAATCATAGATAGTCTAACTTAAAACAAGCGTTTGGGTGTCAGTCATGCCAAAAAGAATAGCTGTACTTTTGACGAATAATTTTGAAGATCAGGAATATCTTGAACCCGTTGCAGCCTTGCTGGAAGCAAAGCATAGCATCTGTAATATTGAGTTTAATGCAGGAAAAGTGGTCTATGGTCTGCATGGCTGTTCTGCAGTGACGATTGACCGGGACATCGAACAAATCAGTATTGATGATTTTGATGCCTTGCTGATTCCTGGCGGTGAATCTGCAGTTTCTTTATCTACCGATATGCGGGTGCTGCAATTTATCCAGGCTTTTAATCAAGCCAAGAAAACCATCTTTAGTTTATGTGATGCATCATTATTACTGTGTGAAGCAGATGTGCTGAAAAATCGAATTATTGCCAGTATTCGCGCGCATGCCAGTCGCGTACAACGTGCCGGTGGAACGTATTATGATGCAGAACTGGTGAATGACAATAATCAGTTGATTTCATCGCGCCTACCCAATGATTTACCCATTTTTATTCATGAATGTTTGGATGTTTTAAAATCATAAAGTCTTAAAAAATATTTCCCATCTTGGCCATGTTCTCCCCTATAAAAAAGAGTCCTTCGGGACTCTTTTTTATGGTTGAGCTATTAACGCCCTAACAGACCGCGGGCCACAATCTCCTTCATGATTTCATTGGTACCCCCATAAATCCGCTGGATCCGCGCATCAACGAAGAAACGTGAAATTGGATATTCAGTCATATAGCCATAACCCCCAAATAATTGCAGGAGATTGTCCGCGATTTTCATCTGCATATCGGTAGAAAAGCTCTTCAATGCCGCTGCAGTTTCTACATCCAGTTTCCCTTGCATATAAAGCTCAAGATTCTGGTTATAAAATGCTGCGGTCGCCAATTCATCAATTTTCGCTTGCGCAAGCACAAAACGGGTATTCTGGAATTGACCGATCGCCTGACCAAAAGCCTGACGCTCTTTCACATACTGTGTGGTCACATCAATAGATCCACGAATGGCGCCTAGAGCGGTAGCAGCAATGGCGGTACGCTCACGCGGCAATTCCTGCATCAGGTAAGCAAATCCCTGTCCCGGCTGACCCAGTAATTGCTCCTTTGGCACTTTGACATTGTCGAAGAACAGTTCAGACGTATCCTGAGCATGCAGACCAATCTTGTCCAAATTGGTGCCTTTTTTAAAGCCTTCCAGATGGGTATCGACCAGCAACAATGAAACGCCTTTGGCACGGGCTTGCGGATCGGTTTTGACGGCAAGCACCACTAAGTCAGCATGCTGACCATTGGAAATGAAGGTTTTTGAGCCATTTAACAGATAATGTTCATCCTGCAAGATGGCACTAGTACGCATGGCTTGCAAATCTGAACCTGCACCTGGCTCGGTCATGCCAATCGCACCGACCACTTCACCGGTGACCATTTTTGGTAACCAGTATTTTTTCTGTTCTTCAGTACCAATATGCAGGATATACGGTGCTGCAATATCGGAATGACAAGACAGACCTGTGGCGATAGCACTGTATCCGGCACGTGCAGATTCTTCGATCAGCATCAATGAATAATCGGTCGGCACCCCATAGCCACCATATTCTTCTGGAACATCGACACACAAGAAGCCATTTTCACCGAGTGCATTCCAGACTGAACGCGGCATCAGACCTTCACGTTCCCACTGGTCGTAGTACGGTGCGACATGTTCGTTCATAAAGCGTTTAAAATTATCGCGGAATAATTCTAGATCGGCATCGTAGGCAAGCATTCTATTGTCCTTGTTGTTTATCATTTTAGTTTCCTTTTCACAGACTATCGACTTTCCTGCTCCCTGTCATGTGCCGGCATTCATCTTTTTACTAACTTCACAGTCAATAAAAAAGGGAAGCCGAAGCTTCCCTTTTAGACATGAAAGACAGACTCAAAATTAGTGAGCGTTATTGCCTTCTTGTGCCATTTTTTCGTCAATTTCTGCAGGATTTGCTAAAGCATAGTTCAGCTTGTCCATATCTAACTGGCCCACCCATTTCGCAACCACTAAAGTCGCCAAAGAGTTACCGACCAGATTGGTCAAGGCACGAGCTTCAGACATGAAACGATCGATACCGAGAATCAATGCCAGACCTGCAACAGGAATATTCCCTACAGCAGCCAAAGTTGCCGCCATCACAATAAAGCCTGAACCAGTCACGCCTGCCGCACCCTTAGATGAGATCAGAAGTACCAGAAGCAGGGTAATTTGATGAGACAAGTCAAGTTGCGTATTGGTTGCTTGCGCAATAAAGATTGCAGCCATCGTCAAGTAAATCGACGTACCATCCAGGTTAAATGAATAACCAGTTGGAATCACCAGACCTACCACCGACTTCTCTGCACCGGCAAGTTCCAGTTTCTTCAACATACGTGGCAGTACTGATTCTGAAGATGACGTCCCCAGTACAATCAGAAGTTCTTCGCGAATCAGGCGGATCATCTTCATGATGCTGAACCCTGCGAAACGCGCAATTGAGCCCAATACGATGAAAATAAACAGTACGCAGGTAACATAGAAACAAATGATCAACTGTGCCAGCTGAGCAAGAGAACCAATACCATATTTACCAATTGTAAATGCCATCGCACCAAATGCACCAATTGGAGCAAGTTTCATGATCATATTCACGATATTGAAGAACACATGTGAAATCTGGTCGATGAGTTTCAGGACTGGCTTGCCTTGATCACCTAGCTTATGCAGTGCAAAACCAAAAATGATCGCGAACAATAGAACTTGCAGGATTTCGCCTTCTGCAAATGCGCCCACAACCGTATTTGGAATGATGTTCATCAGGAAGTCGATAGTCGATTGTGACTCACCTGAAGCGACATATTTACTGATGCCAGTGGTATCCAGTGAAGCAGGATCAACGTTCATGCCCACACCAGGCTTGACGATGTTAATCACGACCAGACCGATGACCAAAGCAATCGTGGATACGATCTCGAAGTAAAGTAAAGCCACACCACCAGTTTTACCGACTGATTTCATGCTTTCCATACCTGCAATACCGCTCACTACGGTACAGAAAATTACAGGTGCGATAATCATTTTAATCAGACGGATAAATGCATCACCAAGCGGTTTAAGCTGTTCGCCCAAGCCAGGGACATGCTGTTCTACGCCATTGATAATTTGCGTACCACTAGGCGAAAAATGCCCGACCAGAATACCTGCGATAATGGCCACAATCACTTGAAAATACAGTGACTTATAAATTGGTTGTTTCGCCATAATAAATCTACTTGAACGATATCAAAAATAAGAAAGACCATTTTGAGAAATATACTGACCTCTTCATCCCTTCTCAGGATGAACCGGATCAAGTCTCAAAAGGCTCAAGAGAATGTTCAAAAATGATAATCAGCCATGCATTGAATCTGACACTCAAGTATCAGACCAAAGTATTAAATGGGAGAAAGAGATTAAGAAAAATTAAACAGACTCTAAAAATTGCCTAAATTTTACCGAATATTCAGACTAAATGTGCATAACTTATTATGCGCTTGTTTATGTTTTAAACAGAATAGATTAGACATTAGTCGATAATCAGATTTAACTGATTGTTTTACGTATACTGAAATGTTTATGGATTTTCACCCTCTCCCTTGACATTAATATTTTCTGCAAGCTGTAAAAAGTTATGAATACCGAAAGAAATATTTATAAAGATTTCGAACATCCCTTTGCCCAATATGTACGCATTGTGGGTAAAGGGAAAAATGGCGCCCGCTCTCTCTGCTATGATGAAGCCTATCAAGCCTTCAGTATGATTTTGAAAAATGAAGTGCTGGATGTGCAGTTAGGTGCATTCTTGATGTTATTGCGGGTCAAGGAAGAATCTGTAGATGAGTTGGCCGGTTTTGTACAGGCGACACGTGACCAGCTGAGTTTCAAAAAACTGGATGTCGATCTGGACTGGTCTTCATATGCGGGCAAGCGCAAGCATTATCCATGGTTTATTCTGGCAGCCCTGACACTGGCCAAGCATGGTTATAATATTGTGATGCATGGTGCCTCGGGCCATACCATGAACCGCGTTTACACCGAACAGGTGCTGACTTACTTAGGCTATCCAATCTGTCAAAATGATGCCGAGGTTGAACAGCAACTTCTACAACAGCATTTTGCTTACATACCGTTAGAAGTAATTTCTCCGATTCTTGCAGACTTGATTGCGCTGCGTAATGTCATGGGCTTACGCTCCCCAATTCATACCCTGGCGCGTCTGATCAATCCCTTTAATGCCAAAGCGACCCTGCAAGCCATTTTCCATCCAGCATATCGTGGTTCGCATCAGCAAGCAGCTTTCCGCTTGGGCTATAAAAATAGTGCCGTGATTAAAGGTGAAGGGGGCGAATTCGAGCGTAATCCGGATGCCAAAACGCTCATCTGTGGCATTAAAGATGGCCTGCTCTATGAGCATGAATTGCCAAAGCTCACTGACAACCGCAGTCCAATTGAAGAAGAACTGGATCTGGCGCTATTTAAGGCTGTCTGGGACGGTCAGCAAAGCCATGATTATGGCGAGATTGCAGTGATAGAAACTATGGGCATTGCGCTATATACCATGGGCGTGTGTGACAGCTTTGAAGCTGCGATGCAAAAAGCCAAAATCTTATGGGCGAATCGCCACACGGTTTAATCTTGTGCAAAAGAAAAAAGCATTGTTCAGTGAATGAACAATGCTTTTTTTAATTGTATTGCTATTGGCTGGGAATTAAGCCTTAAACAAAACGAATCGGCTTGAATTCAGGTTCATTCTTGTGATGATCATCATCACACTCTTCACCCTCTTCTTTAGTACCGCGATCGATATAACCGCTGCGCTCATTTTCAGGCAGGTTTTTCATTTCCCAGGCATAGACTGCCTGCATACAGGTCTGACGTTGTTCTGGTGTCAAGGCTACACCGTTTGGCCACTTTCCAATTTCGACTGCTGTTCTTAGGCGTTCAACAATCTCAGGATTGAGTACGGCAAGCATTTGTTCAATATTCATGATTTAATCCTGCTTAAAATAATCAAAGTCCTGATTCCACCCCAGTTTGGTTCGACAGGCATTATAAAAGTCATAACCCGGTGGATGCAGAAGATTCAGTTTAAAGGGATGCTTGCGAATATGGACGCTATCACCCACATTCAAAGACACACTGTGTTGTCCATCCGCACTAACCATCGGCAGTACGCGATTTTCACGAATCAGTAATTTAATTTCACTATGTCCACCGACCACAATCGGGCGTGAAGACAAGGTATGCGGATGCATCGGTACCAAGGCAATCGCATCCATACTTGGATGTACAATCGGGCCACCACCAGAAAGCGCATAAGCCGTAGAACCAGTCGGCGTAGAGACTATCAGGCCATCGCTGTGCTGACGATAGACATATTGTCCATCAATATTCAGTTCAAAATCGATCATATGTACCGATTTCCCTGAATGTAGCACCACATCATTCAGGGCAATGGCATCGTAAATCACTTCGCCTTTGGAGCGAATTTCGACTTCGAGTAAAAAGCGTCGCTCAGTCTGAAAGTCACCCTTTAATACTTGATCCAGCTTGAAGATCACTTCGGTCGGCTTGATATCCGTTAAAAAACCCAGACGACCACGGTTAACCCCGATCACTGGGGTATTGTACTTGACCAAGGCACGTGCTGCATGTAATAGCGAGCCGTCGCCGCCCACGACAATCACCAGATCCACCACCTCACCCAACAAGGCACGACTGACGGTTTGGGTATTTTGATAGGGAACAAGTTCAGCTGTCGCTGCATCAAAAACTGGATGTAGGCCTAAATTGAGAAGATGATCGTGAATAAGGCATAAGGTTTCAACCACCGACGATTTATCAGGACGTCCTATTAACCCGATATTTCGAAAGGTCTTATGGGAAATTTGCACCAGTGTCGTCGCTCCGCTACGAATCCTGCTTATCATAACATTAAGCTATACCTGGATGAAAATTTATAACAGTGCTTCATAGGTAGGAAATTATTTGAAATATATTCGAATTAAGGAGAAATTGTGGGGTTTCATTTTAATTTTAAGCGCATTTCTTGATTAAATATTGCAAAATAATGAAAAGCTTCGCATGATTAGCACAATTTCACAGGATCTTATAAGTATTTATGAAATCTGAACGTGGCATGGGGTTTCTTGCCTTAATTTTTTCCATTATCGTCATTTCTATCTTTGTAGCATTTAGTATCTATTTGATTAGATTAGACAATATTGTACGCGACAAGTTTGAAGGTCAGCGCTGGGATATTCCGGCCAAGGTCTTTGCACGTCCGATGGAAGTGTATGTGAATGCCCCAGTCAGCCTGCAGGATTTCCAACAAGAATTAAAATTACTCGGTTATAAAAATTCGGATAGTTATACCAAATCAGGCAGCTTTGTCACCACGGGTAATACCCTGTATGTGCATACACGCGGCTTTGATTTTGGTGACCGGGTTGAACCGGAACAAATATTAAAAGTCAGTTTCAGCGATGAACAGATTGCAGAAGTCAGCGCGACCAAACCCTCTTCAAGCGGGATTGCGCGTTTAGAACCTTTATTAATAGGCGGGATTTATCCGCAGCATAACGAAGACCGTGTGCTGATCAAGCTAAATAAAGTGCCTAAGCCCTTGATCGAAGCGCTGATCGCGACTGAAGACCGCAAGTTCTATGAGCATCATGGGGTTTCACCGCGTGGTATTGCACGTGCCGTGGTCAGCAATATTACCGGTGGTAAACGTCAGGGTGGCTCAACCTTGACCCAGCAATTGGTTAAAAATTTCTATTTAACCCCTGAGCGCACCTTAAAACGTAAAGTGAATGAAGCCTTTATGGCGATGCTGATTGAATTACATTATGACAAGAATGAAATTCTGGAAGCTTATCTGAATGAGGTGAATCTGGGCCAGAATGGTAACTATTCCATTAATGGTTATGGTCTGGCATCGCAGTTTTATTTTGGCCTGCCACTGCGTGAACTGAATATTTCCCAGCAAGCATTTCTGGTGGGTTTAGTCCAAGGTCCGAGTCTATATAACCCATGGCGCAATCCTGAAAGTGCGAAAAAACGCCGTGATATCGTCCTAAATAATATGCTGGTGATGGGCTATCTGACTCAGGAACAATATGAAAAAGAAACCGCACGTCCGTTAAATGTCATTTCAAAACCGACTTTAGGCCCTGCCCGCTTCCCGGATTTTCTGGATATTGTACGTCGTCAATTACGCACAGATTATCAGGAAACCGATCTGACCAATCAGGGTCTGCGAATTTTCACTACTTTAGATCCTTTGGCCCAAACCAGAATTCAGGACAGCTTTAAAGAGACGGTGGCGCGTTTAAGCAAATCCAATCCGGGTCGCCTGAAAGATTTACAGGGTGCGGTATTGGTATCGCATCCGGAAAATGGTGAGCTGGTGGCCGCAGTAGGTTCTACTCAAGATTTTACCGGCTTTAACCGTGCAGTCGATGCCAAGCGTCAAGTCGGTTCCCTGCTAAAACCGGTGATCTACCTGAGTGCCCTGGAATCAAACCGTTATCACTGGGCAAGCCCAATTGAAGACAGTGAAATCAGCATCAAGAGTGATGGCAAAACCTGGACGCCGAAAAACTATAGTGGTCGTGGACATGGTGTCATTCCAATGTCACAAGCCTTATCGCAATCTTATAACCTGTCCACTGTGCGTTTAGCACAAGAATTTGGTCTGTCCACCTTTATTAATCATCTGAAAAAATTTGGTGTGACCTCAGATATTCCATCTTATCCATCGATTTACTTGGGTGCGGTAGATATGTCCCCGATGGAAGTGATGAATATTTACGGCAACTTTGCTACAGGCGGCTTTAAATATCCAACTAAAGCCATCCGCTCTGTGGTGGATGCCAACGGCCGCTCTCTGGATCGTTATAGCCTGAGTGTACAACCGACTATTGATCCTGCTTCCGCTTATGCCCTGAATTATGGCTTACAACAGGTCATGTCGAATGGTACAGGCCGTGCAGCCTATAACAGCTTGCCACGCAGTCTGAATCTTGCCGGTAAGTCCGGTACCACGAATGACAGCCGTGACTCATGGTTTGCCGGATATTCAGGTAATTATATGACCGTGGTCTGGCTCGGTCTGGATGACAACAAAGTCACTGGCTTGACCGGTTCATCGGGTGCCCTGCCCGTTTGGACCAATGTCATGAAACAGTTGCGCCAGAAACCGGTGAATCTGCCACAGCCGAATGAAATCGAATGGCATTGGCTAGATCGTCATACGGGTTTGTTGTCTGCACAAGGCTGTGAAGGCGCCATGTATATCCCGATTTCGCGTCATGCCCTGCCAAATCAGGCGACTGCCTGCGGCATCTCGCATTATGCGACGGAACCTTATGATATTGATTCAGAACCTGCGCCATCTGATGCTGAACAGGATGATATGAGTCGCTACATACAAGAAAGTGAAACAGAAATAGAACGCGATCTTGAGAGCGAAACCCGTATTATCGCCAGTGGAAGTTATAGCCATTAATTGAGTCTATGTTTATGTTAAGAAAAATCCTCCCTGGTTTGCTCATCCTCAGTCTGGTGGGCTGCCAAAGTATATCTGAGCCAGAAAAGCCAGTTACCCCTGCCAAGCCTGCGGTGGAAAAACCTAAGGCAAAAACGCCAGATGGCGTAGTGATTACGCCTTATGACCGTCCTGACATCAAACGTCAGAAAATTGTCATTCCTGAACAGAAGCCGAAAAGCCAAAAGTTTGATGATGGACGTAATCTGCCGGCCTTCAAGAGTCTGATGCAGCAAACCCAGCAGGCCTATACCAAGCAGCAGTTTGCTCAAGCTGAAGCTTCTGCAACTCAGGCACAGCGACTGGCCCCTCAGGCACCGGAAACCTATTTATACTTGGGCATGATCGCCAACCGTAAAAATCAGCCAGCAAGCGCCGATGCTTTTGCCTTACGTGGCCTGAGTTATGCACAATCTAGTGCCATGAAAAAGCAGCTTTGGCAAGTGCGCCTTAAATCTGCTCAGTTGCGGAAAAACGCTAAAGCAATTCAGCAAGCTCAACAGGCACTGAAAAGACTTTAAGATCTTTTTATAGAAACTGACTTACCAATAGAAAGTTTATTTTCTAAATAAAGTGTTTAAATATAGCGAATGCCGGCAATGCCATAAGCATGTTGGCTTTTTGCATAATCGAGCTCATCAGCCTTCATTCCGCCTAAAGCAAAAACCGGAATCTGTACCTGCTCTGCCATTTGCTTGAATTGTTCCCAGCCTAGCGCAGGTGTTTCTGGATGAGTCGCTGTCGCCAGTACCGGACTGAGTAAAGCCGCTTCACAGCCGATCTGTTCTGCATGCATTAAAGCGGTCAGGTCATGACAAGCTGCCAGATAACGATAGCCAGATTTAAGTTCGCCTTGTTTCAAGTCCATCAATTGAGTCTGTTTTAGATGAATCGTGCGAATCGTCTGCTGCTGCAATTCATTCAGTTGTGACCAAAGCTGCTGATTAATGATTAACTTGGAGAGTTGATCTACCGGATATTGCTGTACTTGCATGATCCGTTCAGGCGTTGCTTCCACGCGCCAATACAACATTTGATCTGTATCCAGACTTGATAAGATATCCAGATCTTCAGCAATCTTGATGCGCTGCGGCCATTGCAGCTTTTGAATTATGGACTGATTGGCTTTCGGAAAATTCAGCTGACCAAGTTCTTCCCGGCTGTACCAGCGCCAAGGCTGTTTGATTTCAGCCAGTTGAGCAGGCTGTACTAAAGCATGGAAAATATGCAAATTGACGATGAGATCTTCATATTCATGAGAAATAAAATCAGAGGCATGCCAGCGTTCAATATCAACACCGACCTCTTCAATCACTTCACGGCGGCAAGCTTCGACTGGTAATTCACCCTGTTCAACTTTTCCGCCTGGAAATTCATATTTATTGCCCTGATGCTGCTTGGCCTCACGCCAGCCGACTAGAACCTGATTTTGATGAAATAAAAGCGCAATTGCGACATGAATCGTAGCTTTAGTCATGATGTACAGAACCGTTGAAGTTTTACAGATTGTAAGCAAATTAGAGTTTTTTATAAATTGCTCAATATTTCGTTGACAGACCTATTCGATAATGATTATCATTTAAATCAATCCAAAACACACCACGGAGTCGACGGAATGAACGCCCCATTTAGCTTATTTACCCGTAACAATGATACTCACCATGCTTTGCCAATGCTGCACTCCAACAATCTTTTTGCACTGGGTCGTGAAATCCGGATCATGCATGCCGGCGAAGAATACCGCTTGCGTCTGACCCGCAATAACCGTCTTATTCTGACCAAATAATTAAATCAGTTCTAATAATAACAAACGTGGGAAGCAGCAGTATGAATCAGCGCATACTGCTTTTTAATCTTCTGATCATGAGATTTGCTATTCAAGCTTAAAACTCAATAACACTTTAAGTCCGCCCAGATCCGACGGCGCATAGTCAATTTTAGCTGCATGCAGTGCCATAATTTTCTGGCAAATGGACAGGCCTAAACCTGAACCCTGAGTGCGAGTCCCTAAGGCTCGATAGAAACGCTCACCTAAACGCTCCAGCACCTCAGCGCTCATTCCCTCTCCTGAATTTTCAATCAACAGCTGTATCTGATGCTGCTCAATAACCGTTCGGATCTCGACCTGTCCCTGCGGCGGCGTATAACGGATGGCATTGTCGACCAGATTGCGGATACAGCTAAAAATCAGTTCTGGATTCGCTTCAATCACAGCATCCTCAAGGTTTAGATTCCAATGAATGTCTTTTTCTTCTGCAAAAGGCTGCAAGGCCTGCAAAGCCTCCTGAACCAAATTTTTAAGATTAATCGTTTGCGTTGGTAATTGCTCTGTGCGCTCCGGATCGAGTCGTGCCATCAAGAGTAAATTTTCCAGCACCTGCGTACCGCGGTTGACATCATTCTGGATCAACTGCAATGCCTGAGGTAGTTGTGGATCATCTTGATATTTGCGTTTTAAAACCTGTAGACACATTTGAATCGCAGACAGGGGCGAACGCAGCTCATGTGAAGCATCTGCAGTAAAACGCTGTTCAGCAGCCAGTGATTTCTCCAACCGGCCGAGCATGGCATTCAGCTGACGAATAATCGGTTGCAGTTCAGTGATTTCAGGATCAGGCGTTTTAATGGGACTCAGATCCTGAGCAGTTTTGGAACCAATCGCCTGGGAAATCTTGTTTAATGGTCTTAGCTGGCGTCTGATCGCAACACGCAAAATCAGCCATTGCACTAGCCATAAAATGAATAAAATCCCGGCAAAGCCCAATGTGGTTTGCCAGAGTTCATCGAAACGTACTGAAAGTGGCTGTACGATTTTGACCTGAAGGTCGTCATCTTCTGCAGTCAATATCCGGATAAAACGGCCATTCTCATAATCAAACTGGAAGCCGTTGTTCTGTGCTTTTGGAATGGTATTAATTAATTCATCATCAATCGAAGTAGTCAGTACCTGCTGACCCAGCAACAAGGCATACTGGATATCAAACTGTTCACTGAGTTCATCCACTTGGGCGTCTTTAGTCTGGGTGACATCGCCAAGCAGCAACTCAGAAATCTGCTCCATTAATTCATCATGCAGCTGACTGGCCTGATAACTGGAAATTCCCAATAACAGCAGCCAGGCCAATATTCCGGCCAAGATGGAACTGAACAGCGCATGTTTAATTAGCCGGGTTTGCAGGGAAATAGCAGCCGACATGGGGTTAAGCCTCAGCCTTATGCATGCGATAGCCCAGACCGCGAATGGTCTTGATCATCTGGCTGCCAATTTTTTTACGCAGCTGATAGATAAATACTTCAATGGCATTACTTTCAATTTCATCGCCCCAGGCATACAGCGATTCTTCCAGCTGTTCACGGGTGACGATATGTTCAGGTTGCTGCATCAGCTTGTATAGAATCTGAAATTCTTTCGCAGTGAGATTAATCGCTTGACCCGCTTTCGTCAGGGTTTTGGCTTGAGTGTCCAGACTGAGATCCTGCCAGTGCAGGATATGATTGGGTGTTTGCTGTTTCAGCCTGAGCTGGGCACGAACCCGGGCCGAAAGCTCTTCCAGACTAAACGGTTTGACCAGATAATCATTGGCACCCAGATCCAGCCCTTCGACCCGGTCATCAATACTGTCTTTAGCCGTAATAAAAATCACCGGTGTATCTTGCTGTTGGCTGCGCAAACTTTTTAGAATGTCATCTCCAGTGGCATTCGGCAGGCCACGATCCAGCAGAATACAGTCATATTTATGCTGCTCAATCGCTAGGATCGCATGATCACCACGCTCTACCCGATCAATCACATAACCGTCCATTTCCAGCCAAGTCTGGATACTGTCTGCCTGAGACTGATCATCTTCCGCCAAAAGAATACGCATATTCTGCTCCGTTTGCTTCCTTGTTCTATCTTGCCTTGAAAAAGTTCCAGACTCAAAAAAACCACATGCTTTTTGGTAACTTGCATGTGGTTTTTTGTTGCTATGTTCAAACTGATTTCAGCAAATCAGGCGATATTAGAAGCGAACCTGATCAACCTCAATTTCAACACGTTTTGCCGGTTTATAATCAATGTCGATTTCACCTGTGATGATTACCGGTGTTTTGGCTGAAATCGGTTTGCCTTGCCAAAGTTCGTCATCAATCTCAACCGTAATGGTGCCTGTACTGTCGCGGAACTGGTATTTTTCATCACCGACTGCTTTCACGACATAACCTTTGAGCTGAACTTTGCTGTCATCTTTCATGGCCAGTGCCTGTTTGACTGTAGTCGATTTAGCAAAAGCGGCCTGATTCACAGCCGTGTCACTACTTGCTATCGTAGCTGTCGCGATAGAACCCATCAATGCAGCTGCCAAAACCGTATTTATCATCATTTTCATCGCAGTTACCTCTTTAAAGTCTTGCCTTGTTTCGATGATGCTATTAAAACAGCCAAAGATGAATTGAATCTTAAGATTGCTTCATTTTCAAAATTAATTTAAGGGCACCACTCTCAGGACTTCTTCAAGCGTGGTCACACCTTCCAGAATCTTGCGCGCCCCGGCAATTCTGAGCGGCTCTACGCCTTCTTTTTTCGCCTGCTGACGCAGCTGGTTCAGGTTAGCATCCGCACCAATCAACTGTTTGGTGGTCAGACTCAGTGGCATAAACTCATAAATCCCGATACGGCCTTTATAGCCGGTATGCCGGCATTCTTCACAGCCTACCGCCTTAAAGACAAATTCCGGTCGCGGCAAAGGATAATCCGTAGCTAGATGCTGCCATTCCTGTTCATTCAGGAAGCTTTCCTGTTTGCAGTGCGGACACAGCTTACGTACCAGACGTTGAGCCAGAACACCCAAGATGGTTGCTGCTGTCAAAAATGGCTGTACGCCCAGATCATGCAGACGGGTCAGACTCGACGGCGCATCGTTGGTATGTAAAGTTGAGAGAACCAGGTGACCGGTCAATGCGGCCTGAATCGCCATATTGGCAGTGTCCTGATCACGGATCTCCCCGACCATGATAATGTCCGGATCTTGACGCATCAGTGCGCGCACGCCGTCAGCGAAGCCAAGATCGATACCATTATTGACCTGCATTTGGTTAAAGCTGGGTTCCAGCATCTCGATCGGGTCTTCAATGGTACAGACGTTGACCTGTTCAGTCGCCAGCTGCTTCAAGGTTGAATAAAGCGTAGTAGTTTTACCGGAACCGGTTGGGCCGGTCACCAGAATAATACCATGACTGTGACTGGTGAGATTATTCCAGTCATTGAGCAAATGGCCTTCAAAACCGAGTTGCTGGAAGCTTCTCACCAGCACTTCCGGATCGAAAATACGCATCACCAGTTTTTCACCAAAGGCGGTCGGCAAGGTCGACAGACGCAGTTCAGTTTCCTGTCCTTTAGGTGTCCGGGTTTTCAGACGGCCATCCTGTGGCTTACGTTTTTCCGCCACATTCATCCGGCCCAGAATCTTGATTCGGGAAATGACGGCGGTCAATGTATTGGCCGGCATGTTGTAAATCGTATGCAGCACCCCATCAATCCGGAAACGGATCTTGCCCGTATCTTTACGCGGTTCCATGTGAATATCACTGGCGCCCTGCTCAAAGGCAAATTGCAACACCCAGTCTACCAGTTTGACAATATGCTGGTCATTGGCATCCGGATTCTGTGAGTCACCCAGCTGTAGCAAGGCTTCGACGCCCTTATTTTCCCGGTCATAGGCAGAGGATTTTTGTGAACCACTGACTGCACGACTGACCTGATAATATTCAGTAATATAACGTTGTAATTGTTCTGGATTCAGTAATACCCGTTGTATTTTTTTCGGGGAAATATTTTGCTCGAGATTCGACACCCATTCGGTTTTATAAGGCTGATCCGTGGCGATCAGAACTTTGTCTGCCTGAATTTCTACTGCCAAAATATGGTTGCGCAGTGCATATTCCTGCGACATGACATGGGTCAATGCCTGTACATCAGCTTTAAGCGGATCAATAATATAGAACATCAATCCGGTTTTTTCTGCCAGCCACTGACATAAACGGTTCAGGGTCAAAGTCGTTTGGGGATGGGACTGATCGACCAGATTAAAATTGGCAATCCACTGTAAAGGGTGCCATTTTAATTGTTCACGTTGCCGATGAGTGGTCTGTACCAGCATCCGGTCGCGTTCACTGATTTTACCGTCTTTAAAGAGTTGGTCTAGACACCATGCCGTATCAATTTCAAAGTCAAATTTCATTATTATCAGTCCCCAAACTTGCCTCCACTATAACAAGTTTTTGCAGTTTTTCGCATGCTCCCGACCTATCGAATGTACGTTTCTATTTCAATCTCAAAAAGAAAGTAAAGAATGGATTTGATCACTACTGCAACATTTTTGATCTATGCAAACCTGATCTCATCACATATATTTTTAAATAATCAACTCTTAGCTTGCTGAGGTCACAGATGGATTTGACTGCGGTTCCCCTGCATGCGCATTCTTTTCATGAACTGCTCACGATACTCACCTCGGCATTGGGCTGCGGCCTGCTAATTGGTCTGGAGCGGGAACGGCATAAGCAACGTGAGCAGCAGCCGAGTTTTGCCGGCTTACGTTCCTTTGCGATCTGTGCTTTATTGGGCGCACTGTGTTTCCTTTTTGGAATCGTGATTGCTGTAATAGGTGCTTTGATCGTGGGTGGTATGGTCATTTTATCCATAAAAAATCAACCAGATGATCCGGGCATTACCACAGAGCTTGCATTTGTGATGACCTATTTTGTTGGCGCCATGTGTTTGTGGAATATTCCTCTGGCAGCCGGTCTTTCTGTGCTCTTAACCGGTATTTTGATGGCCAAACATACCATGCACAATATTGCCGGAAAATGGATTAAAGAAGCCGAATTTAGGGATGGACTATTATTACTGGCCTTAATTTTGATTGGTCTGCCGCTGACCCCTGACCGGCCTTTTTGGGGCGAAGTGCTTAACCCTTATCTTATTTTAAAATTACTGACCTTAATTTTAGTGGTACAAGCTTTGGCGCATATTGCGAAACGCTTTTTCTCGACTAAAAATGCCCTGATGCTGTCCTCCATCGCTTCCGGTTTTGTTTCCAGTACGGCGACCATCGCTCAGTTGGGCTTACAGGTCCGTAAAGGTGAAATGGATGCACGATCGAATGCCGGTGCCGCGCTGATGTCCTGTATCTCGACTATTGTGTTGCTATTGATTGTGGTCGGGGGCGTATCCTGGAGCTGGCTTAAAATCCTGCTCTTACCCTCTTTAGTTGCCGTAATCCTTCTGGCAGCCTGTGCGTTTTTATTATTGCGCAAGGCAAAACCTGCGCCGAGCATGGAATCATCAGACAGCCAGATGTTCAGTTTAAAAGAAGCGGTGATTATTGCAGTCACATTAACATTGATTCAGGCTGGAGTTTACGGACTGGAGGTCTGGCTCGGGGATGCCGGCTTACTGGCCGGGACCTTGCTCGCCTCTTTATTCGAGATTCATGCCGCGATGGCCAGTGTCGTCGTTCAAGGCGATCCCTCCAATATACGTCTGATTTATGCCCTGCTTTTAGGTCTGGGTGCTCATGCCCTGGCCAAGTCAGCCAATGCCGCTTTGACCGGTGGCTGGAAGTTTGTCCTTTATTTTGCGCCTGTGCAGATTTTGCATATGGCGGCGTTGATCGGCTTGTTGTGGTGGAACCTATAATCTAGGAAGGAATATGCTGGATAGCAACAATGAGCACTTGCTGAGCATGAATTTTGAAATGGATATCAACATTTGCAAACTTCATCCCATATACCCGTTCTTCATCTTCCTGATATGCAGGTCTTGGATCTAGAGATAAGACAGCTTCTAATTCCTGAATAGTCTGCACAGAAATTTTTCCATTTCCTAGTAATTGTTGCTTTTGCTGCTCCGCTTCATCGCTCCAAATGACGGTTTTACGTGATGGTTCATCCTGTGCATAACCGCTTTGTGCTTCAATGATAGCATCCGAATATTGAATATAAGGTTTGATATCCATAATTGGCGTGCCATCGAGCAAGTCACTCCCCGTGACATACACCTGAACATGCTTGCCAACCTTTCTCACTTCTTTGAGTTTGACCACAGATAAACCAATCGGTGATGGACGATACATGCTGCGTGTAGCAAACACGCCTATTTTCTTGTTACCGCCCAAACGTGGCGGACGCACTTGTGGACGAAACTGGCTATTGTCCTGGTTTTTATTGTCATGAAATTGCCAGATCAGCCAAAGATGACTAAATTCCTCAATCCCCTCGAAGGCGAGCAGATCATTATAAGGCCCGACCATTTCAATATAACTTTCGACCTGAACCAGATTCGGCTGACGAGGAATACCAAATTTTTCTTTATAGGGAGAACGCATATAACCAATAATCGGCAGCGTCAGTTCAGTCATCATCACTTTTTTTGATAAGCTCAATTAAATATATTCAGTTTATCGAGAATGAATTTAGATTAGAATAGCAAGCTGTTCTAATTTGATAATTTATTGAGACCTTTAATGGCTGCTTTTAACGTCGAAAAGATTACTCACGTCCACCACTGGAATGATACTTTATTCTCTTTTAAAACGACTCGTGACACTGCTTTGCGTTTTAAAAACGGTCAGTTTGTAATGATCGGCCTTGAAGTCAATGGCAAGCCGTTAATGCGCGCATATTCAATTGCAAGCGCCAACTACGAAGAAGAGTTAGAATTTTTCTCAATTAAAGTGCCTGATGGTCCACTGACTTCGATTTTACAGAAAGTAAAAGTCGGCGATGACATTTTGGTTTCTAAAAAGCCGACAGGTACATTGGTACTGGATGACTTGAACCCAGGTAAAAATCTGTACCTGTTGTCTTCTGGTACTGGTCTTGCACCGTTCCTTTCGACTATTCGCGATCCTGAAACTTACGAGCGTTTTGAAAAGATTATCGTAGTTCACGGTACCCGTTTCATTTCAGAACTGGCTTATCAAGATTTGATCCTGAATGAAGTTCCAAATCATGAATTCTTCTCTGAACTCGGCGCGAAAGAAAAATTGGTATATTACCCAACCGTAACCCGTGAAGAATATCCAAATCAAGGTCGTGTAACCACTGCGATTGAAACCGGTGAACTGTTTGAAAAAATCGGTCTGCCACGTTTCAACCCGGAAACTGACCGTGCCATGTTATGCGGTAGCCCTGCATTCCTAGATGACGTTGCTGCGCTTCTTGACCAACACGGTCTGAAAGAATCTCCAAAAATGGGCGTTCTAGGTGACTACGTGATTGAACGTGCATTCGTAGAAAAATAAGATTTTCTAAAATAAAAAACCGGACTTTTAAGTCCGGTTTTTTATTGGAATAATCACTAAATAATTAACGATCACGACCTTCCTGATTTGCAGAACCTGAACAGCCTGCGCCACCTGCAATGATGAAACCCGTTTGCGCTTTACATGAACCAATCATACGGCCATGAGAGTCAAATGTAGTCACTGACGATGCGCAGCCCGTCAATATAACAGTCGCTACGAGTGCAATAAGTGCTGATAATTTCATGATCTTCCCCTTTATTATTTACGGTTTTAAATTAATCTGATTTTGGCTTGGTGGCGTTGGTAATAGGCCTGTAGCAGCATTTGGCGTATTATAATTCACACCCAAGGCATCCCCTGAACCACTACAATGTGCACTTGCGGTCGAAAGTAGGCCACGCGTCGCCATACATGAACCGATGATTTTTCCTGTTGCATCATAAGTCACGACTTTGGAACTACAAGCGGCTAGCCCCGATATTGCCAATATTGAAAAAATTTTAATTAAATTCACATTAACCCTCGCACGATGCAAAAAACTAAATTATTAAAATTTATGTATATTTTCTGAATTTCGCCAGAGATTCTAATTTAATTTGTTTATTTGTAAAGCTTTATTTTTCAAATATTATAAAAATGGAAATAAATAAAAAGCTGCCCTGCAGGACAGCTTTAAATATAAAAATTAGCTGGATTTATGTTTAAGTGATCTTTCTTCCAGAGACTGCTTAATTACTTGATAACCTGATGTGATGCCGAGTGTAGCGATAATTACAGCCACAATAATATCCGGCCAAAGACTGCCTGTACCAAATACGCCTACGGCTGCCAAAATGACCGCAAAGTTGCCAATTGCATCATTGCGACTACAGAGCCAGACCGACCGCATATTGGAATCACCTTCACGAAAAGCATAAAGAATTGCTGCTGTAAATACATTCGCTACTAAGGCCAGCACACCAATCAGGCCCATTGTCAGTGCTTCAGGTGGAATACCTTGCAGATAGGCGTAAATCACTTTGCCAATCACTACCAGACCAAACAACGCCATGGTCATTCCCTTCACCAAAGCGACTGTTGCCCGCCAATAGAGGCTCGCACCTAGTACAGCCAAAGAAATCCCGTAATTGACGGCATCACCAAAGAAATCTAGCGCGTCTGCCCACAAGGCTGATGAATGTGCATATGCACCACCGATCAGCTCCACTACAAATAAAGTGAAGTTTACCAGCAAGGCAATCCATAGCGCTGCTCTAAATTTGCTGTTGGGCTTGATGGGTGCCGGTTCAGGACTACAACTACAGGCCATATAACTCCCCCGATGATTTTTTATCTAAAATACGATAAATTGATTAGAAACTATGGACTAACTCCAAGGTCAAGCATGAGGACGATATGTCAGTTTATTTGATTTCAGAAATGGCCAAAAAGACTGGTCTAAGCACCGATACCTTACGTTTTTATGAGAAAAAAGGCTTTATTCAGCCGAATTTTCGAGCAAGTAATCAGTATCGTTATTATGGTGAAGACGCATTAAAAAGACTGCTTTTTATCAAGCGTTGTCGGGCCTTGGACATGTCGTTAAAAGAGATTGAAACCCTGATTCAACTTGAACAAAATCCGGAACAGGACTGCTGTGCCGTCAACCAGCTGATTGATCAACATCTTTCGGATATTTCAAATAAAATTAAAGAATTACAGATATTTGAACGACAACTGATCACACTGAGAGAAAGTTGCAATACCCCGACCACCATTGATCATTGCCAGATTTTAAAAACGCTTGAAAACTCTGAAAATGACTGAATATTGAAGACATTTTATGGAGGATTCCCTACTTAAAAAAGAACCTTGTTTTACATCCAAATCGCGTATTTCCGAGTGATTTACTAGGTTGAATCCAAATTCCAGATGATTAGAATAAAGCCGTACTTTTTATATGTCTTTCGATTTGATCATGAGCATTACCACCGTTACCGAACTTCTCTCACCAGCTGGCTCACTCAAAAATATGCGCTATGCTTTTGCTTATGGTGCAGATGCAGTCTATGCCGGTCAGCCGCGTTATAGCTTGCGGGTTCGGAATAATGAATTTGACCATGACAATCTCGCCATTGGCATTAAAGAAGCACATGAACTCGGCAAAAAGTTCTATGTGGTGGTCAATATCCAGCCGCATAACTCCAAGCTGAAAAATTTTATTCGTGATTTAGCGCCTGTAGTGGCGATGCAGCCAGATGCGTTGATCATGTCCGATCCAGGTCTGATCATGCTGGTGCGTGAACATTTTCCAGAGATGGATATTCACCTGTCGGTTCAGGCCAATGCCGTGAACTGGGCAACCGTGAAATTCTGGAAAAACATGGGGCTGACCCGTGTCATTCTGTCACGTGAACTGTCGATTGAAGAAATTGCAGAAATCAAACAGCAAGTGCCCGATATGGAGATTGAGGTTTTTGTTCATGGCGCATTGTGTATGGCCTACTCTGGCCGTTGCATGCTGTCTGGCTATATGAACAAACGTGATGCCAATCAGGGTGCCTGCACCAATGCCTGCCGCTGGGAATATAAAGTTCTGGATGCCAAGGAAGATGAAACCGGTGATGTCATTCCAGTAAAAAATCTGGATTCAGGCTGCTGCTCTAAAGATGCTGATGAACAGCACATGCAAGAACAACATCAGTTTGATGAGCCTGTGCTATTGCAGCGGAATGATGAAGATATGTTTGCCGCAGAAGAAGATGAACACGGCACTTATTTCATGAATTCTAAAGATCTACGTGCAGTCCAGCATATAGAGCGCTTAACTAAAGTGGGTGTGCATTCACTGAAAATCGAAGGCCGTACCAAGTCTTATTTCTATTGCGCCCGTACTGCTCAAATTTACCGTAAAGCGATTGATGATGCGCTTGCGGGTAAACCTTTTGATCCGTCACTGATGACACAATTGGAAGGCTTAGCGAATCGTGGTTATACCGAAGGTTTTCTACGCCGCCATGTGCATAGTGAATATCAGAATTATGAACATGGTTCTTCCAGTTTTGATCATCAAATTTTCTGTGGCGAAGTGCTGGAGCGTAATGGAGATTACATCAAGATCGATGTGAAAAACCGTTTTATCGTCGGTGACTCACTCGAACTGATGACGACTAAAGGCAATATCACTTTCACTTTAACCGAAATGAAAGACAAAAAAGGTAATCTGATCGAAGATGCCAAAGGTTCAGGTCACATCGTCGAGATTCCGGTTCCGGCAGATGTTGATATGCAATATGCCCTGCTGATTCGTAATCTGCCAAGCTCGACTGCGGATATTTCGGCATCTTCACTGGCTTATCAGGCGAGTTAAATATGGCACTGCTAATTACCGACAAATGCATCAATTGCGATATGTGTTTACCGGAATGCCCGAATGACGCGATTTATGAAGGTACAAAAGTCTATGAAATTGATGTGAACCGTTGTACAGAATGCGTCGGTTTTTATGAGCATCAGACCTGTGTAGATGTCTGTCCGATTGAATGCATTGTTCCACATCCGGAGTATCGGGAAACACAAGAACAATTACTGGAAAAATTTAAGGGTTTGAACTTATTTAAATCTTAAAAATGAAGCGATGGAATAAACATTGCTTTATATAAAAACAACCTTGGGGAAAGTATAAAAATAAGGGTTGAAAACAAAAACTGTGCAGAGGAAAGGAACAGCTGAAAGTGCGTGGGGACACTTTTGGCTGTTCCAATAATAAATATAAAAAAAGGAACTCGGGTGTTAGCGTCCTGAGTTCCTATAAAGCGATAATAATGTATTTATAAGATATAGCACCTCGGTTTTGGGGAACCCAGGTGCTATTTTTTTATTGTCCTGAACGGATGATGTAATCAAAAGCAGACAGTGACGCCTTGGCACCTTCACCGGTGGCAATGATGATCTGCTTGTACGGCACTGTGGTACAGTCACCCGCTGCAAATACACCTTTGACATTGGTTTCGTTGCGGTCGTTAATCACAATCTCGCCACGGTTGGTTAGCTCAACTTGGGTTTCTTTCAGGAAGTCCGTATTTGGCAACAAACCGATTTGCACGAAGATCCCCGCCAGCTCAACCACATGCTCTTCATCCGTAGCACGGTCTTTGTATTTCAGTGCAGTCACTTGTGAACCATCACCAACCACTTCCGTAGATAAAGCATTTTTGATCACGGTGGTATTCGGCAAGCTGTTCAGCTTGTCTTGCAACACCTGATCCGCACGCAATTTGGTATCAAACTCCACCAGGGTGACATGCTCCACAATCCCCGCCAGGTCAATCGCCGCTTCGACACCCGAGTTACCGCCACCGATGACCGCAACACGTTTACCCTTGAACAAAGGACCATCACAGTGCGGGCAGTAGGCTACACCACGAGTTTTATATTCCTGCTCACCCGGAACGTTCATCTCTCTCCAGCGTGCGCCGGTCGACAGAATCACGGTTTTAGATTCCAGTTTGGCACCATTCGCTAAAGTCACTTCCACCAGACCATTGGCCGTTTCGTCTGCCCCTTTGATATCAGACACACGTTGCAGGTTCATGATGTCGACACCATATTCACGCACGTGGGCTTCCATCTCGGCAGCAAATTTAGGACCTTGGGTCTTCTGTACAGACGTAAAGTTTTCAATGTCCATGGTATCCATGACCTGACCGCCCATGCGTTCAGCCACGATCCCGGTTTTAATGCCTTTACGTGCTGCATAGATCGCAGAAGTATTCCCTGCAGGACCACCACCGATCACCAGGACATCAAAGGCATCTTTGGCATTCAGCTTTTCCGCATCTTTGGTAGCGGCATTGCTGTCCAACTTGGCAATGATTTCTTCCAGCGTCATACGACCCTGACCTATATGCTGGTTGTCCTGGAACACCATCGGAACCGCCATGATTTTGCGTTCTTCTACTTCTTCCTGGAAGAAAGCCCCATCAATCATGGTCGCTGTAGTGCCTGGGTTATAGATGGCGATCAGGTTAAGTGCCTGAACCACATCCGGACAGTTATGGCAGCTTAAGGATACAAATACATCGAAATTAGATTGAACACCCAGGCTCTTGATATTCGCCAGAACTTCATCAGAGACTTTCGGTGCATAACCTGAGGTTTGCAACAATGTCAGGATCAGTGAGGTGAACTCATGGCCCATTGGCAAGCCTGCAAAGAATACACGTGGTTCCTCACCAGCTTTTGCAATCCCGAAACTTGGCGCACGTGCATTGGTCCCGTCAAAGCGTGCAGTCACCAGGTCAGACAGTGCAGCCACTTCGGACACCAGTTCCTGGATTTTGGCTGATTTGTCAGAGCCATCCAAAGTCGCCACCAGTTCAATCGGGCCTTCTAGGCGTTCTAATAAGGTTTTAAGTTGGGCTGAAGTATTTTGATCTAACATTGCTAACGTCTCCAAAGGAGTAAATGTTTATTTGATACAGCCATGATAGGACAATCGACTGAATAGGTAAAACAGGTTGTTTTTATTTTATTGATCGATATTTTAGATTATTAAGCTAAACCTAGTTTTTTTTACTGCCTTATTTAAATTTTTGAGCTGTGTTAAGCAAGTTGAATAGGTTATCTTAAAAATAGCATTGAAATTTTATCAAAAAAATGCTCCCTATTCAGGAGCATTTTGGGAAATTAATGAATCCGCTGTTCGATACGGAGTGATCGACCCTTGATTGAGTTGGCCAAGAAAAACAAGATTAGGCTAAGTAGTGCCGATAAAATAGCAACACCAATAATAACCAGATTCGTGATCTGATTTAACTGATCCGCCTGTTGCACCTGTGTATTTACACTCTTGGCGACTGGTGTCATGGCTTGACCATAGACCTGTTGCTGCATGGTCCAGATTTGTTCAGGCTTGAAACCATATTGTTCAAATTTAGGATCCTGTTTTTCTGCTTCAACCAGGTTTAAAACATAAGGTTTTGCGGCAGATAAATCCTGCGGCTTATGCAGCAATGCCGTTTGCGCTAGTAAATAAGATTTCACCGGTGCTGCAATCTCTGAATCGGCCAGATAACGGGCAATTTCACTGTCATTGATATTGCTGTCGTAATACACCACTTGCTGATAAGCATCATCCCGATCATTACGTAGATCATGCTGCCAGTAAGTTAATCCTGACCAGATCACGATAAAAGCGATCAGCCAGGCGACAAATTTCAGTACAAAAGACTGAAAGCGAACATAAAAGAAACGCAACTTTTTCAGTAAGCCAATCACAAAGAATGCGCCGATAAAAGAGGCAAAAATTTTAATAATCAGCCAGCCAAACCAGCTCAGCAAACTAAAAAAATAATCCGGACTATCACCAATGCTGGCCAGTGTGGCATCTACACTGACCGGTAAATGCAATTGCTGTACTTGGGTACTCAGGCCAAAAAAGCCATAGACCAGTTCCTGCTGGAAAAATAGGCTGATCAATGAGGCTATAAATATGGTAGAACTAGTCAAACCCAATAGCATCAAATTGCGTTGACGTTTCTTGAGTGCAACTACCCCCTGCTTGATGTCCTGAGGCTTAACGGCATATTCATCTAAGGGCGGCAATCTCTACTCCTTCTTTCAGATTTTGGCCCTACCTGATTTAGTTGGGCTTGGATCCACTGGTACTTGATTCAATCACCAAATGATTTAGATTATCTTGCAAAGCTTTCAAACGCACGGTTGCTTCTGTGCGTTTTTGTACACCTTCTTTCTGGATCTGAATCACATCATTTACAGTTTTAATGAGGGTATTTTGCACATGTTCAAGCGTTTCGATGTCAATCACCGAGCGCTGGTTGGCTTTAGCAGTATCGACCGAGTTCTGATGTAACAGGTCAGCATTACGGCGCAGCAGCTCATTGGTAGCATCATCAATGGTATTGGCCAGCTGCACACTGTTCTTCTGTTCGCTCAATGAAATCGCCAGACTGATCTGGTTTTTCCACGCTGGTAAAGTAATATTTTTGATCGCATAAAACTTGTCGACTAGCATCAGGTTATTTGACTGAATAATCCGGATCATTGGCAAGGTCTGCATGGCAGACTGCTGCAGTACCTGTAAATCACTGACACGTTTTTCCAGATTATTGGCCAGATGGTTCAGGTCATAAATTTTCTGGGTGGTGCTCTGATCTTGCGGTAAGGCGGTTAAAGCGGAAATTTCCTGCTGCAGCTCCTGTTCGCGTAAACGGCCTGCGGCGATATGTACCCCGAGCTGTTTATATTCATCCTGTACCCCGTCAAACATTTTATCCAGGGTATCAACACGTGCTTTCAAACCGGATTGCGAGGTTTCAATCTCTTTCACCAGTACATCTAGCTGCTCTTTAGTGGTATTGAAATGCGCATCAAAGTTATCTTTCGCACCTTTGAATTTGCTAATGATATTGCCAAAAAAACCCGAACTTTTCTTTTTATTGAGAATACTGCTGGTATTCAGCTGCTGAGCCACCTGTACCACCTGATTCAGCTTCTGTCCTGTCGCATCCAGATCTCTATTTTGCACCAGATTCAGTAATTCATCGGTATAGGTCGAAGTTTTGGTCGCAATATTTTTGCCATATTCAGCCACGCTGTTATGACTCATGTTCTGCAACTCTTTACGTGCAGCCAGCACCTCCTGAAAGTCAGCAGGCTGTAAGCCCAGTTCTTTCAGGTCCATTTGCTGGAATTTTTGTTCGACCAGTTCATTCGAGCTTTCAACAGGTAAATTTACTAAATCAGACTTGGTCATAGTTCACCTTATATTGTTATGTTTTCGAGGGTTTCTCGAGGGATTTTTTTAACGTTTTAATCAGACTCTCACGGCTATTATCAAGTTTTTCCAGATCACTTGTCGAGTGTTTCGTCTGGCTTTGTTTGACATGATATTGCCAGGCCGGAATCAAGACCTGCTGTGCTTCCTTAAAGCGATCCAGCAGGCTAAAGGAAAGCTGCTGCGAAAGCTGCATCTGGGTAATGGCGATGTCATTACTGCTTTGCAAGGTACGTAAGGTATTAATTTTCTTGGAGAGGCGTTCTGAAAAATTATCCAAGGGATGCTGGTTTTTGACGAATAGCGGATATTCAGACAGAAACTCGTCTGCTGCGACAATGTGCTTGGCCATCTGTTCGCGCAACCCCAAAAGCTGCTGAAAACGTGACTGCGATTTCTGAATTTCAATCTGCAATTTACGGCTTAAGTGATCGGCCTGATCGAGCAAACGGTCTAGCCGTTGATAATATTCCACCTGACTTGAGCCATAATCCAGATCGATGCCTAGCCATTTCTGTAGGGCATTAAATTTACGTTTTTTCAGATATTTTTTAGATTCTGCCAAAGCCTGAATCAATTGCTCAATGGTATGGCTTAACTGTTGGGTCAAGTGCGGGTCTACACCATTCAGTAGAACGGACTGTGCCTGAATCAAAGCATCTGCATAATGATTCAGCCCATATTGATTATCCAGTACAGGCACAAGCTCATTACGCTTAATCGCCAGAATTTCCTCACGATCAAGCATCATGTCAGTCAAGGCAGGTAGAGCTTCAAAGCGCGACATGGTTGAGGCGATATCCTTTAAAAAAAGTGAAACAAAGAAGTCTAGAACATCTTCGAATGTAGCAAAAAAACAGACTGCGTTGTGTATATTTATCCAGAAATTCGTTACATCACTTTAACTAAATGCATGTTTTATCTTTATTTTAATTATGATTTTGGCAAGACAATCCAATTACAGAGATAAATGGCTACGTAGCATCTTGAGAATTGTTTAACTTTAAGCATTTAGAACTTTAAAATGTATTCAATCTGATCTAAATGCTTACAACACCAGGTTTTACTTAAAATCCATATACAAAAAAGCCATATTGCTATGGCTTTCAAGGATGATCCAACGCTGGCTTAAAGATAATCCCCTTCGCTCTCCGGCTGAAACAGCACTTTTTCAATGGTCACTTTCATGGTATTACCATCCGGTTGTGGCCATTCAATGGTTTGACCTTCTGCTAAGCCCAAAATGGCTGCACCTATCGGTGCGATGACATTGACCTGCCCCTTTTCACCTTTAAATTCGTGTGGGTAAACTAGTGTCACCTCAACAGCTTCCGTAGAAGGTGCAATGGTCAACAACACACGGGAATGCATGGTCACGATATTGCTTGCGATCGCTTGCGGCTCGACCACTTCGGCACGTGCCAATTCATCCTCTAAGCGGATCATGGTTTCGCTCAGCTTGCTCTGATTCTCCAGCATCGTTTCCAGACGATGTAAATCTTGCTCAGATAAAATAATGTTGGGTTTAGTCATCCTTATTACCTTGTTTAATGCATAAATGAAAAATTAATCAATCAACCGCCAGCAGCATTTTTAAATACAGGATTTACCCATATTCAAATGATACCGATCCATATAACGTTTAAATAAAAAGAATGATGTCATTCACGGCGCTTATATCAGCACCACCTTACAGTAACATGGGATTCACTCAAGCGCTTCATCTACCATGATCTTCAGCTCAATAACCTATTATTTTTAAAGTGTCAGGTTCTGAAAATAATTCCTGTAAATAATTTCAAGCAAAGCATGCAACGAATGCATTCATTCTTTTAAAGCATTTAAAAATACAAATAGTTGATAAAAGACTTTAAGCCAGATTGAGAAAAACTCAATATGATTTTATTGATGACTCAATCTCTTACGGCATGGAAATTGATCTATATAAGCCCGATCAAGTCTAAACATCTTTTACATCGTTATTTTTACAGCTATAAAAAAAGCTCCCGGTTGGGAGCTCCTTTCCGTTTATAAGCGATTATGCATAAACTGGGAATTTAGCACATACCGCTGCAACTTTCTCTTTCACCGCGTTGATAACAGCTTCATCGCCTTTAGCATCTAGGATGTCAGCGATCCAGCCTGCAAGTTCACGCACTTCAGCTTCGCCAAAACCGCGAGTTGTTACTGCAGGTGTACCGATACGGATACCTGAAGTGACGAACGGAGAGCGTGGATCGTTTGGTACAGAGTTTTTGTTCACAGTAATGTGAGCAGCACCTAACCAAGCGTCAGCTTCTTTACCTGTGATGTCTTGTTTGATTAAAGACAACAAGAACAAGTGGTTTTCAGTACCACCAGAAACTACGTCATAACCACGAGCGATTAATACTTCAGCCATTGCTTTCGCATTCACAACTACTTGTTGCTGATAAGCTTTGTATTCAGGTGCCATTGCTTCTTTGAAGCAGATTGCTTTCGCAGCAATCGCGTGAACCAAAGGACCACCCTGGTTGCCTGGGAATACAGCCGATTGAAGTTTCTTCTCGATTTCTTCGTTTGCTTTCGCAAGGATCAGACCTGAACGTGGACCACGAAGTGTTTTGTGAGTCGTAGTCGTAGTAACGTCAGCGATTTGCACCGGGCTTGGGTAAACGCCAGCGGCAACCAAACCTGCAACGTGAGCCATATCAACAAACAGATAAGCGCCAACTTTGTCCGCGATTTCACGGAAACGCTGCCAGTCAACGATTTGGCTGTATGCAGAGAAACCAGCAACGATCATGCGTGGCTTGTGCTCAAGCGCCAAACGCTCAACTTCTTCGTAATCGATCTCGCCAGTTACAGGATTTAAACCGTACTGAATCGCGTTATATGTTTTACCAGAGAAGCTTACTTTTGCACCGTGAGTCAAGTGACCACCGTGAGCAAGGCTCATACCCAGAACTGTATCGCCTGGGTTAAGAAGCGCTAAGTAAACTGCTGAGTTTGCTTGTGAACCAGCATGTGGCTGAACGTTAGCATAATCAGCACCAAAGAGTTCTTTAGCACGGTCAATCGCCAATTGTTCGATAACGTCTACATACTCGCAACCGCCATAGTAGCGTTTACCTGGGTAGCCTTCCGCATATTTGTTAGTAAGTTTTGAACCTTGAGCTTCCATAACTGCTGGTGAGCAGTAGTTTTCAGAAGCGATTAGCTCAATATGAGCTTCTTGACGAGCATCTTCATTCGAGATTGCTTGAGCTAATTCTGGATCAAATTCAGCGATAGAGATATTGGCAAACATTAGCGAGGTCCTATTGATTTAGGGCTTTTAAGCCGTGCTAAGATTGGCGCGTATTGTAGCATGAAGTTTTAAATTTTCGATCATGAACTTTATTCAGTTTGCAATAAAAATGGCTCATATCTAAAAAAACATGAGCCATTCAGATAAAAATAAGTTATTGAATTGGCATTAGAGATTTTACATCTGAAATAATATTAGGAATATTCAGTGCATAGACGCTACCATGATCCCATTTAGTCGCATTTGACTCATCCGTAATATAACGTACTGAAGTTTGTTTCTGATTGGCGAGTGCAACCAAAACATCTGTTGCTGCTTTCGGAACGGTACTATCTGCTGAACCCTGATAAATAATCACTGGCGTAGAAACTTTAACAAGTAAAGGCTGAGAATCTTTTTCCAAGAAGCTCTTTACGACTGGAATACTCATAAAGTTAGTTTGAGTACGAGGATATCCTTCTAAAGTTCCGTTATTTTGAGCATACTGTCCCATTGCAGCACCAAATTTATTACCCAGTACATCATAGCAATCAGTTTCCGCATTCTTAGCGATCTGGTCAGTCGGTGTTTTAAAAATCTGGCTATATTGCAGATTTGGGTTTGGATTACGTAAACCGGCAGTAATCAATGCCGTGAACGTATCTAAAGACGCCAAAGTTTCAATCTTTTTACCCAGATCGGTTTCTTGTCCAGCTTGCGTCTCACCACCTGACAAAATCAGGCTAAAATTAGAAGCAGGTGCTAAAGCTACCGTACCTTTATAGGTCATCTTAGAAGCACGTGCTGCATATTGCGCAGCGCCTAAAGCTGCCTGGCCACCTTGAGAATGCCCTACTGCAACCCATTGATTGGACGCTTGTGAACCTAAATAATTTCGTGCAGCCACAACTGCATCAGTAATAGAATAAGCTTCACTTTTCAGATTCAAGAAAGGATGAAGTTCTTTTCCACTTGGCTCTCCTAAACCTTCATAGTCAGGTGCCACTACAATATAGCCAGCTTGGAGAAACCCGCCAATCATGGCTTTAATATAATCATTCAGCGCTTTTCGACTCGGCGCACACTGATCAGCTACACCGGTAGTTCCATGTGCCCATGCCACAATTGGCCAGCCTGTAGCTGGAGGCGTTCCCTCGGGTGTGAAAACTGATGCAGTAGCTTGTGTTTCCTTACCATTAATTCCTAACATCTTATAAGTCATGATCACACTTTCGTCAGCGATCCCGGAGAAATCCGTTTGAGTATAGGCTACAGGTGTTGCCACGACTGGATTATCGATATTATTTACTGGAACAGCAGGTTTGGACTCGTAAAAACGATCATTATCACTATCATCGTTACAAGCAGTTAAGGCTACACTTAATGTGAGAAGAGCACAGGTCAATACTTGACGTTTCATCGATCTTATCCTTATCTTATTTATTATCGTCTCTAATGAGTTTTTCTGGTTTTATCTTTAACAAACGATAAAACTACATGTAATTTCCCAATTTATCTAAACAATATCAAGAAAAGAATGCGTTATTTTTTCTATTAAATTCGCGTCAGTTTATATTTATTATGAAATCAGCAAACTTAAAAATAGAGAATTTCCCCTTTTCAGAACTATACAAATAGTCGTCATACGTTAAAAAGCCTGCAATTAATACAGAAATAAAGCAATTCAATTGTCAGTTGCAAAATAATAATGTTAGATTTTACTCTCCTCTCTTTTCAGGCACATTTCCGACATGCAGGCCATTATTCTTGATACCGAAACGCATACTTTAAATGGTCAACCCATCGAAATTGCTTATGCGCCTGTCGAAATTGTAGAGCATAAAATCAGTCTGGATAAAAGCCGCCTGTTTGATCAGCTTTATTCATGTGACGAAGCCATTTCTTTTGCTGCCATGGCCGTGCATCATATTCTGGAATCGGATCTGGAAGGTCAGCCGCATTACACTACCTTTCGCCTACCTGATGAAACCGTCTACATGATCGGCCATAATATTGATTATGACGTCCGTGCCATCGAAAAATGTGGCGTAGATACTTCAAAAATCAAGGCAATTTGCACCTTGGCTTTAGCTCGTCGGGTCTGGCCAGATGCGGAAGCACACAATATTTCTGCACTGATCTATATGATCACCAAAGGCAGCGAAAGAGCGCGTGAAATGATCCGTAAAGCACATCGTGCCGATATGGATATTATTTTAACTGCCAATATTTTGATGCATATTGTGCATCATTTAAAAATCAACAGTATGCAGGAATTATTCGATGCTTCTGAAGATGCCCGAATTCCACGTACGATTAATTTTGGCAAACATCGCGGCACCGCTATTGCAGAACTTCCTACTGACTATGTGCAATGGCTATTGCGTCAGGATGAACTGGATCCTTATTTACGTAAGGCCCTTGAAAATACGGCGATCACGACATTATAGGTTTTATCAAAACAAACCTCAGTATTTTAATAAATACTTCATATTAATGTAATTTTCACAGACTATGCTCTAGCTGAATTTTAGCAACAATCTATTCAGCTATGATGCATTTTTATAAAACTCAACGTGGGATCGAGGTGCTACAGGATCGCTCCATCCCACTGACCGCACGCCAACGCCGCTTACTGGTTCTGATCGGCAGCCAGGATTTCAACTTATTAAATGATGGCTTAAAACAACAGCTTGCTCCTGCCGAACTCTTAGATCAGCTTTATGCCATGGATTTAATTATTCCAGCTGAAACGGGCGAGGTAGCCATCAGTCAAAAGCAGGCTGATGCAAGAACAGATACAAAAGTTGACCTGGCACACTCCGAGATTCACCGATCGTTGGACTCATCGATAGCAGCAGCTTCTGCGACAAAAGAACTCCATCCTGAGATGGAATCCATTAAAGTAGCGCAGGACATTCCATCTGCTGAAACGGATTCAAGCCATGCAAAAAAGCTGCCTGAACTGCAACCTATGTCTTTTGAAGACCTTAAATATATGATGATGGAAAGCTTACAAAAATATTGTGGCTTGATGGCCAAGCAGCAAATTCATCAGATTTTACAGGCGCCGGATACGCGCAGTTTAAAACTGTGCCAAATGCAATGGATTACGTCCCTTCAGGAAAGCCGTATTGCTCCCCAAGAATTGAATCACATTCTGAAGCAGATCAATTTTGCTTTAGACCAATTGCAGCAAAATGAAGCGCCTGAATAAGAATATCTTAGTCTTTTAAACTCTTAAATAAGCGAGTTTAACAATGAGGCAGCTTTAATTATTTAAGATAACTAATTGGTTATTTGATATATTTATATTTAAGCAAAATTTAAAGCTCGAAATATCCGACTTAAGCGTGATAGAAAAAGAATTATAATCCCGCCATATAGTGAGCATAGACATCCGATTGGATCATGTATATGTCACATTATTTAGAATTCGATGCGTTCGATAATCCCATGCAACTGAGTAAAGTTGGCAATTGGGTAATTACCTTTTTAAGTCCGGTTGAAGAACTGCAATTTGTGCAACTGGCGATCACCTATGTACTTCCCCGCCAGATCAGTGACAGCTTGCAACCGCGCCGTGTGTTGATTCAAAAAAGTCCCATTGAGCATCATTGGCTGATCCAGGCCATTGAATGTTTTGACAGCACGACTCGTCAGGAAATTTCTTTAAGCCCTGAGCATACAATCGCACAGCAAACTTTAGTGCAGATTCTAAAAGATTTTGAAAAATATGATGTGAATCTGCAGCTTAAACAGATTTAAATATTTGCTCACTCCAGCGAGCTTTTTTATTGTTATGGGATATTTCTTCGGCCAATTAAAGCCCATTATCACGTTGTCTTCTCTTAGATATTGAATCAGAAGCTGATTATAGCTGCATACAGTAGTATCCAAGCTAGCAAACACCAAAGTATAAAAAACTCACCTAAATGGTGAGTTTTTTATCTGCTGAATCGGTGATTTCGGATAAATAAGTTCAATTTTTTTCTACCTATCTGAAGTTCACTGATTAAATTATTCGATAACGCGATAAATATTTGAAGATTGTTGGCTTTCAAACAACAACTCAATACTCGGCAGAATGGTTTCACCATCCACCACGATGTGTTCAATTTTTTTGACCAACTCAGCTGCATGATGAATGTTGTGCTCTGCAAAGGAACGCAGCATCGCTTTCGCTTCAGTCACTTGGCTAAATTGATCTTTCACTTTGATATCAATCATCTTTGACATTTTTCCTTCCTCTCTCATTATCCAATTTGCAGTTTTTTATACCATAATTAGCCAAGCGATTAATCTTCAAGATGTTAGCGAATTTGGCAATGTAAACTTTTTTATCTGAATGGATTATAAGAAAAAAAATATTAAACTGAATGAATTGTGCAGACATTAAAAAAGCTCGCATTTCTGCGAGCTCTGTGTTGGATGGCTAGTGCTAGATTTATTGTCTGGTGATAAACATCAAACTCAACTAACTGTCATTGATCCGTCCAACTTATCGGTAGCGTCTTATTGATTTTACGACCTACCATGAGTTGAATATAACAGTATTTTTTTAGCCGACAATACCCTTTTACACTTCTAAAAGAAGACTTATACAAGATTTCAATTGTCATTTTTTTAAAGCAGATTAGAATATTTATGGCTTGCCATCCGAAGAATTTTGTATTTATATCATCTTTATTTAATTCATTGATTTCTAGAAAAATATCTTATTAAGTATACGATTTCCGATTGAATAGCCCGCTCAATACTTTCTTTCCTAACCTCTAATAAGCGCTTCAAAATTTAAACTCGAATATGATTTTTTATGAAAAAATACTTCCGGAAAAGGACGCAATATTCAAAGAAACTGCTGTCATAGAATCTATACGACTAATTTTAAAAGGTTATTTTCAAAAATTGGCGATAATTCAATCTCCTCATTAAGGTCAATTAACCATATTTTTGTCTGAGTACTTCATCATGTAGAGGGACGGATCAAAATTATTGAATAGATTTTCTGAACGTTAAATGTCATATTTTTATTTGTAGCATAGTTAAATATTCAGAACCTTACTCAGCTTTTCAAAGCTACCCTATTTACATGCAATCGATCTGTAAACTCTAAATTTGATCAAAATAAAAACTCCTACTTAATAGAATAGGACTTACGCATTGACGGATTTAAAAAAGTCTCAAACTACTTTATAACGTATCTGTGATCAGACGAACTAAACATGCTTCTACAGCAACTTGTACATTACCCATTTA
>NZ_JAMXXK010000028.1 GCF_024129735.1 Acinetobacter lwoffii | reverse complement strand
TCAGATAAAGTCATAAAAAAAATGAGCGTATTGGCATACACTCATTTTTACTACATTTTTCTAATGTCTGCTTAACTGACTGGCATTACTCTAATGAGGGCTTTTTCTTTTAAAAATCTTTCATCCTTTCACCCCCCTCTTTGTGTTTCTCCCAAAGGGAGAAAGAAAAGGTTGGATGAAAGATTTTTAACTTATTTACCAGTTTTCTCTTTAATAAACTGACGTGCCATTTTCACTTTTTCTTTGACCGGTTTTGGCAGTTTAGGCGGAATCATTTTCGCGACCTGGTTAAACCAGACCAGCAGACCAAAATCGCCTTCCATTTTAATCGTGCCACTTTGCATACCAGTCATGAATGCAGTTGGATCACCTTTAAGCAATGTTTTTACACCCTGTTCACTGTCAGCAAATTGCAGTACAAAATCAGCTTTTTCTGCATCACCTGAAACAGTATCGATATGACCATTATTCACAACGATCTGACGTGCCATTCCCTCATCTGTTCCGATTTGGATACGGAACTGGCGTTCATGTACCAATTCAATAAATTTCGGGCTAGTACGTGCTAACTGCTTCATACGTAACGCAAGACCTGCGACCAGCAAATCAAGTGGATCAGTACTGAGGTCAACCAGAGGAAGTTTTAACACAGGAATGGACGACAGTTTCATGGAGAATGCCTATTCTAATTGTACGAAAATTGACAAATATCCTAGCATAGTTCTGGGCTAGGTGGATTATGCAGTTTGTATCATATTTCCAAATTGAAAAATGCACCCATGGGTGCATTTTTTTCATTGCAACTTGTAGAATTAACGGCTTGAAAGCTGCTGCTGGTCGTCTTCATACACCGGCGTATGTTCGATGCAACGGCGTTTTGCCAAAGCACGCTCAGCACGACGATCTTCACGCAACAACAGGCCAGTCACGACCATCATGACCGCAGTTAACGCGCTCAGGTAACTATACGTCATTGGTAGCTCAAACCAGGTTTGAGTTCCTACACGAATCACCTCGATCAGGCCCCATACCAGCATCCCGGCCGCCATAAAGCTTAACCAGCGACGATAAGGCGAGAAGAACACAGCAAGCACAGCTACAGCGACTAAACTGAAGCCCACAATCGTTGCTAAATTCGCTGTTACCATATAACCCCCTCCATCCAGATAGATAGTTTCCGCTTGATATTGCAACGCTTCTATCTATTGAATTTCGTTAAATCAATAAAGTGGAATCTGTTGATTTGTATCTCTATGCCTGCATTATGCTGAGTTTTTTGCATAAAAAAAGTCCTGTCATCCAGCCTAACGACATACTTTGTCGCGATATTATATTGTCATTACATTTTTTGCTTTTCACATTTTTGTGGATCAATGACTGCGCCAATGTTGGCGTGTCATTACAAAATTATCAGTAGTTTTTTTAAGTGAAAAAATTATTTTTCCGTTTAAGATGATCGATGTTTTTGTAGCCATATTTCAGCTATTCCTTATATCACTCACATCATAAGCAATAAAAAACGCGACCCAAAGGTCGCATTTAAAATCAATCAAAGCCTGTACTTATGCACGGTTCAGGTCTTTATCATGTACGCCGAGCAGATACAGCACCCCATCCAGACCGACGCTAGAAATCGCCTGATTGGCATTTTGGCGTACCAATGGTTTGGCACGGAAAGCCACACCGAGTCCTGCAATGGATAACATTGGCAAGTCATTGGCGCCATCACCGACTGCGATGGTTTGTTCCAGGGAAATTCCCATCTCTTGCGCGATTTCACCGAGCAAGAAGGCTTTGCGTGCGCCATCGACGATATGGCCTTTGACTTCACCGGTAACGACCCCATCCTGCACATCGAGCGCGTTGGCATGCACTTCATCAATATCCAGTTTAGTTTGCAGATATTCCGCAAAATACTGAAAACCACCTGAAAGGATTGCGGTACGGTAACCCAATGCTTTTAAAGTCGAAATCAGGCGTTCAGCCCCTTCGGTAATGGTCAGGCGCTCGGCAATTTTCGGAAGTACCGATGCGTCCATGCCTTTTAACAAGGCGACACGCGCACGGAAGCTTTGCTGGAAGTCCAACTCGCCTTGCATGGCACGTTCGGTAATTTCTGCGACCTGCTCACCAACACCGGCTTCAATTGCCAGTTCGTCAATGACTTCCTGCTCGATCAGGGTCGAGTCCATATCAAAGCAAACCAGACGGCGGTTACGGCGATAGGCATTATCTTCCTGTACCGCGACATCGACATTAAGTTCAGTGGATAAACGCAAACAGGCCTCACGCATGGCAGCTGCATCTAGCATTTGTCCACTTAAACCGAACTGGACACAGGCACGTTTTGGCCCTGCGCTCTGGCCATCTAAAATGGGGCGGCCAGACAGACGGGTCACGGTTTCAATATTAAAGCCCTGACCCGAGACAATCTGGGTCACGGCTTGCAGATGAGAGGCATTTAATTCAGGGGCCAATGCCGTTACGATATAACGTGTGCGTCCACCCTCTTTGACCCACTGATCATATTCAGTCGCAGAGATCGGTTTAAAGCGCACAGTTAACCCGATATCATGTGCTAGAATCAGGATCTCCTTCATGGCTAATGCTGTCGCTGTCTGGTCTTCAGAGGCTACAACAATACCTAAGGTTAACTGATTATGAATAACCGCTTGCCCTACATCTAAAATCTGTAAGGAATGGGCGGACAAAACCTGCATTAATCGTGTAAATTGATTAGGCTGGTCAGGTCCTAAGAATGATATAAGAATGATTTCTCGCATGAATTGACTCGGGTCTGAGCTACAACTATTGTTAGAATCATAATCGAAATTGAACAGAATTGCCTTGGAAGTTTACGTTGAATGCGCCTAGACAAGGGCTATTTGCTAGCCTATTGATTGTAAGTTTTGCTCTGCATACCTTTTTACTGGTATTGGCAACCACTCACCAACTGAATGAAAACCGTGCCAATCAGGGACAGCTGATCACCAGTCAACTGGTGACAGACAGCCTGTCTGAGCTTGAACCACCCAACCGCGTTTCTCTGGCGTTGCTGGCAAATCGTTATGCCACCAATCCAAGTGTCGCTTCCATCCGGATTCTAGATGCGAAAGCTCAGGTTTTAGCCACTGGCGGACTGACCAAAACCCGCGAGGGTGAAGTTTTTGTCCGTGATGCGCTGCAAAATGAGAAAAAAGTCGGTGTGATTGAAATCACTCTGATTGAACCAAGTATTGGTGAAATTCTGCGGACACAATGGCTGGCAATTCTGTTCTCGTTCATCATTCATGGTCTGCTCTGGGTCGCTTATCGTGCTGTGGCACGTCCAAGCCGCACCGAATATCTGGCGCGCATCAATAACGAATCGCGGCTGAAATTCGAGATTCAGACCCTGACCCAGGCATTGGAACAGGAAAAGCATAATGCGGCACTGGCGATTGCCCAAGCCCAACAGGCAGTGAAAAACAAAGCCAAAGAAAAAGAACATAAGCCGGCGGTACTGGAGAGCGATAGCCTGAGCTTAAACATCCAGTTCTACGATCCAAAACAGTTACTGGATAGCGTGAATAAAACCGTTTCGGTGCCTTATTTCAATCTTTGCCAGATTTTTCTGAATAAAGCCACCGAACTCTGTGTGCAACGCTATAAGTTGAATAGTTCTGATATTTGTACCGTACATAAATTTGATGAAAAAGGTGCCACCATCAGTATCGCGGCAGACAAACCGAATGCCTTGGCTTGCCTGACTATGATCAATGCTGTGTTCCAGCTGCTTTCGGAAGTCCTGTATAAACGCTATCGTGAAGAAAAACGTTTTGTGCTACAAACCCGCAGCGCGATTGCTTCTAAAGTCGAGGAGATGCAGCTCAGCTCGGTACAGGCCGCTGAGCGCCTGACTCAGCATCTGGTCGCGAAAGAAAGTGCCTTACATGTACCGAACACCTTGCTGAAAGATGTGAGTGATCACTTCCAGCTGGTCAGCATGCCGAATCCAACCAATGTCCTGACCCGTCATGCTTTTGTGGTGAATGGGATGGATGCTGAAAGCGCCGAGCTGGCACAGACTTTTAGAACCGAAATTCTAAAATCCAAACAGTCCAAAGCCTCATAAATATCACTGAATATTGCAATTAAAAAAGCCGGATTCAATATCCGGCTTTTTGATGGGTACAAAACAAATACGCCAGCGTATCTTGGCCTACCCTTTAAATTTTTAACTGTTTTTGTTCCAGCAGATATTGCTGGGCATTATAAGGCTGGGCCGGATACTGACAAGGGACTTTATGCCACTGACCATCGGCATCTAACTCCCATGCATTTTGACAATCTTTTAAATAGCTAATCAGGCCATCTTTATAAATCCGTTTTTTCAGCTCTGGATCCAGCACCGGGAAACAGGTTTCCACCCGGGAAAACAGGTTGCGCCCCATCCAGTCGGCACTGGCACAATACAGTTTCTTGGCGCCGCCATGCTCAAAATAATAGACCCGGGTATGTTCCAGGAAACGTCCTACGATTGAACGGACCTGGATATTTTCAGACATACCGGTAACTTGTGGAATCAGACAGCAGATTGAACGCACAATCAGGTCAATTTTTACCCCAGCCTGCGAAGCCTGATATAAGGCAGCAATCAATTGCGGTTCGGTAAGCGCATTCACTTTGATGATGATATGGGCGGCTTTGCCAGCCAGAGCAAATGCCTTTTCCTGGTCAATCAGTTTCAGCAGTTCGCTATGCAGGGTAAACGGTGCATGCAGCAAGGCTTTCAGTTTGGCCATTTTCCCCATGCCGGTCAATTCCTGGAACATGCGGTGCACATCTTCACAGATATCCGGCTGTGTGGTCATCAGGCCGTAATCGGTGTACATTCGGGCATTACCGGCATGATAGTTTCCGGTGCCCAAATGCGCATAACGCAGTAATTCCTGATTTTCACGCCGGACGATCAGAATCATTTTGGCATGGGTCTTATAACCGACGATGCCATAGACCACCACTGCCCCGGCTTCTTGCAGGATATTGGCCACCATAATATTGGATTCTTCATCGAAACGCGCCCGCAATTCAATCACGGCCGTGACTTCCTTGCCATTACGTGCGGCTTCTGCCAGCACCTGGACTATTTCCGAGTCCGGCCCACTACGGTACAGCGTCTGCTTGATCGCCAGCACCGCCGGATCCTTAGCCGCTTCGCGCAGTAAAGTAATCACCGGCTGGAATGAATCAAAAGGATGATGCAGCAGCACATCCTGTGCCTTTAAAATTTCAAAAATGCTTTTCTGTTTACGGAAAATTTTCGGAATGACCGGACTGAAATGCGGATACTTTAATTCTGGACGCTCAAAGCTGGTACTCAGACGGGACAAATTGATCGGTCCATCTATCCGGTACAACTCCTGTTCCGTTAGATCAAATTCATCCAGCAAATAGTCGATGATGTTCTGTGGAGAGTCATTTTCAATTTCCAGACGTACTGCACGACCAAAGCGGCGCGAACACAGTTCGTCTTTTAAGGCCACGGCCAGATCATCGACATCTTCCGACAGTACCAGATCGGCATTGCGGGTGACCCGAAAGGCATAACATCCGGTCGCTTTCATGCCGGGAAACAAATCACTGATATGCTGCTGGATGATCGCAGTCAGAAAAATCTGGGTGGTATTATTTCCGGCAACGTCTTCCGGAATTTTAATCAGGCACGGTAAAGAACGGGGTGCCGGCACAATTGCCATCTCGATTTCACGGCCAAAGGCATCTTTACCTTCCAAGCTGATAATAAAGTTCAGACTTTTATTCACCAAACGTGGAAAAGGATGTGAAGGATCCAGACTGATCGGGGTCAGTACCGGTTGCACTTCTTTGGCAAAAAAGGCTGCAATCCAGGCCTTGTGTTTTTCCAGAAGATCCTGATATTGAAGAAACTGAATACCCTGCGCCTGAAGTTCAGGCAAAATTGCATGATTCAGAACCTCATACTGTTTGTTAACTGTGGCATGAATGGACTGGGACAGTTCTTGTAGAATCAGCTCGGTAGGTACAGCATCAGGCGTCCGGGTAGTCGCATTCAGGTCTTGCTGTTTCATCAGCCCGGCAATCCTGATTTCAAAGAACTCATCCAGGTTACGGGAAAAAATAATCAGGAAGTTTAAGCGCTCTAAAATCGGTAAATTCGGATCGAGTGCTTGTGCCAAGACACGACGCTGAAATTCAAATAAGGAAAGTTCCCGATTAAAATAGGTCGCTGACGAATGCTGAAATTGTTCCATGCCCTCTCAATGCTGCTGATTACAGTCTGTTGTTTCACATCATTGAGGGGCGATCTTAGGCAGACTTTATGACACTTATGTTACAAAGCTTGATAAATCTATATAGATTAATATTTTAATTTCTTCACATTATAAAAAATCATCCTCTGGCTTGTTGCGCGCTGTCATCAAACTGCAATTAGGTGTCTGTTTTTTCAGTTTGTCTGGCAGCCCAATAAGTGGCTAAAGCTGGCCCTGAAATATTATGCCACAGGCTAAAAATGGCGCTTGGCAAAGCTGTCATTGGAGATGCAGCAAAATGGGTCGCCGCCAAAGCCACACCCAGACCAGAATTCTGCATACCGACTTCAATGGATACTGCACGACAGTCTATTTCTGCCAAGTGAAATATACGACTGGCCCAATAACCCAGTAAATAGCCCATACCATTGTGTAAGGCCACGATTCCTAAAATCATTAACCCAGACTCCAGAATCTGGGCTTTACTGCCGGCAATAATCGCCGCGACAATTGCCACAATCGCAATCACAGAAATCAACGGCATGACCTGAATATAGGCCGTGACTTTTTGCTTGAGTAGCGCCCGTACGATTAAGCCCAGAATAATTGGGAATAACACCACCTGTAAGATCGACACCAGCATCGACCAGGCATTGATCTCAATCCACTGACTGGCCAACATATAGAAAATGGCCGGAGTTAAAATGGGCGCCAGTAAAGTCGAAACCGAGGTACAGGCGACCGACAAGGCAGTATTGCCCTTGGCCATATAGGTAATCACATTGGATGCAGTTCCGCCCGGACAGCAACCCACCAAGATTACCCCGATCGCAATCTCTGGTGGCAGCTGGAACAGCTTGCACAGCAAAAAGGCCAAGCTCGGCATCACCATAAACTGGGCGACGACGCCAATCGCTACTGCCTTCGGACTTTGCAAGACACTTTTAAAATCACCTATCGTCATGGTCATACCCATGCCGAACATAATGATGCCCAACATCCACGGAATATAAGCCCGTAACCACACAAAAGCCTCGGGGATCATCAAGGCAATGCCGGAAAAAAGGACCACCCATAAAGCAAAGGTTTTTTGGACAAATTGGCTAAACTGGAGCAAGGCTGACATGGGTTTCATCCAGGTGACATTAAGGGAGAAAAAGCAAGATAAAACAGGCACACGTTGATGCCTGATTTTTTATATTTAAATATAAATAAGATCAAAGGAATATTTAAATTCTATCCCTATCCAGCTTTTTAAGCAGCTTGAACAATATCTTTCACATAGATACGTTTTACGCCATGCGACAGCATATCCTGCCAGGCATGTTGCAAGGAACCATTCAGGTCAATGCCCTTGGTGGCATCGGCAATCACATAGGTCTTAAAGCCCAGTTCGCAGGCATCGATTGCAGTCCAGGCCACACAAAAGTCCGTAGCAATCCCGACCACAAATACGGTATCAATCCCACGTTCACGCAGATAACCAGCAAGACCGGTAGTGGTTTTCTGGTCGGCTTCCATAAAGGCCGAGTAACTGTCGATCTGGGAATGAAAGCCCTTGCGAATGATGAGTTGTGCTTGCGGTAAATTTAAATCCGGATGCAGTTCGGCATCGCGTGTCCCTTGCACGCAATGCTTTGGCCATAAAACCTGACTGCCATAATCCAGCTGAATGCTGTTATAGGCTGCTTTGCCGGGATGGTTGTCTGCAAAAGAGATATGGTTGTCCGGATGCCAGTCTTGGGTCAGGATAATATGCTTAAAATGCTGCCCCAATAGATTAATATTTGGAATAATCTGGTCAGCATTGGCTACAGCCAGATTGCCTCCCGGGGTAAATCCTCTTTGTACGTCTACGACCAGTAAAGCGACATTATTCTGCATCTGTTTTCATCCATTGAAATTTCGATTTATGCCCAAGCATAGCGCAAAATACTCGAGGATTTTTAGCCCTGCTGCTAAAAATGGCATGACTGTGTATTCTCGGCATGTGTATATGAGCAAATCAATAGATTCATTGTTTTTGACAAATATGAGATGAGTTCCGGGCTTGTATCAAGCTAGATCTCTACAAAAAATAAGTTTTAAGATATAAAGTGATGAGCCTTTCTAATTAGAAAACAGTATATTTAATTCTTAAATTCTGAAAATAAAAAAGCCTGCAAAAGCAGGCTTTTTAAAATCTTGGAACATTACACTTTAGTGCGGTTCACCAGGAACAGCATACATAATGCAGAGATGATGATACATGGGATCGCAGCAGTAATGACCCCCGCAGCGCCAAAACCTGCCGTCAGTAACTGACCGGCGATGACTGGACCCAGCATGGCACCGATACGGCCAACTGCAGACGCAACACCAACACCAGTACCACGCACTTCAGTCGGATAAACGATACTACCGAAGGCATACAGTACACCCTGACAACCAATCACGAAGGCACCGGCCAATGCGGCGGCCATATACATCTGGTTCAGCGAGCTTGCACCATTCAGCGCCAGTAGACCTGCCAGAATGCCCCCGTACATCAACAGGATCACATAGGCTTTCTTCCAGCGGTCGGTCAGCATACCCAGAATAATCGTACCCAGGGTCGCTGTAACCATGAAGTAGAATTGTGCGGTTGAGCCATCTTTACGTGTGAAGCCGAGTTCCATAAACAATGATGGCAACCAGCTCAACATGATGTAAACCACCATCAAGGTAAAGAAGTAGCTTACCCAGATACATAGCGTACGTAACAGGTTGTCCGAATTAAACAAGTCCTTGAATGAACCCTGCGGTGCAACAGCAAGTTCTGCAGCCGTTTTGTTCTGTGCTTTCAGGTATTCCTTCGATTCAGGCAAAAATAGCATCATCAGCGGAATGGCAAAAATCGGTAACAGGCCACCAAGATAGAAAACATTTTTCCAGTTGGCACCAAATTCAGTCGCAGCAACCAAAGATAAAATCGCTGCACCGACTGGCATACCGCAGTACATCAAACCTACTGCACGGCCACGATTTTGTGGAGAGACTGCTTCAGAAGCAAGTGTAATCAGAATCGGCATCGCGCCGCCCAGACCTGCTCCAGCCAGGAAACGCACTGCCAGCAAGCTGTTAAAGCTATTGACCCAGACGGTACATAAGGTAAATACAGCAAATATTGCTGTCGACCAGATCAAGACTTTCTTACGGCCAATGCGGTCCGCAAATCGGCCACCAACCAGTGCACCCGGTAATAAACCCAGAATCCCTGCACTAAAAAACACACCCAACTGGGAACTATCGAGACCAAAATGCTCACGAATACCTGCAGCAGCAATTCCGGCTGCCTGAATATCTAAGCCTTCAATCACCGCAATCAGAAAACAGATGGCGACCGTGACGATAGCATGCTTATTGTCTGATTTTTCCATTGGATTATCCTTGTTCAATCAGCGTTACAAAAGACAGCCATCATCTATGAGCCTGATTGCAGAAATAACTATCAATAAGTTGAACGTTTTGCTTGGATATTCCAAAAGGGGCTGAAGTAAATCAATTGAAGATGCTGACTGATAAAGTCGCAAAAACACTTAATCAGAACATCATAAAGTTCAAGACTTAGACTTTAAGGCTTATACATCAAGTTAAAAAATTAACCGATAAGAAAAAAAATTCTCAATTTATTGATATTTAAAAAAGATTAGTCTTAATAGTTTTTGTCTTTATTTGTCTGGGTACAAGAGTGCGATCAAGATGTACGAGATCTCAATTTATCCAATATAACTATTATTCCAAAATCAAAAGGCATAAAAATCGCAGTTTTCAGCTGATCTTTTTGCACAAGCCTTATCATTATTGGGTTCATTTGGGGCAATATCTTCTTTTGTCTAGACTAGAGACATAACTTTGGTCTCAGGATTTTGCTTTATAAATCATCTTATTTATTACTTGATTGTTTCCAAAAGGCTTTGTATAAAGAATTCAGTAGCTTTTACTAAAGCATATTGTTCTTATGCGTTTGATCAGTCATAATTTGCATAAGCAATATTCAATTCAATGCAAATCTATTGAATTTGCTATAAATCAAAATACAAATCCATCCCAATTTATGTTTTCTCATTCCTTTCGGATGGACAAATAGGATAGTTTTTTAAAATGACTCAGCAAGCACAGACCATTCAAGGTTCCATAGTCGCAATCGTCACCCCTATGTTTGAAGATGGCAGTGTAGATTGGAAGGGTCTCGAGAAGCTGGTTGAATGGCACATTGCAGAGGGCACCAACAGTATTGTCGCCGTTGGAACAACAGGCGAAGCCTCTACTCTCAGCATGAGTGAACACACCCAGGTGATCAAAGAAATCATTCGTGTGGCCAACAAACGTATTCCTATTATTGCCGGCACAGGTGCAAACTCGACCCGTGAAGCGATCGAACTGACCCGCGAAGCCAAAGAGCTGGGGGCAGATGCCGCTTTACTGGTGACGCCATATTATAATAAACCGACTCAGGAAGGCTTGTATCAGCACTATAAAGCTATTGCTGAAGCCGTTGATCTTCCACAGATTCTTTATAATGTTCCGGGCCGTACCGGTGTGGATATGGCCAATGAAACCGTGATTCGCCTGGCGGATATTCCACAAATTATCGGTATTAAAGATGCGACTGGCGATGTACCGCGCGGTGCTGAACTGCTGCAAGGCCTTGTCGGTAAAGATATGACTGTTTATTCGGGTGATGATGCAACTGCGTATCAACTGATCGGTCATGGCGCCAAAGGTAATATCTCGGTCACGGCGAACGTGGCTCCGAAAGCCATGAGCGAAGTGTGTGCAGCTGCGATTGCCGGTGATGCAGCCACAGCTGAACAGTTAAATGCTCAGGTTGCAAATTTACACAATATTTTATTTTGCGAATCGAACCCAATTCCTGTGAAATGGGCACTCCATGACATGGGCTTAATTGGTACGGGTATTCGCCTTCCATTAACACCACTTGCAGAACAATATCGCGCTCCGCTTCATGAAGCACTGGTCGAAGCGGGCGTTATTAAATAAAAGAGCACAAGATTATGCAATTACGTTTAGGACTTAGCCTTACACTTTCAGTATTCAGTTTGGCAGGTTGTAGTTCAATGGCCTTTAATAACGGCACTTTAGACTATAAAGAGACTACTACCCTGGAAGCTTTACAATATCCTGAAGGCGCCATGGTTCGTCCTGCAACGCCATTGTATCCTGCTCCAACAGTTGATCCGCTTGCAATTGAACATGCACCGAAGCTTGAAAACCAGCGTGGCAACCGTTTTGCCTTGCCACGCCCACAAGCCCAGACTGAAAACTCAAATACAGCTGATCTAACCGAAACCAATACGGTGGGTCGACCACAGTTGGTCACTGACGGAAATCTTAATCCGCTGCTTAAAATTGAGGGAAATTCTGCTACAATTTGGCAATATACACTTGCCACCCTCAGCAGTCTGAATCATAGCATCGTTGCGCAGAGCAAAAATCGTTATGAAGTCACGATTAAGGTTGATCAGCAGATCTATGTATTAAGATTATCTTCTGTCGGTTCAAGTAATAACCTCGCTGTGTTCAATGCCGATAACAGTTTTGCCGACCGTGAAAAAGCTGCAGAACTGCTCAACCAGATTTACCAAAATTGGCCAGCCTAGACATTTCTAGGCATTTTTTTTGTAAAAGGTTCCCTCATGTTAAAACAAACCTTGCTCTATACTGGTAAAGCGAAATCTGTCTACACCACAGACAGTTCAGACCATCTGATTTTAGTCTTTCGCGATGATGCCTCAGCATTCAATGGCGAAAAAATTGAGCAACTAGATCGTAAAGGCAAGGTGAACAACCGTTTTAACGCCTTCATTATGGAAAAACTGGCAGAAGCGGGAATTGAGACCCACTTTGAAAAGCTATTGACTCCAAATGAAGTGCTGGTAAAAAAACTGGATATGATCCCGGTTGAATGTGTGATCCGTAACTATGCAGCAGGTTCTTTATGCCGCCGCCTGGGTGTGGAAGAAGGCAAGGAACTGACTCCTCCAACATTTGAATTGTTCTTTAAAGATGATGCGCTTGGTGATCCAATGGTCAATGAGTCACAAGCCATTGCTTTAGGTTGGGCAACGGCTGAACAATTGGCGAAAATGAAAGAATTGACTTACCAAGTGAACGACGTGCTTAAAGCATTGTTTGACGCAGGGAATATGATTCTGGTTGATTTTAAGCTTGAATTCGGCGTGTTCCACGACCGTATCGTACTTGGTGATGAATTTTCTCCAGACGGTTGCCGTCTATGGGACAAAGACACCAAGAAAAAACTAGATAAAGACCGTTTCCGTCAAGGTTTAGGCGGCGTAGTTGAAGCCTATGAAGAAGTAGCTGGCCGTTTAGGTATCAATCTAGACAACATCTAATCTGTAAATGCGCAGATTCGAAAAAACCGAGCTTTTTAGCTCGGTTTTTTATTTCCGGCTTTTAATCGGAAAAATAAATTTTTATTATTAAAATGATCGTTTTTACATCAAAAACTACATGCATTAATATTATCACATACCAGGCAAATCAGTGAGTTGACGCACTTTACTCCATATTTTCCGACCAAATTTCTCCTCTACCCTCTAGGATGTTATCTCCCTCAAAAACATCCTACTTTCAGCCCAATTCGCCTTGAATTGGGCTTTTTTTTAATCTGTTCAATTAGTTGGGCTACCCAGCTTTATTGCTGCTGTTGTTGCTGTTGCCAACGGCGTTGCTGTAAACGCTCCCCTTCAACTTCACGTTTATTACGTGCTGATTCATACAGTTTGGTATCCTTCAGTTCTGGCGGCATATATTCCTGTAGCACAAAATGCTCAGGATAATTATGCGGATACAGATAATCCACGCCATAGCCCTGCTCTTTCATCAGCTTGGTTGGCGCATTTCTTAAATGCAAAGGCACTGGCAAATTTGAAGTTTTATCTGCGAGTTCCATCGCCTTGTTAATCGCCAGATAGGTACTGTTACTTTTGGCACTGGTCGCCAGATAAACTGCACATTGCCCCAAAATAATCCGGCATTCTGGCATTCCCACGGCCTGCACCGAACGGAAACATTCCCCTGCCAACAGCAAAGCATTCGGATTCGAGTTGCCGATATCTTCGGATGCGGCAATCAACATGCGCCGTGCAATAAACACCGGATCTTCGCCGCCTTTGAGCATGCGTGCCATCCAGTACAAGGCTGCATCCGGATCACTGCCGCGAATCGACTTGATGAAGGCCGACACCAGATCATAGTGCTGCTCACCGGACTTGTCATAACGGGCGATATTCTGCTGTGCGACTTTCACCACTACCGCATTGGTGATGATATTTTCCATATCTGCTTCAAAGGTACTGGCAATCAGATCCAGTAAATTTAGCGCCTTGCGGGCATCTCCTGCCGCGAACTGGATCAGGGCATCAAATTCTTCAATCAGGATATGTCTTTCCTGTAAGAAAGAGTCATTTTGTAAGGCTTGCATCAACAAGGTCTGAATCGATTCAGCACTCAATACATTCAGGCTATACACCTGACAACGTGATAATAAGGCACTATTCACTTCAAAAGACGGGTTTTCGGTGGTGGCGCCAATTAAGGTAATTTTCCCTTTCTCGACCGCATTTAACAGCGCGTCCTGCTGGGATTTATTAAAACGGTGAATTTCATCAATAAATACCACTGGCGTCAGCAAATCACCACCTTCGGCAATGATTTCACGCAGTTCTTTCACGCCGGTATTCAGGGCAGACAGGCTGATAAAAGGCCGGTCTACCGCTTGAGCTAGCAGTAAGGCAATGGTAGTTTTTCCGACTCCGGGAGGTCCCCAGAAAATGATCGAAGGCAGATGCCCCTGATCAATCATCTGACGTAAGGGCGCATGTTCTCCCAGCAAATGTTCCTGCCCGATAATCTGTGTAAGGTCGCGTGGCCGTAAGCGTTCTGGAAGCGGGATATGACTATCTGACATATTATTATTGGCTCAAACTAAATTCTGATCTCATTCTAACACCAGCAGTTTTGATTCCAAGAATACAAACATCAAGCATAAAAAATTAATTTATGGAGATATCCTCTATTTTTTTAATTCTGAATGAATTAATCTCTATAAAAGCGAATAATTTGAACATGATTAATTGTGAATTAATTACAGTGTAATTTTCATATTGTTTATTCTAATTAAAAGAAACTTATCTCGCCCCTTGGGCACTTTTGGGTTGTAGTGGTGAATGCATGAAGCATGATAAATTTGAACAGGGAGCTGTGAGTCGGTCTAAGCCACTGACGTCATCATCACTGATTGCACCCCACGTTCACTTGTCTGAATCGGTTTTGTTAAAAAATCTGATCGATGCCTTACCGCAACCCTTGTGGGTCAGCAACAAAAAACATCTGCAATATTTTAACGATGCCTTGACTGATTATCTTGGCGTGAACCTGAATGAACAGGGTCATCCGCAATGGCAGAGTTTTATTCATGCCGAGGACCTACAGCTGTTTTTAGCGCAGTGGCATGCTGCACTGGATCAGCATCAGAATTTTGAAACCCAGTGCCGGATTAAACGCAGTGATACCCATTATCGCATGTGTACCCTAGCCGTAAAATTTCATCATGAACCTGAACATTTGCTGCAATGGGCCGTTTCCCTGACCGATGTGCATGATTATTTTGAAATCCAGCAGCAACTTTCTCAGATTGTTTCCACTCAGGAAAATATGCTGGATGCCAGTGCAGACTGCATTAACATTATCAGTCCTGAAGGCGAGATTCGGCATAGTAACCAGTCTGGCTGTCTGGCACAAGCAAGTGAGACCGCAGGACAAAATCAAGACCGTTCATTGTGCTGGTTAAATCGTTTAAGCCCTGAAGCCCGAAAATCTGGGCAACGTGCTCTGAAACAGGCTGCCCAAGGCTTAAACAGTCGTTTTTCCAGCAAAGTTCAGATTAAAGATCAACCAATCCAATATTGGGATCATCTGCTCACCCCGATTCTGGATCAGCACAATATTACCCAAAATATTCTCTGTGTATCACGCAATATTAGTCAGCAAAAAATTGCAGAAACCCGTTTAAAAGAAGTGATTAAACGGGATGAACTCACCGGCCTGTATAATCGCAGTACCTTCTATAAAACCTTTAAACAGGTACTGTTAAAGGCCAAACAACAACAGACCATAGCGGGTTTACTGCTGATCGATCTGGACTATTTCCGGCATATTAATGACACCTTGGGCCATATTGCTGGTGATCATCTGCTACATGTCTTAGGCAAACGCTTCCAGACCTGTTTCGGTCCGAATACCATCATCGCCCGTTTGGGTGGCGATGAATTTGCTGTGCTGGTGAAAAATCTGGAAAGTGAAGAACAGCTGCTGGCAACGGCGCAAATGGCCTATGCCCAGCTGGATCAGCCCATCAATTATGTCGGCAATAGCATCAGCAGTGCCATGAGTATTGGCTGTGCCATCTATCCACGTGATGCCTTAAATACTTCTAATTTGCTGAAATGTGCTGATATCGCCTTAAACGACCTGAAAAATAGTGGTCGTGGTGGCATCCGCATGTTCAATCAGGAAATGTGTGGGTCACTGGAAAATATAACCAAGCAGCTGACTCTGGCTCGCAAGATTATTCTGGCCGATCAGATCATTCCCTATTACCAACCTAAAGTACGTCTTTCTGATGGTGCAGTGATTGGTTTCGAAGCACTATTACGCTGGCAAGATCAGAATCAGAACATTCAGTTACCTTCCGAAATTTTTGCTGCCTTTCAGGACTATGAGCTGGCCTCACGCATCAGTGAGACCATGCAACTGAAAGTCTTTGCAGATATGAGTCGCTGGCAGGCACAAGGTCTGGATCTGTTACCGATTTCCATCAATGCTGCACCGGTCGAATTCCTGCGCGATGACTATGCCGAAAAACTGTTGGCACGCCTGTCCAATTTCGATATTCCGGCCCACAAAGTTGAACTGGAAATTACCGAACAGAGCCTGTCCGAGCATGGTGCCAATTATGTGGTTCGCGCCCTCAACCTGCTGAAACAGGCTGGAATCCAGATTTCGCTGGATGATTTCGGCACTGGACATTCTTCGCTGACTCGCTTGCAGGACTATCCGGTCGATTGCATCAAGATTGACCGCAACTTTGTAGAACGCATGAACAGTGACCCGTCTGCCCTGGCTATTGTCAAAGCCATTACTCAGATAGGCTCTAGTATTGCACTGGATGTTCTGGTGGAAGGAATCGAGAATACAGAACAGCTGGATACCCTGATCCATTGTGACTGTCAGATAGGACAAGGATTCTATTTCTATCGCCCGATGGCCGGTGCTTCGGCTCAGGCTCTACTCCATCCAGCAGATCAATAAACGCATCACGCAGGCCGATTTAACGCACCCAACGTACGATATAGTCTTCGATGTCATCTTCATGAATGTCGCTTTCACTCAGGCAGCGCCCTGCTGCCGACTTACGTGCCTGAATCACACTTTCCCGTGAACCGCTGATCAGATAATGCCAGGATGGCAGGCTTTTGCCCTGCTCTACCCGGCGATAGGCACAACTCGAAGGCAACCAGTGAATCGTTTCCAGCTTCTCTGGCGTGAGCTGAATACAGTCCGGCACATATTGCAAACGATCCGAATAATTGGAACAACGCGCAGTGCTACAATCCAGTAATTTGCAGGCCACTTTGGTATATGCGACTTCCTGAGTATCTTCATCTTCCAGCTTAATCAGACAACATAATCCGCAACCATCACACAAGGCCTCCCACTCGACTTGCGTCAGTTCAGCAAGTGAATAGTTTTTCCAGAATTCGGGACGTAAAGTATCGCTCATGATCAGGTCGGCACATTCAAAAATCAGCTTATTATAGCAGCCAGAACCCTGCAGACCTACCGCCTCAAATTCTTATTACTATCACGTAAACTATTGTTAAATCATAGACAGTTCATCAACAAAACACTAACAGTCGCTGGAATCGTTTATTTCTATACTAAATTTGAAAATAAAAACACATGGAGAATATATATGTTTCGCTGGGCTATTATTTTTGCTGTTATTGCATTAATTGCGAGTCTACTTGGTTTCGGTGGCGTCGCAGGCTTGTCTAAGGATTTTGCAATTATCTTGTTGGTAATTGCGGTGATTCTTGCGATCGTTGGTTTTCTTTCGCGCGGCAAGGTCTAGATTTACGCTAGACCTGTTCAAAGCAAGTGTTAGCTTTCAAAAAACAAGAGCCTTCTGGCTCTTGTTTTTTTATGGGTATTTTAATGATCTATTTTGATCAAAAATACTTCTTTCAATATGAACTTAAGGTTTTAAATGACGTGGTCTAAAACCCGCTACCAGCAAGGCTGCAACGTACGCCACCACACCCACAACACATAAGATCAATACTTCTAAAACACGCATCCATTGTGATACATCTGCGTTATACCAGCTTAGGGCATAGGCCAGAGCCGCAATCATCACCACATTGGCAAACATGAATTGCAGGAAGATTTTTTTCCAGTGCGAACCAAAACGGAAAATATCACGCTTATGCAGATAATAATAAAGCAAACCGGCATTGACCATGGCTGAACCCGTCGATGCCAACGCAAGGGCCATATGCTCTGCTTCCCAGTCAATCAGCTTGAAGAAACCGATAAAGATCACGTTCAGAATCGCATTGGCCGCCACAGCCATCAGACCGACCCGCACCGGGGTTCTGGTATCCTGCTTTGCATAAAAACCGGGTGCAAAGACTTTAATCAACATAAAGGCAATCACACCACCGCTCATACATTGCAGTGCCAATGCCGTCATCTGGGTATCTTCAAAGGTGAACTGACCACGTTCAAACAGGGCCTGAATAATCGGAGTCGACAGCATAAACAGCGCAATACTGGCGGGTAGACCAGCCATCACAATGACTTTGGCTGCCCAGTCCATCATGCCACGGAATTTTTCCGGATTCTGTTCAGTATGTCGTGCTGATAAGGACGGCAGAATCACAGTACCAATTGCAACACCAATGAGTCCTAGTGGCAATTCAGTCATACGCTCGGCACTATACAACCAAGACACCGAACCATCCTGCATGAATGAGGCCCAAATGGTATTTAATAGCAGGTTAATTTGCGTGACAGATACACCAAATAATGCCGGCAGCATCAACTTCATGATGCGATCTACGCCTTCATGCTTGAAGTCAATTTTCGGTGGAATCAGCAAGTTTTTACGCCACAATTCCGGAATCTGGATGGCCAGCTGTAAAATACCAGCAATGATCACAGCCCAGCCCAGCGCCATAATCGGCTCGGCCATATAAGGCGTAAGCCAGAGCGCTCCGGCAATCATCGCCACATTCAGCAAGACCGGTGCAAATGCTGGCGTGCTAAAAGAGCCATAACTGTTCAGAATACTGCTGGCAAAAGCCGTCAGTGACATGAACAGCAAATAAGGAATGGTCAGGCGGAACATGTTGGTCGCCAGAGCGAACTTTTCAGGATCGCTATGGAAACCGGGCGCATAGATATACATGATCAATGGCGCAGCAATGATCGCGACCATGGTCAACGTCGTCATGACCGTCGCCAGACAGCCAAACACCCGGCTAATCAAGATCTGGACTTCGGTATGCGTGCGACTGGTTTTATATTCGGTCAGTACCGGAATAAACGCCTGTGAAAATGCGCCTTCGGCAAATAAACGCCTGAAAAAGTTTGGAATACGAAATGCGACTACGAAGGTATCGAAGTCTTTACCAGCACCAAAGACATTCAGTAAAACAATATCTCGAACCAATCCCAGTACGCGTGACAACATGGTCATCGCACTTACAATGACGGTCGAACGCCAAAGCGCCATCCTATTCACCTAATGTATAAATTTGTGGCTATTGTAATGAAACTTTTGTCAGAAGTTCATTGCTTAATTTCATCGCTCAAGCGAGCTTGAGGTGTTTTTATAATGCTGTAACTGTGTACGAAAATCAGCCCAGTTAAAATACGGTCCCGGATCGGTCTTACGGCCCGGTGCAATATCCGAATGCCCGGCAATATGCTGCTGAATCTTAGAATAATGCTGTTGCAGACAGGCCGTGACTTTCACCAAGGCCTGATATTGTTCAGTTTCAAAAGGCAAGTCATCACTGCCTTCCAGCTCAATCCCGATCGAATAATCATTACATTCTTTTTTGCCCAAATAGGTCGAGCGGCCGGCATGCCAGGCACGGTCATTAAAATTGACAAATTGCAGTACTTCGCCAGATCGTAAAATCAGCAAATGGGTCGACACCTGCATTCCTTCAATGGTTTGAAAATAGGGATGTACCGACCAGTCCAGCTGATTCTGAAAAAACTGCTCAATATAACCGCCGCCAAACTGTGAAGGTGGCAGGCTGATATTGTGAATCACCAGCAATTGAATCTCGGTCTGTTCTGGCCGCTGATTAAAATTGGGAGACGGGATTTGACGTGCACCGATTAGTTGCCCGTCCGTGACCTGAAACTCAGCTGCCTGTTGCATAAAACCGTTCTCCCCAAAATAAAATCTGCAAGATCAGCATTGCAGCCGACTTCATGCTAAAACTTTCAAGGAGAAATCTCAATTCATCCCGGCAAACTGGATGAAAAATCGCTCATCTTTTATGTAACGGTGCTAAGATAAGGCGCAATTTTCACGGCTTAAAAAAGATACGGAAATACTCATGCGCATATCTCAAGCTTTGCTCGACCAGTCGATTCAGATCAATATTCAACAAGCACTTTCAGAAGATATCGGTGACGGTGATATTACTGCTCTGCTAACTCCTGAAGATGAACAGGCCACTGCCACCATCATTAGCCGTGAAGACATGGTTTTGGCCGGTCAGCCTTGGGTAAATGCCTTGATTCAGGCCTATGATCCGAGCGTTGAAGTGATCTGGCTGAAAAATGATGGCGATCATGTTCAAGCCAATCAAGCATTTTTAAAACTGGCCGGATCTGCACGTAGCCTACTCACCGTGGAGCGCCCTGCGCTAAACTTTGTCCAAACGCTGTCTGCGGTTGCGACTAAAACCGCCCACTATGTCAAAGAGCTACAAGGCTTAAATACCAAACTGTTAGATACCCGCAAAACACTTCCGGGTCTGCGTATTGCACAAAAATATGCCGTGGCCATTGGCGGTGGTCAGAACCATCGTTTGGGCCTGTTCGATGCCTTTTTGATTAAAGAAAATCATATTATGGCAGCGGGTGGCATTACCCAGGCGATTGCCAAGGCCCATCAGATTGCGCCGGGCAAACCAGTTGAAGTCGAAGTGGAAACTTGGGATGAGCTGAATCAGGCACTCGAAGCCCATGCCGATATCGTGATGCTAGACAATTTCACTCAGCAGCAGATGATCGACGCGGTGCAACATGTGGCCGGTCGCTGCAAACTGGAAGCCTCAGGCAACATCACGATTGATAATTTACGTGAAGTCGCGAGTACCGGCGTAGATTATATTTCTATGGGTGTATTGACCAAAGATGTCAAAGCCATTGATCTGTCGATGCGTTTCAATGCTTAAGCCTAAATGGGATAGATGACCGTAGAGGGTGCGAAGCACCCTTTTTTTATTTTTAGAAAAATTTTTTGCGTATATTTTGCTCAATTTTCTATCTTAGACCTTAATCATCATCGTCGTCCCGATTACCTCGGCGATCGCGGTCATCATCGTCACCATCACGGTCGTTATATCTTCCGCTATCCTCATCACGATCCTGATTTAATACTGAACGCTCGTCATCTTCACGATTATTGCCCCAGTCACAGGCAGTTAATCCAAACACGCCCAGCAATGAAATTGCACAAAGCCACTGTTTCATGTCGCATTCCTCATTGTGATCTCGCCTGATCCAATATCGGTTTAAAACCGGTTCAGATATAGCCGATTCATGTCGGATTTTTGTCAGGAAGTTTTGTAATGCATTTTTTGGATACAGTTGCAGAGTGAAATTTCAGGCATAAAAAAACGCATCCGGAGATGCGTTTCTCAGCATGGGATGGATTACCAGCCTAAAGCTTCTTGCTGTTTTTTCACCAGTTCCTGGATGCCTTTCTCGGCCATTTCCAGCATGGCATTCGATTGTGCGCGGGTAAATGGTTTGTCTTCTGCAGTACCTTGAATTTCAATAAATTCACCAGCCTGAGTCATCACCACATTCAAATCGGTTTGACAGTTTGAATCTTCTTCATAGCAAAGATCCAGTAAAACTTCATCTTTGAAAATACCAACAGAAACCGCAGCCACCAAACCTTTTAATGGATCATGTTTGATTTTTTTTCTTTCCAGCAAGACGTTCATGGCATCGACCAAGGCCACCGCAGCACCGGTAATCGCTGCAGTACGGGTACCGCCATCGGCCTGAATTACATCACAGTCGATGGTAATGGTATTTTCACCCAGCTTTTTCAGATCGACCATTGAGCGCAAGCTACGACCAATCAGACGCTGAATCTCCTGGGTACGGCCACTCTGTTTGCCACGTGCCGCTTCACGGTCACTACGGGTATGAGTTGAACGTGGCAACATGCCATATTCAGCAGTCACCCAGCCTTGGCCCTGACCTTTGAGGAAACGCGGTACAGAACTATCCACACTGGCAGTACAGAGTACTTTGGTATGACCAAATTCAACCAATACAGAGCCTTCCGCATAACGTGTATAGTTACGGGTAATTTTCACTTCACGTAATTGATCTAATGCTCGCTGGTCGATACGCATAATAAGTCCTGTATGGGTTCAAAATAATTGCGGCTCAGTATAGCAGAAGCCTTTGCCAAGATTAGGCAGCCTGGTGATTCATTTACAAAATCAATGCATCAGCTCGCTACGAGATGTCAAAATTCTGCCGATCTGTGGCAATACGATTTGATTTAATTTTTGCTAGACTAAAACTCCCTATGAGGGAAGCCAGTGACAGGAAACCCATTTATGTCCTTACGTGAAGATCGCAAGCAGCAAAGTCATCAGGCACTACTCGATGCGACACTAGCATTCAGCAGTCAGGGTCGTGCTTTCAGTACGATCAGTCTGCGTGAAGTTGCGAATGCGGTCGAACTGGTACCGACGGCGTTCTATCGGCACTTTCAGGATATGAACCAGCTGGGCCTGGAATTGCTGGATCAGGTTGCGATTCATATCAAGGGTGTCCTCAATCAGCTGGGACAGGCTTATCTGTATCAGCCGAATACCCGAACTCACACGGGACTTGAACTCTTTTTTCAGGCGGTCGAATACCATCCTGAACCCTGGATTTTTTTTGTGGCAGAACGTTGGGGCGGTTCGGACGTATTACGTGCCGGAATTGAACGGGAAATTCATTTTCTGGCTGAAGATGTCATGCATGAACTGGCCAAGATGCAATCTACCCGACATATTCAGGCACCACAGGACTTGCAGGCTCTGGCACAGATGCTGATTGAGCTGTTTCTGAACTGGGCCATGGGCTGGATTCATCTGCAGCATCAGGCTGATCCAGATCTGCGCCGCGCCCAATCCAATGCCTTTAAAACCCAAAGTGTGCTACAGATGCAACTCTTGCTGCGTGGCATTTTGCACTGGTACCGGCGACCTGCCGAAACAGTTGAAACCGCAAGCCCTGTGCTCAATGAAGCGGTCATTCCTCCAGTCTAAATAAAAAAAACCTGCATCATGATGCAGGTTTTTTTTACTGATCGTCAGTTCAGACTTATTTGGCTTTACGCTCTTTCTCGATCAGGTAATTCACCACCTGAATGACTTTGGCATCATTACCCTGCACAATATATTTACCATTCACGGTCACTGCCGGAACACCACTTAACTGATACTGAGCAGCCAGATTTTTGGCTTGGGCAATTTTCGAAGTGATCGGGAAAGATTTATAGGTGCTGTTAAATTTTGCTTCAGAAATACCATAGCGGGTATAGAACTTAGCCAGTTGTGCCTGTTCTAAAATTGGACGTTGCTTGTCATGAATATCATGGAATAATTGTAAATGTGCTTTTTGACGCACACCCAATGCTTCAGACACATAATAAGCACGTGCTGCCTGTTCCCAGAGTGGATTCATTGCAGCCGGCGTACGTACAAAACGTACATCTTTTGGTAATTTTTTCAACCAGCCCTGCATATGTGGTTCAAGCGCGAAACAGTGACCACAGCCGTACCAGAAGAATTCACGTACCTCAATTCTGCCCGGTTTTTCGACTTTGACTGGTTTTGCAACCACCTGATAGTCCTGACCTGCCACAAAATTGGCCATAGCATTGCCTGAAAAGGCCAAAACAGATGCGGCAACAGTGCCTAAAAGGAATTTTTTCATTCGGATTATCGTCCTCTAAATCATTATGCTTAGTTTATGTGTTCACTATAAATCAATTATGCCGGTTTCGTTTTCATTCTGTGAACTTTTTTGCTGCTTTTATCGCTTTTTCTGCCAGAATCGCTACACTAAACCATCGAACTGATTTTCAAGGTTTTAAATCAGTTTCTCTGGCCATTCGGCACATATATATTTTTAGCTAATCATGACTGATTGAGGTGACACCGATGTCGCAATTGAATGTTGATCCACAAGAAATTGCCAAGTTTGAAGCATTTGCAGCTATATGGTGGGATCAGCATTCCGAGTTCCGCCCCTTGCACATGATTAATCCACTGCGTTTAAACTGGATTGATGAACATGCCGGAGGCCTGAGCGGCAAAAAAGTGCTGGATGTCGGCTGTGGTGGCGGTATTCTGGCCGAAAGCATGGCGCGACGCGGTGCCGATGTACTCGGGATTGATATGGGCGCAGCCCCTTTAAATGTGGCACGCATCCATGCCGAACAGGAAGGTGTGAACAATATTGAATATCGTCAGGTGCCGGTTGAGCAACTGGCAGAGGAACAGGCTGGCCAATATGACATCGTGACCTGCATGGAAATGCTAGAGCATGTGCCAGATCCGGCATCGATTATTCAGGCCTGTCACAAGCTGGTCAAGCCAGGTGGTCATGTATTCTTCTCGACCATTAACCGTAATCCAAAGTCCTATTTATTTGCGATTATCGGGGCAGAATATGTCTTGCGCATGCTGGCCAAAGGCACCCATGATTACAGCAAATTTATCAAGCCGTCTGAACTGGCACATGATATTCGTAACGCTGGTTTAAAGCTCAAAGACATGACCGGTCTGCACTATAATCCGCTGACCAAGCGTTATTGGCTGGCACCGAATGTTGATGTGAACTACATGGTTTATACCGTGAAAGATAGCGCAGCAGAGACCACAGCATGAAAGCCGTTTTATTTGACCTAGATGGAACCCTGATTGATACCGCTGCCGATTTTATCCGAATTATCCAGCAGATGTGCCGTGAAGAAGGCCGCCCACTGGTTGCACCCGAGCTGATTCGTACCCAGGTCTCCGAAGGCGCTCGCGCTATGGTGAAACTGGTTTATCCGGAACTGCAACTAGAAGATCCGGTCTTTCTGCAACACCGTCAGCGCTTTCTGGACATGTACGGCGCAGATATTGCGGTCGATACCGATCTGTTTGATGGCATGTATCCATTACTTGAACAGCTAGAGGAAAATGACATTCCTTGGGGGATTGTGACCAATAAACCGCGCTGGCTCAGCGAGGCTTTACTGCAAGCGCTGAACCTGAGTGAACGCTGCGCAGTGCTGGTATGTCCGGAAGATGTCACTCGGACCAAACCCGATCCTGAACCGATGTATCTGGCAGCCAAGCAACTGAATCTTGCCGCGGAAGACTGTATCTATGTCGGAGATCATCCCCGAGATATTGATGCCGGCCGTCATGCCCAGATGCTGACCATTCTGGCTGCTTATGGTTATTTGCCGTTGCAATACAAAGACGATTTAAACGCCTGGCAGGCCGACCATATCGTGCATACTGTGACAGAATTACATCAATTGATTCAGACACTAGTACTGAAGCAGCATACTGCGGTATCTTGAACGCTTAACACTAAATAATAAGAAGTGAGGAGGTAGATAATGAAATATTCAGCATATCAACCTCGCCCCGATCTGCTCAAGGATCGTATCATCCTAATCACAGGTGCGGGCGATGGCATTGGACGTGCAGCAGCAATCAGTTATGCCTTGCATGGCGCAACTGTGGTGCTGCATGGGCGTACCTTAAACAAACTCGAAGTCATTTATGATGAAATTGAAAGTTTGGGTGCGCCGCAACCTGCCATCTTGCCGCTACAACTATCGAGTGCGTCAGAACGTGATTATGAGCTTTTGCTCGATACGCTAGACCGTCAGTTTGGTCGTCTGGACGGCATTCTGCACAATGCCGGCATTTTAGGCGAACGGGTTCCCTTGGCGGATTATCCGGTCAATGTCTGGGATGATGTGATGGCGGTCAATCTGCGTGCACCCTTTGTCATGACCCAAGCGCTGTTACCGTTATTATCCAAATCCGAACATGCTTCTGTGGTTTTTGCCAGCTCAGGTGTAGGCCGCGAAGCCCGCGAACGCTGGGGTGCGTATTCGGTTTCTAAAATTGCTATTGAAGCGGTAAGCCAGTTATTTGCCAAAGAGCAGGTACATCCGAATATCCGTTATAACTGCATCAATCCCGGGGCAACGCGGACTGCCATGCGCGCCAAGGCCTATCCGAATGAAGATCCGAAAACCCTGCCTACCCCCGATTCAATCATGCCGGCTTATCTATATTTGATGGGTAATGACAGCCTGCATATGAATGGCCAGAGTATTGATGCACAGGATTAAATTATTCTGTCTGTCATTCAGGGAGCAATCGCTCCCTTTTTATTTCATTTTTAGTCATATTCAGCGCATAAATCTTAAGTAAGTTCACCCCGCTCGCATTGAGTTTCATTAAAATAACAGCATACTAAGCCCCACTATATTTCACTCGAGTGCATCATGACTGAATTAAACAATATTACGGTGACCCATTTAGACGATGGCATGGTGTCGCTGCTGATTGATCAACAGCCTATTTCAGAGAAATACGGCACCAAGTTTGAAGCCAGTATCGTGGATGACATCAAAGCACTCGAAAATGCTCAGAAACTCAAATTGTTCGAGCAATTTGTATTTTCACATCAGGATCTGAATTTTGAACATGCCTATTATTATGTGACTGGTATTGAAAAATTAGACGACAGTTATCGTCTGGCCAAGCATTTTGTTTATCGCATTAAAATTGAAGGTCAGCCAGAAATCGAACATGTCATCAGCAATCAGGGCAAAGCCATGACGGCCGAGGATGTACGTGCCTTTATTCAGGCGCATGTGCAGAAATCACTCAACGATTATACTGACCTGAACTACGCTTATTAAAAGTCGGGTCATTGAATAATCTTGGGCACTTTTCGATAAAGTGCCCTTTTTTTCTTAAAATCCTGCAAAAAATAACAATAAATCGGATTTACATATTAAATATATAAAATTATACGGTTTTCCAAATTAAACTGATTGGACTATGCTTTCTTGAATCACAGATAGATCAAATCAGGAGCGCAGCATGGCTGATCAAAAACGTAAAATTGAAACAATTCACCGGATTGAACAGTTGCAGTTATCTGAAGCATTGATTGTGGCACTTGATGATGCTCTTCAAGCTGAATCCGTGGCTGACGCGATTCAGTCCTTACAAGGTTTGGCAGAGCAATGGAATTAATCTCAAACTAAACCGGCAAAATTCTTTGTCGTTTCATTAAATCATGAACTTTTTTCTCGCTGACTCAATGCTGTTTTTTTGAGCTAAATCATCGATTTTCGCTTGCATGTTGGCCCTTGCTTTGATGAGATAAGGACATGGCTCGGTAGGCTACTTTATAGAAGTGATGCCGTCGCATATAGTCATGTAAAAACATGACATCATCATAATATCTCTGCATTTGTTATAAAAATTGTGCCTGTTCTTCACAGTTTCTCTGCAATTTTTCCGTACATTAGGTGCTGTAGAAGATGAACAATTTAATGAGGGTTCAACATGAAAAAGGTTTTGGTGGCACTGGCAATTTCTTGCAGTACATTCATGCTGAGCAATGTCGTCATCGCTGCCCCTCATTTCAATGATGAATCCCGTATGGATTCACGTCATGGTCATGACAAGAAGAAAGCCCGTGAGTTCCGAGAGGAAGATCAGCAGGATAACCGCCGTATGCGTGAAGAACGCGGGGTGAAACGCCTGCAACAGTTACGCTGGCAGCCGGGTTATGTGATGCCGCAGCATTATCGTGGCAATGGCTATAAAGTTGAATATAAAGACCATCGCCTGCCTCGACCTGACCGCAAGCAGCAATGGTACAAAGTCAATAATGACTATATTCTGGTGGATTCTGAAAACAACAGCATTATCCGGATTGTGGGTGACTAGTTCATAAGTGCATTCAAATTTAATCTTCTTTAAGGCCCAACGATGTTTGGGCTTTTTTATTTCACTGGCTGAAAATTTTTTATTCGCAAATCTCGCTGCTTTTCCAGTTTTGAGACTACGTGATTCATCTACTAAATTTCTTCATGAATTTAACAATTTAACTAAATAGCCCTCACGCTTTCTATGTACTTGTTCGCTAATTTAGTCTCATCGAAATTAGATATACATTTTAAGGTGAGAGCCATGAAAAAAGTCTTAACTACAATCGCGTTATCTCTAAGTGCTTTGTTAGCTACTTCTGCAATGGCAGCACCACAGCATGACTCGCGTTATGACCATAATCCGCATAAACCGGCGCCACACTGGAATGCCAAAGACAGCAAGAAATGGAATGACGACCGTCGCTGGAATGATGACCGCCGTCATAACAACCGTATGGTCAATCCAAGCCGTGACTGGCGCGTAGGACAAACTTTACCTCGCCAATATGACAACAACCGTTTTGAAGTAAGTGATCGCGAAGCACGCCGTTTACCAAATACCGGTCGTTTCCAGCAATGGTACAAGGTCAACAATGACTACGTTCTGGTCAATGAGCGTACCAACAAAATTGTACGAATCATTAACTAAGCTTTCTCCATTACTGCTCGTCTTGCAGACACCTGAAGTCCCCTTCAGGTGTTTTTTTATATCTGCACTTCCACTTGCATTTTTTTTCATTAGAATCAAAGCTGGATCTTCAATCATTGAAATGGGCACAGCATGACTTCAGCAGAAACGTCACAAAGCACAACTTTGCAATATGTGCACTGGTTTCGCCATTCTGCGCCTTATATCAATGCGCACCGCAATAAAACCTTTGTAATCATGTTTGATGGCGAAGCCGTCTTAAATGATAACTTTCAGCATATTATTCACGATATTGCTTTATTACATTCTTTGGGCATTCGGCTGATTCTGGTACATGGTGCACGTCCGCAAATTAACCAGAATCTGGCTCAAAGCCAGATTACGACGCCTTTTTACCAGCAGCGTCGGGTCACCACACGTGAATCTTTAAGCTGCGTGATGAATGCCGTCGGTTCGATCCGCCTACAAATTGAAGCACTGCTGTCTATGGGACTGGCCAATTCGCCGATGTATGGCGCCCGGATTGATACCGTTTCAGGGAATTTTGTCACCGCCAAGCCGTATGGCATCCGCGATGGTATCGATTTTCAGTTGACCGGTGAAGTGCGCGCGGTTGATACCGATGCGATTCAGCGCCATCTGGACAGTCATAATATTGTGGTGCTTGGCCCGACCGGTTATTCCACTACCGGAGAAGTTTTTAATCTGCTGGCTGAAGAAGTCGCTACCAAAACTGCGATTCGCCTCAAGGCAGATAAACTGATTTTTCTCGGTAAGCAGCATGGTCTGATGGACAGTAACGGCCAACTCAAACGCGAAGTGACACCGCAACAACTGGATGATTTTATTCCGGTCGAGCAAGATGCATTGGAAAGAGGATTACAGTTAAAAGCCGCACAGGAAGCCTCCATGAACGGCGTACATCGGGTGCATCTGATTTCTTATGCCTATGATGGTGCCCTGCTGGAAGAACTGTTTACCCGTGATGGTTCCGGCACTCTGGTCACCGATGCACATTATGAAGAAGTGCGGATGGCAGATATTCAGGATGTCGGTGGCCTGATCGGTTTGCTGCGTCCATTGGAAGAAGAAGGTATTCTAGTTTATCGCTCCCGTGAACGTCTGGAAAATGAAATCAACCAGTTTGCCGTAATCGAACGGGACGGCATGATTCTGGCCTGTGCCGCCCTCTACCCGATTCCGACGACAGGGGATGAATTGCGTTCTGCAGAAATTGCCTGTGTTGCGGTACATCCCAGTTATCGCAAGTCTAATCGGGGTAGCCAGATCCTGCATTATCTAGAAGAAAAAGCCAAAAGCATGCAGATTCAGCAACTGTTTATTTTAACTACCCGCACCGCGCACTGGTTTCTGGAACAAGGCTTTGAACCGGCTTCAGTCGATGACCTGCCGGATGCCCGTCAGGCTTTTTATAATTATCAACGCAATTCCATTGTTTGCAAAAAGTCACTTTAAAGTGACTTTTTCTTTTGGTGCCTTAGCTTAATTTTAGATAAAGATATCTGGCAATCTCGATTTAAATTTTAAAATTGCAATGCTGCTTTTCAGCTAAACATATCAGCAGATTAGATTTAAAGAAATAATTATAAATTTCATAAGTTTGATTAACTTAAATAGTAAATATTCATTTTTATATAAATCACTTTTTCGCATAAGTTTTGCGCTTTTTTATTTATCTTTTTTCTTCATTAGAAATTCCTGAATAGTTATTTTTTTGAAAAAACAAAAACGATTAGCGTGTGTCTAAGTTTTCATTCACTAGTTTGTCATTTTCGGGAGTTTTGATTCATGCGCCAATCTCATGTTCAGTTTTTAGCAAAGACTGTGGTACTTGGTACTGCGATGGTGGGTGTCATGATGCTTTCAGGCTGCTCGAAAAAAGAAGAGACCATTACCCTGAATATCGGTTTCCAAAAATACGGCGTATTACCTATTTTAAAAGAACGCGGTACGCTGGAAACCAGCTTAAAACAGCAAGGGGTCAATGTGAAATGGGTAGAATTTCCGGCTGGCCCGCAATTGCTTGAAGGCCTGAATGTCGGCAGCATCTCTTTTGGTGAAGCCGGTGAAGCACCACCGATTTTTGCCCAGGCGGCCAACTCAAATCTGGTCTATGTGGCCAATCAGCCGCAAGCACCTAAGGCCGAAGCCTTGATTGTACCGAAAGATTCACCAATCCAGTCTATTCAGGATCTGAAAGGCAAACGGGTAGCCCTGAACAAAGGTTCAAATGTGCATTACCTGCTGTTAAAAGTTCTGGAAGCCAACAAGCTGACACTCGGTGATATTGAAGTGATTTATCTACCACCTTCCGATGCACGTGCTGCATTTGAACGTGGTGCAGTTGATGCCTGGGTCATCTGGGATCCGTTCTTTGCAGCTGCTGAACATCAGATTGGTGCGCGTGTCATTGCCAGCGGTGAAAATGTGGTGAGCAACCACCAATTCTATCTGGCAGATCGCAAGTTCGCAGAAAGCCATCCTCAGGTGGTACAGGCGGTTGTCAATGAACTAAACCTGACCACGGACTGGGTCGCAAAAAATCAGGACGCTGCCGCTCAGCTCCTGCAAAAACCGACAGGTCTAGCCGTCGATGTCTTAAAAACCTCTATTTCACGCATGGGCTTCGGTGTTAAACCCCTCACGACTGACGTGATTCAAAAACAGCAACAGGTCGCCGATGCGTTTTATGCGCAGCAGCTGATTCCACAAAAGCTGAATATTGATGCAGCAATTATTAAATAACAGCAGAATAATTCGAGAATAAAGATGAGTCATTTAAAAACAGTTTCTTATATCAGTTTAGCGTTATTGAGCTTTAGTCTGACTGGCTGTCAGAAACAGGAAGCACAGCAAAAGACTGCTGCAGACACCAAAGCAACACAACCGGTAAAAACCATTGCGATTGGCTTTCAGAAATCAGCCTTGAATCTGCTGGTGGCACGCGATGAAAAGCTATTAGAACAACAATTCCCGAGTGCCAAAATTGAATGGAAAGAGTTTCCGGCAGGTCCACAAATGCTGGAAGCCTTAGCGGTCGGTGCAGTGGATTATGGCTATGTGGGAAATACTCCGCCTATTTTTGCACAGGCGGCAGACAAAGCCCTGAGCTACGTGGCCTTTGAAAAAGTGGCGGGAAATTCTTTGGCCGTGGTCGTGCCGAAAGACAGTGCGATTCAAAACATTCAACAGTTGAAAGGAAAACGGATCGCGGTTCAAAAAGGTTCAAGTGCCCATGAACTTCTGGCCAAAACCCTGGAAAAAGCAGGATTGGAGTGGTCAGAGATTCAAGCCATTTGGCTTCCCCCTGCGGATGCACGTGCTGCTTTTGACAAAAAAGCCATTGATGCCTGGGCAATCTGGGATCCCTTTCTGGGTGCAGCCGAGTTCGACAGCAAGGTTAAGGTGCTGATTGAATCCAGTGACTTTCCACAAACCTACTCCTTTTATATCGGCAATCCCGAATTTATTCAGAAGCATCCGGATAGTCCCGGGAAGTTTATTCAGGCTTTAAATGCCTCTGACCAGTGGATTCTTAAAAACCAGGCTGTAGCTCTAGATATTTATCAGAAAAGTACCGGTCTGAAACCAGAGGTGGCAAAGATTGCATTTGAGCGTCGTCTTAAACCTTCGCCGGTACAACCATTAACGACGGAAGTGATCAAAGCCCAACAGAATATTGCCGATCTCTTCCAGCAGGTTCAACTGATTCCCAAAACTATCAGCGTTCAGAAACATATCTGGTCGCCAGCAGCCACACATTGATTAGCAAACAAGATGATTTAATTTAAGGAATATCACATGAATATTTTCTGGTTTATCCCCACTCATGGCGACAGTCGTTACTTAGGCACCAGCAAGGGCGCACGTGTTGTAGATCATGCCTACATGAAGCAGATTGCCGTTGCGGTAGATAACTTAGGTTATGAAGGTGTCCTGATTCCAACCGGCCGTTCTTGTGAAGATCCATGGTTAACCGCAGCCAGCCTGATTGATGCGACCAAAAAATTAAAATTCCTGGTGGCGTTGCGCCCGGGTGTGACCACGCCGGCACTGGCTGCACGCATGGCTGCGACCTTTGACCGTTTGTCCAATGGCCGGGTGTTGCTAAATCTGGTCACTGGCGGTGACGAACAGGAACTAAAAGGTGACGGCGTCTATGAAGATCACAAAACCCGCTATAAAACAGCAACTGAATACACCACCATCTGGCGTGAAATTTTAAAACGCTCACATACCGGTGAAAGCTTTAGTTTCCATGGCGAACGCTTAAGTGTCGATGATGCAAAATTGCTGTATCCACCCATTCAGCAGCCGCATCCGCCTTTATGGTTTGGTGGCTCATCGGATGATGCCATTGAGCTGGCCACGGATCAGGTCGATACTTACTTGACCTGGGGCGAGCCACCGGCAGCAGTCAAAGAAAAAATTGCAGTGGTAAAAGCCAAGGCTGCAGCTAAAGGTCGTGAACTGAATTACGGGATCCGTTTACACGTGATCGTACGCGAAACCAATGAGCAGGCCTGGGCGGCGGCTGAAGAACTGATTCAATATGTGGATGATGCCACTATCGCTGCAGCCCAAGCCAAGTTCAAATCCATGGACTCGGTCGGTCAGCGCCGTATGGCAGAACTGCACAATGGCGATCGCAGCAAACTCGAAGTTTCTCCAAACCTCTGGGCAGGTGTGGGTCTGGTTCGTGGTGGTGCAGGTACGGCACTGGTCGGCGATCCGGAAACTGTCGCTGCACGTATCCAGGAATATGCCGATCTGGGGATCAGCACCTTTATTTTCTCAGGCTATCCACATCTGGAAGAATCCATCCGTTTTGCAGAACTGGTATTCCCTTTACTTCCACTGGAAACCCAGCAAAAACTCACTCAACCAAACTTGACCGGTCCATTTGGTGAAATCGTGGCGAACAACTACACACCGGACGAGAACAAGCAGGCTGAGAAAATTAAGGAGTCTGCTTAATGTCAAAAGTCGTTTCCGTTGAAACCCTGACCCCAAAGCAGGTTTCACGTGGAACAATTCTGGGGCAGCATCTGCTGCCCTGGCTGGTTCCAATTTTCTTGATTGCAGTTTGGCAAATTGCCTCTAGCACAGGCCTGCTGGAAAGCCGGATTCTGCCTGCACCGAGTGCCGTGGTTTTAGCCTTCTGGAATTTATTGCTCAGCGGTGAACTGTGGACGCATGTGCAAGTCAGTGCGGGGCGTGCCATCAGCGGCTTACTGGTGGGTGGTGGTTTGGGCCTATTGCTGGGTCTGTTAAATGGTTCATCCAAAACCGCCTCTACCCTGCTCGATACGACCTTGCAGATGATTCGGAATATTCCTGCACTGGCCCTTATTCCCCTAGTGATTTTATGGTTCGGGATTGATGAATCTGCCAAATTGTTTCTGGTGGCGATTGGGGTATTTTTCCCGATTTATATCAATACCTATCATGGGATTCGTTCTGTCGATCCGCAATTGATCGAGATGGGCAAAAGCTACGGCTTAACTCGCTGGCAACTGTATAAAGAAATTATTCTGCCGGGTGCGATGCCGTCAATTCTGGTCGGACTGCGTTTTTCTCTGGGTCTGGTCTGGGTACTGTTAATCGTTGCCGAAACCATTTCTGCCCAGTCCGGTATTGGATATATGACCATGAATGCACGTGAATTTTTACAAACCGATGTGGTTTTGGTAGGTATTTTACTGTATGCCCTGCTCGGCAAACTGGCCGATGTTCTGGCCGTGGCCTTAGAGCGATTCCTGCTGCGCTGGCATGCCGGCTATCAAAAATAAAGAATAAATGAGGAGCATGTGATGACTGATCTCAGTTTAGGGCGTCATGCCAATGACCCGATTGTGCCACTGGACCAACCTGCGGCAGATATCAATCCTGCTGCAGTGATCGGTGCCGAAATTATCATTGAACAGCTGCATAAGTTTTACGGTTCGGTCAAAGTTCTGGAAGATCTGAACCTGCATATCCAGCCGGGTGAATTTCTGGCAATTGTCGGTCGCAGTGGTTGTGGTAAAAGTACCTTATTGCGCCTGATTGCCGATCTGGAACAGCAAAGCTACGGCGAAATCAAGTTTAAGTCAGCCCGGCATATTCGCGAAGGCATTACTACCGATGATATCCGGGTGATGTTTCAGGACCCTCGCCTGCTGCCCTGGCGTAGCATCGAACAGAATGTTCAACTCGGTTTACCGAAGGAGCAGCATGCCAAAGCTTCGCAAATGCTGGAAAAGGTCGGACTCAAAGAAAAAGCCGGACTGTGGCCTTCACAGCTTTCTGGAGGACAACGGCAACGTACCGCCTTGGCGCGGGCATTATCGCATCAGCCGCGTATTCTACTGCTGGATGAACCGCTCGGCGCCCTGGATGCCCTGACACGTCTGGAAATGCAGAACCTGATTGAACGTCTCTGGACCGAGCAAGGCTTTACCGCCATTCTGGTCACGCATGATGTCAGTGAAGCAGTGCAATTGGCAGACCGGATTATCTTGCTGGACAAAGGCCATATTGCCAAAGAATTTAAGGTCAATTTGCCACGTCCCCGGCAAAAAAGTGTGACATTTGCAGAACTAGAACAGCAGGTCTTGCAGGCAGTTTTAGCGACCTGAATACCCACTCCAACCCAAAATCGCGCATGGTTTTGGGTCTTATTCTTATAAAAATACATTTATCTCAATAAGAGAACATTTTTATCAGATTCATTTCAGTATTATTCCTCTCTTGCATTGATGAAGAAAAAAAATGAATAAATGAAGTATTTTCAGAAACTTGAATTTTTCTCCTAGTGTAAATGCATTTAGCCTGTTTTAAATATTGATCTAGAGAATAAATCATCATTATTCAAAAAATTAGCCTGTGACTGTGTGCACAAATCTGATGATTTGCCGTACAATTGAGGATTCCCTTTTTCATTGTTTTTTATATTTGCTAATGGAACAAAAAAAGAGTACTCAAAAACGCAATCAGCTGCTAAATGCTGCACTAGACGTATTTTCCCTATATGGTTTTAATGGGGCAAGTCTGGATGAAATCGCACAAATTGCAGAAATGCATAAGTCGAATATTTTCTATTATTATGAAAATAAAGAAGCCCTGTATGTTGAGGTGTTAACCACCGTTCTACAAAAATGGCTGGCGCCTTTACAAACCCTTGAAGCTGAACTTGAACCTGAAGAAGCGATCACCAATTATTTGATGCAAAAAATTGAAGTGTCGCGTACCCAGCCTAAAGCATCCCGTTTATTTGCTTTGGAGGTGATTCAAGGTGCACCGCATATTCTGGAAATTTTAAAAGGTCCGCTAAAAAAACTGGTCAAGCGTAAAGCCAAAGTGATTTCCAACTGGCAGGAGCAAGGCAAAATTTCTGCAAATATTGATCCTGAGTTACTGATTCTGAATATTTGGGCGATTACCCAGAACTATGCAGACTTTGCCACTCAAATGGAAATGGTCACGGGTAAAACCTTGCGTAACCGCAGCATGCAGCAACGCATTATCCAGCATACGGTACACATGATGTTATACGGCGTGATTCCACGCACGGATAAATAAGCAAGCGCTTCTGATTGGCACACGACCATAGCTGCTATGGTCGCCGAGCAAACTTAACTTTCCTATTTATTTTACCATTTGATATAAATCTAATAATTTTTTCGCACCCAATAACAGATTTTCTTCCCAATCCAGATGTGCAGTCTCATTGGCCCCATCACTAATGTATTTCACTGAAATAAGCCGAACGCCCAGCTTTTTACAGACTTTGGCCAAGGCATAGCCTTCCATATCCACCAGATTACACGCCACTTTTGAAATACCGGTTTCAAAGCTATCGCCTGTTCCACAAATCCCTTTCGGCAAATGGTCAAAGAAAGGCTCCAGCTCAATCGCACCCGGGAAATGCTGATCCATCGGGGTCATGCCGATCTCAAAGCCGAGGGGTGAAACGTCCATATCACGCTGTACAAATTGCGTGACTTCGACCAGTTCATGCGCATTGAAATGCGAACTCCCAGCGCTTCCCAAATTCAGCACGGTACTGCAACCGGTGTTCTGAATCACCTCAAAAGCTTTAAAGGCCGCGTTGACTTTACCAATCCCGCTGTAATGCACCTGAATGCCTTCTGCTTCAAACAAGCCTTTGGATTCATTGGGTAGAGCCATGATGAGTGCCAGATCGGACATTCGAAACACCTGATATCAAGAAAAACCCTGACATTAGAAAACAAAACCGGCTGAATGAAAAGCATCTGTGCTCTGATCAGACATACTCAGATATAACTTAGTACGTAGAAAAACCAGTCGGCTCAATTCCAAGGAAGATGAATTTTCAAGAAAAATATTGCATAAAAACACAACAGCAAGACGAAAGCGCGAGATTATGGCAATATATAGCCTCTCGATATTTCTAAGCACTTGATTTGCCCATGCAGCTGCTCCGTCTAAATGCTTTAGCCTCTCATTCTGAATTACCCAAAACTGCCGTGACGATCGGTAATTTTGACGGCGTGCATTTAGGCCATCAGGCGATGATCCGTCAGCTGCAACAGGTGGCTGAAGCACAGGGTTTAAAATCTGTGGTGATGATTTTCGAACCGCAACCACTTGAATACTTTCAGGGTTATGATGCCCCACCGCGTATTTCATCCTTGCGTGAAAAAGTTGAATACCTGACTGAGTTGGGTGTGGACTATATCGCGGTGGCGAAATTTGACCATACTTTTCGTAGTCTGACTGCAGAAGCCTTTGCTGATATTTTAAAAGAAAAACTCAATGCCCGGCATCTGGTCTTGGGCGATGATTTTCACTTTGGTAAAAACCGCCAGGGCAATAGCGAATTCCTGCGCAATTACGGCTTTGAAGTGACCAATTTAAATACCATTGTTCTAGATGGTGAACGCGTCAGTTCCACCCGGATTCGCCAGACCTTGCAAGCCGGTGATTTGGCGCTGGCCGCACAATTGCTGGGTCGTCCTTATAGCATTACCGGGCGGGTGCAATATGGTGATCAGATTGGTCGAACCATTGATTTCCCCACCATTAATGTACGGCTCAACCGTCATAAGCCCTGTCTGAATGGCATTTACGGGGTGGAAGTCATTTGCGAAACCCAATCCTTAAAAGACAAAGTAAAAGCCGACTCTGCAACGCAAACCGGTATTGCGGGTTATGACGCGACTGCCCTGTTTGGGGCCGGTCATGTCGGCACACGTCCAGCCATCAAACAAGCACATCCAGAGTGGCGATTAGAAGTACATTTTCCAGATGTTTCTGCTAATCTGTATGGCCTGTTGATGCGGGTGACGTTCTTAAACTACTTACATGGCGAAAAGGACTATCCTTCGCTTGAAGCGCTAAAAGCCGGAATTGATGATGATGTCGAGAAACTGCTTGAGTTTCGTCGAAATCACCCCACATTTCCCTTTTAATATCCCATATTTTTATTGTAAAACGTGTCAGTGACATAACTGATTAGATTGGAAGACGACTTGCATGAGCGATAAGCAAACTCCTGAAAATGCAGTGGACTATAAAGCCACGCTAAACCTCCCAGGTACTGACTTTGCAATGAAAGCAAATTTGGCAGTACGTGAAGCGAAATGGTTAGAAGAGTGGTATGCCGACAACATTTATCAGCAGATTCGTGAATCGCGTATTGGCAAGAAAAAATACGTGCTTCATGACGGCCCTCCTTATGCCAATGGTCAAATCCATTTGGGTCATGCGGTCAACAAAGTACTCAAAGACATCATTATCAAAAGTCGTGTCATGGATGGTTTTGATGCGCCATATGTACCAGGCTGGGACTGTCACGGTTTACCAATCGAACTCAAAGTCGAAGAAAAAGTCGGCAAAGTCGGCGTGAAGGTAGATGCGTCTACCTTCCGTAAAGCCTGCCGTGAATATGCCTACACCCAAGTTGAACTTCAAAAGAAAGACTTCGTACGTATGGGCGTATTCGGTGATTGGGACAATCCTTACCTCACGATGAACTTCAAACAAGAAGCCGACATCGTACGTTCACTGGGTGCAATCGCAAAAGCAGGTCATATCGAGCCAGGTCTTAAACCAGTCAACTGGTGTCTGGACTGTGGTTCATCATTGGCTGAAGCTGAAGTTGAATACGAGGATAAAAAATCAGATGCAATTGACGTCGGTTTCACCGTTGTTGATTTAGCGGATTTATCTGCACGTTTAGGCGTAGACGTTGCTGATCGCACGGATATCGTGATTTGGACAACAACGCCTTGGACCATGCCTGCCAACCAAGCGGTTGCATTACACGCTGAACTTGAATACCAACTGGTGAAAGCAATTGGTGAAGACAAAGCATCACAAAACTTCATTTTGGCGAAATCATTGGTTGAGTCTGCGACTCAGCGTTATGGCTTTACTGCGTTTGAAGTGCTTGCTGAATTCACAGGTGCAAAACTTGAGAATTTAGTTCTTCGACATCCTTTAATTGCTGAACGCCAAGTGCCAGTGATTTTGGGTGAACATGTCACCGATGCGAGCGGTACAGGTGCTGTACATACTGCACCGGGTCACGGTGTGGACGACTATAAAGTTGGCTTACAGTACAACCTCAAAGTTGAAAACCCAGTCGGTGGTAATGGTGTGTATTTACCAACTTCGCCTATCTTCCCAGGCGAGCATATCTACAAAGCCAATCCAAAAATTATTGCAGCATTAACTGAAGCAACCAAGCTTTGGGCACATGTAGTGATCAAGCATAGCTACCCGCATTGCTGGCGCCATAAAACCCCGATTATCTTCCGTGCGACACCACAATGGTTTATCAGCATGGATGCTAAAGGTCTACGTCAAAATGCCTTGAATGCGATTGAAAACGAGATCAGCTTTGTACCGGACTGGGGTAAAAACCGTATCCAAGCGATGATTGAAGGTCGTCCGGATTGGTGTATCTCACGTCAACGTACTTGGGGCGTGCCAATTCCGTTCTTCGTACACAAAGACACCAATGAATTGCACCCACGTACGCCTGAACTGATCGAAGAAGTGGCTAAGCTGATCGAACAAGAAGGTATTGATGGTTGGTACAACCGTGATGCCCGTGAGTTCATTGGTGATGATGCTGAACAATACAATGCTGTGCGTGACACGCTAGACGTTTGGTTCGACTCAGGTACAACGCATTATGCAGTACTGCGTGAACGTGAAGAATTGACTGATCCTGCTGATTTGTACCTTGAAGGTTCAGACCAGCACCGTGGCTGGTTCCAGTCGTCGTTATTGACCTCAATTGCCATCAATGAACGTGCGCCATACAAAGGCTTGTTGACGCATGGCTTCGTGGTCGATGAAAAAGGCCGCAAGATGTCCAAGTCGATCGGTAATGTGATCACGCCGCAAGACATCATTAAAGATATGGGCGCGGATGGCCTACGTTTCTGGATCGCATCTGCAGATTACCGTTATGAAATGACGGCTGGTAAAGAAATCTTTAGCCGTGCCTCTGATGGTTATCGTCGTATCCGTAACACGCTTCGTTTCTTATTGGCGAACCTCAATGGTTTCAAACCATCAACAGATGCGCTTCCTGTTGATCAATTGATCGCGCTGGATCAATACATCTTGCAACGTGCTTCTGAAGTGCAAGAAACTATTAAGAAAGCATACGAAGATATGAACTTCCATATCGTAACGACTGCCCTGACTAATTTCTGTATCAATGACTTGGGTGGTTTCTACTTAGATATCATCAAAGACCGTCAATACACCACGAAAGCGGATTCGCAAGCACGTCATTCTGCACAAACTGCATTGTATCACCTGGTACAGGCATTCGTGCGTTGGATGTCACCAATCTTAAGCTTCACTGCACAAGAAGCTTGGCCGTTAATCCCTGAACAATCAGAGAAATACGTGTTCACGGCTGAATGGTATGACATTCCTGTGGCTTCAACTGCAAATGTAATATCTGAAGCTGAATGGCAAACGCTCATTGCTGTGAAATCTGCAGTAAACAAATTCATTGAAACTGCACGTACAGCAAAAACTGTCGGTTCGAACTTGTCTGCCAAAGTTGAACTTTGGGCAAATGCTGAATTAAAAGCAGTGCTAGATAAGTTAAGTGATGAGCTTCGTTTCGTACTGATCACATCGCAAGTGATCGTCAATGCGTTTGATGCTGCACAAGGTGAAGCGTCTGATCTTGAAGGCTTGAATGTGAAAGTTTCAGCAGCTGATGGCGAAAAATGCGTACGTTGCTGGCATGTATTACCAGATGTAAATACACATTCTGCACATCCTGGTCTATGCGGTCGTTGTATCATCAACCTTCCTACAGGCCAAGGCGAAGAGAGAAAATATGCCTAATACCCACACCAAAAAGGGCTTATTCCAGTTCTATCCACATAATTTATGGTGGGTTGGACTGGCCATTCTGGCGATCATTCTGGATCAATGGACCAAATGGATTGCAGTGACAAATCTGAACTATGCAGATCCTGTTCCTGTGCTGCCCTTTTTAAATTGGACACTGCTACATAACTATGGCGCTGCCTTTAGTTTCCTGTCCGATGCCGGTGGTTGGCAACGCTATTTCTTTACTTCACTGGCAGGTTTAGTGTCTGTAATCTTTGTGTTTTGGCTGATGCGCATGCCAAAAGACATGAAAATTTTACCATTGGCGATTGCCCTGATTCTGGGTGGTGCCATCGGTAATTTAATCGACCGGGTCAGCCTCGGCTATGTAGTCGATTTTATTCATGTGTATTACCAGAACAGCCACTTTCCTGCTTTCAATATCGCAGACAGTGCCATTACTGTAGGCACTATTCTGATGCTGATTGATACCTTTTTCTTAGAAAAACATCGAATTCAACGGGCGCAAGCACAACATGACTGATTTTATTCATCCTAACGAAGAAACCCGGGTTGCAGACGGTTCTAAAGTCGAGCTGCACTTTTCTGTCGCAATCGAAAATGGCGTGGAAATTGACAATACCCGTAGCCGTGAAGAACCGGTCAGCCTGGTGATTGGTGATGGCAATTTACTGCCTGGTTTTGAAAAAGCACTGTTTGGTTTACGTGCCGGTGACCGTCGTACGGTGAGCCTGCCGCCAGAAGATGCTTTTGGTCCATGGAATCCAGAAAACATCCAGAAATTTGATACGGTGAAGTTCGGAGAACGTCCGATCGAAGGTCACATGATCGAGTTTGAAGACAAGGCCAAAGCCACCTTGTATGGTGTGGTGAGATCGGTGAATGATGACATCACTGAAGTAGACTTTAACCATCCATTGGCAGGCAAAAACATCACTTTTGAAGTGGAAATCTTTAAAGTGACACCTGCGGGTCAGCAAGGCATTAAACTGATGTAAGACATCAGCTAATTAACTGATTTTAAAAAAGCTCCTTCGGGAGCTTTTTTATATTCCGGATACAAATCATCTCTAGTCACCTTCCTGAAATCTGATTAATTTAATTTGATGACCAGACCCGAAGAAAGGATGAAACATGAAAATTTATATTGTGGTTGGGAGTGTGCGTGAGGGACGTACCGCGATTAAAGTGGCACACTGGGTACTGCAGGAAATTAAAAGTTATGCCTTTAGCACTTTAGAAACTGAAATTGTCGATCTAAAAGAATGGGATCTTCCGCTATTTTCTGGGGCTCATCCGCCATTGACCGGAATTTATGATCAACCCAAACAGCAAGACTGGGCCGACAAGATTGCGCTTGGCGATGCCTTTATTTTTGTCACGCCTGAATACAATCATGGCTATAGCCCTGCCCTGAAAAATGCCTTGGATTATCTCGGCAAGGAATGGCAAGGCAAACCGGCAGCTTATATTGGTTATGGTGCGACCAACGGCTCACGTTCAATTGACCAGATTCGTCAAGTCGGCACTCAACTTGGACTGGTGGATACCAATGCCGTGATTGAAATCCGGGACATCTTTGCGCGCAACAAAGATTATTCCTTCCAAGGCAATGAATTTGATAATAAAAACTTAAAAGCTGTGGTAGATAGACTGATTCAATATGTCAGTGCTTAATGTGGACGACAGTCCTGTACGTTTTAGCCTACATGCAGCGCAGAGTTTAGCCGCTATGCGGTCGTTTTATGCGAGGCTATAGTGAGTACATAGACAGACAGGAAGTCTGCAAAGCGATACGACAACAATAAAAAGCGCCAATCAACAGGACGTTGACAGATTAGACAGGAGTCAGATCTGAGAAGCAAATCCAGAAAAGTCTCGACAGGATGTTGAGGCTTTTTTGTTTTTAAACTTTAGATGTAACGTGAATACTAATCGGGATACATCAGACATCAACCTTAAACCCGAGATCAACATCACAGGCTGCTTGTCCTCCCCGTATCCCCCAATTTTCCAATGCACTTTCTCTCAGATGAATCAGAATATGATCTGCGGGAATACCGATTTCCACGAGACTTTTGACCATCTGCTTATACAAATTGCACTTGGTCTCCAGACTGCGGCCAGCAAAACAGTCAATACTGATCAAGGTGAAATATTCAGGTTTAGCTAAATGGCTCATATACTGAAAACGATGCGCTTCATGCACGACCAGACGAATATTACGATCATATTCAGGCAGCTGAAAGGCGGTTTGTACACAATGAAATACGTTGTTGAGCAATTGTTCCTCAACTGCTTGAGGATATTGTTGCCGAACTTCAATTTGAATCGTAGGCATAGGAGTTTCCTTTTTATTATTTTATCGACGTTTTATTTAAATCAGTTGATGCATATCAAAAGAGTTTTCTCTCGCTAACATACAGCAAAATCATCACCGCAGTTTATGATTTGGTCAGATGATCATTTTGAAACAGTATTTTTAAAATTATCTTTTAAAATTCGGCTGTCGGCTTTGACCTACAATCCATGCAGTTAAACTGCCCTATTGCGTTGTATCGCTTCAGGCTATATTCAGATCATACCAAGACAGGAAGTCTTGTAAGAAAAATAAAAAAATTCACCTAGCAGGATGCTGATCGGTATAACAGACATTATACCTTTAACAGAATATGAAAAGGCCTTCACAGGATGTAGAGGCCTTTTTCTTTCATGCCAGCATCAGCTTAAAAAGATTTTTATTCAGATGGTCAGCTTATTCAATATTTCATATTTAGATAAGCATCCTAAAAGCAGAGGATTAAGGTGCTGTCATTTTTAACAGAGCTGCTTGCGGACCATCTTGAATCACCCACAGTGAACCATCCTGTGCCTGAGCAACCCCGCGAACCCGCTCTTTCATATCCAGACGCTGAACTTCTTTCACTGGGGTCTGGTTCGTATCCACAATCACAATCGCCTTGGAAGACAGACCGGTCGCAATCGCCTTATTTTTCCATTGCGGGAAGACATTAGCCGTATAAAATATTAAATCTGAAGGAGAAATTACCGGAGTCCAATCCAGTGCCGGGGCTTCAAATTCAGGTCGGGTACTGTGATCAGGAATGGGCTTGCCATCATAATGATTGCCATTAGACACTAACGGATAACCATAATTTTTAGCTTTGACAATCTTGTTCAGTTCATCGCCGCCTTTCGGTCCCATTTCGATCACCCAAAGCTGCCCTTTCGGATCAAAAGCCATGCCTAGAGGATTACGATGTCCGAGACTCCAGACCTGCTGGGCAATTTTACCCTGAGTCCTAAAAGGATTATCGGCAGGGATTGAGCCATCATCATTCAGGCGAATAATTTTACCGGCATTAGATTGCATGTCCTGTGCAGGATCAAATTGCTGACGCTCTCCTGAACTGATCCATAACTTACCATCCGACCCGAATATAATCCGATGGGCATAATGTCCCTGGCCTGAAAATTTCGGAACTTGCGTCCAGATTCGTTCAATTTGTGTCAGTTGAGGGGTGGCTTGATTTAAGTCCAGTTTGCCACGGATCACCACTGCACCATATCCGCCTTGGCCTTGTTCGGCATAACTCAGATATACCCACCGATTCTTTGCAAAATCTGGATGTAAGGCCACTTCACCTAAACCACCCTGGCCTCCATATGCGACTTGAGGTATACCTTTAACTTCAATTTTTTTCTTGGTTTTTGGATCAAAGAGCTGCAATTTTCCTTTGCGCTCAGTAATCAATAGCCGGCCATCATTTAAAGTAGTAATCGCCCACGGCTCATTAAATTGAGCAACCTGTTCAGCTTTATATTTTTGCACACTTGAAGAGACTGCATTCGATTTGGCAGCTGATGTAGATGTCTCTTGAGTACTTCTAGAAGATGGATTCTCTGCATGACAGCCAGTAAATGCTAAAGCACAACAACTGAGTAGAATTTTTATTTTAAATTGCGACAGCATTATCTTCTCCATACTGATTTATTGTCCAAATTAACATCAAGATACAGAGTTTCTGGTCTAAATTCAGCATAGAAAAGTAAATAAATATATTTTAAAAATTATAAATAGAATTTATTTTAATAAAGAATTAGTGTCTAAGCTTTCCACTAAATCCCACGCATAAAAAAAACACCCCCTGCCTTAGCGGAGGGGGTGTTTCGAATAATGAGCTGGCGATGACTTACTCTCACATGGGTAACCCCACACTACCATCAGCGCTAAGAGGTTTCACTTCTGAGTTCGGGAAGGGATCAGGTGGTTCACTCTTGCTATGGTCGCCAGCACAACTGTTTATGGATACTTGCTAGGTCTTATTGAGATGCCTTGCTTTCTACCAAATAGAATTCATTAACAGATTTATCTGAGTTGCAGTAGTTTGTTCGTTTAGCGTAACTAAATCAAGTCACTTTGTTTAATATCGAATCAATCGATCCTCACTTCTTTCGAAGTTCGTACAACAACTGTTTGGGTGTTGTATAGTCAAGCCTCACGAGCAATTAGTATTGGTCAGCTTCACATATCACTATGCTTCCACATCCAACCT